>CAVTVN010000034.1:0-36449 GCA_963738115.1 uncultured Gammaproteobacteria bacterium | reverse complement strand
AGAACTCCACTGAAATCAATTCAGGCAGCCATTGCTTCAGAACAACTCCCGCGTTGCGCCGCGAATCGTCTCCCGGAGCGATCAGCGCCGCGGTCACCGTAGCGCTGTTGACGGCCTGCAGGACGCGTTGACGGATCGTCGAAACCTGCTCGCCCAGCTCATGCACCTCCCACTTCGTGACCTGGTCGATCTGGGCCACAATGCGGCCCTTGTCGAAAATCACGAAGGCCTGCCAGGCGAACAAGCCGGCGACGAACAGGAGGCCGATCGCGCCGAGGATGTCGCGCCTGCGCTCGCCGGCATCGGTGACCCGCCGGATACCCGCCAGAACGCCCGCGGGCTTCCGTGCCGACCCCACTTTGATGCCCGGTTGCTTCACGCTTGCCATGAGACCTTCGCCGTCGCCACGCTTGAAGTTATGCCAGCCCGGAATGACCGAACCCGCCGCTGCCGCGCTGACTTGCGGCGAATTGTTCGACCACGCGAAATTGTGCGTGCGCGACCGGCAGGATCACCAGTTGTGCGATCCTGTCCCCCGGCGCAATGGTATAAGGCGCGCCACCGCGGTTCCAGCACGAGATCATCAGCGGTCCCTGGTAATCCGCGTCGATCAGCCCGACGAGATTGCCGAGTACGATGCCCTGCTTGTGACCCAGCCCCGAGCGCGGCAGGATCACGGCGCAATAGCCCGGGTCGCCGATATGAATCGCCAGGCCGGTGGATATCAAGGTCGATTGATTCGGCTCGAGCGTCAGCGGCGCGTCGATCGCCGCGCGCAAGTCCATACCCGCGGACGCCACCGTGGCCGGTTCCGGCAACGGAATCTCCTTACCCAGACGCGCGTCGAGAATCTTCAGCTCGATATCGATCACTTCGCGCTCCGGCGTGCCGTCTTCGGCTTGCGCTTCGCGTAGAAACCGGCGATGCGTTCGATCAGCCTTCGCGCCAGTACCGGCTTGTCCGCTCGACCCAGATCTTCCGAGCCGCCGGCCCAGAACAAAGTCAGCGCATTGTCGGAGCAGTCGAAGCCGAGATCCGCGCCGACCAGATTCGCGGCGATCAGGTCGAGCTTCTTGCGCGTCAGCTTCGCGCGCGCGTAGGCCTCGACGTTCTCGGTCTCGGCGGCAAACCCGACCAGCAGCGGCCGCTTCGGCAAGGCGGCAATCTCGGCCAGGATGTCGGGATTCTCGTTCAGCGTCAGGGTCAGATCGGCACCGCGTTTCTTCAGCTTGTGCGCGGCGACCTCGCCGGGCCGGTAGTCGCCGACTGCGGCGGCCGATATGAAAATGTCGCTTTGTGGAATTTGTCGCAGGACGGCGGCGCGCATGTCGCGCGCACTGCGCACGTCGGTGCGCTCGACGCCCGCGGGCGTCGGCAGATGCACCGGTCCGGCGACCAGCTGCACGCGCGCACCCTGTTCGACCGCCGCGCGCGCGACGGCAAAACCCATGCGGCCGGAACTGCGGTTGCCGATGAAGCGCACCGGGTCGATGTCTTCGTAGGTCGGTCCGGCGCTGACCAGCACGCGCGCGCCACTCAGTATTTTCGGACCATGCAGCGCTGCGATTTCCGCGACGATCGAATCGGCCTCGAGCAGACGGCCCGCGCCGAACTCACCGCAGGCCTGGCTGCCGGCTGCCGGACCGAGCAGATCGACACCGCGCTCGCGCAGCGTCGAGACATTGGCCTGCGTCGCGGCGTGCGACCACATCTGCTGGTTCATCGCCGGTGCGATTGCCAGCGGGGCGGCGCTGGCGAGACATAGCGTCGTCAGCAGGTCATCGGCGAAGCCGTGGGCGAGGCGCGCGATCAGGTCGGCGCTGGCCGGCGCAATCAGGATGCGCTGCGCCCAGCGCGCGAGTTCGATGTGGCCCATCGCCGCCTCGGCCGCCTCGTCCCACAGCCCGCTGCGCACCGGCTGTCCGGAAAGCGCCTGAAACGTGAGCGGCGAGACGAACCGCGCGGCATTTTCCGTAAGCACGACGCGCACTTCGGCGCCCGCATCACGCAGGCGGCGCACGAGTTCGGCGGACTTGTAGGCGGCAATGCCGCCGGAGACGCCCAGCAATATGCGCAGGTTGGCCAGCGCGGAGTTGCCCATGTAGGAATTCTGCTGACAGATCGAGCGGCAGATAGCTTACCGGAATTCGTCGTGTTTCCGACTGCCGCGGGACAAACGGCTGGGTCAGACTCTCCTGTGCGTCGCCATCTCGTCGCAAAACGGCGTCACGCGACGCATCGAACCCAAACCGGCGATCCTGCATGACGATCCGCGACTGGCCCGCGAGTGAACGACCGCGCGAAAAGCTGCTGGCACGCGGCGCTGCCGCGCTTTCCGATGCCGAACTGCTGGCCCTGTTCATCGGCTCGGGCAGGCGCGGGCAAACGGCGGTCGATGTCGGCCGCGATCTGCTCAGCGCGCACACCAGCCTCAAGGCCCTGCTGGAACTGGATATCGGCACCATGTCGGCGCAGCCCGGCATCGGTCCGGCCAAGGCCTGCCGGCTGCAGGCGGCGCTCGAACTGGGCCGGCGTTATCTGGCCTGCGACCTGAACCGGCCGGATGCGCTGACGCACCCGGCTGCGTGCGCCGATTATCTGCGCGCGCGCATCGCCGCGTTTCCGTACGAAGTCTTTGCCTGCTTGTTCCTCGACAACCGCCATCGCGTCATCGCCTGCGAAGAGCTGTTCCGCGGCTCGATCGACGGTGCCAGCGTGCATCCGCGCGAAGTCGTGCGTCGCTGCCTGACGCACAACGCCGCTGCGGTGATCTTCGCCCACAACCATCCTTCCGGCGTTGCCGAGCCGAGCCAGGCGGACCGCGAGATCACGCGCCACCTGCGCCAGGCACTCGAACTGATCGAAGTGCGCGTTCTGGACCATTTCATCATCGGCAGCGGCAACGCGCTCTCCCTCGCCGAGCGCGGCTGGTTATAACCGCCGGATCCCCGGCTATACTGCCGCAACGGGGAGGATGGCAGCGGCCGTGATATTTGCATACCCGCGGGAATATCCCGCCGACGCAATCGAAAGCCGAGTGCCCGATCCGGGAACGGCGCGCGCGCTGGTCAGGGCCCGCCGGCCCGATGTCCTCGTGCTGCTCGAGCATCGGCGCAAGCGCCTGGCGAAAGCCGTGGCCGTGGCGGCGTCTGAGACGATCGAGCGCGCCGAGGATGCACTTCTGATGGCCTTCTGCCGACTGGCGTTCCGCCATGGCAGCTGGGGCGACGACTTCCACGCCTACCACAACGAAGGCCATATCCTCGAAATCCTTGGACCGCGCATTGACCGCATCATGGATGCGGTCGGCGAAGACCGGCTGACGCTGCGCGACTGGTTCCGCCTGTCCCTGTTCGCGGCGACGCATGACCTGCGTCAGCGCGAGGCACCCGAGTTCCACGCCGGCATCGGCAGCAACGAGCGCGCAAGTGTCGAGGAAGCCTTCCGCATCATGGCCGCCTGCGGATTCACCCCGCAGACAAATCCGGAACTGTTCTCGAGCCTGGAGCTGATGATCTCAGGCAGTACCTTCGACGCGCGCCCGCCGACCGCGACGCAAGAATACAACCCGGCCGAACTCGTCGTGCAGTCCGGCGGCGCCATGGCGCACAAGCTCGAGGCCAAGCTCGACAAGCACGCGGCTGGGTGGCGTGACGACGCACGCGTGCGCCACGCACTCGATCTGGCGCTGATTGCGGCCGATCTCGATACGGCAAACGTAGCCGAGCCGTTTCCGCTGTTCATGGCCAGCGCCGAGCGCCTGTGCGTGGAAATCCAGATGCGCAGCCGCCGCGATCTGGCCTCGCCGGCATCGGCCGAGCCGATGCTGTCCTTCCTCACCGACGGCCAGGAGCGTTATTTCTTCGACCTGCACCGCTTCAGTTCGGAGTACGGTCGGCAGGTTTTCGACGCGGCCAAGCGCGCCAACGCCGACAAGCTCGTCGTGTTGACGGCGCGCTTGCGGGCGCAGTTCGCGTTGATAGCGCCGGCGGATGGAACACAAGTGTTGGCCGCTTTTCGAGCTCTACTGTCCGAAGCGAACTAGACGCGTTGCTCGGCGGGCGACGCGCCTCCCTGACGCCGCGGAGCGCTGATGCTGCAAGGGCAAGTGCCGGCGCTTCCCTGCGCCCGGGGCGCCGTGCGCATCCCGCACGCCGCGCGACAAAAGCACTTGCAACGGCGTCACTCTAGCGGCGCCATGTTGCCAAATTCTTACGCTGCGACAAGCGTTTATGCGCTGGATTTATACACAATGCTGCATTCGCTGAAATGTGCACATGGCCGGCGCGTCGCCCCTGCCCACGCCGGACATAATTCCCAACAAAAACAATATATTAAAAAGATACCTGAATGTTAAACAGCGCGGCGCAACCCAACTCGCAGACCCTGTCGGGCACGCCCGCCGGCCATTTACACACATAGTTATCCACAACGCAGCGCTGTACGAATTGCCGTCCGCTCGGCCGCTTTCGCCCGAATCTTCTGCTTTGCGGCATGCCTGACTACAATAGCGGCCGCCCCGTTGAGATTTCACGCGTGAAAGACCAGCTTCGCCACCTCGTCCTGCGGGCGATTGCCCAGGTGCAGGCCGAAGGCTTGTTGCCGCCGGACGTCCCTCCCGCTTTCGTGATCGAGCGCACGCGCAATCGCGATCACGGCGATTTTGCGTGCAACGCCGCCATGCTCATGGCCAAGCCCGCGCGCCGCAACCCGCGCGAAGTGGCACAAGCCATTGCCGCGGCGTTACCGCAATCGGTCGAAATCAGCAAAGTCGAAATCGCCGGCCCGGGCTTCATCAATTTCTTTCTGAGTCCGACGGCCTACCACGAAGAGGTGCGCCGCGTGCTCGCCGCCGCGCAGGAATACGGCCGCAACGACTCCGGCGCGCAGCGCAAGATGCAGATCGAGTTCGTCTCGGCCAATCCGACCGGACCCTTGCACGTCGGTCATGGCCGCGCCGCAGCCGTCGGCGATTGCCTCGCGCGGCTGTTCTCGGCGACCGGCTGGCACGTGGCCCGCGAGTTCTACTACAACGACGCCGGCGCGCAGATCACCAACCTTGCCTTGTCGGTGCAGGCGCGCTGCCGCAACATCGAACCGGACGATCCGCGCTGGCCGGCCGACGGCTACCGCGGCGACTACATCAAGGACGTCGCGCAGGCGTTCCTCGCCGGCGAAAGCGTGCACGCCGACGGCCACGACGTGCGCGCGAACGGCAACGTCGATGACCTCGACGCCATCCGCCGCTTCGCCGTCGCCTGGCTGCGCCACGAACAGGACGAGGATTTGCGCGCATTCGGCGTCCTGCCATTCGACATTTTTTTCCTCGAGTCGTCGTTGTATACCGACGGCCTGGTCAATCAGACCGCGCACGAACTCGTCGCCCACGGCCACACCTACGAGAAGGACGGCGCGCTGTGGCTCAAGACTACGGACTTCGGCGACGACAAGGATCGCGTCATGCGCAAGTCCGACGGCAGCTACACGTATTTTTTGCCGGACATCGCCTATCACGTGACCAAGTGGCAGCGCGGCTACCGGCGCGCGATCACGGAACTCGGCGCCGACCACCATTCGACGCTGACGCGCGTGAAGGCCGGCCTGCAGGCGCTGGACATGGGCATCCCGAAGGACTGGCCCGAATACGTGCTGCACCAGATGGTGACCGTGATGCGCGGCGGCGAAGAGGTCAAGATCTCCAAGCGCGCCGGCGGTTACGTGACGCTGCGCGATCTGATCGACACGGTCGGCCGCGACGCGACGCGCTACTTCCTGATTGCGCGCAAGTCCGATTCGCAGATGGTGTTCGACATCGATCTTGCCTTGTCGCAGTCGAACGACAATCCGGTCTACTACATCCAGTACGCACACGCACGCGTGTGCAGCGTGCAGCGCCAGCTGGCCGAGCGCGGCATTGCCTGGAATCGCGACAATGGCCAGGCAAAACTTGCGCTGCTGACGAGCGAACACGAAAACGCCGTCATGGTCGAACTCGCGCGCTACCCGGAAATCATCGAAGCTGCCGTCGCGAACCTCGAGCCGCAGTTGATCGCGCAGTACCTGCGAGAGCTCGCCAACGGACTGCATACGTGGTACCACGCACAGCAGTTCATCGTCGACGACGCCGATCTGCGCGACGCGCGCATCACGCTGGCCATGGCCACGCGCCAGGTGATCGCGAATGGACTGGATCTGCTCGGCGTGTCGGCACCGGAGAAGATGTAATGGCGGCAAGGCACGGCAAACAGGCATACCGCGGCAACGAAAAGCAGTCCTGGCCGGCATGGGTCTGGCTCGGCATCGGTGTGCTGCTCGGCCTGACCTTGTCCGCGCTGGTGCTGATCAAGGACTGGGCGCCGATGCTGCGCAAGAAGAACCTGCCGCAGCCCAATCCCGAAGCCACCGCGCCGAAGGAGTCCGAACAGGCGGTCGCCGACGAAGCCGGCAGGAAGCCGCCGCCGCCGCCGAAGAAGACCTTCGATTTCTATTCCGTGTTGCCGGAGATGGAGGTCGTCATCCCAGACGCCGAGCTGTCGGCGAAGGCCCGCGCCGAGCAGCAGCGCCAGCAGCAGGCGATGGCGCAGGCGCAGGCCGGCAATGCGGCCGGCGCGGCGGGCACACAGGCGACCCTCGCCACGTCGCCGGCACCCGGCGACAGCGGCACGCGCTATGTGCTGCTGGCCGGCTCGTACGCCGAGGCTAAGGCCGCCGATGAGGCGAAGGCAAAACTTGCACTTTTGGGCATTGTGGCAAAAGTGCAGTCGATCACGATCAACGGCAAGACCTGGAATCGCGTCATCGTCGGGCCCTATCCGAACGCCAGCGAGACCGAGACGGCCAAGTCGACGCTGGCCGACAACGGCGTCAAGGCGATTCCGATGAAGCAGGCGCCGAACCAGTAGCGCGGTCGCGTCACCGTCGCCGACTACTGAAAGCCATTGCGGAACCTGCCATCAGGCGCGAAGGCCACGGCGCCAACGCTCAGGGCGCTGCAATTCAAACTCAGTCGAATCCGCTCTTGAATGTGCCGTCGAGCTGGAACACCCACAGCTCCGATGGTGATTTGTCGTTGAACAAGTACAAGCGGCCGTTGACGATGATCGGGCTCTGCCAGTGCTGGGTCGAAAACGAAGTACTCGCCCAGACGCCGCCTGAGCGCGATGCGCCTGTCGCGGCGTCGACCGCGACTAGGTAATTATCGAGTTGACTACCGGACATGTAGTACAGCGTTCCGTTGGCGACGACCGCTGACGTGGCGCTGGGAGCCATGTTGGTTCCGGACGGCCACTGCTTCGCCAGCGAGGGCTTGCCGCTGCCGTCCAGCACGATCTTGTACATTGCCGAGCCGTCGCTGTAACTGGTTACGTAGATCCAGCTCGATGAATCGCCCGGATTGACCCAGACCGCCGGCTGCGGCTTGATCTCCGGACCGTCGGAACCGGTCGCGCAGTGCGCGGTGGTCGAAACCAGGTCCTTCGCATCGAGTTCGCCGCCGGTCTTTGCGGGTGCGCCCTGGCCGCTCAAGTCGGCGAGGTTGATCAGGCGCACGCAACCGTCCTTTCCGGCCTGCACCGCGATGTGCTGATATTGCACAGCCGTTCCCGGCGGCGGCGGCACGATGGCGATCGACTCCGAGCCAAGATCGGCATCCGTGTTTTGCAGGTTCTGGAACGTCGTCGGCGTGTAGCTGTCGAGCGGCATGCCTCCACCGGAGCCGCTTCCATCGGGATTGAGCGCCAGCACACTGTCGCCCCAGTTGAATCCGCCGGTGCTCGCGTTGTACGGGCCGTTGCCGGTCGTGATGAAAACACGGTCGGTGCCGTCGTCATAGATGGCGCCGGGCCTGCCCCAGATGCCGTTCTGGCGGGAGCTGCAGTCGTTGGTTGCCTTGACGCAACTCATCAGCGCGCTATTGCAGAAGTGGATCGTCTTGTCGCTGCATACGCTGTTGAAGACTTTTTGCGCGCCACTCGCCAGATTGATCGCCGTCAAGTGTCCCTGATAGTCGTTTTGGTCGCCCACGTAACCGTCGGTGACCGAATACAGATAGGTCGCGCCGGCATGCGACGTCGCGATGCTCAGGCCGGCAGCGCCCTTCTCGACTTCCGGTTTCAATGTGGAAACCTCCGGCCAGCCGCCGCTCATGACCTCGGTTCCGTCGGCGACGTGGTACTTGTGGATCTTTCCGTCGAATCCGTAGACATACACGCTCTGCAGATCGGGATCGATGGCGCCCGAGCCAAAACCTCGCGTCGTCGTGCCGCCGCCGGTTGGCTGCTGCGACCACAGCACGTTGAGGGTCGTCGAATCTGCGTCGAGCGCGAGAAAGGTCCCGTTGTTGGTCAGGATGAAGAGAATGTTCTTCGTGCCTGAACTCGTCGTCACGTTGCCAAGATAGATCGGCGCACTGTCAGCGCTGTTCGATCCGGCGGGCAGCGCGTAGTGATAGGCAATCGTGTTGGCCGCAGTCGAGTAGCCTTTTTCGGCGCGGTTGAAACCGCTGTGTGCAGTGTCGTAACCGAACTGCAGCCAGTCCGTTGCGCCGGCCGGCGTCATGGCATCAGCAAGAATTACGAGAATGGCCGCGACGGCCCCGAACAGCGGTGTCTTGTGCATGCCCTACTCCCTGCCACGAAGAACACCCCTGTGTAGCCAAACGTAGCATCGAAAATGCTGCGGTTGTGTGAACGCGCGCAGTGTCTGTTCCGCTACGTTGTCCTGCGGTTCACGACCGGGCGAATGTAAAGCGACTAAATGCCCACTTCCGCGCCGCCTTGCCCTAGCGTTTTTGCTGCGCGCGCTTGAGCCGGATCACGGCCGAATGCTCCTCGTCGCCGCGACCCTGCGCCATGAGTTCACCGAGATCGGCGATGGCCTTGTCGACGATGCTGTGATCGGTGCCGACGCGCTGCGCAATCTCGCGCACGATGCCGAGGTCCTTGTGCAGCAGCGCCGCCTTGAAGCCGCCGGCGAATTCGTTGCGCAGCATCGTCGCGCCGCGCTTGTCGAGAAACCAGCAGCCGGCCGCGCCGCTGGCCAGCGTCGGCAGCAGTACATCCGGGTTCAAGCCGAGCGCTTCACCGAGCGCCAGGCCCTCGCACACGCCCTGCGCGATGCCGGCGACCAGCACCTGATTCACCGCCTTGGTGCTCTGCCCGGCGCCGACCGGTCCCATGTGGCCGATGCGCGCAGCGTAGGCTTCGAGTACCGGTCGCGCGCGCGCCAGCGTCGCCGCGTCGCCGCCAACCATGATCGACAACTTGCCGTTCTTCGCGCCTTCGACGCCGCCGGACACCGGTGCGTCGAGAAAATCGCCGCCGGCTTCCCGCATCAACGCATGCGCCTGCTTCGCCGTTTCCGGCGACACGGTCGAGTGATCGACGACGATCGTGCCGGACTTCGCCGCCGCGGCGATTTCGCGCACGGCGCCGAGCACGTCGGCGTCGGCGCTGACGCACAGTGCGATCACATCGCACAGCGATGCAAGCTGCGCGAGTGTCGCCGGTGCAGCCACACCGTGTTCCGCGGCGAACGCCTGCGCCTTTGCCGCGGTGCGATTGCTGACGGCGACGAGCAGGCCGGCGCGCTTGAGATGGCCGGCCATCGGGTTGCCCATCGCGCCGAGACCGACAAATCCTGCTTTCAGTTCACTCACGTCACCACTCCCATCGCCGCAATTTCAGAGGTCTCAGACTGTTGTTTTCATCAACTGATTTTCTTCAAAAGCTGTCGCTTTCCGCCAGATATGTATAGCCGGTCAGTCCCGCTTCGAGCGCTGCGCCGACACGTTCGGCCATGGCGGCTTCGATGCCTGCCGCCGCGATCTTGTCACGATACGCCGCGCGCAGTGTGGCGAGATCGTAGCCGACGTAGTCGAGCATCACGTCGGTCGTGTCGCCGCGGCGCACGTGCGAGAACTCGAACGTCCCCATGTCGGTCAGGCGCACGTTGACTGCGTCGGTGTCGCCGAACAGGTTGTGGATGTCGCCGAGCGCCTCCTGGTAGGCGCCGACGAGGAAGATGCCGAGGCGGTACGGTTCACCGGCAATCGGCGCGTGCAGCGGCAGACTGACGTCGACACCTTCGGCGTCGACGTAGTGATCGATGCGTCCGTCCGAGTCGCAGGTCAGGTCGGCGATCACGCCTCGCCGGTCGGGCGCGTGGTCAAGACCGGAGATCGGCACGATCGGAAAGATCTGGTCGATCGCCCACGAGTCGGGGATCGACTCGAAGATGGAAAAGTTGACGAAGTACTTGTCGACCAGCTTCTCGTTCAGTTCGTCCAGGGCCTGCCGATGCGCGCGCTCAGCCGGCGACAAACGCGGGCGCAACGCGGTCACGATCGCGTAGTACAAGTCGTCGAGGCGTGCGCGCTCGCGCAGCGTGATCTGGCCGAGCGAAAACAGCGCGTGCCCCTCGGACCAGTGATGCTGCGCTTCGTGGTACAGCTCGACGACGGAGCGCTGGTCGATCTCGCCGTGGATCTCGCGCAAGCGGCGCAGCACCGCCGGCTCGTCGGCGTCTGCCGGCGGAACGCGGCCCTCCGGCGCGCGCTCGATATCGCTGACATTGGTCACCAGCACGGCATGGTGCGCGACCATGGCGCGGCCGGTTTCGCTGATCACGTGCGGCGGTGCGAAGCCGTGCTCGGCGCACGCTTCCGCCAGCGGCTGCACGACCGTCGTCGCGTACTGGTCGAGGCCGTAGTTGACGGAGCAGGCCGAACGCGAGCGCGTGCCTTCGTAGTCGATGCCGAGGCCGCCGCCGACGTCGACGTAGCCGAGCGGAATTCCCAGTTTGGACAATTCCACAAAGTAGCGCGTCGCCTCGCGCATGCCGGCGGCGATGTCGCGTACGTTGGAAATCTGCGAGCCCATGAACACGTGCAGCAGCTGCAGCGACTGCGTGAGATTCGCGGCCTTGAGCTGGTCGAGCAGGGTCAGCAGCTGGCGCGGCGTGAGGCCGAACTTGGATTTCTCGCCGCCGGTGTTCTGCCACTTGCCTGCGCCGAGGCTGGTCAGGCGCATGCGCACGCCGAACAGCGGCTCGACGCCGAGCGCCCGGGCTTCCTCGATCGCCGGCGCGAGTTCGGCGGGTTTTTCGATGACGATGAACACGCGGAGGCCTAGCTTGCGCCCGATCAGCGCGAGGCGCAGGTACTCGCGATCCTTGTAGCCGTTGCAGATGACGATGCCGCCCGGCGAGCTGAGTGCGAGCACGGCCATCAGTTCCGGCTTCGAACCGGCCTCGAGGCCGAAGCCGTCGCGGCCGGCTGCGGCGAGTTCGCCGGCGACGCCTTTCTGCTGATTGACCTTGATCGGATACACCGCGCTGTAGCCGCCGGCGTAATTCCATTCGCGCATGGCGCTGGCAAACGCACCCTGCAGGCGTTCGAGCCGGTGGCGCAATATGTCGGCGAAGCGCACCAGCAGCGGCAGGCGCGAGCCCTGCGCGCGCGCCGCCTCGACGATCTCGGGCAGCGCGACCGCTGGGCCGCCCGCGCCGCGCGGCCGCACGCTCAGGCAGCCGCGCTCGTCCACGTCGAAGTAACCCTCGCCCCAGTGCGAAATAGCGTATTGCGCTCGCGCCGCGTCCGCGTTCCATTGCTTCGTCATCGTTGTCTCTCCACACGGATAACGAGATGAGAACGTCGCAGCGGCGGGCCTTGACGACTAAAGAACCTGTGGTCGGAAGCCTGGACGCCGCGGGACCGACAGGACCCCGCTATTGTAGCGTCGCGGCCCGCGCATGTTTACCGTCTGCAGAACCGCTACAATCGGCGCCCGTTCTACGATCGCAATTTATTTGACTCATGACGGACCAAGAGCAAACCTGGTTCAACGAGAATCACGACTATTCCGGCTCGTCGATCGGTTTTCGCGTCAAGCAGAGGCTGCATGCCGAGCAGACGCCGTTCCAGGCGATCGAGATCTATGAGAGCACCGACTGGGGCAACGTCATGGTCATCGACGGCTGCATGATGGTCACCGGCCGCGACAATTTCCTTTACCACGAAATGATGTCGCACCCGGCGCTGTTCACTCATCCGCGCGCCAAGCGCGTCGTCATCATCGGCGGCGGCGATTGCGGCACGTTGCGCGAAGTGCTCAAGCACGATGAAGTCGAAAGCGCGATCCAGGTCGAGATCGACGAACGCGTCACGCGCCTTTCCGAACGCTATTTCCCGGAACTGTGCGAGTCGAACAACGATCCGCGTGCGCAACTGCTGTTCGTCGACGGCATCAAGTGGATGGCCGAATGCGAGCCTGAATCGCTCGACATCGTCATCGTCGATTCGACCGATCCGATCGGGCCGGCCGAAGGGCTGTTCAACGAGGCGTTCTATCGCACGTGCCTGCTCGCACTGCGCCACGGCGGCATCCTCGTGCAGCAGAGCGAATCGCCGCTCGCACACCTGCCGCTGCTGAAGTCGATCCGCAACGCGCTGAAGCTTGCCGGCTTCGGTGCGCTGCGCACGCTGACGTTTCCGCAGCCGTGCTATCCAACCGGCTGGTGGAGCGCGACCCTGGCGCGCAAGGGCGGCGACCTGTCGACGTTCCGCGAGCGCGGCGCGGCAACCAAGCCGTTCGCGACGCAGTACTACAACGCCGAGATCCACAAGGCTGCGCTCGCCGAGCCGGAGTTCCTGCTGCGCGCTTTTGCTTGAGTTCGCGCGCGCGTGCAGCCGGCCGCCGCGACGCTTGCGCCACGCTTCCCGCACCGGGGCGTCGCGTTGCCGTGGCTGGCAACGCTGCTGTTGCTGCTGCAATTGCCGCTGATCTTCAACGTCGGCTACCTGAGTTTCGATGAGCTGCAGTGGTGGGCCCGCGCCGACGTGCCGGCGTTCTCCGAGCTGCCTTGGCATGCCTGGTTCGACTGGCGCGTCTTCCAGTACCGGCCACTGACGTTCAACCTGTGGCTGGTGATTGCGCATGCGCTGGCGGCGCATGCCTACGCAATGCACGCGGTATTTGTCGTGCTCGGCACCGTCAATGCGCTGCTGCTGGCTGTCGGCGTACGTGCATTCGGCGCGGAACGCAACGCCGCGGTGGTCGCCGCCATTGCGTTCGTGCTGTCGCCCTACGTTGCCTATACGCACGGCTGGACCGGCACGCTCGCCGATCTGCTCGTGCTGCTGTTCGGCCTGCTCGGCACATTGGCGTTGCTCGCGCCCGACCGTCCACCGACGCGGGCACGCGTTGTCGCGTTCGTTCTCGCACTGCTGACGCTGCTCGCGCTGCTGGCGAAGGAATCGGCCATCGTGCTGCCGCCATTGTGGGCGATCGTTGCGCTTGCGCGGCAACCACGCCGGTGGCCGTTGCTGGCAATGCCGGCGGCGTTGATCGTTGCCGGCTATCTTATCCTGCGCCTGCCAGCACTCTGGTTTACCGCCGCAGGCAGCGCCGGGTACGCATGGACTCTGGCGAACGTGCCGGCGCGATTGGCCGAGTACGCGTTGTTTCCGTGGTTGCCGCCGTTGTTCGAGGTCGGACCGAGCCTCGGTCGAAGCTTGCTGCGTCTTGGTCTGGCCGGGTCATGCGTCGGCGTCATCGTGCTCGCACTGTTGCGCACGCACTGGCGCCTTGCGGCAACCTGGGCACTCGTCTGCACGCTCGCGCTGGCGCCTGTACTCGTGCTGGAGCGCAGCTTCGATCAATATGCCTACCTCGCCAGTGCGGCCGGCATCGGCGTCATCGCCTGCGCCTGGCGTCGGTGCGGCCCCGGTGCGCGCAGCCTGCTGTTCGCCGCCGGGGCGATAGCCGGCGTGCACGGCGCACAGGTCATGCTGCGCATGCGCGAGGTCGGCGCGATCGAGCAGCGCTTTCACAGCGACCTCGTTGCAGCGATCGCGAGCCATGCGCAACCGTTGCGCGTCGACACGGCGCGCGCCGCCGATGCGTGGATGCTGGAACGCTGGGTCAACAACGTACCCAGCTACCGCAGCGCCGCGCTGGCTGGGCGCGTCACGATCGGCGCGGCGGTGCCGGAAACTATCGCCTTGATCATGCAGCCGGACGGCGCGTTGACGCCCGCGGCCTTACCCGTGCATTGATCTGCGCGCGCAGTGTGAACGACTGGGCCGGCGTCGTGAAGGGCGGCCCGCGGCAGCGCGGATGTGTAGAATCGGGGGCCGACCAGAACACTGAAGGGAAATAGCCATGCGCATGCCGCTTCGCTCGATTGCTCTCGCCTCCAGCTGCTCGCTGCTGCTCGCCGCGTGCGCCACGTCGCAATCCGGCAAATCGGAACCTGCGGCAAAAGGTGCCGCGAGCGCGCCGGCAAGCATCGCGCCGCCGCCGCTGATTCCGCGCAAGGTGCTGTTCGGCAATCCCGAACGTGCCGCCGGTGAGATCAGTCCCGACGGCCGCTGGCTCGGCTTCGTCGCGCCGGACGAGGGCGTGCTCAACGTGTTCGTCGCGCCGCGCGAGCATCCGGACCAGGCCAAGGTCATCACGCATGATCGCAAGCGCGGCGTACGCAACTTCAACTTCGCCTACGACGGCAAGCACCTGCTCTACCCCCAGGACGAAGGCGGCAACGAAAATTTCCACATTTACAGCGTGGACCTCGACAGCGGCAAGCAGACCGATCTGACGCCGTTCAAGAACGCGCGCGCCGATCTGGGCGGATTGACGCCGAAGCATCCGAACGAGGTGCTGATCAATGCCAACGATCGCAACGCAAAGTACTTCGATCCGATCCGCATCGACTTGCGCAACGGCAAGCGCGAACGCCTGATCAAGAACGACAGCTACGCCGGTTTCACGACCGACGATGACTTCAACCTGCGCCTGGCGAGCAAGTCGCTGGACGACGGCAGCAGCGAATGGTTCAAGCGCAACGGCAAGTCCTGGAAGCCGTACGGCAAGGTGCCCCAGGCCGATTCGCTGTCGACCAACGCTCTAGGCTTCACGCGCGACGGCAAGACGCTCTATGTGCTCGACAGCCGCGAGCGCGACACGGCGGCACTGTTCGCCGTGGACTGGGCCAGCGGCAAGCGCAGCGTCGTCCACGAAGATACGCGCGCCGATGTCGGCGGCATCCTTGCCGATCCGAAGACCGGCGTCGCGCGCGCGGTGTCGGTCGACTACCTGCGCACCGAGTGGAGCGTGCTCGATCCGGCCATCCAGAAGGATTTCGATTATCTGAAGACGCTCGGCGACGGCGATGTCAATGTCGTCAGCCAGAGCGACGACGACAAGTACTGGGTCGTCGTACTGACGCGCTCGGACGCGTCGCCGAAGTATTACCTCTACGATCGCGGCGCCGGCAAGGCGACGTTCTGGTTCGACGTGCGCCCGGCGCTGGCGCAGCAGAAACTCGCGGTCATGCATCCGATCGCGATCCCGGCGCGCGATGGCTTGAAACTCGTCAGCTACTACACGCTGCCGACCGAAGCCGATCCATCGGGCAGCGGCAAGTCGTCGCATCCGCTGCCGATGGTGCTGTTCGTGCACGGCGGCCCATGGGGTCGCGACGACTACGGCTACAACGCCTATCACCAGTGGCTCGCCAATCGCGGCTATGCGGTGCTCAGCGTCAACTATCGTGCGTCGACCGGTTTCGGCAAGGCGTTCGTCAACGCCGGTGACCTGCAGTGGGGGCGCAAGATGCACGACGATCTGCTCGACTCGGTCGACTGGGCGATCGAGCAAGGCATCACCGCGAAGGACAAAGTCGCGATCATGGGCGGCAGCTATGGCGGCTACGCGACGCTGGCCGGCGTGACGATGACGCCGGACACATTCGCCTGCGGCGTCGACATCGTGGGTCCGTCGAACCTGTTCACACTGCTGCAGAGTATTCCGCCGTACTGGACGGCGTTTCGTGCGCAGTTCTACACGCGCATGGGCAACCCCGACACTGAAGACGGCCGCAAGCTGCTCAAGGAACGTTCGCCGCTGACCTATGCCGACCAGATCAAGAAGCCGCTGTTGATCGGCCAGGGCAAAAACGATCCACGCGTCAACGTCAACGAGTCCGAGCAGATCGTCAAGGCGATGCAGGCGAAGAACATCCCGGTGACCTACGTGCTGTTTCCGGATGAAGGCCATGGCTTCCGCCGGCCCGAGAACAACACGGCGTTCAATGCGGTGACCGAGGACTTTCTTGCCAGCAAGTGTCTGGGCGGACGCGTCGAACCGATCGGCAGCGATTTCGCCGGATCGACGATCACCGTCCCGGCCGGCGCGGATCTCGTGCCCGGGCTGGCCGATGCGCTGGCGGCGAAAAAGTAGCGGCGCTGCGGGTATACTTGTTTCGTCGCGAATGGACTGGCTGACGAGGATTGCACGCATGAGGCTCTTGCAATCGGGTTACCTGGCATTGCTCTTCGCGGCCGGGATGATGCATGCCGGTGTCGGCGCAGCTTCCGAGAAAGCCAGCGGTTCGTGTGATGGCCCGGCGCCGACGACCGAAGCGCCGGCCTACTCGACACCGGACTACGGCATCGATCAACAAGCCGCAGTCGCCGCGGACCCGCAGGCTGAAATGGCGCAACGCGCCTGGAAGGACTACCAAAACCGGATTTTCGACGGGCTGCGCCACAGTCCGCAGCCGCGCGACTGGGCGCTGGTCGCAGTCCTCGACTTTACCGGCGCGACGAGTACCGGGCCGGAACGCGACGCCTTGCTCAAGCGTGCCGTCGATGCCGCGCCGGGCGACGCGCTGGTCCAGTGGATTGCCGCGCGACGCCGGGTTGAGGGCGCGATCGACGCGATTGCGGCGAGCGCGCTTCAAGGGCTGAAGAGCACGGAGCCCGACAACGCCGCGGTCTGGCTGCACGACTTGATGGCGGCACAGAAGCGCAAGGATGCCGCTGCGGTCGATGAGGCATTGCACCGAATGGCGACAGCAGGTCGCTTCGACGGCCACCTCACCGATTTGGCGCAGGCTGTCGTGGAGGTCTACCAGCGCACGCCCGCGCCAGCGCTGCCGCCGACACCAGGAACCGAGTTCATGCAATCGCCGAGTGTGCTGCCCTACACGATCGCGATGGCCGTCGCGTCGGCGATTGCGCTGCCGGCGTTTCAGGGTCTCGTCGCCGCGTGCCGGATCGACCCGGCTACCGGCGCGAACGCATCGCGCAAGGCGGACTGCGCAGCCGTCGGGCGGCTGATGGCCGCGCGCGGCGACACAGTTGTCGCGAATCACCTCGGCATGGCCGTGCTGCGCGTGTCGAACACCTTCAGCAACGACGACGTTCTCTTGGCTCGAGAGCTGGACTGGGTGTTCGACCAGTCGAGCGCAACGATGATGGCACTCGAAAGCTTGCGTGATCCTTCCGCCGGAGACGCGCTTATCGCATATATGACCGACTGGTTTGCAACCGGCAGCGAGATCGAGGCGCTGCGCCGCGCGGTCGTGCGCTCTGGCGGAGCCGCGACGCCACCCGATGACTGGGTCGACAAGATGTCGCCGTTCTCCGAAAAGCGCCTGCAGCAGGACCGGGCGGCGCAGCTGCATGCGGCAAGGCAGGACTAGCAGGAGCTAGCGGCGGCGCCAAAGCTTCCATTTCGTCGTTATGCAAAGGTCGACGCGGTCGAGCAACCGCGCCACCCACAGCAACTCGCCGGCAATCAGCGCCGCACCGATCGCGGCGACGAGCAGGCCAGGCCCCGGCAGCACGAGCAGAACGAGGCCGAGCGCCAGCAGGATCAGGCCGCTACCGATTGCGAGCAGCGTACGCATCAGGCTCGGCCGCTGCTTCAGGCGCGCGTGATAGGCGCGAAAGCGCGTGCCGCTCGGGGCGGTCATAAAGCGTCGTGCGCGCCGCTTCAGCGAAGCGAACATGGGAATGGGATGTAAGTCGACCGCATAAGTTCGGTGTAAGCTCAAATTCGATTCGATTCAAGGGGACATCATGACACGCGCGCTTGTGGCTGCTGCCTGTTGCCTGCTCGCCATTGCCGCGCACGCCGGCGACCGCGTCACTGGCAAACCTTTTGCCACGCGTTCCGAAGTACTCGCCACCCACGGCATGGTCGCGACGTCGGTGCCGCTGGCGACGCAGATAGGGCTCGACGCCCTGAAGAAAGGCGGCACGGCAGTCGACGCAGCGATCGCGGCAAATGCCGCGCTCGGCCTGATGGAACCGGTGTCGAACGGTGTCGGCGGCGATCTGTTCGCGATCGTCTGGGATGCGAAGACGAAGAAGTTGTATGGCTACAACGGCTCGGGCCGTTCGCCGAGAGCGCTGACGCTGCAGTATTTCGCCGACCACAACATCAAGGAGATCCCGGCGCATGGGCCGCTGCCGGTCAACGTACCGGGCGCAGTCGACGGCTGGTTCGCGCTGCACGACCGCTTCGGCAAGCTACCGATGAAGGACGATCTCGCCCCGGCGATCCGCTACGCGCGCGAAGGCTTTCCGGTAACCGAACTGATTGCACGTTACTGGCAGCTCTCGGTGCCGCTCCTGAGCAAGTTTCCCGGCTTCGTCGAACAGATGACGCTCGGCGGCCGCGCTCCGGAAAAAGGGGAAATATGGAAAAATCCCAATCTGGCGAACACGCTGCAGGCGATCGCCGACGGCGGTCGCGACGCGTTCTACAAAGGCAGGATCGCACACGTCGTCGGCGACTATTTCAAGGCCAACGGCGGATTCCTGTCGTACGAAGACATGGCCGCGCACAAGGGCGAATGGGTCGAGCCGATCTCGAGCAGCTATCGCGGCGTCGAGGTGTGGGAACTGCCGCCGAATGGCCAGGGCCTGGCCGCGCTGGAAATCCTCAACGTGCTCGAAGGCTACGATCTGAAGAAGTACGGGTTCGGCAGCCCTGAGCACGTGCACCTGTTCGTCGAGGCGAAGAAGCTCGCCTGGGAAGACCGCGCGCATCTGTACGCCGATCCGGATTTTTACAAGACTCCGGTCGACAAGCTGCTGTCGAAGGACTACGCCGCCGAGCAGCGCAAGAAGATCTCGATGGACCATGCGATGCGTTCGGTCGAGGCGGGACATGCACCGCTCGAGCACGGCGACACGATCTATCTCACGACCGCGGACCAGTGGGGCAACATGGTCTCTCTGATCCAGTCGAACTACCGCGGCATGGGTTCGGGCATGACGCCGCCGGGCTTGGGTTTCATCCTGCAGGACCGCGGCCAGTTGTTCGTATTGAAGGAAGGACATCCGAATTCGTTCGCGCCGGGCAAGCGACCGTTCCACACGATCATCCCGAGCTTCGTCACCAGGGACGGCAAGCCGTGGATCAGCTTCGGCGTCATGGGCGGCGGCATGCAGCCGCAGGGCCACGCGCAGATCGTCATGAACCTGATCGATTTCGGCATGGGCCTGCAGGAAGCCGGCGATGCACCGCGCATCCAGCACGAAGGCGACACCGAGCCGGAGGGTCAGAATCTGGCGATGAAGGACGGCGGCGAGGTCGAACTCGAGTCCGGGTTTTCCTACGAGACGATCCGCGCACTGATGGAAAAAGGCCATCATGTGACGTTTGCCGACGGCCCGTACGGCGGTTACCAGGCGATCATGTGGGATGCGAAAAACGGCGTCTGGCACGGCGCCTCGGAAGGGCGCAAGGACGGCCAGGCCGCCGGGTATTAAGCTGCCGCTAATCGAAGGGGCAGGTAGACTGCCTGACTTCGTACTTTGGCGGACCATCCCATGCTGCGATCCCTGGCTCTGACTCTGGCCATGTTGTCGGCCGCGGCAATGGCGCAAACTCTGCCGCAGCAGGAACCGCCGCAGCAGCAGGACACACCGCCACCGCAAGCGGAGACGGCGCCGCCACAACCGGAGTCGCCGGCGTCACCGGAGGAGCCGGCGCCGGCCGAAGCGCCGATGGCCCCGGAGCCGGCAGCGCCCGCGATCAATTCAAAGGCCGCAGCCGCGTCTTCGGCACAAGCCGAGCAGAAACGCTTCGAACAGTTTCGTCGCGATTTGGTCAGCTTGCTGGCGTTGCGTGCGGACGCCGACCTGCTCGCCGCGGCCGCCGAACTGGCTTACGCCGACAGCGAAGACAAGAGCCGGCCGGCCGCCCTGAAATCACCCTCGCTGATCAAGCGCGCGCAGAAGTTTGGTGCCGACGTTCCGTTCGTCTGGTGGGTTTCGACCTTTCTCGAATGCGGCGCGAAGGGCACATCGTGTCACGGCGAAGCCGCCACCCGGTTGGAGCAGCTCGATGGCAACAACGCCGCTGCGTGGCTGCCGGCGCTGTACGCGGCAAATGCCCCGGGTCAGGCGCGCGCGGTGCTGACCAGCATGGCCCAGGCCACGCGCTTCGACGACTTCTCCGCGGCCGGCGTGCTCGCCGTATATCGCGCGCTGCAGATCCTGCCCGTGCCGGATGAAGTACTCAGTCATGGCCTCAACACGACGGCGGCCCGCGTGAATCTGGCCACCACCATTGGCGGCGGTTTCATGCCGAACTTCGCACGCCTCGGCGAGATGTGCCGCAAGCAGAACGACACCGATGAAGCGCTGGTTGCCGATTGTCTGGCGGTTGCGCATCTGTTCGAGTCCGGCGGCACCTACCGTTCGCAGTCCGTCGGTTTCAGCATCGAGGACAGCCTGCTGCCGCCCGGCACCGCCCGCGACGTGCTGCGCGCACGCATGCGCGCCAGCGCCTGGCAGCGGCAGCAGTTTCTCGAAGTCAGCGCACGTTTTGCGCGCGACGAGGCCTTGTCGCAGACCTACGTGGACCTGTTGCACGAGAACGGCAACGAACTGGCCACCGTGACCGCGCTCCTGCGCAACCAGCATCTGTCGACGGAACCACCGGCCGGCTGGCAGCCGCAACAGGCAAATCCGAACGCGGTGGCGCGCGATCCGACCGTGATGCCGCCTGCCCATTAGACGGGCGGTGCATACACCGCGAGCTTTCGCGTTCCGCTGCGGCGATGTACGCTTGCCCGACGGCCGTCTCAAAGCTCGTTGCGCGGCAGGTTCAAGACGGCTTCCCACGCGTGTCCACACGGAGATTGGCATATGCTGAGAATTCTGGTGGCAAGTTCGAAGGGTGGTTGCGGCAAGACGACCATCGCGACCAACCTCGCTGCGTACTATGCCCTCGACGGCAAGAACACCGTTCTTGTCGATACCGACCGCCAGGCTTCCAGCATGCACTGGGCCGAAAAACGCGTCGGCTTCGCGGCGCCGGTGCTGCCAATCTCGGGCGTGAAGAGCGGATGGTCCGCACGAATTCCGCAGGACGCGCAGCGCATCGTCGTCGACGCGCCGGCCGGCATCCGCGCGAACGAACTGGCTGAACTGCTGGACGATGTGCACGCGCTGGTAATCCCGGTGCTGCCGTCGCGCATCGACCTGGAAGCCAGCGAGGCGTTTCTGGCTGAAGTCGCGGCCTTGCCGAAAATCAAGCGCGGCAAGGTTGCGGTCGGCCTGGTCGCCAACCGGCTCAAGCCGTGGACTACGGCGGCACAGCAGTCGGTCGAGGAAATCAAGCGCCTGCCGTTTCCGCTGGTCGCGCAATTGCGCGATACGCAGGGTTATGTGCTCATGACCGGTCTGGGCAAGAGCATCTTCGACTACAACTCCGAGGTGATCCGCTCGCACCAGGAAGACTGGGAAAAGCTGATCCGCTGGCTGAAAAAAGTCGGCTGAACAAACCGCGGCGCAACGAGGAATTTCATGAAACGCGAAGTCATCCTGTTGCGCCACGCGCACGCCGAAGGTCTCAAGGCCGGGCAGAACGATCTCGAGCGGCCGCTGAGCGCGCGCGGCATCGACGAGGCGAAGGCAGCCGGCCGCTGGCTGCGCGAGCAACCCGTCCTGCCGGCGCTGATCATCTGTTCACCGGCCGAACGTGCGCGGCAGACCTTGCAGCACGCACTCGGCGCCGTCGCCGCAACGAACGAACAGCGTATCTATGAAGCCTCGGCCGGCGACTTGATCACCTTGATCGACGAACATGCCGACGCCGCGCGCCTGCTGCTGGTCGGCCACAACCCGGGCTTCGAAACGCTGGTCGCATTGCTGGCCACGGGTCAATCCGGCGATTTCCGCGGCGTGCCGCCAGCCGGCATCGCCTGGTTCGAGATCGACGGCACGGCCGAACCCGGCGCCGGACGTCTGGAAGCGTTCTGGTCGCCCTGAGCAACGCGATTCGACGTGACACCGCGCAGACTGCCGGATCGCAGCAGCAGAAGGAGTTTTGCCGCGGCGCTGTGCGCGTGCGCGATCTTTCTAGCCGTACCCGTCCGCGCGCTGGCGGCTGACGAGCCCGGCGCGGCATCGACGCAGGCGCTCGATCCTGCACGGTCCCGCGCCGACTTCGAGGTCAAGGTGCTGTGGCTGATCGGCGTGCACGGCCGTTTCGGCAAGGTGCACGGCACGGTCAGCGTCGATCGGACGCAATCGAGCGTGGTCGCCGACGCGCGCATCGACGTCGATACGATCACGATGCGCAACCACACTTACGAGGACTGGGTGAAGTCGGACGAGTTCTTCGACGCACGCAAGTTTCCGCAGATCCGCTTCGTTTCCGATCCGGTGCCGATCGACCGTTTCCGTGACGGCGGCGCAATCACGGGCACCCTGAGCGTGCGCGGCATCGACAGGAAGGTGACCTTCGCGCTCGCCCCGAGCGCTTGCCCGGAGTCCGTTGCCAGCGCCTGCCCGGTCGAAGCCAACGGCAGCATCCGGCGCAGCGATTTCGGCATGAAGTCGCGGCGCGGAACGCTCTCGGACGCGGTCGATCTCGGCTTTTCGATCTACGTCGACACGGCGATTTCCGGGCAGGGTCAGGCGCAGTGATCCGCGCCGCGGCGGCGGCCTGGCGCATCGTCGCCGTATTGCTCGCACTTGCCGCGGTCCAGTCGTGCGCGCTCGACCCCCTGCACGCGCGACGTGCGGCGGCGACCGCGGCGGCCGCGCAGGATCAGTCTCTGACATGCACGGCCGGCGACGCCTGCGCTCTGGATTCGCCCTTCCGGGCGCTGGCGCGGAAGGCGCTCGCCGAATCGGCAGCGGGCGCGCCGGTGCACTACGTCAACCTGCTCGAACGCGGCGCCGATTCCCTGCTGCTGCGCTTGCACCTGATCCGCAGCGCGCAGCGCAGCATCGACCTGCAAACGTTCATTTTCGCCGAGGACGATGCCGGCTATCTGATGCTCGACGAGCTGATCAAGGCGGCGCGGCGCGGCGTCGAGGTGCGCGTGATCGTCGACCAGCTGTTCTCGCTCGAGGACCCGCGGCTCTACGCCGCGCTGGCGCGCGCGCACGTCAATTTCGAGCTGCGCGTGTACAACCCGACGTTCCACAAGGCGAGCACGCCGCCGCTCGAGTTCGCCGCCGGCGTGCTGTGCTGCTTCGTGAGTTTCAACCAGCGCATGCACAACAAGCTGCTGCTGGTCGATGACAGCATCGGCATCGCCGGCGGGCGCAATTACGAGGACCGCTATTTCGACTGGGACGACGAGTTCGACTACCGCGATCGCGACCTGCTCGTGACCGGGCCGGCCGCAACGCAGATGCGCGATTCGTTCGACCGTTTCTGGCAGTACGAGCAATCCGTGCCGCTGAGCCGGCTGCGCGACGTCGCCGACGATATCCTGAGCGACGGCATCAACGCGCCAGTCTATGCCGCGCACGCCTATCGTTTCCCTGAACGCGTCGCGCTGCTGTCCGCGCGCGCTGACGACGTCGACTACATCCGCAGCCGCTTTGCCGACCATGCGCTGCACGTCGGCCGCGTCGAGTTCTTCTCCGACGAGCCGGGCAAGCTGGAACAGCCGCAGGAGCCGCGCGACAACGAATTGAGCCGTCGCATCACCGACCTGGTGCGCAATGCGCATGCGCAGATCGTGCTGCAGACGCCGTACCTGGTGCTCAGTTCGACTGCGCGCGAGGTGTTCGAGCGCCTGCACCACGACCGCCCGGCGCTGCGCGTGACCGTGTCGACCAATTCGCTCGCGGCGACCGATGCGTTCTACGTCTACGCGTTGTCGTACAAGTACAAGAAACGTTATCTGAAGCTCGGCTTCGAGATCCATGAGTTCAAGCCGTTTCCGGGCGCCGCCGCGGAACTCATCACCGACTACGCCAGCCTCGGCCCTGCGGCGGCGAGCGCCGACGACAGCTACCGCAAGTACGGTCGAGCGCCGCTGAGCCGGCCGGGCGTGCGCGTCGGCCTGCACGCCAAGTCGATGGTGATCGACGACGAGATCACCGTCATCGGCTCGCACAACTTCGATCCGCGCTCGGACCATTACAACACCGAGTCCGGCTTCATCATCTTCGACCGTGCGCTGGCCGGGACGATACGTGCCTCGATCCTGCGCGACAGCGCGTCCGACAATGCCTGGGTCATCGCCAAACGCCCGCGGGACACGTTCTCCAGCCGCCTCAACGGCGCGGTTGCCGACTTTTCCGCGGCCCTGCCGGTGTTCGATTTCTGGCCGTTCCGCTATGCCGGCAGTTACGAGCGCAATCCAGGCTGCCCGGAGCTGGCGCCCGGCGATCGCCTGTTCCGCACCTGTTATACCGACGTGGGCGACTTCCCCGAAGTCAGCCTGCCGTCGAAGACGATCTACACGCGCATCGTCACGGCCTTCGGCGCCGGCCTGGTTTCGATCATGTGATCCGTTTGCGGCGCACTTTTCGTCCCGCGCGCCGCGCCCGGCGACCATTTCGCAATTGACGCGCCGACGGCGGCTGGCTAGTCTTCCGTGTCTTGACTCCCGCCAAGTGTGGATAGCGCCATGGCCTTTCAGTTCATGATCGACATCTCCGACGACGACCTTCCGTTTTTCGTCGACGCCGTCCAGCGCTCCGCGGAGCGCGCCTCCGGCAAGACGGCCGAGGAGATTCTCGAGGCCGCGGAAAAAACCTTCGCCGCTTCGCAGGGCCAGAAGATGCCCGAGTTCGTGCGCTCGCGCCTGGACTCGGTCAACAACCTGGTCGCCATGGCCCGCGACACGGGCTGGGCCCTGTCCGACGAAGACCGCAGCCGCGTCGTCTCTGCGCTGACCTATTTCTCCGATCCCGAAGACCTGATTCCGGACAACATCCCGGTGCTCGGCTTCCTCGACGACGCGATCATGATCGAGGTCGTCGCGACCGTGCTGCAGCCGGAAATCGAGGCTTACGCCGATTTCTGCTTGTTCCGCGAGCAGGAAGCCCGTCGCCGCGGCGCGGACATGAGCACTCTGGCCCGCGAGGAATGGCTCGAAGGCCGTCGCGCCGAGTTGCAGGCACGCATGCGTCAACGCCGCACGTCGTACGCGCCGAGCGCGGACTTCAGGCCGCGCTTCCGGGTTTCCTGACTGCACGTTTCCACCGTCGCGTGTCCGGCAGCCGCAATGGTTGCCGTGGCACTCCGGCCTCTGCGTCATCCTGAGCGCAGCCCGTGCGCAGCGCCGGTCTGAATTCACGCATGCCGGATCTCCCGAACACTGAGCGCGCGCGTTATGGGCGCGGCTTCGCGCTGCTTGCGCTGGTCCTGGTCAGTGCGGCGCAGATGGGTTACGCGGCGGTGCACATGGACCTGGCCCGCGACTTGTTCATTGCCTGGCGATCGTTGCACGGCGAAGCGTTGCCGCTGAGCGGACCGGTGCTGGCGGGCGCCATTCATCTCGGACCAATCTGGTACTGGCTGCTGACCGCGCTGCTCGCGATCGGACGCAGCTGGCTCGGCGTGATGCTGCTGCTCGGCGTCATCGCCGGCCTGCAGTTCCCATTGGCGTATCTGGCCGGCAAGGAACTGCACGGCCGCCGCGCAGGCATGCTGTGGGCGTGCCTGTTGCTGGTGCCGAGCTGGAGCGCGTTCGAGTGGCTGCTGCCCCTCCACTATCTGCTCTCGTCGACCTGCGTGCTGGCTTTCGTGTTGTGCGCCGCACGCTACCGGCGCCGGCCACACCTGCGCTACCTGATCGGCGTGGCCTTGTCTTTCGTGCTGGCGCTGCATGCGCATCCTGCCAACGCGGGCCTCGTCTGGATCGGCCTCGCGTTGCTCGTCTGGGCCGTGCGCGGCGGACATTGCCGCGCGCGCGATGTGCTCGTCGCCGGCGCTGTCGGCCTGCTGCCGCTGTTGCCGTATTTCATCTGGGACGCGATGCAGGGTTTTGCCGACCTCGCCGCCGGCGCACGCTTCGTCGGCGGCGAACACATTGGCCACTTCGCCGCCGTCGGCCCATTGCTCGCGGCGACGGCGATCGGCGGCACACGCTACTGGTTCGCGGTCATGCTGGACTGGCCGGAATGGGCGGCGAACGCCGTGGTTGCAGCAATCGCGCTCTTCGGCGTGATCGGCATTGGCGCCGCGCTCGTTGCAACGGTGGCAGCGTCGACGCGTCGGCTTGGACTCGCGGCGTTTTCCGCCGCGGCGGGAATCTTGCTGACGACTGCGTTGCTGCGCGACATGACGCCCTACTACATGACGACGTCACTGCACGTCGTGCTGGTCGGCATCGTTGCGTTCGGCCTCGCTACGTTTCGCGGCGGCGTCATTGCCGCGGGCGTGCGCAGCGGCGCATGTCTCCTCGCTACGGCCGGCTTCCTGATTTGCGCCACGCGCGCCGCGCACCTGCAGAAGCACGGCGACTGGCCGTTCAGTTTCTTCCCGCTATTCAACGTGAGCGAGGCAGCGCAACCGACCGTGCCGCTGTTGCTGATGCCGGCCTACGGCGTCGCCGCAAGCGGCGATTTTCTCTGTGCCGAGCCCCTGCCCGCCGCGCACGGCGCACTTGCGCAGTATCTGCTGCATGGCTATGCCGTCGACATGCGCCTGGCGTGCGCGCGCAGCGACGTGAAGCTCGGCGGTGCCGACCCTGGCCGCCGGCATTGGCTCGGTCTGTCGCGCACGCTGTTCGCGCGCATCGGCGTGCAGCCGCAACGTCGGCTCGGTTCGATCGGCGTCGTCGCGGCGCATCCGCTATCCGCAGGTCCCGCGATCGACCCTCCCGCTACGCCGGTGTACCCAGCCTATCTGCCGAAATTTTCAGCCGCGCCCGACGAGCGCCGCCTGCGCATCGAGCCCGGCGCGGATCGCCATCTGGCCGTGTCGAATATTGCGTTCGGCTTCGCGCCGAATCCCGAGGTCGTGGCAACAGTCGCCGGCAAACCGCTCGAGCCGGTCGCAGTGGATTCGGTCAGCCGCATTTACGCGATCGATGCCAGCGGCGATGTGGAGATCACGATCCGATCGCTCGATGCGCCCGACGTCGACGTCGTGACCTTCTGAGCGAGTGCCGCAGCGACCTTGCGGTAAAGATACACGGAAGCTACTTCCGTGGGCGCGACTTCAGGGCCGCTCCAGGATCGCGGTGACGCCCATGCCGCCGGCCGTGCAGATCGAGATCAGGCCGCGACCGGAACCCTTTTCCTCGAGCAGCTTGGCCAGCGAAGCGACGATGCGCGTACCGGTCGCCCCGAACGGATGGCCGAGCGCGAGGCTGGAACCATTGACGTTGAGTTTGGCCGGATCGATGGCGCCGAGCGGTTTGTCCTTGCCGAGACGGTTCTTGCAGTAGTCGGCGTCTTCCCACGCGCGCAGCGTGCACAGCACCTGCGCCGCAAACGCTTCGTGGATTTCGTAGAAATCGAAATCCTGCAACGTAAGCCCCGCGGCATCGAGCATGCGCGACACGGCGATCGTCGGCGCCATCAGCAGGCCCTCGCCGTGGACGAAGTCGACCGCGGCAACTTGTGAGTACGTCAGGAATGCTTTCGGCTTGAGGCCGCGCGAGGACGCCCATTCCTCGCTCGCCAGCAGCACCGCCGAGGCGCCGTCTGAAAGGCCGGTCGAATTGCCGGCGGTCAGCGTGCCCTTGCCGGAGGTCTTGTCGAATGCCGGCTTGAGCGCGGCGAGTTTTTCCAGCGTCGAATCCGCGCGCAGGAAACCGTCGCGTTCAAGGCCGCGGAACGGCACGACCAGATCCTTGAAGAAGCCGCGTTCGTAGGCGGCAGCGGCTTTCTGATGGCTCGCCAGCGCGAGCTTGTCCTGGTCCTCGCGTGAGACATGCCACTGCTGCGCCATCAGCTCGCAGTGATCGCCCATTGACATGCCGGTGCGCGGCTCGGCCACGCCGGGGAAACTCGGCTTGAGCTCGCCGAACGAAAATCCACGCAGCGCAGCCTTGGCCTTGTCCAGCGGCGTCTTCTGCCGATTGACGTTGAGCAGGCGCTGCTGCAGCGCGCGGCTGTAGACGATCGGCACATCGGAGGTCGTGTCCGCGCCGCCGGCGATGCCGGCTTCGATCTGGCCGGTCGCGATCTTGTTGCCGATGATGATCGTGTTGTCGAGCGAGGTGCCGCAGGCGCGCGCCGTGGTGATGCCCGGCGTCGTCGGCGCCAGGCCCGAAGACAGCGTCGCTTCGCGCGCGAGATTCCACTCCGAGGCGTGCTTGATCACGGCGCCGAACGCGACTTCGCCGAGTTCCAGGCCGTGCAGGCCGTATTGTTCGACCAGCACCCCGAGCGTCTTGACCGCCATGCCGAAGTTGCCGACATCGGCGTAAGCGGTATTGTTGCGGCAAAACGGAATGCGCACGCCGCCGAGAATCGCCACGCGTTTGATCGAGGTCACAAGCCACCTTCTGCCAAAGCCAAAGAAAATAGTTGTTGGACCAGCGCGACCGCCGCATTTGCCGCCTTGTTGATCCGGAACAACATCGGACCATCAAAGCTGTGCTGATATCATGCGCCGCTTGCAGCCTGATCGTATTGTATGCCCTACGTTTTCGATCTTGATACCCTCGCCGGTCGCGCGCGCGACTTCGGCGCAGCGTTTCGCACTGCCCAGCCGTATCCCTACGCCGTGTTCGACGATTTTCTCTGCGCCGGCCCGGCGCGCGAGCTGGCGCATGTGTTTCCGGGACCGGAAGATCCGGTGGCATGGGACCACTACGCCGCCCCGGGGCTCGAGGTCAAACTCGGCTGCAGCAATGAAGAGCGCCTGCCGCCGCCGCTGCGGCACGCGTTGCACGATCTGAACTCCCGGCCGTTCATCGCCTTTCTCGAAGAACTCACCGGCATCGAGCACCTGCTGCCCGACCCGCACCTCGCCGGCGGCGGCATTCACCTGAGCCGCCGAGGCGGGCACCTGGGCATTCACGCCGATTTCAATTGGCACGAACGCCTGCAGGCGCATCGGCGCCTGAATCTGCTGATCTACCTGACGCCGGACTGGAAGCCGGAATTCGGCGGCGAACTCGAACTGTGGAATGCCGATGCGACCCGGCGCGAGCACGTGGTAGAGCCGCTCTTCAATCGTGCCGTGCTGTTCGCCACGCGTTCGGACACGTTCCACGGCCATCCCAACCCGTGGGTCGCGCCTGAAGGCATCTACCGGCAGTCCATAGCTTTATACTATTATACAACGCAGCGTCCCGAAGACGAGATCCGTCCGGCGCACAATACGCTGTACAAGGGCTATAACGTTTGAACAGTGACGTGAGGTCGCGCGCGGTGCGCGCTCGTTAGGTCGGTTGCTGCGCAACCTCGTGAGGTCGCTCGCTCACGCTCGCTCGTCAGGGAAAACCCGGGTTGCTCGGCTTGGCATCCTTACGAGGCCGCGAAGCGGGCGACCTCACTCTTCACCAGCGCGCGCAGCGCGCGACCTCACCGCTCCTGCGCGAAAATCGCGTGCGCCTCGTGCCACATCTGCCAGGCCTCCGGCGCGCCGTGCAGGCGCGCGTCGAGATGTGTGAGGTACGCGCGCATGACGCCGGCGGCATCGGTACCGGCCGGAATGACTTCGATTGCCAGGTCGCGATCGCCGCTGTTCCAGTCGAGGCCGACACTGAACAACGTCACGGCGGTGCCGGTTTCCTGCGCGATGCGCGCCAGGCCGAACGGCAGGTTCGCCAGCCTGTCCAGCAGCGTGCCGGCGATGGTCTGTTGTCCGGCGCGGGCGCCGATGTCGAGCATGCCGGTTACGCTGGATTTTTGTGCGAGCGCCCGGCGGATCGCGTCGGCGCTGTCGCCGGTGAAGATCACGCCGGCGCTGCCGATGCGGCGCAGGCTCCAGCCGCGCAGCTGACCATACCAGTGCGACAGACGGCTCAGGCCGAGCGAGCGGCCGTGTGGGCGCCGCGCGAGAAACCAGGCGCCGATGCCGTGTGCGCGCAGCAGGCGCCAGATCCAGTTGCCGGTGCCCCAGTGAAACGTGAGCAGCATGTTCGCGCTGTCGGCGTCGGGAAATTCACCATGCACGGCGACGTGCCGGCGCCACCAGCGGTCGCTGCGCAACAGCGTCAGATAAGTATCGGTGTGTTCGACCAGCAACAAAAGCCGCGCACGATATTTCCATCGGCGCGGATCGGCGTCGGCGAAGAACGGCGCCGCGCCGGCCCACAGACTCTCGACCGAATCGCGGTGCAGGAACGACGCACGCGCGAGCAGCTTGAGCCAAGCAAAGCCGAGTCGCCACGGCAGCAGCGCTGCCGCAACCGGAATGACGTACAGGCACAGCGCGTCGGCAAACGCGCGCGTGACGAGGCCGGAGCGAACCGCGGCCATCAGTCCGCGGCCGCCGGCACATCCGGCTCCGCTTCGCCCGCCAGCCGCTTTTCATACAGGCGATACTCGGTCTCGTGCATGCCGAGCGTCGCGTACGTGGCTTGTGCGCGCCGATTGTCGCGTTCGACGTACAGGCGCAGGCCGATCGCATCAGGCGTGGCGCGCACGCGCCGCTCGACTTCCGCATACAGCGCGCGGAAGACGCCGTAGCGACGGAACTCCTCCTGCACGTAGACGCTTTGCAGCCACCACCACTGGCCGTTGCGCCAGTCGCTCCATTCGTAGGTGATCAGCAGGCAGGCGACCACGCGCCCGGCGGATTCGGCGACCAGATAGAAGCCGTGGCGAGCGTCGGCGAGCGCGGCGTCGACGCCGGCACGCAAGATCGCTTCATCGAGCTTCCTGTGCTCTGTTTCGATCGCCATCGCTGCGTTGAAGCGGACGATGTCGGCGGCGTCGGCGGCGTCGGCGAGACGGATGTGGATGGAGTCGGATGGGTTCATTTTTTGATCGTATACATATGGATTATTTGTCTTGCGGTGCAGGGCCCTGGCCGCGCTTGCCGCGCCGGCGCGAGCTGCCCAACTTGCGTGTCAGCGTGTTGCGGCCGAGACCGAGCTGTTGTGCCGCGCGGCCGCGATGGTCGGCATTCTCGGCCAAGGCGGCGCCCAGCAGGGTCTGGTCGAAGCGTTCGCGGCTGTGCGCATAGACGTCGCGCTCGCCGCTGCGCAGCCGCTCGCGCGCATCCTGCATCAGCAGGGCGGCCCAGTCGGCGGGCGCTGTACTCGACTCGGTGCCTTCGAGTTTCGGCAGGTCTTGTACGCGGATCTCGCGACCGGGTGCCATGACGGCAAGGCGGCGGCACAGGTTCTCCAACTGGCGAACGTTGCCCGGCCACGGCAGTTCGGCCAGCGCAGCCAGCGCGGCGGGCGAAAAGCGCTTGGCTTCGAGGCGCATGTCGCGCGCCGCGCGGGCGAGAAAGCGTGCGGCCAGCAGCGCGATGTCGGCGCGCCGCTCGCGCAGCGGCGGCAGATGCAGGCGTACGACGTCGAGGCGATGCAGCAGATCGGCGCGAAATGCACCGCTGTCGACTTTCGCATCGAGATCCTGATGTGTCGCCGCCACGACGCGCACGTTGGCGCGGATCAACTCGCGTCCGCCGACCCGGTAGAACTCGCTCTCCGCCAGCACGCGCAGCAAGCGCGTCTGCAGTGGCAACGGCATGTCGCCGATTTCGTCGAGAAAAAGCGTGCCGCCTTCGGCCTGCTCGAAGCGGCCCGGATGACGCTTGTGCGCGCCTGTGAACGCGCCGGCTTCGTGACCGAACAGTTCGGACTCGAGCAGTTCGGCCGGAATCGCCGCCGTGTTCAGCGCGACGAACGCGCGCTGCGCGCGCGTGCTGTGCCGGTGCAGCGCGCGCGCCACGAGCTCCTTGCCGGTGCCGGTCGCGCCGGTGATGAGCACGTTGAGATCGGTCGCCGCAACGCGGCCGATGCTGCGAAAGACGTCGCGCATCGCCGCCGACTGGCCGACCAGTTCGGTTTCGTCCGGCTGCGCGACCATCGCCGGCGCCGGGTGCGTTTCCATCAGCGCTCGCTCGACCGCCGCGACGGCCTGGTCGAGGTCGAATGGCTTGGGCATGTAGTCGAACGCACCCTGCCGATACGCCGCAGCCGTCGACGCGACGTCGGTGTATGCGCTCATGACGATGACCGGCGCCGCAACGCCGCGCGACTTGAGCAGCTCGAGCAGTTTCAGGCCGCCCGTCCCCGGCATGCGCACGTCGGTGACGATGACATCCGGCGCGCCGTCCTGCACCGCCGCGAGCAGGTCTTCGGCGTCGGCGAAGGCGCGCACGCGGCTGCCGGCTTCACGCAATGCCTCGCCGAGCACGAAGCGGATCGACTCGTCGTCGTCGGCGATCCACACCTCAGCCATGTTCGCCTCCGAGCGGCAGCAGCAGCGAAAAAACCGTCTGCCCCGGACGGCCCTCGTGGATGACCACGCCGCCGTGCTCGCGTGCGATTTCCTGGGCCAGCGCCAAGCCGAGCCCGGTGCCATTCGCGCGCCCGGAGACGAGCGGCAGAAACAGTGTTTCGCTCAACGATTCCGGCACACCGCGGCCGTTGTCGAGAATGTCGACTCGCGCGGCAAGCCGCACCGGTTTGTCGCCGATCAGGACATTGTGCGCCGCACGCGTGCGCACGCCCACGCGCGTGGCCTCGGCCTGCAGCGCGTTGCGCATCAGGTTCAGCAGCAGCTGCAGCAAGCGGTCGGCGTCGCCGCGCAACCCCGGCAGGCTCGGATCGTAATCGCGATCGAGCTGCACGGTCGGTGCGGCCTCCGACGCGATCACCGCACGCGCGCGTTCGATGACCTCATGCAGATTGACGCTGGTCAGATGCGGCTTGCGGCCGCCATGCAAAAGCCGATCGGACAGATTCGCCAGGCGGTCGGCTTCAGCCATGATCATCTCAGCCAGGCGCGCCAGTTCCGGCTCGACCAGGCGCCGCTTGAGCAGTTGCGCCGCGCCGCGGATGCCGGCAAGCGGATTCTTCACCTCGTGCGCGAGGCCGCGCAGGCTCTCCGACAAGCGCGACGGTGGCGCAACGGCACCTTCCGGTGCGATGCGATGGACTTCGAGCAGCACGCCATCGGCGACCGCGCTGGCGATGATGTCGGCGCTGAACACATGCCCAGAAACGGTCATGAGGCGCTCGCCGCGTGAGGCCACAGCGGTCTGCTGGGCATGGGCGCGATCCGCAATCGGACCCAGAACGAGCCCGGCCTTGCCGAAATCGGCCAATGCAATATCGCGTAACTTCGGCGAACCGACATCGAAAAGCTCGCAAAAAGCAGGATTTGCGCGGACAAAACGCAACCGAGAATCGAGTATCGCGACGCTCGTGACGAGCTGGTCGAAGACGCCGCCGCCGCGCTGCTGGTTGTCGTGGACTGCGCCTGCCATGATTGCACCAGTTTAGTGCATTGTCGGGCGCAGAGTTAGCACAATCAGTCGGACCTGCAGGCTCCCCACGAGATCGGGCGGGAGCCACGCGTTGTCGTCCCGCGAGCAGCAGCGGCGATGTGCGAAGATGAGAGCACGCCCGAAAATGATTCGAACAAACGGGCGCTCGTTGTACACGCCGTTTCACCGGGGGATCGGGAATGGTTTTCAATTCTCTGACGTTTGTCGTCTTCTTTGCGCTTGTGCTCGGCATTCACTCGCTGCCGCTGCCGTGGACCGCGAGGAAGATCAACCTGCTGGTCGCGAGCTACATCTTCTACTCGGCATGGAATCCGCCGTTCGTGATCCTGCTGTGGGTGTCGACGGTGGTCGACTGGTACGCCGCCCAGGGCCTGGTCAAGGCCAGGCGCGAGTCGGCGCGGCACGCGTGGATGCTGCTGTCGGTCATCGCCAACCTCGGCATGCTCGCCTATTTCAAGTACGGCCAGTTCCTGGTCGACAATTTCAGCGCCGTGATGGCGTCGATCGGCATCGCCTGGCAGCCGGCGCACTACGACATCGTGCTACCGGTTGGAATCTCTTTTTATACTTTTGCGACTTTGTCCTACACGCTCGACATCTATCTGCGCCGCGCGCTGCCGGCACGCAACTTTCTCGACTATGCGTTGTTCGTGACGTTCTTCCCGCACCTCGTTGCCGGCCCGATCATGCGGCCGACCGAACTCGTGCCGCAGTTCGCCGAGCCGCGGCGCGCGACCGGCGATCAGATCCGCTTCGGCCTGGCGTTGATGACGATTGGCCTGTTCAACAAAGTCGTACTCGCCGACAGCTTCCTCGCGACAGCAGCCGAACGTGTCTACGACAACGACAAGGTACCGGGCACGCTCGATGCCTGGATCGGCACGCTCGCATTCAGCGGCCAGATCTTCTGTGACTTCGCCGGCTATTCGACGACGGCGATCGGCGCCGCGCTGTGTCTCGGCTTCGCCATGCCGGACAACTTCCGCTTCCCGTACGCCGCGGTCGGCTTCTCGGATTTCTGGCGACGCTGGCACATCACGCTGTCATCGTGGCTGCGGGACTATCTCTACATCCCACTTGGCGGCAATCGACACGGTGCGCGGCGCACGTACTTCGCGCTGATGGGCACGATGCTACTCGGCGGACTGTGGCACGGCGCGAACTGGACCTTCGTCGCCTGGGGCGGACTCCACGGGTTGTATCTGGCAGTCGAGCGCGTGCTGCGCGCGCGCTACTCGAACTATCGGCCAGGGCCGGTCGCATTCGTCGCGCTGGGGCTGCTGACCTACATGCTGGTCAATCTGACCTGGGTGTTCTTCCGCGCCAAGACTTTCGGCAAAGCATGGGATGTTCTGCGCGGCATGCTCGGCTTGAATATCGCCGCCAAACCGATCCTGGCGTCGTACTACATCGTTTCGGTCGGCCTCATTGTCGCCAGCATTGTGATCGTGCATTGGTTCATGCGCGGGCGCACGCTGGAATCCGTGGTCGCGCGCACACCCGCAGTGGCGGTGTCGGTCGTATGGGCGTTGATGGCATTTGCCATCGTCATCGCACAGGGGTCGGGCAATGCATTCATCTATTTCCAGTTTTGACGGCGTTGACGGCGGCATTGGCGTGAACGACGCGGCGGCCGACGAGCAGGCGATCCACAGCCGGGAGACTGCGTCCGACCGGCCCGGTGTCGCGCAGCCGGTGCCGAAGCGGCCTGTCCCGGCGCAGCCGTGGAGCGGCATTTTCGTCGGTGCGGTCGTGATGTTCGCGCTGATGCTCGGCGGCTGGGAGTGGTATTGGCGCGATTTCGGCGCGACACCCGGCATCCGCAACAGCGAAGGGCTGTGGGCAATCCAGCGCCGGCGCATTGACGCAGGCGAAGGCGATGCGACCGTCATCGTCGGCGCATCGCGAATCTATTTCGACCTGCAGCTCGACGTGTGGGAGAAGCTCGACGGCAAACGGCCGATCCAGCTCGCCTTCGAAGGCACTTCGCCATTGCGCTTCATGGAAGACCTGGCCGCCGATCCAAAATTCACCGGCCGGCTGCTCGTCGGCATTGCACCCGAGGTGTTCTTCGGCGCGCACGGCTACCGTGCCAGTGCCTTGAAGTATTCCCGCAACGAATCGCCGTCGCAACGCATCGGTCAATGGCTGTCGATGTCGCTGATCGAACCGAACGTTGCGTTCTACGATCCCGACTACGCCCTGCCCGTCGTGATCAAGCGACAACCGTGGCCGGACCGGCCGGGTCGGCCGACGCCGGCTCGATGTGCGCAAGCTCGCGGTCACCGAAGCCGACCGCAATACGCACCTGTGGAGCAAGGTCGAGACCGATCCGGACTACCACGCGCTGACGCGAAAAATCTGGGAGCAGGATTTCGCGCCGTCGCCGGACGATCCACCGGAAGAGGAAGCGCGCAAGAAGAGCGACGAGCAGATCGATCGCGCTGCCAAGGCTGTCGCCACGCTGCGCGCACGCGGCGTCAAGGTATTGTTCGTGCGGCCACCGAGCAGCGGACCGTATCTGGAATCCGACAACCGGAATTTTCCGCGTGCCACGACCTGGGATGTGCTGCTGGCCAAAGCCGGCGCGCCGGGAATCCATTTCGAGGATTATCCAGAGATGCAGGGAATGGAGTTGCCGGAGTGGTCCCATCTGGCCTATGCCGATGCAATACGATTCACCACGGCACTGCATGCGATCGTCGTGCGTGATTTCTGGCGGCCGGAGAGTGAGGCAACGCCACCGCGCTAGAAGAAACCACTCGCAAGTCCAGCGTTAGCGCCTTCGCTTGCGTTGGCGCAGCCCATGGATGGGCGGATTCGTGGATCAACGGCGCCGTTCGCGGTGCCGAGCATCGCAGGCGGGGCGGGAAAAAGCCCGCAGGGTCGCGGCGATGGATCGCCGCGCTTGCGAAGCAGTACAGGGATGTACTGTCTGAGCAACCCCGCCGCGACGAGAAGCGCAGGGGATTTTGATTCGCAGGATGGCGAATCAAAACACCGAGTCCGGCGCCTAGCCTTTTT
>CAVTVN010000033.1:0-45167 GCA_963738115.1 uncultured Gammaproteobacteria bacterium | reverse complement strand
TGACGACGATCGCGATGCCGAGCAATGGCCAGTAATTCATGCCGTCTCCCTTGGAATACGGCGCATTGTGAGTCAGTATTCCGGCACAGCCAAGCGGCGCGGCAGTGCTGCCGTACGCGAATTCAATCGATCAGGGCAGGGCAACCAGATGAAGCGAGTGCGTTACAGTCTTTTGGCGATGATCCTGGCAGCAGCGTCAGGCTGCATGACTGTGCCTGCGACGCAATCCGGTCCCGGCCAGCTGGCCATCGTCGGCGTAACGGTCGTCAATCCCGAGCGCGATGGCCCCGCGGCAACGATGGCGGATGCAACGGTGGTGATCTCCGGTGAACGCATTGTCGCCGTCGGTCCGCGCGCATCGACATCCGTGCCGACCGGTGCGACGCGCCTCGACGGCAAAGGCAAATGGCTCATTCCCGGCATGATCGATGGTCATGTGCACTTCTTCCAGTCGGGTAACCTGTACACGCGCCCCGACGGCGCCGACTTCAACGCCGTGGTGCCGTATGCGCAGGAGAACGCGCGCAACAAGGCCCGTCTGCCGGCGACGTTCAAGGTCTGGCTCGCCAGCGGCGTCACCAGCGTGATCGACATCGGCGGTCCGTTCTGGAATTTCGACATGCGCGATATCGCGGACAAGACTGCCGCAGCGCCGCGCGTCGAAGTCGCCGGGCCGCTGATCTCGATGGTCGACAGGGTCAAGCTCGACCTCGGCGATCCGCCGATCATCAAGATCGAATCACCCGAAGCCGCGCGTGCACTGGTCGCGCGCGAACTGGAGCGCAAACCGGACTTCATCAAGGTGTGGTTCATCCATCAACCCGGCGACGACATGGCCAAGCAGGAGGCCATCGTCAAGGCAGCCGGTGACGCCGCGCACGCGGCGCATCTGCGCCTGGCCGTGCATGCGACGGAACTCGACGTCGCCAAGGCGTCGCTGCGCGCCGGCGCCGATTACCTCGTGCATTCCGTTTTCGAAGAACCTGTTGATGATGAGTTCATCGCGCTGATGCGCAAGAACCACGCGCTGTTGTGTCCGACGCTGTTCGTGCGCAACGGTTATGCCTACACGCTGTCGAACCGCTGGCAGGCGACGCCCGAGGAACAGCGCCTGGCCGACCCGCAGATCCTCGCCGCGATGCACGACCTCGACAAGATGCCGAAAGACAAGATTCCGCCGCGTGTCGCCAAGCTGATCGCCGACAAGCCGCCGATCAACGCGCCCACCGTGGCGGAGCAGAACCTGAAGAAACTCTGGGATGCCGGCATTCCGATCGTCATGGGCACCGACGCCGGCAATGTTGGCACGCTGCACGGACCTTCCGTGTTCCGCGAGATGGCGCTGATGCACGATGCCGGCCTGACGCCGCTGCAGGTGCTGCGCAGTGCGACGACGAACGGTGCAAAGGCGATGGGCCGCGACGATCTCGGTGCGATCGCGCCGGGCAAGCTCGCCGATCTCGTCCTGCTCGACGCCGATCCGCTTGCCGATGTCGCCAACTTGAGCCACGCCGAACGCGTGGTCAAGAGTGGTGTCGTCTACGACCCGAAGGCTCTGATCGACAGCATCCGTTAGCAATGCTGGCCTGAAGACAGCTTCCCTTCCGACCGCAGCAGCGATAAGCAAGCTGCTGCAGTTCCTGTCAGCGTCGCGACTACTTCGTTGCGGCGCCATCGAGCGCCGCGACCGTCGCGAACGAAGCGCGTTCCTTCTGCTGCAACCGCTTCGCGACGGTTTCCGCCTCGCGCATGACGCGCAGCATGTTTCCGCCGGCGACCTTGGCGAGATCGGCATCGCTCCAGCCACGGCGCGCGAGTTCCTCGAACAGCGCCGGGTACTTGTCGACGCCTTCGAGGCCTATGGGGGTGATCGGGATTCCGTCGAAGTCCGAACCGATGCCGACGCAGTCCACGCCAGCCATCTTGCGGATGTGGTCGATATGGTCGGCGACCATCGCGATGGTCACAGGCGGCGCCGGGTGCGCTTTCTCCCATTCGGCCAGCGCAGCTTTCGCGCGCTCGGGCTGGCCGATATACAGACCGTTGTAGGGCGCCGAGTTGAAGCGGGCCTGTTCGGCAGCGCGATCGGCGTTCCAGCGCGCGTGGTCAGCCGAAACATAGCCCGGATAGAAATTCGCCATGACGATGCCGCGGTTCTGTTTGACCAGCTCGAGCACGTCGTCGGCGACGTCGCGCGGATGATCGTCCAGCGCGCGAGCGCCGGAGTGGGAGAAGATCACGGGCGCTTGCGTGGCCGCGAGCGCGGCCTTCATCGTCTCTGCGGAGACATGGCTGAGATCGACCAGCATGCCGAGCCGGTTCATCTCGTGGACCAGGGCGCGTCCGAACGGCGTAAGGCCGTGGTGTTTCGGGTTGTCTGTCGCCGCATCGGCCCAGTCGTTGTTGAGCGTGTGCGTCAACGTCATGTAGCGCGCGCCAAGTACGTACATCTGGCGCAGCGTTGCCAGCGAGTTGTCGATCTGATGCCCGCCCTCGATGCCGATCAAAGAAGCAATCCGGCCCGCCTTGTTGGCCTTGACGATGTCGTCGGCGGTGTAAGCCATCTGCAGATCGTCGGGATAACGCGCAACCATCGCATGCACGAGATCGATCTGCTCCAGCGTCGTCTTCACCGCAGCCGGGCCGGTCAATTGCGGCGGCACCCAGACCGACCAGAACTGGCCGCCGACATGGCCGGCGCGCAGACGCGGAATATCCGTCATCAGCGGGGTCCACTCGCAATCGGCCGGTGCCTTCGCCGGCTTGGCGGAGTTGGCCATGTTCGTGCGCAAGTCGACGTCATCGACGTTGCCGAAGCATTCCCTGATCTGCCAGGGCAGGTCGTTGTGGCCGTCGATCACCGGTGTCTGCGCGAGCACGCGATTGATTCGTGCTGCCAGCGCGTCGCCGGTCGACGCAGACGCGCAGTACGCGCTCCCGGCAACAAGAACCAACGTGCTTGCGGCCCACGCCGAGCGGTGAAAGTTCTTCATTCAACTCCCCTGAATTTTACTGTGATGGTTTGCGGTGCGAGGCGTGCACCCTAGCATGAAGTGGGTGCCGGATTCGCGGGCGGAAAGCACGGGCGCGCTGCCATCGGAATGGCGTGGCGAGAAGACCTTGCTCACTCCGCGATCCGTTGCACCACAATCGCGGACTTCGCCAGTGCCTCGCGCAGCCGCCGGGCAAATTCGCCGGCATCCGGCCGGTCGCCGTGCACGCAGATAGTGTCGGCGCGCAGTACGACCGCAGTGCCGTTGCGTGCGATCACGCTGCCGTGCGTGGCGATTTGCAAAGCCTGGCCTACGGCCGCGTCGATGTCGTTGATTACCGCGTCCGCTTCACTGCGCGGTGTGAGCGAACCGTCGGCTTGATAACGACGGTCGGCGAATGCTTCGTGCGCCACGCGCAAGCCGACTGCGGCGCCGGCTGCAGGCAATGCGCTTCCGGCAAGCCCGACGAGTATCAAGTTCTCGTCGAAATCGCGAACCGCGCGCGCGATCGCTTCAGACAGCGCAGCATCTTTCGCCGCCATGTTGTACAGCGCACCGTGCGGCTTGACATGGACGACGCGGCTTCCGGCCGCCGCAGCAAAAGCGGAGAGCGCGCCGATCTGGTAGAGCGTCATGGCGTAGGCTTCGTGCGCCGACACGCGCAGTTCGCGGCGGCCGAAACCTTGCAGATCGGGCAGCGACACATGCGCACCTATCGCCACACCGTGCCTGATCGCGAGTGCAACAGTCTGTTGCATCGTGGAGAAATCGCCGGCATGGAAGCCGCAGGCGATATTCGCCGACGTGATCCATGGCATGACTTCGGCGTCGGCGCCCATGCGCCAGGCGCCGAACGACTCGCCGATGTCGCAGTTGAGATCGAGGGTTCGCGGAGTGCCGTGGGCTGAGGGCGGGGTGCTGGAGTCAGACATGGCTCTGGTGATGCAGGCGTTCTTTGATGAACTGGACCAAGGCGCGCAGCGCCCGCTCGCGGGCAAGATAGCGCGATTGGGCGTCAGCCAGCGAAGTCTGGACGAAGCGCACGCGGCCACCAGGCCGGCGTTGTGCGAGCCGTGGCAGGTCGACCGAGGCGACGTGCGCGATACGCGGGTAGCCGCCCGTTGTCGGCGCCTCGGCCATCAACGCGATCGGGTCGCCGTTGGGCGGCAGTTGCAGCGTGCCCGGCACCACGCTTTCGGAGATCAATTCCAAGGGAGCCTCGAGTCGCAACTTGGCTCCTTCGAGGCGATAGCCGACGCGATTGGATTCATTGCCTACGCGGAACGTATCGTTGAATAGCGCCCTTTGCGACGCCGCGTCGAGACTTTCGAAATGCCGACCGCGGACAAGCGCAACCGGCTCATCGCCACGCAGGTCGAACCACGGTTGCGGATCGAGAGACCAACGTGCGGCGACTATCGCGTCACGTTCATGCGGGTCGCGTAGCGGCAATCCTCCCAGCGCCTGCGGCAAGCGCGCGAGGTGCTCCGCCGGCACATGCCCGATCGGCAGTTCATCGCCGGCAACGACGGCGCGGCCGCTGAATGGCCCGAGTGAAGCATTGATGTCGGCGCTGCGGCTGCCCAGCACCGGCGTCACGTCGACTCCACCGGCAATGGCCAGGTACGCGCGCGCACCGCGTCGCATGTCGCCCAGTTCGAGCTCGCTGCCGGCAGCGAGCCAGACCGGACGCCATGCGGGAATCGCCTTCGTTCCACAGCGCGCATCGATCACTGCACCGGTCTGGGCAATCAACGCGTCCGTCTCGAAGCGCAGGCGCGGACCACGCAACGTGATTTCGAGCGCCGCGGCGTTTTCGGCATTGCCGACCAGCGCGTTGGCGAGGCGCAGCGCCACGTCGTCCATGGCGCCGGACAGGCCAACGCCGATTGCTGCGTGGCCGCTGCGTCCGCTGTCCTGCACGCTCGTGAGCCAGCCGGGCGACAACACGCGCACGCTCATTGCGTCAGCGCGGCGAACTCGCCGGCCTCGATCGCGCGAAAGCGCACGCGTTGCCCCGGCCGCAGCAGTGCCGGCTGCGCGCGCGCCGCATCGAACAGCGTCAGCGGCGTGCGTCCGATCAGTTGCCAGCCGCCCGGCAGTTCGCGCGGGTAGATTCCGGTCTGCGCGCCGCCGATCGCCACCGAGCCGGCCGGCACGCGCGTGCGTGGACTGCCACGGCGAGGTGCGTGCAATGCTTCGTCGAGGCCGAGCAGATACGGAAATCCGGGCATGAACCCGAGCATGGCGACGCGATATTCCGCACGCGCATGACGCGCAACGACATCCAGCGCGTCAAGTTTGGTGTATGCCGCGAGCGCGTCGAGATCGGGGCCGAAATCGCCGCCGTAGCAGACGGGGATTTCGATGAGATCACCTGCCGGATGAGCTCCGCCCTGACCGTTGCCGACCGCGTCATTGGAGTGGGGCAGCCTGTCGCGCAGCAAAGCTCCAACCACCTCATGGATCCGTTGCACAAGAAATTCGTTCGGTGACCCGCCGACTCCTGGTCCCGCCGCGGCCTCGGGCTCGAAGTGGACGCCGACGCTGGCGTACGCCGGCGCGACGTCGCGGACGCCGGGGAGCTTCGCTGCGCGCAATGCGTCAGCCAGTGCGAGCGCGAGCGAATTGGTTCGTGCGTCGATGCTGTCGCCGAGCCGGATCAGCAGTGCGCTGTCGCCCAGCGGCTCGATCAAGGACGTGCTCATGCCTCGGATTCGATGCGCAGGGCCGTGCGCAGCCTTGTCAGTCGCGCCTGCAGCGCATCCGCTGCGAATGCGATTCGCTCGCCGACGTTCCAGACCGGGCGGGGCCACGCGGCGTCGTGTGTCTGGCGAGCGATAACGTGCACGTGCAGCTGCTCGACGATATTGCCGAGCGCCGCGACGTTGAGCTTGTGCGGCTTGTCGATCGCATGCAGGACGTGCGCGCAGCGGTTGATCTCGTCGAGCAGGGTGTGCTGATCGTCGCGGGAAAGATCGATCAGGTCGCGCATGCCGGCACGGCGGGGAACCAGGATCAACCAGGGGAAGCGCGTGTCGTCGGTCAGCAGAATCCGCGACAGCGGCAGGTCGCCGACGGGTTGCGTATCGGCGGCAAGGCGCGGGTCGAGCGCGAAGTCGTTCATGGCGGAGCGCTGCCGAGGCTTCTCGCAAAAAAGGCGAGCGTGCGGTCGAGTGCGAGTCTTGCGCTGGCGGCATCGAAGTGCGCCGGATCGATGTCGCGGTTGAACGCATGCCCAGCCGGGTAGGTGAAGATTTCGTGCTCGGGGTAGGCGTCGCGATGCTTTTGCACGGCCTCGGGCGGAATGCTCGCGTCGGTATCGCCGAAATGGAACTGCACCGGTGCGCGCGGCTGCTCGTGCAGGAACATCACGTTGCGCGCGCCGTAGTAGCTGACGGCGGGGAGGCCGAGACGGGTTGCCGAAAGCAAGGCGACGGTCCCGCCCCAGCAATAGCCGACCACGCCGATCCGGCCGGCCGACTGGATCGACTCGGCGGCGCTGGCGACATCCTCGATGGCGCGGTCAAAGCTGATCTCGCCGACCAGCGCGCGTCCGCGCTTGAAGCCGGCGTCGTCATACCCGAGTTCGACGTTTGACTCGACGTGATCGAAAAACGCCGGCGCGATCGCGGTATAGCCCAGCGCCGCGAAGCGGTCCGCCAGCGCGCGCACGTGCGCATTCACGCCGAAGATTTCCTGCACGACGACGATGCCGCCCTTCGCCTTGCCCTCCGCCTTGGCCAGGTAGGCACCGATGCACTGCGTGCCGGAGGTATTGAGATTGATGTGCCCACCCATTCCGAAGCTCCAATGGCGGCGCGGCCTTGAGGGTATCATCGGCGCCGCAGGACGATTCTAGCTCTCTCCCCGCCGTTGTAGCCGGTTGGCACCGGCGACAGGCTGGCGTGGTACTTGCCTTCCGGTTCGACAGTCAAGAGGATTGACGAATGCGCATACTCATCGTTGGCGCCGGCGCGACCGGCGGTTATTTCGGCGGGCGTCTGGCCGAGGCAGGCCGCGATGTCACGTTTTTGGTACGACCGCGCCGCGCGGAGCAACTCGCCGCCGACGGGCTCGTCATCAAGAGCCCGCACGGCGATTTCACGCTGCGCTCGCCGCCGACGGTCCTGTCCGAAGGCATCACGGCGCCGTTTGACCTGATCCTGCTCAGTTGCAAAGCCTACGATCTGGAAAGCGCCATTGCCTCATTCGCACCGGCGGTCGGTACGCAGACCGCAATCCTGCCGGTGCTGAACGGCATGCGCCACCTCGATGCGCTCGATGCGCGCTTCACCCGGCAGAACGTGCTCGGCGGCCAATGCGTCATCGCGGCCACGCTGGACGAACAGGGCACCATTCGGCACCTCAACGACGCGCACAGCCTGACCTACGGCGACCGCGACGGCGGCATGTCCGCGCGCATGAGCAGGATTGCGCAGTCGATGGCCGGCGCCCGTTTCGAATCGCGGCCGAGCGAACAGATCGTGCAGGAGATGTGGGAAAAGTGGACCGGCTTGGCAACGCTGGCGTCGGCGACGTGCCTGATGCGCGCGTCCATCGGCGACATCCTGAGCGCTCGCTACGGCAAGGAGGTATTGGCAGGTCTGCTCGCGGAATGCTCGGCGATCGCCGGAGCGAACGGCCGCGCACCACGCCCGACGTTCATGGAGCGCATGCAGGGCATGCTGGCCCAGCAAGGCTCGACGTTGACGGCGTCGATGCTGCGCGATATCGAGCGCGATGGTCCGACCGAAGCCGATCACATCATCGGCGACCTGCTCGCGCGGCGGACCAGTCCGGGGGCTCAAGCAGTACCTTCGTTGCTGCAGATCGCCTACGCGCACTTGAAGGCGTACGACGCCCGCCGAGCACGTTCAGCACAGTAACGCGCACCCACGCGCCACGTGGCGGCATTGCGGGCGAATGGCTGCAGCGCAGCAAGGCGATCGTCGCCTGTCACGCCCCTGCAGCCGCGCTGATCCTCGCCGACGCGCGCCGCGACATCCACGCCGGGTACAATTGCGCGTTACCGTTTCCCGATTCCTCAGCTCATGTCGCGCAAGAACCCCAAAGTCGGCTTCGTCAGCCTCGGTTGTCCGAAGGCCCTGGTCGACTCCGAACGAATCCTTACCCAGCTGCGCATCGAGGGCTACGACATCGTGCCGAGCTACGGCGCGGCCGATGTGGTGGTCGTCAACACCTGTGGTTTCATCGACGCGGCGGTGCAGGAATCGCTCAACGCGATCGGCGAGGCGTTGGCCGAGAACGGCAAGGTCATTGTCACCGGTTGCCTGGGCAAGCGCGCCGACGTCATCCGCGAGGCGCATCCGGACGTGCTCGCGATCACGGGACCGCAGGATTACGCCAGCGTCATGAACGCCGTGCACAAGCAATTGCCGCCGAAGCACGATCCGTTCGTGGACATCGTGCCGGCGCGGCGCAAGACGCGTGACGCGCAAGCAGATGACATCGGCATCAAGCTGACGCCGAAGCACTACGCCTACCTGAAGATCTCGGAAGGCTGCAACCACCGCTGCACCTTCTGCATCATTCCGTCGATGCGCGGCGATCTCGTCTCGCGGCCGGTCGACGAGGTGCTGCGGGAGGCCGAGCGTCTGGCGAAAAGCGGCGTACGGGAATTGCTCGTGATTTCGCAGGATACCAGCGCCTATGGCGTGGACCTGAAGTATGCGGCGCGCGAATGGCGCGGGACGAAATACCGCACGCGCATGACGCAACTGTGCGAAGGGCTGGCAGAACTCGGCGTCTGGGTGCGGCTGCACTACGTGTATCCTTATCCACATGTAGACGAAGTCATCCCGCTGATGGCCGATGGCAAATTGCTGCCATATCTGGATATTCCGTTCCAGCACGCCAGCACGCGCATCCTGAAGCTGATGAAGCGGCCCGCGGCCAGTGCGAAGACGCTCGAGCGCGTGCGCGCCTGGCGCAAGATCTGCCCGGACATCACGATTCGCAGCACCTTCATCGTCGGGTTTCCCGGCGAAACCGAAGCCGAGTTCGATGAACTGCTGGAGTTTCTCGACGAGGCGCAGCTCGACCGTGTCGGCGCGTTTGCCTATTCGCCCGTCGACGGGGCGAAGGCGAACGAACTTCCGGACGCGATTGCCGAGGAGGTCAAGCAGGAGCGGCTCGAGCGCTTCATGGCGTCGCAGGCGCGGATCAGCGCAGCCAAGCTCAAGCGCAGGGTCGGTTCGATCGTCGAGGCGCTGGTCGACCATGTCGATGCTCACGGCGCCGTGGCGCGCACGCGCGCCGATGCGCCGGAAATCGACGGCGTGCTGCGCATCCGTGACGGCCAGAAGCTCAAGCCTGGGCAGTTCGCGAAGGTTCGCGTCACGGCGGCGGAGGATCACGACCTGGCTGGCGTGCTGGCGGGGTGAACGCGATGCCCTGCGCCGCGCGGCTTGCCCCATCGAAGTCGTCGAAGAACGGACCGAAGCGATCGAGTCGGAGCCTGCCGGATGCGCTTCGTCGCCCCGCAACGCGCCGCGGTTGACCCGGTCGTATTCGACCGGCCTCCGCTGGCCCACTGGTCGGAATTCGCGAGCCTGCTGCGCGGCCCGGACTGGCCCGACATCGCGGCGCTGAACGAATTTGCGCGGCGCGTCGCGCAACGTGAGCCGCCTCGCTTCGTCGCGCAATCGCCGGCGTTGCTCACCGATGGCTTGCACTACGAACAACGCATCGCCGAACGCGCAGAGATCGCGACGCGCGAGCGCAACTGGCACGACCTGCTGAACGCGCTGATATGGTTGCGCTTTCCGCAACTGAAAGGGGCGCTGAATTCGCGCCAGGTCGAGCAGATCGCGATTGCCGGCCCGAAATCGCGCACGCGCGCGCAGTGCGCACTGACGCTGTTCGATGAAGCCGGTGTCGTCGTCACGCTGCGCGATTCGGCGTTGCTGGCGCTGTGGGACGCGCACGACTGGCACGGCCTGTTCTGGCGCGAGCGCAACGCCTGGAGCGACGGCCGCATCGAAGTGACTGTCTTCGGCCATGCGTTGCTCGAGCACGCGCTCAAACCGCGGCAACTGCTAGTCGGCAAAGCCCTGGTCGTCATGCTGGCACCCACTGGAAACATCGAAGATATCGCAGCTCCGCCCGGCGAGACACGCAGCGTAGCGGCGATCGCCGCACTGGCCCAAGCCATCACCAGCGGTGCGCTGCTGACCGATCCGCAGGAGTTGCGCCCGCTGCCGTTGTCCGGCATTCCCGGATGGCATGCGGACAACACGAGTGAAATCTTCTACCTCAGCGCGCCGTGTTTTTGCCCGCTGCGCGCGGGACGCCGCTATCCGCCGCCGTTTTCATCTCGACGCGCGGATGCTTTCGGCCAGGTGGTCGCGGAGAAGCGGGCGCTCCTTGGCGTTGCCTCGGCTGGCGGCGCCGTCGCTGATGATGCCGGGGCGGCTGCCTTCGCCAATGCGATGGTCGCCGAAGCTCGCTAGCGAGGCCGCGCCATGTCGCCCCAAGTCACTTGAAGGGGAAGGACTCTAGTCAGGGGCGTCGTAGCTGACGGCGACGATAACGAAGCGCCGTCGGCCACAGGGCAACTCGGCCTCGAATTCATCGTCGACACGTCTCTTCAGTGCTGCGCGCGCCAGCGGCGAGTCGACACTGATCCAGCCGAGCGCGGGGTCGGTCTCGTCCGGACCGACGATGCGGAAGCGCTGCACGTTGCCGCTTTCATCTTCGACTTCGAACCAGGCGCCGAAGAAGATCGCCGCGCTATCGGCCGGCTTCTGCTCGACGACCTTGGCGGTCTCGACGCGCCTGCTCAGGTAACGCACACGCCGGTCGATCTCGCCAAGCTGCTTTTTGCGATAAGTATACTCGGCGTTCTCGGAGCGGTCGCCCTCGGCCGCTGCCGCCGCGAGAGCTTTTACCACTTCAGGGCGGCGCTCACGCCACAGGTGATCGAGCTCCGCCTTGAGCTTGCGGTGGCCGTCGGCCGTGATGATAGCGGTCGAAGCGGCCTGCGGCGGACGCCAGCGCGTCATGACGCTTCTGACCGCTGCCCCGGTTTTGCCGGCGTTGCCGCGAGCTTGTCGAGAAACGCCAGGTAGGCGTCGACATCCGGAATCAGCGGATCGTTCGGCAACACGATCTTGATCTGCTGCAGCAGCGCGCGGGCCTGCATCTCCTTGTTCACGCGCTCGGCCATGATTTTTGCCGCGAGCAGGTAGTTCCGGGCGATGTCGGCGTGGTTGCGGAAGCGCTTGTGGAAGCCGCCGAGGATGTCGAGGGCCAGCTGCGATTGGCCGGCAGCGGCGGCAGAGGCACCAAGTCGCGTGACGTCTTCCGCCTTGTCCAGGGAGAAGCCTGGATCGAGTGCGTAGGCGTCGCGTGCGATTTCGAACGCGGTGTGATCCTGATTGTGCGCGAGCAGTGCACTGATGTAGTGCCGGGAATTGATCAGCAGCTCCGACTGCGCATCCGTCTGGCGCAACCAGTGGCGATATTCCTCATGCAGTGCAAGTGCGTCGGGGCGAACCGCGATCTCGTCGCGCAGCAGGGCGATCGCGCCTTCGACATCGTCGCCGGCGGCGCGCCGGCGCGCGCTGTCGATGATGCGCTCGTCCGGGCCGGCATCGGGCGGCGGCGCGGCCTGCAGTTCGATGTGACCGGTGTAGCCGAGTTCGTCGGCGTGCTCGTGGATGACCCAGCCGATCAGGTGGAAGTTGGCGACCATCAGGTAGTTGACGCCGAAGTACACCAGCGCATCGACGATGATGGCGGGCAGCGCGATGCGCAACAGGTTTGCGAGTACGCTCTGTACGAAGAGCGCTGCAATGAAGACGCCGACCAGGACGAAGTAGGTTGCGCCGAGCCGGATCATCAGCGCGATCCAGGCCAGCGGGTTGAGTGCGCGCACGAGGTCTTCGTCAATCGCGAGGATCATTACCATCGCCGGCATGACCGTGGCGACGAGCAGACCGAACAACATTGCGCCCGCAGTCCCGAACGAGATTGCCGCCAGGACCACTGCGAGCTCGATCAGAATCAACAGCATCACCGCATAGCGACCGATCGCATCGCCGACCGTCAGGCTGATTTCAGGTGGCTGGTCGCGTCCATTCGCGCTCCAGCGCAGCACTTCGAATGCGTACTTGAAGAAGGCAGCCCAGACGAGGAGGTCGAGCAGTGGCCCGACGACCAGCAACAGCAGCACTACGCTGTGCGCAACGGCGATCGCGATGATCGTCGAGAGGGCCGCCGCGTGCAGCGGGTAACGCAGGATCTCCGGCCAACGTTCGTGATAGGGCCGTGCGCTAGTCTGGGTCTGTGGTTCGTTCACGTCGATCTCACGGTCAGGGGGCTGGCACGCGTCGCGTCGGCGCGGTTACTTGCGTGAGATCGAGCCGAGCACGCCGCGCAGGATGCTGCGGCCGAGCTGGCCGCCCGCGTTGCGCGCTGCCGATTTCGCCAGCGCTTCGATCATGCCCTGGCGGCGGCTCGTGCCGAATACGGCATCGCTGATTGCCTTGCCCCAACCCGACCCCTGCGCCTGTTGTGTTGTCGGCGGGATGGATGACGCCGTAGGCGCCGGCTGGCCGGGCGGTGGCGTTGCGGCCGATTCGTTCGTGCGCTGCGTGAGCAATTCGTAAGCCGACTCGCGATCGACCGCGGTATCGTACTTGCCAGAGACCGGGGAGCGCGCACGAACCGTGGCGCGTTCGCCATCGCTGATCGTGCCGATGCGCGAAGTCGGCGGCACGATCAACGCACGTTCGACCGGCAGAGGTACGCCGCCGTCCTGCAAGGTCGACACAAGAGCTTCGCCGACAGCGAGCTGCGTGATCACATCGGCGACGTTGCCAAGCTTCGGATTCGGCGCAAACGTCTCGGCCGCGGCGCGCACTGCCTTCTGGTCGCGCGGCGTGAATGCGCGCAGCGCGTGCTGCACGCGGTTGCCGAGCTGGCCGAGAATCACGTCCGGCGCGTCGTCCGGGTTCTGCGAGCAGAAATACACGCCGACGCCCTTGGAGCGGATCAGGCGCACGGTCTGCTCGACGCGCTTCTGCAGCGCCGGTGGGCAATCGTCGAACAGCAGGTGTGCCTCGTCGAAGAAGAATACGAGCTTCGGCACGTCGAGATCGCCGACCTCGGGCAATTTCTCGAACAGTTCGGACAGCAGCCAGAGCAGGAACGTCGAATACAGCATCGGCTTCAGGATCAGCTGGTCGGCGGCGAGGATGTTGACGATGCCGCGGCCATCCAGACCCACACGCATGAAGTCGGCCAGATCGAGAGCCGGCTCGCCGAAGAAGACGTCGCCACCGGCATTTTCGAGCGTCAGCAGCGCGCGCTGGATTGCGGCGACGGAAGTCGGACTGATGAGTCCATAGTCCGCCGAGATCGATTTCGTGTGGTCCTTGTCGGCGACATGATTGAGCAATGCGCGCAGGTCCTTGAGGTCGAGCAGCAGCCAGCCGTGGTCGTCGGCGAGCTTGAACGCGATCTCGAGCACGCCGCTTTGCACGTCATTGAGTTCGAGCAGGCGCGAGAACAGCAACGGACCCATCTCGGAAACGGTTGCACGCACCGGATGGCCGAGCTTGCCGTAGATGTCCCAGAGCACGACCGGGTTTGCCGCCGGTGAGAAATTGGTCAGCCTGAGTTTGTCCAGGCGCGGCTTGAGCTTGTCGGTGACCACGGCAGCCTGCGAGAGGCCGGCCAGGTCACCCTTCACGTCGGCAAGGAAGACCGGCACGCCCAGACGCGAGAAACCCTCGGCCATCACCATCAGCGATACGGTCTTGCCGGTGCCGGTCGCTCCGGCGACCATGCCATGGCGATTGCCGTAGCGCGCGTGCAGGTAGACGTCGGCGGGCTGCAGCACGCTCTTGCCGAGCAGGATCTCGTTCACGTTTGCTGATCCGAAAGGTCGATGCGCGGATGTTCGCACGAGTCGCCCAACAGCGCGAAGGTTGTCGCAAGGGTTGTGATGCGGCGCTGCGCCCGGTAACGTTGGCCTGTTGTTCAAAGAGCCTGCAAGCAATGCCAGTCAACCTTCGCGTCTCCGCCGTCATCACCCTCCTCACACTCGGTGCGTGCACCGGCCAGCCCGTCCAGAAAGCCGCGCCGGCGCCGACAGCCGCCGCCCAGGCACCGTCGAACGCCGAGCAGATCAGTGCGCTGTATGCACGGCTCGACGCCGACGAGAAAGCCTTTGCCGCAGCGCGTGCATCGGCAGCGACAGCGGGGGCGGACAAATCCGCCGCCAACGCCAAGGTGGCGCTCGACGATCTGCAGGCGGCATCGGCACAGTGCCTTGCGTTGCGCGATTGCGAAACCCAGCGCTTCATCGCCGCGTTCGACCATCTGCTGCGTCAGGACAGCGGCCTGCTCGGCGAAGACACGGCGAATCCCGCGCCCGACGGCGCCGAGGGAAATACCGAGGCCGGCGTCGCCTCGCCGGTTGCGGCGGCCCTGCCGGAGGTCAAGCGGTCGGTTGCGCTGCTCAAAGGCCGCGAGTTGTCCGACCTGATCGCGCTGAACGACCCGGTCAAAGTCGCGCTCGAACAATGGCTGACGCAGCTGCGGCCGAACCTGATGCTGGCGTACGAGAACTATCAGTACCTGCGCTATCGCATGTGGCCGGAATACCAGAGGGCAGGCCTGCCGGAGGCGGTGCTGTTCGGCATGCTGGCGAAGGAGTCCGGCGGCAAGGTGCACGCGGTATCGCGATCCGGCGCCAGCGGCCCGTTGCAGTTCATGTATGCGACCGGCGCGCGTTTCGGCCTCGGTACGGTGAACGGTTTCGATCAACGCTTCGATCCGCAGCTTTCGGCGCGCGCCAACGCGGCTTATCTCAACGAGCAGCTTGGCGTGTTCAACGACAACCTCGAACTCGTGCTCGGCGCGTACAACGGTGGCGAAGGCGCGATGCAGCGCGTCGCCAACCGCAATCCGGATGCGAGCTTCTGGGATCCGAAAATCTATTTCGACCTGTCGCCGGAAACGCGCGACTACGTGCCGATGGTGCTGGCGGCGGCATGGCTGTTCCTGCACCCGGAGCGGTATCACCTGACGTTTCCACGTCTGGAGAACAAGGCCGCGGCGATTGCGCTGGCGGTGCCCACGTCGATCGACGAGCTGACAATCTGTCTCGGTCAGGAGGGCAACATCAACGGCTGGTTTCGCACGTTGCGCAACCTCAATCCGTCATTCGAGCCACAACAGGCGCTTCCGGCCGGCACGCGCATCGAACTGCCGGCAAGGCTGGTACAGACCTACGAGAAATCCTGCGCCGGCGGCAAGTGGGTCGAGCTTGCCAGTGACCTGCACAGTGCTGCCGCGCCGATTCCACCACCGACTGCGCGCACCGCGAAGACCTCGCACGTTGTCGCGACGCGCAGCTATGTCGTCAAGAAAGGGGAAACCCTCGGTGCCATCGGTCGCAAGACCGGCTGCGCCGTGGGCGATCTGGCGACTGCCAACCACTTGAAGGCGCCGGCGTATGCGGTACATCCGGGACAGTCGCTGCAGGTACCGGCGAACTGCCGCAAGTAGTCGCTGATCCTAACGACAGGCGCGCCGGAATTTGCTCCTGCAATTCCGGCATTCCGACCATCCATGGCCGTAAAAAAAAAGCGCCGCGTCAGCGGCGCTACAACTTGAAGTCCCGACGTTGGGAAAATCAATTCAGGCGACGGCGCGACCGATCTCTGCAGACCAGCGGTCCGGCGCTGGTGCCGGCGGAGCGTATTCCTTGAGAACGCGCAGCGTGCGCATCAGCTGCTTGTGCAGGTTCTGCGCTTCGCCGTATTGGGAATCCTTGGTTTCGAAATAAGCAACCGTCAACCACAGCGCGATACCGCGCAGCTTGATATGCGGGTTGTCCGAACGCACGCGTGTGAAGCCGACTTCGACGCCCTTGCCCCAGCTCTCCTGCGTGCCGGTCGATTCGCCCGGCGTGCCGTACAGGTGCGGGAATTCGCATTGCGATGCGTTCGCAAATTCCTTCACGGCCAACGCGGCCAGCTGGCGGCGCGTTGCGAGCGGCATCGTGTCGATTTCGCGCTGGATTTCGCGGTATTGACGATTGAGCTGGATCGAACGGCTCAGGGCGAGCAGGCGGCTTACGATACGCATGGAAGGCTGTTTCCTTTGACTTATCAAACTATTGCAGCGTGATGGTCAGCGAACGGTTTCTTGACTACGGCCGCGATCCTACTGGGATCGGGGCTGGTCGATTACGCACTGCGTCACAATTTGACCATCTGCGTCACATTCTTGCCGATTTTTTGGAAAAATGCACGCAATTTCTGAGGGATGGACGCAAGTGCTGGCGGCGGATCGAGAAAAAAGCCGTGGCGCCGCCTCATCGGCCGATTGACTGGCGTACCTGGACCGCCGTCTCCGCGCCGAGCGTCGGATGCCACGCAGCCCGGCCGGGCGGCAGCAGGACGATCACGGTCGAGCCCATGTTGAACCGCGCCATCTCGGCGCCGCGTTCGAGACGGATCGCGCGGTCGCGCCAGTTCTCGCGCACGATCGAACTGGCGTACGGCGGAATTTCGAGGCCGCTCCAGACCGTTTCGACGCTCGAGACGAGCATCGCGCCGACCATGACGACGGCGAACGGCCCGCGGTCGCCGTCGAAATTGCAGACCAGCCGTTCGTTGCGCGCAAACAGGCGCGGAATCGCGTTGACGCTGAAGGGTGCGACGCTGAAGAGCCGTCCCGGGATATGCACCGTCTCGCGCAACGTGCCTCCGAGCGGCATGTGCACACGATGGTAGTCGCGCGGTGACAGGTAGATGGTAATGAAACTGCCGCCGCGGTAGGCCTCAGCGCTGGCGGCATCGCCGAGCAATTCGGCCGCCGTGAAATCGAAGCCCTTGGCCTGGAAGATGCGGGCGTTGCCTTCGGCATCGGCGGCGATGCTGCCGATCTGGCTTATCTTGCCGTCGGCAGGGCAGGCGACCGCGTGCGGATCATCCGGCACTGGTCGTGCGTCGGCTTCGAGAGCCCGCGTGAAAAACGCATTGAAGGTCGGGTACGCGGCAGGATCCTTGACCAGCGCCTGCGTCATATCGACGTGGTAGCTGCGGATCACGCGTTCGATAAGAAAGCTCTTCCACGGACGCCAGCTCCAGCGTGTTGCCCAGTACACCAGCCGCGACAGCGCTCGATGCGGCAGCAGGTACTGCATGGCGACAGCGGGCCGCATCGATCAGTTGGCGTTGGTCGCAGCGAGCACGGCCAGGTCGCGGGCCAGCGCGGCTGGCGCAAACGGTGGGCGGAATATGCCGACCAGGCGACCTTGCGGGTCGATGATTACGGCAGAGCCGCTGTGATCGACCTGGATCGTGCCGTCGGCTGCCGTGCTGCGCGAATAGAGCAGGCCGAGCGAACGGGTCAGGCCGGTCAGCTGCTCGTCGCTGCCCGTGGCCGCGACAAATTCGGGACTGAAGAATGCGACATAGGGGCCCAGTCGTTCGGGCGTATCACGCTGCGGATCGACGGAAATGAAGTCGATGCCCACGCGCTCGTGCAGGCCGTCCGCGCCGAGTTCCTTCCAGACCTGCTTGAGCGATGCGAGCGTGGTCGGACAGACATCGGGGCAGTTGGCATAACCGAAATAGGCGACCGTCCAGCGGCCGTGCCAATCGGACAACGTCAACGGCTTGCCGTCGACGCGGGTCAGCTCGAAATCTGGCACGTTGCGCGGCTGCGGGTAAAGCACGGCGCTTTCGAGGCGCGGGCTGCGCGGGCTGCCGTACTGGCGGCTGCCCAGCCACAAGCCGAGCGCAGCGGCGAACGCGGCAATCAGGATCAGCCAGACGAACGATCGATGTGACGGCGGCGCGGAGGGACTCACGCTGCCATTATAACTGCCGGCTTCGCCTATACTTGTGCGCCCGCCAGCGTTGCTGCCATGCCGTGACTGCCGAACTCGCGACGATCATCGATTTCATCCGTTACGGAGCCAGCCGCTTTTCCGGCGCCGGACTGACGTTCGGCCACAGCTACGACAATGCGCTCGACGAAGCCACGCACCTGGTGCTGCAGACTTTGCATCTGCCTCACGACCTTTCGCCGGCGTACGGGCAAGCGAAACTGACGGCCGCGGAAAAGAAGGGCGTGCTGGCGATGATCGAGCGCCGCGTGCGCGAGCGCCAACCCGTCGCCTATCTCACCGGAGAGGCCTGGTTCGCCGGCCTCAAGTTCAAGTCCGACGCGCGCGCGCTCGTGCCGCGCTCACCGATCGCCGAGACCATCCTCAACGGTTTTTCGCCGTGGCTGGACAGCGTCGGCGTGCGCCGCGCGCTGGACCTGTGCACCGGCTCCGGCTGCATCGGCATCGCCATGGCAGTGCACAACCCGGACTGGCAAGTCGACCTCGCCGACATCAGCGACGCAGCTCTGAGTCTCGCGGGCGATAATATACAATTCCACAATGTTGAAGAGCGTGTGCGCGCGGTCAAGTCGGACCTGTTCGCCACACTCAAGGGCGAGACTTACGACCTGATTGTCAGCAACCCGCCGTACGTGACCGAGCAGGAATTCGCCGCGTTGCCGGCTGAATACAGCCATGAACCGGCACTAGGCTTGAAAGCGGGCGACGACGGGCTCGATTTCGCGTTGCGCATCCTCGCTGCGGCGCCGGAACACTTGAGCCGCGACGGCGTGCTGATCGTCGAAGTCGGCGAAAGCGAAAGGGCCCTTGTGCGGCTGTTGCCAAAGCTGCCGCTGAACTGGATCGAATTTGAAGTCGGGCAGATGGGCGTGTTCGAGATCGAGCGCAGCGACCTCGTCGCGCACGCGGCCTCGATCCGCGCCGCAGCAGCTGCAAGAAATTCAGGAGCAAAATCAAAAAAGGCAGCCACGAAGGCACGAAGAACACGAAGGAAAAGCCACGAAAGAAAGCAGGGAAAATGAGGTGACGTGAGGTAGCGTCGATTGGGTCAGGCGGTCTTTTTGTCAGGATTTCTCCTTATCCTGATTTCACTCTTCTTCGTGATCTTAGTGCCTTCGCGGTGATCTTTTAGCTTTTGATCTTTTGTTTTTTTCGGTGTTTCGGAATCCAAGACGTGTCGAGTAATACGTTCGGCAAGATATTCTCCGTCACGACCTTCGGCGAGAGCCATGGCCCAGCGATCGGCTGCGTCATCGACGGCTGTCCGCCCGGCCTCGCGCTGACACCGGAAGAGTTCCGCCGCGACCTCGACCGACGCGCTACCGGCAAGTCGCGCTACACCTCGCAGCGGCACGAGACCGACGAAGTCGAGATCCTTTCCGGGGTCTTCGAGGGGCGCACGACGGGGACGCCGATCGCGTTGCTGATCCGCAACGTCGACGCGCGCTCGAAGGATTATGCCGAGATCGCGCAGACGTTCCGCCCCGGTCATGCCGATTACACCTACTGGCAGAAATACGGCATCCGCGATCCGCGCGGCGGCGGCCGTTCCTCGGCACGCGAAACGACGATGCGCGTCGCCGCCGGCGTCGTGGCAAAAAAGTACCTGTTGGAAAAATTCCACATCAGCGTGCGGGGCTGGCTGGCGCAGCTCGGCCCGCTCACGCCGAGAGAATTCGACTGGGACGCGGTCGATGCCAATCCGTTCTTCTGGCCGGACGCCGCGATGGTCCCTGAGCTGGAGAGCTACATCAATGCGCTGCGCAAGTCGGGCGACTCGGTCGGTGCGCGCGTGAGCGTCGCTGCCGACAATGTACCACCCGGCTGGGGCGAGCCGATCTACGGCAAGCTCGACGGCGAGATCGCCGCGGCGCTGATGTCGATCAACGCCGTGAAGGGCGTGGAGATCGGCGCTGGCTTTGCCGCCGTCACGCAACGCGGCAGCGAACACCGCGACGAGATCACGCCGCAAGGATTTCTGTCGAATCATGCCGGTGGGATTCTCGGCGGCATCTCGACCGGTCAGCCAGTCATCGCCTCGATGGTGCTGAAGCCGACGTCGAGCATCCTGATTCCGGGACGCAGCGTGAACCTGACAGGTGAGCCGGTCGACGTCGTCACCAAGGGCCGTCACGATCCGTGTGTCGGCATCCGCGCGACGCCGATCGCCGAAGCGATGATCGCGCTGATCCTGATGGATCAGGCGCTGCGCCATCGCGCGCAATGCGGCGATGTCGGCGAGATCGCCCCGCGCATTCCGGGAAGCGTGACCGGCGAGAAGTGAGAGTGAAGTGACTGAATCGAAACGCCCGCGGGTATGGGTTTCGCGCCCGCTGTTCGACGACATCATCGATCGTCTGCGCGACCACTTCGATGTGGAAGCCGAGGTGAATGACCGCTCGTGGACCGCGGCCGAGACCGGTGCGAAGCTGCTCGACAAGGATGGCGCCGTGCTTGGCGTGTCGGATCCGGTCGATGCCGAATCGATCAGGCAGGCGCCACGCCTGCGCGCGATCGCGAACACCGGTGTGGGCTACAACAATCTCGACATCGCGGCGCTTTCGGCCGCCGGCATCGTTGCGACGAACACGCCCGACGTCCTCAACGAGGCCGTCGCCGATTTCGCCTGGGCGCTGCTGCTGGCGACTGCGCGTCGCGTCGGCGAAGGTGAGCGCTATCTTCGCGCCGGGCGCTGGCAGGGGTCGTCGTATCGCCTGCTGCTCGGCAAGGAAGTCCATGGCAGCACGCTGGGCATCCTCGGCATGGGTCGCATCGGCCAGGCGATCGCACGCCGCGCTGTCGGATTCGCGATGCCGGTGGTCTATCACAATCGCTCTCGCCTCGACGAGCGCATCGAACGGCAATGCGGCGCGACTTATGTGCCAAGGGACGAACTGCTCGGCCGCGCTGATTTTCTCGTGCTCGTGCTGCCGTTCACGGCGGAAAACCGCCACGCGATCGGAGCAGCCGAGCTGGCGCTGATGAAACCATCGGCGATCCTCGTCAACATCGCCCGCGGCGGCATCGTCGATGACGCCGCGCTGGTCGCGGCGCTGTCCGGCGCACGCCTGGCCGCCGCCGGCCTCGACGTGTTCGAAAACGAACCGGCGCTGCATCCGGCACTGCCGACGCTCGACAATGTCGTGCTGACGCCGCATATTGCCAGTGCCAGCGTCGACACGCGGCGTGCGATGACTGGCCTGGCGGTCGACAACCTGATCGCAGCGCTCGGGTGCGGCCCGCAGGCCGGGCGGCCGCCGAATGTCGTCAATCCCGAGGCGTTGAACAATCGGCGTCAGGCCAACGCCTCAGGAGCTATTCGACGCGGATGAACGCGGATTTCGCGGATCAAGACAGGATGCTGTTTTGCCTTATCCGCGAAATCCGCGTTCATCCGCGTCAAGATCTTTCACGAGTACGAACAAAAGGCCCATGAGCAAGAAGAGCAGTTACAAGGTGGCGATGGCAGGCGCGACCGGCGCCGTCGGCGAGGCGCTGCTTGCGATCCTGAAGGAACGCAAGTTTCCGGTCGGGGAACTTGTGCCGCTGGCGAGCGAGCGCAGTGCGGGCGAGTTGGTCGAATTCGGTGCCAGGCACGCCACGGTGAAAAATCTGGCCGACTACGACTTCGCCGGCGTCGACATCGCATTCTTCTCGGCCGGCGGCAGCGTGTCGAAGGTGCACGCTCCGCGCGCGGCTGCCGCAGGCGCCGTCGTGATCGACAACACGTCCGAGTTCCGTTACCAGGACGACATTCCGCTCGTCGTCAGCGAGGTCAACCCGCATGCGGTCGCGCGTTACACGACGCGCGGCATCATCGCCAATCCGAATTGCTCGACCATGCAGATGCTCGTCGCGCTGGCGCCGATCCATCGCGCGGCCGGCATCACGCGCATCAACGTGGCGACCTATCAGTCGGTCTCCGGCGCGGGACGCTCGGGACTCGAGGAACTGGCGCGGCAAACCGCGGCGCTGCTGAATTTCCAGGAATACCCGCCGGCGAAATTCAGCAAGCAGATCGCGTTCAACGTGATCCCGCACATCGATGAATTCCAGAGCAACGGTTACACCAAGGAGGAAATGAAAGTAGTCTGGGAGACGCGCAAGATCCTCGAGGACGACACCATCCAGGTGAATGCGACCGCCGTGCGTGTGCCGGTCTTCTACGGGCATTCCGAGGCCGTGCATATCGAAACCCGCGACAAGATCACGGCACAGCAGGCGCGTAATCTGTTAGAAGAGGCGCCCGGTGTGGAAGTTGTCGACGAGCGCAAGCCCGGAGGCTATCCGACGCCGGTGAGCGACGCGGCGGGGCACGACCCGGTTTACGTTGGTCGCATTCGCGAGGATATCTCCCATCCTCGTGGGCTGAACCTGTGGATCGTTTCGGACAACATCCGCAAGGGTGCGGCGTTGAACGCGATCCAAATCGCGGAGATATTGGCAAAAACTTACTTGTGACCTATAGTTACGATTGTGTTATAAGGCACTTTCGAGCTTAGGGACTCTTACTCAGGGGCTCGATGGATCGCCATGGCAACATATTGTTGGGGGGTTAACCTCATGAAAGGACCGGCAAAATTAACGCTTGCCATTGCGCTTGCACTGGCCGGCGGCAACGCGTTCGCGCTGGGTCTTGGATCGATCCAAGTCAAATCCGGGTTGAATCAGCCGCTGGATGCGGAAATACCGGTCATCACGGAATCGGCGGCCGAGGCAAACGGGTTGACTGTCGAGTTGGCTTCGGTCGAGGATTTCGAGCGCATCGGCTTGAGCAGGTCGCGCCTGACCGTTCCGATCGAGATGGCAGTCGGCACGAATGCGCATGGCGAGACGGTCATCAAGCTGACGACCAAGGAAGCCGTGCGCGAACCGCTGCTCGACTTCCTGCTCGTTGCGAACTGGTCCAAGGGCAAAGTCCTGCGCGAGTACACCGTGCTGCTGGATCCGCCGATCACCGCGCCAGCCAAATCGACCGCGACGGTTGCACCGCTGGCAGAGAAGCCGGTACCCGTGGCCAGGCCGCTCACCGAAACCAAGCCGGCGCCGCCGCCGGCTGCGAAACCGGCACATGCGGAACCCAAGCCGCCGGTGGCTGCGGCAACGCCCAAAGCACCGCCGAAGGCGGAAGCCAAGCCCGCGACGCCGCCACCCGCGCCGAAACCGGCTGCCCACGCGGCCGGCAACAACGATTACGGTCCTGTCGCCGAAGGCGAGACGTTGTCCGGCATTGCGCGTGCGACCAAGCCTGACGACAAGACCAGCGTCAACCAGATGATGCTTGCGCTGCTCAAGGCCAACCCCAACGCCTTCTACCAGGACAATATCAACGCGTTGAAACGCGGTTCGATCTTGCGCATTCCCGGCAGCGACGACATGCGCGCGAGCGGGACGTTGCGTGAAGCAGCCGAACAGGTGCACAGCCAGAACGAAGCCTGGACGACGGGCCGGGCGGCGGTCAGCAAGCCGACGCTGGTTGCGCATACGGGAGCAACAACCAAGACCACCGCCGAGCCTGCCGCCAAGCCTGCCAAGACCGATGCGAAACCGGCTACTAAGCAGGAGCGCCTTGCGCTGGTGCCGCCGAGTGCCGCCAAGAACGACACGTCGACCGATCGCGCCGGTGCCGCCGGTGGAACCGGAAAGGAAAATGCCGAGGTAAAGGCCGAACTGGCGCGGACCAAGGAAGCGCTGAGCAGCCGCGAGCAGGAAGCGGCGGAAATGAAATCGCGCGTCAAGCAGCTCGAGGAAATCGGTGCCAAGGATCAGCGCCTGATCGCGCTGAAGGATTCCGAGATCGCCGACCTGCAGAAGAAATTGAAGGACCTGCAAGCCAAGGCCTCGGCCCCCGCCGCAGCGAGCGCCGCAGTCAAACCCGCGGAGACGACGCCAGCCAAGCCCGCCGAAAGCACCGCCGCAAAACCCGCGGACGCCGCGGCAGGCAACGCCGATCAGAAGCTCACCGCCAAGGATATCTGGGGTGATCTAAACGCAGACAAGAATGCCGCAAAGCCGGCAGCCGGATCGACGCCGACTGCGCCGGGCGCGACGCCCGCGACTGCGACCGCGCCACCGACGACGGCCGCAGCGACGCCACCCTCGACAGCTACAGCGACCGCACCGTCTTCAACATCAGGCACTTCGCCGGCGCCCACAACGCCTGCGGCAGGCGACACGCAAACGCCGTCGACCGTGGCAAGCACAGCGACACCTTCGGAGCCGACCGCATCGGCGCCTTCTGCAGCCGACACGGGCACCGCGGCAGCCAAGCCTGCGGCTGCGACTGCGACGCCGGTCAAGACTCCGCCGCCAGCAAAGGTAACGCCGCTCGAACCAGCCGCTGAGCCGTTCTACAAGAGCCAGAACGTGTTGCTCGGCGGCGGCGCCGCACTACTGCTGGTCGGGCTGCTCGCGCTGATGCGCTTCATGCGCAAGCCGAAACCTGCATTCGCGCCAAGCGCCGAAGCCGACGATGTCGGCATGCACGATGCGGACGACGAAGAATTGCGTTTGCGCGATGCCTTGCAACAGAACCCGGCGAACACCGCCGCGTCGCTCGATCTGCTGCGTCACTACTACGCGCACAGCGAGGCGGCCAAGTTCGAGGCTGCCGCCGAAACGATGCACGCGCATCTGTTCGATCCGAATGCGCCGGAGTGGGACGAAGTGCTGGCGATGGGTGCCGTCATTGCGCCGAATCATCCGCTGTTTGCGGACGTGGCCGCGCAGCCGGTATATGAAACCCCGCCGCACATGCACGAAGAGGCGATTGAGCCGCATCACGAAGAGTTCGTCTATCCCGGCCATGAAGAGGTCGTTGTCGACGACGCGCGGACGCATGTCGGAACCTTCGATATGGAGCCGGCCGCCGTCACCGGCGAACCTGCGCCTCAGGCAATGCACGACGACAGCTTCGATTTCGATCTGCCGATGCAGACCGAGGAGACCGCACGCGAAACCGTGATCTCCCATCGCGAGCCCGAGCCGCTTTTCACCGAGGCGGCCGCGCCGGCCCCGGTCGTCGAACGGCAGGACGACATCTATGTCGGCGAGGACGCGATCGGCACGAAGCTCGACCTGGCCAAGGCCTACCTCGACATGGGCGATCCGGAAGGCGCCAAGTCGATGCTCGACGAGGTATTGGCCGAGGGCAACGACTCGCAGCGGGACGAGGCGCGCCGCCTGCTCGCCGAGATACATTGACGGCCGCACGTCGCCGTTCCGGCAACTGAGCCGGAACGCTTAGCTGGTCATCTGATTGCAAACAGGCCGGATTCGCTCCGGCCTGTTTCTTTCCGACGGGTACAATCGCAAGTCCACCTTGCGGGATTTCCCTTTGCGCATTGCCCTCGGCATCGAATACGACGGCACCGATTTCCTCGGCTGGCAGCGGCTGAGACACGGAAATACGGTGCAGTCCGTCGTCGAGTCCGCGTTGTCGTTCGTTGCCGATGAACCGATCGCGGTTACCTGTTCCGGGCGCACCGATGCCGGCGTGCATGCGCATTGCCAGGTCGTCCATTTCGATGCGCAGGCGCAACGCAGCGAGCGCAACTGGGTACTTGGCGCGAATTCACGTCTGCCGTCCAGTGTCGCCGTCGTCTGGGCGCGGCCGGTCAGCGACGACTTTCACGCGCGCTACGGTGCGCTGGGGCGCCGCTATCGCTATGCGATTCTCAACCGGCCGGTGCGCGCCGCGCTCGATGCGCGCTACGTGACCTGGGAACGCGCGCCACTCGATGCCACGGCGATGCACGCTGCCGCACAGGCACTGGTCGGCGAGCACGACTTCAGCGCGTTTCGCGCGATCTCCTGCCAGGCGCATACCGCGCGTCGCAACTTGCGCGGGATTTCGGTCGGCCGGTCGGGTGAGCACGTCACCGTCGATGTCGAGGCGAACGCATTCCTGCATCACATGGTGCGCAACATCGTCGGCAGCCTGCTGCTGGTCGGCCGCGGCGAGCAACCGCCGGACTGGATCGCGCAACTTCTCACCGGCGGCGACCGCACCAGCGCCGGGCCGACGGCGCCACCGCAGGGCCTGACGTTCCTCGGTCCGCGCTATCCTGCGCGTTTCGGTTTGCCGGAAGACGTCAGCGCATGACAACGCAACGCACACGCGTGAAATTCTGCGGCATGACGCGCGTCGACGATGCGCTCCAGGCTGCGGCGCTCGGCGTCGACGCGATCGGCTTCGTGCTGACACGCAAGAGCAAGCGCTTTGCCGGAATCGAGCGGGCGCGCGAAATCCGCCGGGCGCTGCCGCCTTTCGTCGCGGCTGTCGCCTTGTTCATGGACGACGACGTCGGCTTCATCGCCGAGGCCATCGCCGCGGTTGCACCGGACCTGCTGCAGTTTCACGGCAGCGAAACGGCCCCGGATTGTGTACGCTACGGACGTCCCTACCTGAAAGCTGTGGCCATGGGCGGCGGTCAATACTGGCAGCCGGTCGTTTCAGCGCATCCTCAGGCGGCCGGTTTCCTGTTCGATGGTCATGCCGCCGGAGCGCAAGGCGGCTCCGGGCAAGGCTTCGACTGGTCGGTGCTGCCGCGTGATACCGGCAAGCCGGTACTGTTGGCCGGCGGACTCGTTGCGGAGAACGTCGCAGCAGCGATCCGGGCCGTACGGCCATACGCTGTCGATGTCTCGAGCGGCATCGAGGCGGCGCCGGGAATGAAGGATGCGGACAAGATGCGGCGCTTCATCGCTGCGGTGCATGCCGCCGACAGGCGCGCGACAGACGAGGTTTGAAAGTGGCGGCGAATTACAAGAGCATGGTCATCCCGCAGTCCGGCGAGATCGATTTCTCGGCGTATCCGGATGCGCACGGGCGCTTCGGCCCGTACGGTGGCGTCTACGTCGCCGAAACGCTGATGGCGCCACTGGCAGAACTCACCGCGGCTTATCTGCGCCTGCGCCGCGATCCGGCCTTCATCGCCGAACTCGATCGCGACCTCAAGCACTACGTCGGCCGGCCGAGTCCGATCTATCACGCCGAGCGACTGTCGAAGAAGGTCGGCGGCGCGCAGATCCTGTTCAAGCGCGAGGACCTGAACCACACCGGCGCGCACAAGATCAACAACACCGTGGGCCAGGCTCTCGTCGCGCGACACATGGGCAAGAGCCGCATCATCGCCGAGACCGGCGCCGGTCAGCACGGCGTAGCCAGTGCGACGGTTGCCGCGCGTCTCGGCCTGGAGTGCGTCGTCTATATGGGCTCGGTCGATATCGAGCGCCAGGCGATCAACGTCTATCGCATGAAGCTGCTCGGCGCCAGCGTCGTGCCGGTGACATCGGGTTCGAAGACGCTGAAGGATGCGCTGAACGAAGCGCTGCGCGACTGGGTCACCAACGTCGACAACACGTTCTACATCATCGGCACCGTCGCCGGGCCGCATCCATACCCGATGATGGTGCGCGACTTCAACGCGATCGTCGGCCGCGAGGCACGCGCGCAGATGCTCGAAGAGTACGGCCGGCTGCCGGACATGCTGGTTGCCTGCGTCGGCGGTGGCTCGAACGCGATCGGGCTGTTCCACGCATTCCTCAATGACCGGCAGGTCGCCATCGTCGGCGCCGAGGCGGCGGGCGAGGGCATCGCGACCGGCCGGCACGCCGCGTCGCTGGCGGCCGGGCGCCCCGGCGTGCTGCACGGCAATCGCACGTATGTGCTGTGCGACGACAACGGGCAGATCACCGAGACGCATTCGATCTCGGCCGGACTCGACTATCCCGGCGTGGGTCCTGAGCATGCCTGGCTCAAGGACAGCGGCCGCGCCAGCTATGTCGGCGTGACCGACGACGAAGCGTTGGCCGCGTTCCACGAACTGGCGCTGACCGAAGGCATTCTCGCCGCGCTCGAATCGAGCCATGCCGTCGCGCAGGGCATCAAGCTCGCGCGCGAAATGACAAAAGATAAAATGATACTCGTCAACCTTTCCGGTCGCGGCGACAAGGATGTGCATACGATCGCCAAGCGCGAAGGGATCAGCCTGTGATTTCGGGAATCGAGAATCGGGAATCGGGAATCGCCGGAGCAAAGGCGATTTGGTTCCGTGCTTTTCCAATTCCCCATTCCCTATTTTCGATTCTCGGCTTTTTCGAATGAATCGCATCGACCGCCGCTTCGCCGAATTGAAGTCCTCCAGCCGAACCGGGCTGATCCCGTTCGTCACCGCCGGCGATCCGCTGCCACAGGCCGTTGTCACGCTGATGCACACCCTGGTCGAGTCGGGCGCCGATCTGATCGAGCTGGGTATTCCGTTTTCCGACCCGATGGCCGACGGCGAGGTGATCCAGCATTCGAGCGAGCGAGCACTGGCGCGCGGCGTCGGGCTTGCGCAGATACTCGGCTGGGTCGCCGAGTTCCGCAAAGTCGATGCGGCAACCCCGATCGTGTTGATGGGCTATCTCAATCCAGTCGAAATTCACGGTTACGAACGCTTCGCGCGCGAAGCAGTCGCTGCGGGCGTTGACGGCGTGTTGCTGGTGGATTGCCCACTCGAAGAATCGATGACGACAGCTGCCGTGCGCAACGCGGGCTTGCGTCAGATCTATCTTGCCGCGCCGACGACAGCCGATGCGCGCCTCGCCGATCTGTGCGCGCAAGTCGAAGGTTTCCTATACTACGTCTCGTTTGCCGGCGTGACAGGTGCGGACCGCCTCGATCTGGCGCCGGTTCGTGCGCGTGTCGTCGCGATCAAGGCGCGCACGAAAGTGCCGGTGGCCGTGGGCTTTGGCGTACGTGACGCGGCATCGGCCGTAACCATCGCGCAATTCGCCGATGCCGTCGTCATCGGCAGTGCGCTGGTCGCGCATCTGGCGAACTGTTCGACGCCGGATGCGGTCAGTAGTGCCGCGAAGAACTTCCTTGCGCCGATCCGCAAGGCACTCGACGCCGCTGCCAACGCGCATGCAGCGTGAAACGGACAAACCCGAAACACCCGCGGAGCCGGCTGCAGAGCCGGTCCCGCCGACAGATACCGGAGAAGTAGGCGACATGAGCTGGTTGCAGAAATTGATGCCTGTGCGCATCCGCACCGAGGGCACGTCCAAGGGCAAGGTGCCGGAAGGACTGTGGGAAAAATGCGAGGGTTGCGGCGCGGTGCTCTATCGCCCGGAACTCGAGCGCAATCTCGAGGTGTGCCCGAAATGCGGCCATCACCATACCATCGACGCACGCAAGCGGCTGGCCGCGTTTTTCGATCAGGGCAGCACGCAGGAGCTCTTTGCCGAACTCGAGCCGGTCGATACGCTGAAATTCCGCGATTCGAAAAAATACAAGGACCGCATCGTCGCTGCGCAGAAGCAGACCGGCGAGAAGGATTCGCTGATTGCGATGCGCGGCCAGCTCAAGGCGCAACCGCTGGTCGCGTGTGCGTTCGAGTTCGCCTATATGGGCGGCTCGATGGGTTCCGTCGGCGGCGAAAAGTTTGCGCGGGCTGCAGAAACTGCGCTCGACGAACATATTCCGCTGGTCTGCTTTTCCGCCAGCGGCGGCATGCGCATGCAGGAAGGACTGCTGTCGCTGATGCAGATGGCGAAGGTGTCCGCCGCGCTCGCGCGTATGCGCAGTGCGGGCGTGCCGTACATCTCCGTGTTGACGCACCCGACCACGGGCGGCGTCTCCGCCAGCCTCGGCATGCTCGGCGACATCAACATCGGCGAGCCGAAAGCGCAGATAGGCTTTGCCGGCCCGCGCGTGATCGAACAGACCGTGCGCGAAACGCTGCCGGAAGGCTTTCAGCGATCCGAATTCCTGCTTGAACACGGTGCCATCGACTTGATCGTCGATCGGCGCGAGATGCGCGACAAGCTCTCCGACCTGTTGGCGCTGTTGATGCGGCGGCCCAAGGCGGCCTGATTCGGAAGCAGGGCTGAGGGCTCAGGGGCGAGGGCTGTAGGAGCGGTGCCGACGCAATTACCTGGCCTCCGTGACACTTTTGAATATGCGCTGCACGATTATTCGGTGCATGAGCCATGCTCTGCAGCCCTCAGCCCTCAGCCCTCAGCCCTAAATGCGCAGCCTCGCCGAATGGCTTGACTACCAGCAGCGCATCCACCCCCGCAGCATCGAGCTGGGCCTCGCGCGCGTCGGCGAGGTCTGGCGCCGAATGGGCGCGCCGGTGCCGGCGCCGGTTGTGATCACGGTCGGCGGCACGAACGGCAAGGGTTCGACGGTTGCATTTCTCGAAGCGATGCTCGCGGCAGACGGCAAACGCGTGGGTTGCTACACCTCGCCGCATCTGCTGCGGTACAACGAGCGCGTCCGCGTTGCCGGCATCGACGTCGAAGACGCGCTGCTGATCGATGCTTTCGAACGCATCGAGGCGGCGCGCGAAGTCGCCACCGTCGACGAAATTCCGCTGACGTATTTCGAGTTCGGCACGCTGGCTGCGTTGTGGATTTTTTCGCGAGCCGGCCTCGACGCAGCGCTGCTGGAAGTCGGTTTGGGCGGCCGGCTCGACGCCGTCAACATCATCGATGCCGATGCCGCTGTCGTCACCACGGTCGATCTGGATCACCAGGACTGGCTCGGCAACGATCGCGACAGCATCGGTCGCGAAAAGGCCGGCATCTTTCGCGCTGGACGCCCGGCGATCATCGGCATGCGCGAACCGGTGCAGGGACTGCTGGGGGAAACGATGCGCCTCGGCGCGGACATGGTTCGCGCCGGCCACGACTACACAGTGACCGTGCGCGCTGCCGGCTGGCAATGGCGCAGCGGCGCAAGCGGGCTGGACCTTCCGCTGCCGACGCTGGCGGCTGCATGCCAGGTCGACAACGCGGCCGCCGCCATCACTGCCATCTTCAAGCTCCGCGATCGCCTCGGCTGGAGCCCCGAAGCGCTGGGCGTCGGCGTGCGCAAGGCACGCGTGCCTGCCCGCCTGCAGCTGTTGGCGACGCCCGGCGCGGCCGACGTCATTGTCGACGTCGCGCACAATCCGCAGGCGGCGCGCGAGCTGGCGCGATGGCTTGGAGACAATCCGATCGCCGGTCGCACGTTTGCGGTATTCGGCGCGCTCGACGACAAGGATGTCGGCGGCATCGTCACGCCGCTGCTGCCGTACATTGACAGCTGGATTCTCGCCGGGCTCGCTGGAGTGACTTCGCGCGGCCTGCCCGCGGCGCCGTTGCAGGCACATATACGAGCCGCGGCATCGCCAAGCGTGGCCGCCGCGTGCGACGACCCGCGTACTGCGCTTGCGCGAGCTTGCGCACTGGCTTCACCCCAGGATCGCGTCGTTGCGTTTGGATCGTTCTACGTTGCGGCAGAAGTTCTCGAAGCGATGAAGGCGGGTGATTGAGCTTGCATTAACGTGGAAGCAGCGGCGCCGCGGTTATAATGCGCACTGCTTTTCGCGGAGGTATCCATGGATTCGGCTTTGAAACAGCGTCTGCTCGGTGCTGCCGTACTGATCGCGCTCCTCATCATCTTCGTGCCGATGTTCCTTGGCAGTTCGCCGCCGAAAGAGGCAAGTACAATCCAGAACCTCGATATCCCGCCGGAGCCCGAACGCAAGTTCGAAACACGCACGTTGCCGGTGGAATCCTCGACGCCGGCGAATCCCGCTGCGCGAAAACCTTCAGCAGACGACAAGGTTGCCACGGTCGATACCAAGGCGCCGGCAACATTCGAAGCCCCCGATGCAAAGGCACCGGACAAGGCTCCCGCGGCGAGTTCTACACCTCCGGCGCCGGCGGCGGCCACTGAGACAAAAACGGCTGCGGACGCCGCCAAGCCTGCGCCCGTCGACGCCGCGCCTGCACCAACTTCGCCGGGAGGACGATTCAGCGTCAACCTCGGCGTCTATGCCGACCAGGGCCACGCCGATGCGCTCGTCGCGAAGCTCAAGAAGGCGGGGTTTGCCGCGTACAGTGAAGCAACGGAATACCAGGGCAAGTCCGCTCAGCGCGTGCGTGTCGGTCCCTATGCGGATCGCGCGGCCGCAGAGTCGGCGCGCCTGAAAATCAAGCAGGATGAACCGAAGTTGCCGAGCAGCGTGGGCGAGTCTGCCCAGCAACCCGCGGCGGATGCTCCGGCAACCGCGATTGCGGCCAACAAGGCGGGCGGCTGGGCAGTGCAACTCGGCGCGTTCAAGTCCGAGGCGGAGGCTGCCAAGCTGCGTGACCGCGTGCACGGCGCCGGTGTCGCGGCGTTCGCCGAACGTACCGGTAACGGCGACCAGGCACTCTGGCGCGTTCGCGCCGGACCCTACGCGGATCGAACGGGTGCCGAGACGGCGCGCGCGACGTTGAAGGCGAAGATGCAGGTCGAGGGGATGATCGTCACGCAGCCATGACAGGTGCTCCTTTGAATTGGGCCGACTACTGCATCATCGCGATCCTGGCCCTTTCAGTGCTCATGGGATTGTGGCGCGGCTTCATCGGCGAGGTACTGGCGCTGGCGTGCTGGGTCGTTGCGTTCTGGGTCGCGTGGGTATTCGGGCCGCGCCTGGCCGAGTCCTTTACCACGATCGACGCGCCGTCGGTACGTTTGCTGCTCGGCTATGCGATCTGCTTCGTTGCCGTATTGATCGCCGGCGCGATTGTGAGTTTCCTTATGCGCAAGCTGATCTCGGGGAGCGGCCTTTCCGGTACCGATCGGTTGCTCGGCATGGTGTTCGGTCTGATTCGCGGGCTGGCGCTGGTAACATTGCTCGTATTCATTCTCGGCTTCACGCCATTTTCGCGCGAAGTCTGGTGGCAGCAATCGAAAGTGCTGCCGACGTTTGAGCAGGGTGCGCGCTGGCTGTCGGCGAATCTGCCGCCGGAAGTCTCCAAGCACCTTGATTTACATGAACTGCTGCCACAGATACCGGCAGCGGCACCGGGCAGTCAGCCCAAGAATCCGCCGGACAAAAAGCCCGGACAGAATTGAGACGGCCTGCGGGCCGCGTTTGTTGCATCGACAGGGCGGAGCCAGACCAAAGCATGTGCGGGATCATCGGCATCGTTGGCAAATCCGAAGTCGCGTCGGCGCTGTATGACGGCCTGACCGTGCTCCAGCATCGCGGCCAGGACGCCGCCGGCATCGCCACCGTCGACGGCGAGCGCCTGCGCCTGCACAAGGGCGCCGGGCTCGTGCGCGATGTCTTCCAGCGCGAAGACATGCTCAAGTTGCGCGGCCGGGTGGGCATCGGCCATTGCCGCTATCCCACGGCCGGCTCGGAAAGCCTGGCCGAAGCGCAGCCGCTGTATGTCAACTCGCCTTACGGGATCGCCCTCGGACACAATGGCAACCTGATCAACACCGAGTCGCTGCGGCGCCAGATGTTCGAGGACGATCGCCGCCACATCAATACCGATTCCGATTCGGAGATCCTGCTCAATATCTTCGCGCACGAGTTGCAGATCCAGGAGCGCCACGCGCTGACGCCGGACCATATCTTCAAGGCCGTCGCCGGCGTGCATGCGCGCGCTCTCGGCGGCTACGCCGTCGTTTCGCTGCTGCTGGGATACGGCATCGTGGCCTTTCGCGATCCGCACGGCATCCGCCCGCTCATGCTCGGTGAACGCGAAACGGCTGACGGCAAGGAGTTCGTCGTGGCCTCCGAATCCGTCGCGCTCGATATCCTGGGCTTCAAGCGCCTGCGCGACGTGGCGCCGGGCGAGGCTGTTCTATTGACCAACGACGGCCAATTGTTCAGTCGGCACTGCGCCGACGGCCGCCAGCACGCACCGTGCATTTTTGAATATGTATACTTGGCGCGCCCGGATTCGATGATCGAGGATGTGTCCGTGTACAAGGCGCGGCTGCGCATGGGCGAGCGCCTGGCAGCGAAGATCCTCAAGCTGCGCCCGGACCACGACATCGATTCGGTGATACCGATTCCCGACACCTCGCGCACGGCGGCCAGCTCGCTCGCGCACGAACTCGGCGTGCCGATGCGCGAAGGCTTCGTGAAGAACCGTTATATCGGCCGCACGTTCATCATGCCGGGGCAAAGCGAACGGGTGAAATCGGTACGACGCAAGCTCAACGCGATCGATCTGGAGTTCCGCAAGAAGAACGTGCTGCTGGTCGACGATTCGATCGTGCGCGGCACGACGTCCAAGCAGATCATCCAGATGGCGCGCGAAGCCGGCGCACGCAACGTCTATTTCGCCTCCGCCGCGCCGCCGGTGCGCTATCCGAACGTCTACGGCATCGACATGCCGGCACCAGCCGAACTCGTCGCCCATGGCCGCAGCGAGGACGAGATTCGAGCTTTCATCGGTGCGGACTGGCTCGTCTACCAGGATCTCGAAGACCTGATCGCGGCCGTCGCCGACGGCAACGAAAAGCTGGGCCATTTCGATACCTCGTGTTTCTCCGGCGAATACGTGACCGGCGTGAAGGCCGAGTACCTGAGCGAACTGGAGTTCGCGCGTTCGGATGCTGTCAGGAGTCGGCGAGGCGCTGCGTGAGTGCAGGCGGCCCGGTGGCCACGCGGCCGGGTCCCGAGCGTGTGCTGCATCGCGGGGACATCGCTGCGCTCGGAATCTTCGTCGCGCTAGTCGGCGCCGTCTATTTCGGCCTGTTCAACCATGATTTCAGCGTCAACGGCCTGCGCTATGCGGAGGACGTCGAGCGTGGCGTCGAACTTTTTCATCCGAATCACCTGTTGCCGAATTTCCTTTATCGCGGCGCATACCTGCTTGCGCAGCACGTCGGGCTGGCCGGGATTCGCGCGATCTGGATCATGCAGGCGATCAACATCTGTGCCGGACTCGTTGTTGCCGTGGCTATCGTGCGTATCGGTCTGCTGGGCCGCTCCCGGCCATCCATGGCCTTCGCGGGCCCCTCTCGGCCATCCATGGCCTCCGGGGCACTTGGGCTCCTGCCCGGCGCACTTAGGCTCCTGCCCGGCGGTGGCCGCGCCAATGCCCTGCTGATCGGCGCGCTGTACGCGTTCGGTTTCGCAGCGTGGAATTTTGCCGAAGAACCCGATGTATATATCCTGCCTGCCGCGGCGGTCGCTGTTTCGATGGCGATCATTGCTCGGCGCGATCGCCTGAACTGGCGGGAGATCATCGTTCTGGCTGTACTTGCGGCGTTCGCAGTACTGACCCTGCAGCAGTACGTGTTCTGGTATCCCGCGTTGCTTCTGCTCGTTCGTGCGCGCGATCTTGGCGCGGCTCGCCGCGGCAAATTGCTCGCGCTCGCTCTGGGCATTCCGCTGGTATGCCTGGGCGCCTATCTACTCGTCGGCGTCGCAGTTGGGCAGTTGCACAACGCGAATGATGTGCTCGCCTGGTTTCTCGGCTACGCATGGAACAGTCAGGCCGGGTTCGGGACTTACCGACCTGCGCCGGATATGGGGTCGCGCCTGCTCGGCACCGTACTGGGTCTGGGCAATCTTGCCTTTGCCTACGAAGTGATCTTGTCGCGCGCCGCGATGATCGCTGCCGTCGCCGCGCTACTGCCGCTGCTGCTGATTGCGGCACGCACGACCGGCTTTCTTCGCGGCGCAGACCCCGGACCAAGACGCGACGCGACGATTCTCGCGCTTTGGTGTCTCGCGAATGTCGCATTCGCCACGTGGTGGGAATCGCGCAACATCGAGTTCCTGTTTCCGTTGTGGGTCGGCGGCTTGACGCTGGTGGCACTTGCGTCCACGGCGCTCGATCGACGTGTGTTGATTTCTGCCGTGCTGTTGGTGGCTGGCGTCAATCTGGCGGTCGCCTTCTTTCCGCAGCATGACTGGCCGGCCCGCTATCTCGTCGTCGAGGCGCTCGCCCGGCACGAGCAACTCGCCAAGGCCGACGTGCTGGTCACCGAGGAGCTGAATACCGTTGCCTACCTGCGTTACTTCGATGGCGTCGAAGTGCGTTTTCAGCCGGGCGCGGTCAGCGCTGCGATGCACGCTTCGGAGCCGCTCGCCCGTGTGCGGACTTCGGTGGATTCGGACCTGGCGTCCGGCGCGCGCGTCTACACGACGGAACTCGACGAGCATGGCCGCCTGCGCGAGATCGCGCGCTGGTTCGCGCCGCTGGGGCGCAGCGGTTACGACGGCGCGGTCGAGCGCGACATCGAGGTCCTGTATCGGGGCCTCGACACGTCCGAGCAGCCGGTCCCCGGCGCGCGACGAGTGCGAAACGTGCCCGCGCCACGCTGATCGTCCTGTGGTTTAATTCGCCGTCGCCGACAGTGCGTAGGGAAGATTGCAAGGAGAGGTCTGTGAAAGGAAATCTGTTCATCAGCGCGGCACTCTGCCTCGATTGCACGGACATCGCGGAAAAGCTGGCGCTGACGGACCAGGTCGCGCGCGCGTTTGCCGACGGCAACCTCGACAACGCGAGCACGGCGCAGCCGCTGATGATCGGCGTCCCGGGCAGGCCGGCGCGCCCTGTGCTGGTGGCGCCGCGACAACTGCCACAGAGGGGGCTGGGTAGCAGCGAAGGTCGTGCGGCGCTGATCCATGCGGTTGCGCACATCGAATTCAACGCCGTCAATCTGGCCTGGGACGCGGTCTACAGGTTCCGCGACCTGCCGCTCGACTATTACCGGGACTGGATCGCCGTCGCCGTCGACGAGGCACGCCATTTCCGCCTGCTGCAGGCCAGACTGCAGCAGCTTGGCCACGAGTATGGCGACTTCGATGCGCACGATGGCCTGTGGGAAATGGCCGTAAAGACTGCCGGATCATGCCTGGAGAGGATGGCACTGGTGCCGAGAGTTTTGGAGGCACGTGGACTCGACGTCACGCCGGCGATGATCCGGCGCTTGCGCGGCGCGGGGATGACACCAGCGCCGAAATCCTCGAACTGATCCTGCGCGAAGAAGTCGCGCACGTCGCCGCCGGGTTCGCGCTGGTTCGACTGGTGTTGCACCAAGGCCGGCCTGGATCACGCCTCGACGTTCGCGGATCTCGTGCGACGCTACGCGACCGGCGCCATCAAGCGTCCTTTGAATGCCGAGGCGCGCCGCGCGGCCGGTTTCAGCGCGGACGAGCTCGAAAGACTGACGGCCCTCGCGACGTGATGCGTCGCTCGCTCGCCGTCATCGCCGTCATTGCCGTCTGGCTGCTGGTGCTCGGCACCGCCGCGCGCATTCCCTGGTCTGCGCCGTTGTTTTCAAGCGATCAGCTCACGTTCAAGGGGCAGGACTTTCGTCCGGTCATGGGCGCCGGGGTGGAGGACGGCAGTGCACTGGGTGTGGGCGCGATCGCGAGCGACGGCAATGCCATGCAGAGCATTCCACTGGAACGCGTTCGCGCATCCGATTTCCCGCTGCTGACTTTCCGTTTCGAGGATTTTCCGCGCACGCTCGAACTGCTGCTGGTATTTCGGCGCGCCGACACGCCCGACGACGTGCAGACGGTGGCATTGCCGTGGCCCGGCGATGGCATCGTCACGGTCGACCTGCGCGCAGCGACGCCGGCATGGCGCGGCGAGATTACCGAACTGGGCTTCGCCGAATACGCGACGCCGCAACTCGTGCCGCCGAGCATCGCTTTTCGGCCGTTCCGCCTGGTGCAGGCCCGGCTCGACTCACCCGCGTGGAACGCATTGCCGCGACTGCTGCGTCATGCCTGGTTCGGTTATCAGCCCTGGAGTCTGGCGTCGATCAATGTCGTCGGCGTGTCGACCGACCCGAACGCATCGCTGCCGGTGACGCTGGTCATCGGCACGCTGTTTTCTCTTGTCGTTTGCGCGCTTCTGTTGCGCTGGTCGCGGGCACAATGGCTGCGCGCGGTGCTGGTCGCCGGCGCGCTCGCATGGGTAGTGCTGGATCTGCGCTGGCTCGGCGATCTTTCCTCCAAGCATCAACTCACCGAGTCGATCTATGCCGGAAAGTCGTGGCAGGAGCGCGCGCGCCTGCAGCCCGACGAGGACATCGCCGGATTCGCCCAGCTGGCCCGCCAGCAGTTGGCAGACGTCAGGCAAGGCCAACGCGTGCTCGTGGCCTCGGATTCGACCTACATGATGTTGCGCCTGATTTATTTCCTGCTGCCACTCAACGCAGTGCCGCTGGACGCGGCGATCGCCACGGCGCCGGCGCAAGACTGGCCGGAAGACACGGTAATCGTGCTGTGCGCCAGCAAGCACTGGCACTACGATGATGCCGCTTTGGTGCTGCGTTCCGAGGCGCGCTCGGTCGCTGTGACGCCGATGTTCGCTGGCGGCAACCTCGCGGTCTATCGCGTGCGCGGAGCCGGGCGATGACCATGGCCTATCTGTGGGCGTGGCTGCTGACCACGGCCTCCGGCGCATTCCTGTCGCTTGCGCTGAGCGCACCGCATCGGCCTGGCCGAATCGCGACGGCGCTGGGTTACGGCGCGGCATTGGGCATGCTCGGCGCCGCGGCTTTCACGGCGCTGTCGGCGCGCGCCGGCACGACTCATGCGTGGCTGCACGCCGCACCATGGCTCGCGCTTGCCGGGGCGTTGGCAGGCTGCGTTGCACTTTACCGGCAATATCGCGCTCCCGCGGCTGCGGCAGGCGTCGGTGAAAAAGTGGAATATTGGAAAAGCGTTGCCGTCGGCGCGATGCTGGCATCGTTGCTCTGGCGCGGTTCGATCATCGGCGGCGAAGTGTTGTTGCGACCGACCTATCCATGGGACGCGTGGGATGCCTGGGCGGTCAAGTCCAAGACCTGGTTCCTTCTGGGTCATTACGTTCCGTTCGTCGCCGTGGCCGACTGGCTGCGGGAGGGCACGGCCGAGCTGTACAGCGGGCCCGCATGGGCCTATCCATCGACGCTCGGCTGGATGCAGGTGTGGTTTGCCAGCGCGGCCGGCGGCTGGATCGAGCAGCTGGTCAACCTGCCGTGGCTGGTGTTGTGGGCTGGCCTGCTGCTGGGGCACTACGGGCAATGGCGCGCGCTGGGTTTGAACGCGACGCGCGCGGCGATATTCGTCTACATCCTCGGATCGTTGCCGCTGCTTGCGTCACACGTTGCGCTTGCCGGTTACGCCGATCTGTGGATCGCCACGCTGTTCGGGTTTTCACTGCTGGCGTGGCTGCGCTGGCAGGAGCGCGGCGAGCGCGACCAGTTGGCCATGGCGCTGATCTGCGCCGCCGTGCTGCCGCTGCTGAAGCTCGAGGGCATGGTCTGGTTCCTGAGCCTGCTTGCCGCGATCGGCTTCGGCGCATTGTCGCCGCGCTGGCGATGGCGTGCGGCGGCGATCGCCGCAGCGGTGCTGCTCGGCGTCATCCTGGTCGGCCAGTCGCAGATGCTGTTCGCAGCCATCGGCTGGGTGCGCAGCGGCTCGCGCGTCGTCGATATTCCGGTCATCGGCAAGCTATCCCTGACCTGGCACGGCGACGCGGCGCTCGGCGTCATCCGCAGTCTCTTTACGCAGTCGAACTGGCATCTGCTGTGGTGGTGCGTCGCGCCACTGCTCGTCTGGCGCTGGCGCGTGCTGAAGGCGAGCCAGGCGCTATGCCTCTGCGGCTTGCTGCTGCTCGGATGCTTCGGCCTGCTCGTGATCCTGTTCGTGTTCACCGACGCGGCCGAATGGGCGGAGAGCTACACCGCGGTGAATCGTCTGGTCATGCACATCACCCCGGCGGTCATCAGCCTGCTGGCGTTGCTTATGCGTGAACCGGCCTTGCCGCCAGAACCTGTTCATACAGCCCCAGCACGCGATCCGCAGCCCGATCCAGCGTGAATTCCTGCTGCCAGCGCTGCGCGCCGGCTGCACCCATACGCGCACGCAGGCCAGCGTCCGCAGCGAGCCGGCGCAATGCATTGGCCAGTGCTGCGGCGTCGCCGGGCGGCACGAGCAGTCCCGTTTCGCCATCGCGCACGACGAACCCGACGCCCGATCCGGCGATCGCACTGGCGATCGCCGGCAGGCGCGCGCGCATCGCTTCCAGCAGCACGAGACCGAACGATTCCGCGCGATCGGTCGAAGGCAGGCAGAACACGTCGGCGTTTTCGTAGGCGGCGCGTAGCGTCATTTCGCCGGCCGAGTCCATGTCGATGCGTCCGGCGAACCGCACACGCGCTTCGATGCCGAGACTGCGGGCCTGCTGTTCCAGCGCGTTGCGGCATTCGCCATCGCCGATAACGAGGAGAGTCGCTTCGGCGACATCGGCGAGCGCCCGCAGCAGCACGTCGATGCCCTTGAAGTAACTGAGGCGGCCAACGGCGAGGATGCGGAGGGGAGGGCTGAGGGCTGGCTCATGAGGGCTGCGCGTTGGAAAACCTTCGCCCTCTCCCCCATTGCTTGCGATGGGGGAGAGGGTTGGGTGAGGGGGTAGCGCTTGTGCAAACGACAACGCGTGATTTTCGCGTTGCCCCCTCACCCCAGCCCTCTCCCCCGACGACGTCGGGGGAGAGGGAAGATCAGCGATGCCGAGTGGAATGACATGCGTCTTGCTTAGCCATGGGGCGAGCGCGGCGCTCGAATCGCGATACGGCTGGGATGTGGCGATGATCGCATTCGCGCGTCGCAGCATCGCACGCTCCCACGGGCGGTAAGCGCCGTATGCCAGGCGCAGCAGGCGCCGGCGTGTGTCGAGCGGAATGTCCGCGTGCCAGTGGACGACCCATGGCAACCGGCGCGCGGCCGGCGACAACAGGGCAAAGAAGGCCGACGTGTTCGGCAGATGCAGGTGCAGCAGGTCCGGACGGAAGTCGGCCAGCGTGCGCTTCAGCAGGAACGGGAAAGAGGGGCTGAGCGGCGCATACAGCAACTGACCGTGGCAGGCGGCGAGGGTGACATCGAAGCCGGCCGGGTCGCGCCTTTGTATACTTTTTGCTCCGGGTTCGGCGTGCGCCAGTGCCGCGGCCACCACCCCACGCGCGCTGAGCGCGGCGCAAAGGTCGGCCATGCAGCGCTCGATGCCGCCGGGATGGGGCGGAAAAAACTTGCCGACATGCAGGACGCGCACGTCGCGCCGGATCAGGCGTCGCCGGACTTCGGAAGCGGTATCACCCGCGCGCTCTTGTTGCGGCCGAAATCGTTCGACGCGGTGGGTTCCGCAACGCGCCGCGCGCTGGCAAGCTCCTGTTCCAATATCGCGAGCTTCTGCGCGAGGCGGCGCAGCTGCCGTTCCTGCCGCGACCGGTCGATGTCCGTGCGCAGCATGCGGATCAGGATCATGCCGATGCCGACGATGATCGGCAGTATCGGCGGATAGCTGATGCCGCTGACCCGGCCTAGCCAGTCGATGACCGGCGGGAAAACGCCGAGCACGAGAATCGCCGCGGCAATGGCCAGCCACCACAGCGCGTACGAGCCGTGCATGTGATCGCGCCGCACGAGGTAAAGGATCGCACCGGCGAGCAATATGCCGATCGCCGCCGAAGTCAGCTGGCTGGTCATGTCAGACCGCCCGCCGGTGGCGAAGTCTGCGGCCGCACGACGATGCGCGCGCGAACGCCGAGCTGGGCGAAACAGAGCACGGTCGTGTGCAGCATGTAGCGGGCGACGAGCAGCCAGGAGGCAAATACGCGCGAGGCCCCGGCGCGGCGCGGTGACATGATGGTCGGCGCTTCCTGCAGGATCAGCCCTTTCTTGCTCAACAGCATCAAAACTCCCATATCCTGATAGTCGAGCAGGCTGGCCTCGCGCGAAGCGAGGGCGCGCACGGCGCGCCGGTCATACGCGCGCAGGCCGGATGTGAAATCCTGGACATGCAACCGCGTCAGCAGGCGGAAGTAGCTGCCCGCCACCTTGCGCGCAGCGCTCATGCGCTGCGCATAGGTGCCGATGATGACATTGGCGCCGCTGCGCCGCAAAAGCGCCAGCAACTTGGGCAACTCCTCGGGATGATGCTGGCCGTCGGCGTCGAGCGTCAGCACGGTGTGATAGCGGTTTCGCTGTGCAAAGCGCATGCCGGTCTGCGTGGCGCCCCAGGCGCCAAGACTGAATGGCGCCGTGATCACCCTTGCGCCGGCTTCCCGTGCGAGTTCGGCCGTGCCATCGGTACTGGCGTCATCGACCACCAGCACATCGCACTGGCCGGTCGCCAGCGTGCGCCGCACGATGTCCGCGACCGTCGGTGCCTCGTTGCGTGCCGGGATCACGGCCAGTATCGATCGTTGCAAGGCAGCGCTGGCGTGCACGCGTGTTCCGGGAGTGGAAGGTAAGATATTGTCCGGGCAGGGCGAATCGGCGTCAATGTGCGATTGCCGCCGCGTCAATCTCCTACCTCGCGAAAGGGGGCACGGGCTCGGTCCGGGCAGATCGATTGTGCCTCCATGTGAAGGGGCAAGACTCAAAATGACCGGCCTTGGTCGGGGTGCCATACCTGCGCTGGCAGCTAGCGTGCAAACTCCTTGCCGCCGCGTGTCCGGTTTTGCACCTGCGGTTCGTTTATTGATATCGAAGGCTCGCCATGGGGCGGGTAAATTCACGGTCCGAAGCGTGTGTTTGGCGGGTGAGGAATCGCGCTCAAGTTGTTGACGCGACTCACAACCTCGACTAAGCTCCTCGAATTCGGGTGGTCCTGAGAATTTTTATGGGGGATGGAGCGCATGCTCCCACCCGAGTCGAAATTGGGAGAAATTGAATGAAATCGAACATGAAGACCCTTTTAGTAGCCCTCGCTGGACTTTCCAGTTTTGGAGTCGCAGGCGCCGCATTTGCCGATTGCGTCGATGGCAATTTGTCGGCTTGGTCAGGCACGAGTATCGGCGGCGGCGATTCGAATGTGCATGTCGTAGCCGGAGGCTATGACGGTAGCGCCTGCAAAATGCAGATTAACATGGGAGACAACGGTGCTGGCCACGGACAAGTGCGCGACGATTCGCCGAATAATGAAACCCGTTATCGTGCCCAGTTCATATTCGATCCGGTCAATCTGAACGGCGCGAACGGCACCAACCAGGTGGCAATCTTCCTCGCAAACTCGGCCGCTTTCTACCAGAACCGATTGGCACTGGTGAAGATTCTGTATAGCGGCGCGGGTGGTGGTACGAAGCGCATTGTTATCATCGGTGCCTGCGACAATGCTCCAACACTGTTTCAGTGCCAGACTATAGTTAATTTGCCGAATCAGACCGGACCGAACCGCATCGAGTTCGATCTGACGGTTGGCGCAAACGGCGTCGGCGCGCTGCGTTACTGGGTGAACGATGCGGCCACCACGGGGTTGCTGGATGCTTCCGGCATTTCGATTCCGATTACCGGCGGCAATGCCGGCTGGGTCGGCGTAAAGACCGTATTCATGGGTATGACGTCCCCGAGCCTGAACTTTCGTAGCGTCGTCAGCGGGCAACAACGTAGACAAGCTGGTTTTCTTCGACCAGTTTGATTCGCGCCGTCAGACGTTTATTGGACATTAATAAGTACGTAAGCACCGGTGAAATTGGCCCTTTTTAGGAGTGTCTGAGATGAAGAAAACACTGATTGCCTTGTCGCTCTCGCTGATGTGCTCCTCCGCATTCGCGGTCGAAGGATCCTGTTCCGCACCTACCGCAATTACCTCCCTGCCTTTCAACCCTGCGGCCGGCAACACGTGTGCTTCGGATTCAAACTTGTCCGCGGTTTGCGCGGGCGGCCTTCAGTTTTCGGTCCACAGTCCGTTTATTCGATACATCTCAATGCGGGCAACGCCGTTTCGGTGAGCTGTGACCGGCACGACCCCGTATGATACGGCGCTTTACGTCGAGGGACCTACCGCGTCTCCGAGCCAGACCGCCTGTGAAACTGGGACCAACTGTGATGCCTTCGGAAGCAACGACGCCACCGGAGCGGGAGGCACGGAAACGGTAACGCCAGCCGCGGCCGTTGCAACCGGGACTTACTACATCGTTGTTTCGTCCACCAATTCCGCCACCGGTAGTTCGGCTACTCCTCCGGCTGCGTCGGCTGGTTGTGGAACCTACGCTCTTGCTGTTACTGGAACCCTGCCGGTGAAGTTGCAGGGATTTTCAGTCGACTGACGGGAACTGCAAAGGTTGTAAATCTGAGGCCCATCAATTGATGGGCCTCAACTTTTTTGCAAAGGAAGTTTCCGGATGCTCGCGCGCTTCGCTTCATCGTTCGCTCTTTTCTTTTCTTGCACCGCTTTCGCGTACGCCACCTTGTCGGCGGAGCATGTACAGCTTGGCGAGCAGCGGCCCGGCCTGCGGCTGAGCGGCACCGCCGTTGTTGAAAACGATTCCGGCACTGCCGTGACGATCTTGCGACAGGTCCACAGTTCTGGAGACACGATCCATGCCCAGCAACTGCCTTTGATCGTTCCGGCGCATGCTTCAGCCGAGTTGCCTCTCGACGTCAATGTCGATCGCTTGCTTGGCGAGCAGGTCTACTACGCTGAGTTTGCCCTCGACAGCGAACAGAAATCCTTTCGCGTCGTCGTGAACCTGTTCGTCGATTCGGCGATCGATGGCGAGCCGACCTCGGTCGATTTCGGTCTGGTTCCCGCGGGAAAAGAAGCTCCAGCTCGCCGTGTCGCACTCAGCAGCCGCGATCTTCCGGACTTGCGTGCGCGTACGGCAGCGGATCCAGGCGGACTAGTCGATGCTCAAATCGTCGACGACGGCAAAGCCGTATTGTTGCGCACCCGGCAGAACGCGCCGTGGGGAAAACACGAGGGCTGGATCGAGGTAGCTACGACATCGACGAAACAGCCGACGGCGTGGATCAACTACAGTTTCGAAACGCGCGGACGCGTTGTTCCGGAGACCTATGCGGTCAACGCGGGAGTGCAAAAAACCGGAAACGTGCAGCCGCAGATGTTGTTCCTTCGTGATACTGAGGGTGGCGCGCTGGAATTGGGAAAGATCACGCAGCGCGGCGCGCCTGTTCTCGTCCACGAGACCGATTGTCCGGTGAAAAGATCTCGTGCCGCGCGCTGGAAATCAAGATCGACGACGAGAAGGTAACGGACGCTCGATTTTCCACGCTATTGAGCATTGGCCCGCCGAAAGTATGGGCGGAGCTCGTCGGCGCTACTCCGGCATACTCCTCCCGCCGGAATGGTCAGGTCGTCGACCTGAACCCGCAGGTTGGAGAGCAGTCGAGCGACGTTCTGAAAAGGAAGGACTTGACGGCCGCGCTCTGGTCCGCGACGCAGCCGTCGTCAATCACGATGCCGATTCCCGAAGGAAAGGGACCCCTCCTTCAATGGAACGTCGAGAACGAGCAGCAGATCTATGGCTATATCATCTACCGCGCCGATGTCGAGGGCGGTCAGATGCGGCGGATCAACGAAAAAATAATCGGAACGGTTTCGCGGGAGGACAATATTCCGGTGAAATTTTACTGGCGCGACACGACCGCGAAACCCGGGCAGACGTATTGGTATCAAATCGGGACTGTCGAGATCAAGGGACGTCCGCGCCGACCTGACTCCGCGGGTGAAGAAACTCATTCGGCGAAGCGGTCAGTTCC
>CAVTVN010000032.1:0-22462 GCA_963738115.1 uncultured Gammaproteobacteria bacterium | reverse complement strand
TGCGCCTTCGCGCCTGGGACTATTCGAGCCCGACGGGCATCCAGCAAGGCTACGATCCGGGCGACAATCCGCTCGCACTGCCCGCACCAAGCCAGGCAGAGAAGGATGCCAGCGTAGCCGCGTCCATCTGGGCGTTATGGCGCAGCTTCGCCTTGCGCAACACGATCGATGCGACGTTGTCGCACGTCGGCCTGCAGAGCTATCTGCCCGGCGCCAGCGACGGTCTGACGGGATTCAAGTTTCTGCTCGATTCGTTCTCCGTGCTGCAGGGCAAGGGGGCATCGGGCCTGCAGTTTTTCAATCCGCAGTACTTGAACGCGCCCGGTGCACCGAGTGCATCGGCGGCGCGTGACTTCGTGCTGCTTTTCAGCCTCAAGAGCGCACTCGATCAGTTCACCAGCGGGGCGATGGCGCCGGCGTTCCATGGCTCGCTGGCACTGTCCGGCTACAACTGGGGCATCCTCCACCGCATCACCTTCTCCCACCCGCTCGGTGGTCCTTTCAGTATCCCGGGTGAAGACGGGTTTACGAGTCCCTACGGGTTCACCGATCTGTCTGGCGTTCTTGGTGGAATCGCGCGCGGCGGCGGCTGGCAGACAGTCAATGTCGGCGATTACGACCTGCGCGGAGATGGCGCGAACGATTTTACGTTCCACTCCGGTTCGGCGCGTCGTTTCGTCGGCGAGATGTCGTCGGTAATCAGCGCCAGTGAGGTCATACCTGGTGGTAACAGCGGCGTACTCGGCAGCGCGCATTATGCCGACCAGTTGCCGCTGTGGCTGAGCAACCTCTATCACCCGCTGCCGATTCCAGTCGCTATTGCGGCGGCCACGGCGCAGAGCGAAGTCGATTTCACGCCATGACGATTGCATGAAGACGTTGCGCGCTGCTTGCTGGCGGCGCGCAACACGAAAAATCTTGAGGGACGAATCAGCGCGATCTCCGCTTTTCGTGCCAGCACCAGTGCCACGGTCGAAGCTCGATTGCTTACGCGATGCCACGAAGGCATCGCGTAATCGAGCTGAGGAGGAGACAGGGACGTCGAATGGCGCGCGCTTCAGGGACGAATCAGCGCGATCTCCGCTTTTCGTGCCAGCACCAGTGCCACGGTTCAAACGCAATGCCGTGCCTGTTGTCGCGCGGATAACTCAGGCGAAAGCCGAAGCGTCGCGCGTTGGCGGACAGCCAGGCGTAAGCGGCGGAGCGCTCGAACTCCTCCTCGAGCGATTTGAATCCCGGCGTCGTCAGGTCCAGTGCGCGGCCGGAGTGGTGTTCGCTATAGCCGGGCGCCGCGCTGACACGAAGTATCTGACGTATCGACTGTCCGCGCTCCAGCTTGCGCCGCAGCAACTCGAGCTGGTAGTCCACGCTGCGAAACGCCGAAACGAGCTGCAACTCGACACCGTCGCGCGCCGCTTCGGCGCGCATACGCTGCCACGCACGCGCGGCGCCGGGCGCTAGCCATTGCGGGCGATCGTGGATGTCGGGGCCGATCCATACGAGCCGCTCCGGCTCGCGCACACGTCTGAGCGCGTGCGTGCGCGCATAATCGCGCGGCACGCCCAGCGCAGCTGCGGCGGCCAGGCATGCGCCCGGATCGGACGTGCGCGATGGCGGGGAACCTGGCGAGTCGTTGGTCACGCCGCGAGCTTAGCGAACATCCGGGCGCGCCGTCACCGGCGCAAGAGAGAAAATGCCCAGATGCTGAGGCCGCCCGTGACGAGCGCGGCGAACCAGGACGCTGTGACCGGCACGCTCCACGGACCGATGACGATACTCCACTGCTCGATTGCGCGCACGACGTGTACGAGCGCGACTACGGCGAAGGCCGTCGCGGTGATTGTCAGATACCGATCGATCTGCGTCATGAAACGTTCCTCGGGTTGTCGACTCTTGCCGTGGCACCCACGGCGCCGCCACCATCGTTCGTTCCTGCGCGACCACCGTAATGTGCAAGATACTTCTGCAGCAGGATTTCAAGGTCCTTCCAGGCCTGCTTTGCCATGGGCGTACTGAAACTGATCTCGTTCGCTGCCGATCGCAAGCGCAGCCCACGCAACAGATACAGAAAGCCCGTTCGTGGCGCATATCGTTCCGCATCGTCCACCTGCACGGCGATAACGCGGTGCTGTTTGTAACTTCGTGACCTGAAACCGCGGATTGCCGACCAGGGAATGCGTGCGATCTCGCCGAACCCCTGCGGGCGGAAGCTCAGTCCGCGCGGCGAGACCACGAGTGCCGGATCACCGTCCTGCAACCGGCTGACGTTGCGTAGCAAGCCGAATCCGGCGACCGCGATCGCGACGCCCAGCGGCGCAAGCGTCCAGGCCGGTGCAGGGTGCGCCGGATGCAGCACGCCGATGACGACCATGATGGGCAGGGCCAGAGTTGCGATCGCGCTCGCGAGCGCGGCAAATGCGAGGCGCCTGCGATCGTGTTCGATACGCACTGTGCGCTCCAATGATTCCACAGCTTCCGTTCCTGCCCCAGCAATGGCTTTGCCGCGCGGCGAACCAGCACCCGTCATTTCTTCGCTCCCGGCCCACCTGGAGTTCTGGATTCTTCGGCCTTCATGCGACCGGCCTTGCGCAGCGCGTCGCGCAGCACGTATTCGATTTGCGCATTGGCGCTGCGCAATTCGTCGTTTGCCCAACGCTGCACGGCGTCGAGCACCTCGGCGTTGATGCGCAGCGGATAAGCTTTCTTCTCAGCGCTCATCGGTCCGGCCAGGCCATTCCGCTGTAGAACGCGCTCTTGTGGGAAGTGCCTTTGCAGAGCCGCGCTCTTGCGAGATGCGTGCTTGTCGAGCACGCTCTTGTGAGAAGTGCTGCCATGGATGGCAGCTTTTTGACTTCAATGATCATGGAAGATCATCAATACAGAGAACCGGTGTTGACGATCGGCTGCGTACCGCGTTCGCCGCACAGCACCACGAGCAGGTTCGACACCATGGCCGCCTTGCGCTCCTCGTCGAGGTCGACGACGCCGCGTTCCTTGAGCTGGTCGAGCGCCATCTGCACCATCGTCACGGCGCCTTCGACAATGCGTGTACGCGCGGCGATGATCGCGCTGGCCTGCTGGCGCTGCAGCATTGCCTGGGCGATTTCGGGGGCGAATGCCAGATGCGTGATGCGCGATTCGATGACGCTCACGCCGGCGCTGGCCAGGCGTTCCTGGATTTCCTTCTGCAGGTGATCGGAGATTTCCTTGCCGTGGCTGCGCAGCGACAGCGCGCCGGTATCGTGCGAGTCGTACGGGTAGCTGGTCGCCATGGCGCGCAGCGCTGATTCGCTCTGGATGTGGACGAAGTCTTCGTAGTCATTGACCTGGAACAACGCCTCCGCGGTATCGACGACCTGCCAGACGACGACGGCGGCGATCTCGATCGGATTGCCGTCGAGGTCGTTGACCTTCAGCTTGCTCGATTCGAAGTTGCGTACGCGCAGCGATACGCCGCGCTTGCTGTAGAACGGGTTGGTCCAGCGCGGACCAGCCTCGCGAACAGTGCCCACATAGCGGCCGAAAAACTGCAGCACCTTGCCTTCGTTCGGGGCGACGGTGAAGAAGCCGGCGAGGGCGATCAGCAGCACGATTCCGGCGAGCACGGAAACAATGATGAAGGTCACGCTCTGATGCCGGATGGAATCGACCAGCCAAAGCGCGTTCAACAACAGCAAGGCGACAATTACGATCAGCGCCGGAATACCGGATGGGGCGGAATAGGTGCGTTCGTTCATGGTGGGCTCCCTCAGTGTGAAAATACGATATCAAAAAGATATCACATTTACAAGAGGGGACGCTGCATCCGGCTCGAATCCGGATTAGCAGGCCGCGATAATTCAATCAAAAACAATGTGCTGGCGAGACTATCCAGAACGACTCTAGCCGAGTTGCCAGGTGCTGGCTGATTCGGCGCGACGTCAGGCGCCGAGCAGTTTGGCCACAGGCGCCCACGCCGGGATGCGCGCAGCGACAATCTTGAAGCAGGTCAGCAAGGGCACCGCGATCAGCAAGCCTGCGATTCCCCACATCCAGCCGAACAGCATCAGGCTCAGGAAGATCATGATCGGATCGAGCGCCAGCCGGCGGCCGGCGAGAAATGGCGTGACCAGAAAGCTCTCAATGAAATGCAAGGCAAGAAAGGCACCCGGCGCGGCCAGTCCGAGGAGCAACGTATGTGCCGAACTCATACCGACGATGCCGAGGGCGGCGACTGTGAGGATCGGTCCAATGTATGGGGCGAAGTTCAGCAGTGCCGCGATACCGCCCCAGAGCAGCGCGTCCGGAATACCCAGAAGCCACAGAGCTACCGCAGTCGTGATTCCGAGCACCACGTTGATCAGGCTGATTGTCAACACGTATCCGGACAATTCGCGCTGGGCGTCGCGGGTGGCGACGACCACGCCGCGCTTGGCATTCCAATCCGGAGCAAACTCGACCAGCTTGCGCAACACCGCGTCGCCGTGCTGCAGGAAAACGAATACGAGAATCAGCGTGGAAAGGATGCTTGCAATGATGGCGGGGGCGCCACTGAGCAGCTGAAATATGGGATCCGGCGCGGTGCTGTCGACCACACGCACGGGTTGCTGCGCATCGGCCGTGCCGGTCTGGGCGATATGGGTGATCTTTTCCGTCGCCTTGCTCGCATCGGCGATCGGCCGCCACAGGTCGTGCATCTGGTGTGCGAATTGCTCGATCGCCTTCGGTGCGTGTCCTACCCAATCGAAGGCTGGGCGCGCCAAGGCATTCAGTGCCGTGACACCGATCGCAATGGCGAGTCCCAGCACGAACACGGAAGCCAGCACGCGGGGCACATGCCATTGCGTCAGCAGGCGTACCGGCGGCGCGAGCATGAGGCTGATCAGGATTGCCACGAGGACCGGCACGACGACGCCTGTGGCGAGCGACAGGGTGCCCAGAAGCAGCAGCACGAAAATCATGCCGAGCAGCCGATTGCGCCAGAGCAGTTGGTTGGCGAGGACTTTCCCCAGGGACTCCTGCTCGTCCAGTATCGTCTGCTCGACGGAATCGGCAGCCACGATCCGGGTCACTCTGCTGCCGGCCGCGTTGCGGTGGTGCCGGGTTCGCGCGCAGCAAGTGCGCTGGCGAGCACCGGTGCGAACAGCGCGCGTGCCACGACGGCGCTCGTGCTGCCGAGGAGCGCGCCGAACTTCGACCAGAAGCCGCGCGGCAACATGCTGACTACCAGTCCGCCAGCGAAGCCACCTGCAACAAGCCAGGCCGCGCGATGACGCGCAAATCCAGCGCGCCATGGAGCGGCCGCGTGCCTGAACTTGCTGCGTGCCGCCTCGAGGCGATCCTGGGCAAGCGCGGCGCGCAATCGCGGACTCGGGCGCGGCATCACGGCCGTTCCCAAAGGCTGGCGAACGCGGCGCGGCTGCGCGGCAGACTCAGCGTGCGCCACCATGATCGAAGCGCCAAGAACAAGGCGGCCAGCAGCACCAGGTTCGCGAGAGCCACCGTGCCGATCGCAAGACTCCAGTCCTGCATCCAGCGAAACAGCAGCGCCGCGAAGAAGGCGTCAAGGCTCAGGACGCCGCCTGCCGCGATGGCCGGCAGGAGCAGGGCGACGATGAGGATCCGGACCAGGTTGACCTTGGCCAGCTCAGCCTCGCTTGCGACGAGATGGCCGAGCGCGCGCGCATATTCGGCCGAGTCGCGCACGACGTCGGCCAGCGTCGCAGCCGCTGCCGCGTCGGGAGCAGGTGCAGCCTTGGCCTCAGCATCCGCGGCGGCGGCAGGATCCACGTCGACTTGTCCCCTTTATTCGGGTCAGCGGCGCAGCAATTTCGCGACTGCAATACCGGCCAGAAAGGCGACGCCGATCGCAGCGAGCGGGCGTTGCTGGATCTGCGGGCTGGCCAGATCGCCCAGCGATTTGGCGCTTTCCTTCAACGAATCGGCAATTCGGTGCAGTTGGTCTTCGAGCTGCGCCAAGGTTTCGTTGGTGGCGGCGGCGATTTCCTCGACGTCCGGGGCCGCGCTGTCAGGCGCGCCAGTGTCGATCTTGGTGACGGTGGATTTCACGCTATGAGCGGACATGCTTGCATCCTCGCGGTGATGAGCCCAGTGACTCTATGCGCGTGAAACTGAACAAGGCCCATCTTGCGCCCGCCGGCCCGCGAGCAGCGCTCATGGCAAGGCGTCGACCGCCTCGACGCGCATGCGGCCAAGCGCGTTGAAACCGGCAAAGAACCGCCAGGGATCGCCGTCGCCGTAGGACAGCGCAACGTGCCCGGCGTCGAAACCGCGCAGCGCAGCGTCAAAGCTCTGCCAGCGCCCGTCGACGAACGCCTGCGTCCACGCATGGGGCACGAAGACGTGGTCATTGCCAGCATAGCTGTCCACATAGACGATGCCGTCGACGACGCGCGTGGCGATACCGCGCGCGCGGCCGAGCGCGGCCAGCAGCACGGCGTGTTCGGTGCAGTCGCCCTCGGGCTTCTTCGCGACTTCGAGCGCGGAGGCGTAGCCGACACTCAGATCCTTGTTGCGGATATAGCCGCGCACGAAGTCCTCGAGATTCTGCATCTGCTCCTGCGGCGAACGCGCCTTGCCGATTCCCTTCTTCGCCAGCGCCACGATCTCCGGCGCCTTGCTTTGCAGCCAGTCGTTGGCGAGAAAATCGGCCGCGTCCGGTTCGCCTTCGGTCCGCGGACCATGCGCATCGAGCGGCGCGATGTTCACGTCGACCGAGTCGCCGTCCGCAGCGACGCGTTGCTCGTCGGTCTGGGCGAACTTCAGCGGCGCGCCGTCGTCGGTTGCGATCAGGCGCAGATGCAATCCATGCCGGCGTTCGTCGGCGCTCAGCGCGCGCGGTGCCGCCACGAGCGCGTGCACGAGGATGTCGGCCGACTGATTCGGCGCCTGTGCGCATTCCATCGAGCAGGCGAGCATCGTCAACTCGTAACCCATGATCGGCATGACCAGCTTGGCGACGTTCTGATCGGCGTCCATCCAGGCCACTGCCCGCGTCGGTGCGTCGGGCAGATGGATGACTTGCTCGACGCGCGTCAGCACGGGTTTGCCTTCGGGCATGTCGACCGGACCGGTCTCGCCGATGCGCGAGTCAATCTTGACCGCCTCGAGGTTGTCCGGCTGAAATGCCAAGTTGCTGTAATGCGTGCCGGATGTCGTGCCGGCGCGCTCTTCGGCCAGGCGCAATCCTTCGGCGAGCAATGCGTCGCGCGGCCATTCAAGCGTATGCGTGCGCGTGGCGCCGCCTATGCTGCTGGTCACTTCGACGGTGTGCCCGTCGCGAATGCGACCGCGAACCACCGTCTCGTTCCCGGACAATTGCGTCCGCGATTCAAATGCGAGCGGCGTTCCGGCTGTCGTTTCTTCGTCGGTCTCGGCGGTCGTCAATGCTATGCGCGTTCCGGCGCGGTCGAGTTCGATGCGCAACTGCTGCGTCGTGATCACGCGATCGGCGCGCACGTCGCGCGTTGTGTGCATGCTGCCGATCTTGCGTCCGCCGAGCAGCACGCTCATCCAGGTTTCCTGTGCCGGAGCGGCGTGAGCGCAGACCGAGAAAAGCGTGAGCAGCAGGATGATTCGGTGCATGAGATGTCCGCGCGATGCCGGGCGCGTATTGTGCCGGCAAAATGCCGCGGCTGCGATCGTTCGACGGCGCCTCAATCGCGCACGTCGTCGGCGGCGACAGGAACGTGCGCCTGCCAGCCCTCCGGACCGAGCAATTCCAACGGCCTGAAGCGCGCCTTGTAGTCCATCTTCGGGTGCGCTTCGATCCAGTAGCCGAGATAGACATGCGGCACGCCGCGCTCGCGCGCCAGTTCGATCTGGCGCAGGATAGCGTACGTGCCGAGACTGCGCGCACGTTCGGCCGGATCGAAAAACGTATACACCGCCGACAGACCGGTGCTGGCAAAGTCGGTCACGGCGATGGCGAGAAGGCGGCCGTGCAGGCGCAAGGCGACGAAGCGCGTGGGACTCCACGGCGTGTACAGGAAGCGCGTGAAGTCCTCGCCGGCTGGATTGTCCATGCCGCCGCCGGCATGGCGCGTGTCGAGGTAACGCCGGTAGAGTTCGAAATACTCGTCGCTCCAGGCTGCCGGCTCCAGCACGAGTTCGAGATCCTCATTGCGGCGCAGGCAGCGACGCTGGCTGCGGTCAGGCCGGAATTTGTCGACAGCAACGCGCGCCGGCACGCAGGCGCGGCAGCGCCGGCAGTGCGGATGATAGACATGGCCGCCGGCACGCCGGTAACCGCGCAACAATGCGGCATCGTATATTTGTGCAAGATGCGGCGAGGCCGGATCGATGACCAGATTCTGCGCGGTGCGCGCGGCGAAGTAGCCGCACGCGTGCGGCAGAGTCTGGAACAGGCGGACCGTCTCCGACTTCATGCCGCGATTCTAGCGCGGCTCGCGCCGTCCGGTAGTGCCGGTCGGCCCCGCGCCGCTGCAGGGAGGTCAACTGCGCGCCGCGATTTCGTCGATATGGTGCAGCAGGTCGGCGGGGTCGGCGTACACGCGAAAGGCGCCAGCCCGGGCCAGTTCGTCTTCGCCATAGCCGCCCGACAGCAGCCCGACACCGAGCGCGCGGGCCCTCTGCGCCGCCAGCATGTCCCAGATGCTGTCACCAAGTACCAGGGCGTTGTGGATGTCGACGCCGAGGCGCGCGGCTGCGGTGACGAACAGGTCCGGATCGGGTTTGGCATGGCGCACCTGATCGCGCGTCACGACCGGCACGCGCGACGGATCGACGCCGAGCGCTTCGAGATTGTGCCCGGCCGTTTCCATCCTGCCGCTGGTCGCGATCGCCCACGGTATTTTCTGCGCCGTGAGCCAGGCCAGCAGTTCGACCGCGCCCGGCAACGGGCGCACGCTCCCGGCTCGACTCTGGTATGCCGCCGCATGCGCGCGACGCAGACGATCGACGCGCTCCGGCGTGATGTCGAGTCCCGTTTCGCGCAGCAGGATATGCGTGAACAGTCCTCCGCTCATGCCGATCTTGCGGTGAATGCGCCAGACCGACAACGGAATGCCTTCGCCGTCGAGCGCTTCCTTCCATGCCAGCACGTGCTGGTAGACGCTGTCGACGAGGGTGCCGTCGAGGTCGAACAGGAACGCCGTTTCCGCGCGTGGCATGCGAACTCTCCGAAAAGGGAGGTCAGAAGATCTTCAGCACGTGCAGTGCATTGAGCAGGATCAGGATGACGATCGTCGCCAGCAGGAACAAGCGGATACGCCAGGCGATCGCATTGCGCTTCTTCGCTGCCACGGCGGGACCGTTGCGCGCCAGTTCGAGGTCTTCGGCAAAACGTGTGGCCGGCGCGATACCGGCGTCGCGCAGCAAGGCGCGCGCGCGCGGCTGGTCCTCGGCCTTGACGATCCACACCTGCGGCCAGCTTTCGCGTTCCGGCGGGCTGGCATAGCTGGCGCGCTTGTAGTCGTGACCGGCCCAGGCCTTGCGGTTGGTGACGCTGGTCTCGATGCCGGCATCGTGCAGCATGGCGACGACCCGATCGACATTTTCCACTCGTGGAGAAGTATAGATGGAGCGCATGACTATTCCGGTAGAAGGCGGATCAGGCCTTCCTGTGCGGTTGACGCGACCAGGCGGCCGTCGCGCGTGAAGATCAATCCGCGGGTCAGTCCGCGCGCGCCCTGCGCGCTGGGACTGTCGCAGGAATACAGCAGCCAATCGTCCACGCGGAACGGCCGGTGAAACCACAGCGCATGATCGAGGCTGGCGACCTGGACGTTGTGCTGCAGGTAGGAAATCCCGTGCGGCAGCATGGCCGTGCCGATCAGGTGAAAGTCCGACGCGTAGGCGAGCATCGAGCGATGCAGGGCGTCGTCATCCGGTGCGCGATCGATGAGGCGAAACCAGATCTGCTGATACGGGGGCCGCTTCTCCGGCTTGACCTCGTTGCGCCGCGATACGTAGCGGAACTCGAACGCGGCCTTGCGCGCAAGCCAGCGCTGCAGCTTGACCGGCATTTTCTCCAGTTCCTGCGCCGGCACCTGTTCCGGCGGCGCCAGATCTTCGGGAGCGGGCACCACCGGCATCTCGAATTGGTGGTCGGCTCCGGATTCGGCGACCTGAAACGACGCGGAGAAGTTGAAGATCGGCTGCCCATGCTGGATCGCGACGACGCGCCGGACCGAAAAACTCTTGCCGTCGCGCGAACGGTCGACGTTGTAGACGATCGGTGCCTCGATGTCGCCGGCGCGCAGGAAGTAGGCGTGCAGGGAGTGCACGTTGCGGTCGGTATCGACCGTCTGCTGCGCAGCCGAAAGCGCCTGTCCGAGGACCTGGCCGCCGAACACGTTGCGCGTACCGATGTCGCGACTCTGGCCGCGGAACAGGTCTTCTTCGAGTCGTTCGAGCCGTAGCAGATCGATGAGTTCGCCGACGATGGGATTGGACATGCATGAAGGTTCCGGTAGCTGCGCGAATTATAGCCGCGCGTTTCGCGCGGGTGCCCACCACGCGTCGCCCCCTAGTGCTTGATGCGCTGCAGTCCGGCAACCGGAACGATTTCGTCCCACGGAAACAGCGGCCCGGGATCCTGGCGGCGCGGCAGCATGATTTCGGGGTCGTCGCTGGCCGGTTCGAGGCGGCGGTCGAGGTCTTCATGTCCGGAAATGTAGCGCAGCGATGGAATGTCGGTGCGCAACTGGCGCAGCAGCGCGAGCAGCGCATCGATTTGTGCCTTGGTATACGGCACGGTGAAAGCCTGATGACGGCTGTCGCCCCAGTAGGGATAGCGGCCGACGTTCGCGATCTCGATGCCGATCGAACGCGGGTTGTAGCCGTAGGTGTGCTGGGCGACGCGGTCGTCGCTGACGAAACGGTGCACGCTGCCGTCGAAATCGATGTAGTAGTGCCCGCTGTTGCCGGTCTGCGACCTTTCGTAGCGGATGCGCTCGCCGAATTCGCGCGCCATCGCCATGTCCGGCAGTTCGGTGCAATGGATCACGACCAGATCGACATCGGCGAGCGCGCGTCTTTCGAGCCGCGCTTCGTAGGACAGCGGCCAGTCGTGGATGGCGAGATCGGCGGGCATGCTCGAAAGCTCTGATGCGGGCGAGCAAGTGTCGCATGCGTGCTGGCGCGTGCCAACGCCGCACTGCGATAATGCGGCGATGAAACCGTTCCTCGTTCTTTCCCACGGTCTGGAAAGCGGACCCGACGCGACCAAGGTCAGCGCGCTCGCACGAATCGCGGCACCGCTCGGTTACGACAGCGTGCGTCCGGACTATCGCGATCTCGATGCCGGCCGCGATGTGCAACGCATCGATGAACGCATCGCGCGCCTGAAGCAGAATGCCGCAGGGCGCGGACCGGTGATTCTCGCCGGTTCGAGCATGGGCGCCTTCACCTCGGCGCTGGCATCGCCCGAGGTCGACTGCGTCGGTCTTTTTCTGATCGCGCTGCCGGTGGCGATTCCCGGCTATGCGCGCGAATTCAAGGTCGCGGCGGTGCCGACGGCGCTGGTGCACGGCTGGGACGACGAGTTGTGCCCCGTCGACGCCGCCATCGCGTTCGCGCGTGCACGCGGCGATGCGATAACGCTCGTGCGCGACGATCATCGCCTCACCGCGCACGTCGATTTCATCGCCGAACAGTTTCGCCAGTTCCTCGGAAACTTCCGCTAGTGGTCGCTGTTGTGCGCGATTTCTTCGCCAGCTGTCCGAAAGGCCTGGAGTACCTGCTCGTCGACGAATTGAAGGCGCTCGGCGGTGTCGACGCGCACGAAGCGCTGGCCGGGGTGCATTTCCGCGGGGAGCTGGCGATCGGCTACGCCGCTTGCCTGTGGTCGCGGCTGGCCAGTCGGATACTGATGCCGCTCACCGAGTTTGCCGTCGAGGATGCTGATGCGCTGTACGCCGGCGTGCGCTCGATCGACTGGAACGAGCATCTGCATGTGGGCGACACATTCGCCGTGGATGCCGTCGGCAGTACGCACGGGATCACCCACAGTCAATTCGCCGCGTTGCGCGTCAAGGATGCGATCGTCGACCAGTTTCGCGAGGCCAGCGGCGACCGGCCGAGTATCGACACCGAGCAACCGGCGTTGCGCGTAAACCTCGTCCTGCGCCGCGGCAAGGCGATCGTCGGCATCGACTTGTCGGGAACGCCACTGCACCAGCGCGGTTACCGGCGCGGCAAGGGTATCGCCCCGCTGAAGGAGAACCTCGCCGCGGCGATGCTGCTGCGAGCCGGCTGGCCGGGCACGCACGCGGCCGGCGGTGGCCTGGTCGATCCGCTGTGCGGCTCCGGTACGCTGCTGATCGAGGCCGCGCTGATGGCGGCCGACGTCGCGCCCGGATTGCGCCGCGAATATTTCGGTTTTTTCGGCTGGCGCGGGCACGATGCGGCATTGTGGAAAACGCTGCATGATGCCGCGCAAGCTCGCGCGAGCGCAGGGCTGCAGTCTCTCAAGGCCGTATTCTTCGGCTTCGACCAGGATCCGGCGGTGCTGAACGAGGCGAAGCACAACGCGCAGTACGCACAGCTGTCGGGTTTCATCCACTATGGTCGGCAGTCGCTCGATCATCTGCATCGCCCGCACGAGCTCGCACAACCAGGCCTGGTGATCAGCAACCCGCCGTACGGCGAGCGTATGGGCTCCGATGCGCCGATTGCTGCGCTGTATCGCCTGTTGGGAAGCAAGCTGAAGGCCGAGTTTCCGGGCTGGCGCGCCTGCGTGATCACGTCCGACGAGGCGCTGGGCCGGGCGATTGGCCTGAGCGCTGATAAGAGGTACAAGTTGTTCAACGGCGCGCTCGAATGCGTGCTGCTGCTGTTCGAGGTTCGCCAGGCAGGCACGGCGCCGTCGCCGTCGCCGAAGTCGCTTTCGCCCGGCGCGCAGATGCTGAAAAACCGCATCGAGAAGAACCACCGGCACCTGCGCAAACGCGCCGAGCGCGAAGGCATCGATTGCTGGCGTGTCTATGACGCCGACCTGCCCGAGTATGCCTCGGCGATCGACATCTACCGCACGCAAGCCGATGACGTCTACCTGCATATCCAGGAATATCAGGCGCCGGCGACGGTCGAGGAGAACCTGGCGCGCACGCGACTGCGCGAAACAGTGCGCGTCGCGGGCGAAACGCTCGGCGTGCCGCGCGAGCGCATCGCGTTGAAGACGCGGCAGCGTGGGAAGGGCGGCGAGAAATACGGGAGACTGGATCAGCGCGGCGAGTTCCTCGAGGTCGGCGAGGGCGGCCTGGTCTTCTGGGTGAATCTCTGGGACTACCTCGATACCGGGCTGTTTCTCGACCACCGCCCGCTGCGCGCACGCGTGCGCGAGATCAGCCGCGGCAGGCGCTTTCTCAATTTGTTCTGCTACACCGGCAGCGTCAGCGTCTATGCGGCGGCCGGCGGCGCCGACGAAACGACCAGCGTCGACCTGTCGCAGACCTATCTCGACTGGGCGGCAAGCAACCTCGAGCGCAATGGCTTCGGCGGCGAGCGCGACAAGCTCGTGCGTGCCGATGCGATCGAATTCCTGCAGTCACGCTCGGCGATGTATGACCTGATCTTCGTCGACCCACCGACGTTCTCGAACTCCAAGCGTGCCGACGACTTCGACGTGCAGCGCGATCACGTGCGCATGCTGCAACTCTGCGGCGAACGGTTGCTGCCGGGCGGGACGATCGTGTTCTCGAACAATTTCCGCCGCTTCAAGCTCGATCAGGCGGCACTCGCGGATTTCGTGATCCGGGACACAACCGCGATGACGATTCCGTTCGACTTCGAACGGAATTCGCGCATCCACCAGTGCTACGAACTTCACAAAAAATGACATCGGTTCAGCCTGGAAGGGGTCAAACTGAACAGCCTGATTTTCCAAACAAATTTCAGTTGCAATTCAGCCGCCGGACCGCACTATTACGGTCGCGATCATCCGGTCGCCAAGGTCAACAGGAGAGCATCATGAATTTCCGCAAGCGTGGTTTTCGTGCGATGGCAATGGGCCTGCTGGTAGCAGCTGGTCTGGCGCTGGCGCCGGCCGCGTTCGCCGGTGGGCATGTCAGCGTGGGCATCAGCGTTCCGGGCGTCAGCGTAGGCTACGGTGGTCACTACGGGTACGCCAGCGTATACGCGCCGGCCTACTATGGTCCGGCTTACTACAGCGCGCCGGTCTACTATAGCTATCCCCCGTACTATTACGGCCCGTCGGTTGCCTATTACGGTCCGGCCTACTATGGCGGGTACTACTACTCCGGCGGCCACCGCTACTATCGCAGCAGCTACTACAATCATAGCGGGTACCGTGGCGGATACAGCCATACCAGCAGCAACTACTATCACCACTAACCAGCAATACTGACGCTCCGATGGCGTCCAGCCCCGCCTTGCGCAAGCAGGGCGGGGCTTTTTACTGGTGATTTCGCGCCGTTTGAGGCCGTTTGCTGGTCGTAGGCCGCGGAGCACACTATGATAGCTGTCGCGTAAGTTCGTGGAATTCTCGATGGAATCTGATCAGCAGCCGGCCGGCAGCCGTCCCGGCAAGCCGAGTTCGCCGGCCGCGTGGATCTTCTTCCGCCAATGGCTGAAGAATCCGCTGGGCATTGCGGCGTTTTCGCCATCCGGTCGACAACTGGCGCGGCAGATGATCGCCGAACTGCCGCCGCATGCCACGCGCGTCATCGAACTCGGCGGCGGCACCGGCGTATTCACACGCGCGATGCTTGATCACGGCATTTCGCCACGCAACTTGCTCGTACTCGAGCTCAATGACGAACTCTACGCCCACCTGTGCGAACAGTTTCCGGGCGCGCACGTCGTTCATGGCAATGCCATCGAACTCAAGGCGATCGCCGAACGCGACGGCTTTCTGGCCGATGGCTTGGCCGATGCCGCGATCAGTGGCCTGGGCCTGCTGTCGATGTCACGCGCGCTGCAGCGCTCGATACTGCAATCGGCCTTCAGCGTGCTCAAGCCGAATGGTCGCCTGATCCAGTTCACGTACGGTCCGTCGTCGCCGGTGCCGCGCGAGCTGCTTTCCGAAATGGGCTTGCAGGTGCGCCGTGGCGGCTTCGCCTGGTGGAACGTACCGCCGGCAGCGGTATACGTGTATACCCGCAACCGCTCCGAAGCGATTCACGCACAGCGCCGCTGAGCGTTGCCCGCGGGCGGCAATATTACGTCGCGATATTTCAGCCCGGCAACGCGGGCAGCGAGCAGCCGTACAAACGTACCTCACGGTCTTCGCCCGGTACCGCGAACATTTTCTCGAAACGCAAACCGATCTTCCCGAGCAGGCGCCCGGAAGCGTCGTTGTCGGGCGTGGTCGTCGCCACGATGCGCTTCAATCCGAGTACGTCGGCGCCATAAGCCAGCGTCGCCTGTGCGGCCTCGCGGCCATATCCCTGCGAGCGAAATCGAGGCAGGAAAGCAAAACCGATGTCGACGTCCTCGAGTGTGTCGCGCCTGAGCAGGCCGCACATGCCGATCGGCGTCGCGTCGGACTTGAGCTCGACGCAATACAAGCCGAAGCCGTGCCGCGCGTACATGTCCATCGGGCCCTTCCGGATGTATCCGCGCGCGTCTTCGAGATTGCGCACCGACTTGTCGCCGATGAAGCGCAGCCAGTCCGGGTCGTTGACCAGTTCGAGAATGAACTGCGCGTCGTCGGGTTCGAGCCGTCGCAGCACGAGTCGTTCGGTTTCAAGTACTTTCAAGCAGTGACCTCCGGTGGAAGTTGATTCGAATAGCAACGCTCAGGCCATCGGCAGCGGTGCGTCCCATGGCCGGAACTGGCGGCGCGCGGCAAGCGTGACCAGCCCTTGGGCCAGGAATGTGGAGAACGGAAACACCAGGCGGTCGCTGAGCGACCAGAGAATTTCGCTGGCTTTCTGCGGCATCTCGATGTGGAACATCTGCCCCTGCCGGGTCGTGCAGTAAACCGGATTGGACAGGCTGTGAACCATGCGGCAGGGTACAGGGCGATGCGCATAGGCGCGGCAGTTGTCTCCGGCCAGCAATGGACATGGATTTGCCGCGGCGGCAAATGCTTCGAGCGTGCGCATGACCGGATCGGTGCCGTCGCCGTCGTTCGCTTCCGAGATTTGCGCCACGGTCGCCTGGAATTGATCGGCGTATTCGACGCAGGCGTCGTAGATCGCGCCGAATTCGGCGAGCGGTCGCAGTTGCCGGTACAGATTGATAATCTCGAATGCGTAGACGCCGTGTACCGCCTGATGGCAGCAGCGCGCGCAGCCGAAGCGGCACGGTATCTTGAGGTCACTGGCCGCGAGATTGTGCGTGATGTAGGCGTCGTAGGTCGCGTAGAGCTCGTTGAGGAGCGTGAAGAAGCCGTCGGGCAACCAGCCCTGGTCCTGGAACTCGTTGACGCCCTCGCAATCCGACATCGCCCGGGCGATGTCGGTCATGCGCGCCGCAAGGCGCAGCGACTCGGCGTCGTCCTGCGAAGGAATCGAAACGGGTTCGGTCAAGGCGGCACTCGATCAGGCGGCAGGACGAAGGCGATGGTCGCAGCGGCTGTCGTCAATGATAACGGAATCGACCGCCGTGCACGTCAGACTGCAGACGAGCCGCGCGACCCGCCGGTGCATTCTAGGCCGATGTTTTTTTCGCGAGTGCAACCGCACGCCGATCCCAGCTTTTCTTCGGCCACACCTCGGCGCTCTTGTAGTACTCGGCGAAAACGAGCGCGTGCGGCGGCAGTACCACCCACGGTTGCTTCGACGCCGTGAAGATGTGGATGTCCGGCGGCAAACGGTCAGGTTCGTCGAGCGTGCCGACGCGCACGAACCGGATCAGGTCGCCGGCTCCCCCGTAGTTGCTCCACAGCGCGATGCGGCATTTTGGGCAGCGCGAGATCAGCTGGCCCTTGCCGCTGTTCGACGGCGTGTTGGCTGCCTCGACCTCACCGTTGAGCAACTGGACGCGGTCGGCTTCAATCAGTGCGTTCAGCGCGAACGCCGTTCCGGTTTCGCGCTGGCACCAGCGGCAATGGCAGCAGTGCACGAACATCGGTGCGGTGGCCATGCGGTAGCGCACGTAACGGCAGGTGCATCCACCGTCATGTGCCGTGGATTCGATTGCGCCCATCTCTCGAGCTCCGCCATGAACGGGGTTGCGGGACGGCGCGATCATAACGGATTCGCCTCATGTGTTGGTTGAGCAAATCCGACTGCAGGTGTGAGGCGCAGCGAGGGCTCGCCGCCGCGATCAGCTCGTGGCGTGGACCAGCGAGACGCCGATGCGCCGCAGGTCCGTCGCGAGCTTGTCGAAGTCGACGAACTCGTCGGTAATACCGATCTCGAAGCGGGCCACCGCCGCACCGCCGTCATCGAGCACGACTTGCGAGTCGAGTGCGGTCATGTCGATATTGTGAGCGTCGATCAGGATCGAAAGAATGTCGCGCAGGATGCCGCGCTGATTCGGCGCTTCGACGACGAAATGGCGGCTGCGCAGATTGCCGAGACGGATCAGAGCCGCCTCGGTGCGTATTTTCATTTCGCCGCGCCAGGCACCGTCCGGATCGAGCGTGGCGATGCTTTCCTCGAACAATCCGGCAAGCTGTTCGCGGCGATCGCCGGCGCTGAGTATTTTTTCGATCATTTCCTGGATGTCGCCGAGGATCTGCCGGCCGAAGCGCTCGCCGAGTGCTGTTGCGACGATGCCGGCCGACACATCCGGCCGCTGTGAAGCAACCCGGCCGAGACCGAGTTCGGCGAGCAGATAGTTGGCCGGGGCGATGCGCGAAATGTCCTCGATGGTCATCGATGCCTGCGTCAGGCCGTGCCCGAGGGCCTGGATCAGGATGCGCTGGACGAGGTGCGGCACCATCTGCACGATGATCATGGCATCGGCATGGCGCTCGAAGTCGAAGCGTTCGATCGTCATGCCCATCGCGGCATAGATTGCTTCCGCGGCTGCGACCGCGGCGGCCGGCGAATCACCGACCGGCATCAGCAGCACGTTGTGACCGCGCGGCGACGTGGTGGATACGACCATCGGATGCGTCGAGCACACGCTCGCCCCGGACGCCGCGACCTGCCTGAGCGCGCGCGCAAAGTCGCTCTTGTTCGACGCGCAGTCGATGACGATCTTGTCGCTCAGACGATCGCCCAGGGCGCCGAGGATGCCGTTTACGAGGTTGTCGGGAATGGCGAAGAAGATCAGCCGGCTCGCACCGACCGCCTGGTCGATTTCCGCGGCCGTGGATTCCTTCTCGAGCACATGTACATCGCGTACCAGATGCACGAGCACATCGTGCACGCGCCTGCCCCAGCCGGCGCCGCCGCCGAAGACGACGGCTGAAGCGTTCGTCAGCGCGACATCCACCATGGCGTCAAGGCTTCGCCGGCTTCAGCCTTTCGGCGACGCGGGCGCGCGCGATGGCGAGCACCTTGCGCACGTCGCCGATGCTGGTTTCCGGGAGATTGTTGAAATCCATCAGGCGATGTTCGAACTCGCGCCCGCCGGACACCTCCTCGATTGCGAAGCGCACTTCCTGCAGCGCGACTCGGCGGTGGTCGTACTGGCCGAGCACCTCGACCGATGCTTTCTGCAAGGCGCAAAAAAGCGAAAGTGTGGTCGCCTTGGCTTCGCATTCGCGCGTGTCGTGCCGGTTCCAGCGTGATTCGTCGGCCAAGAGTGCCGCCGCGCCGTCGAGGATTCGCACGTCGTTTTCATCGACCGGTTGGCCGCGTTGCTCGTAGTCCGGCGTTGGCTCGTCCGACAGAGCGGAGAGGGGAAATGTCGCCATGCAGATCAACGCAAGCGCGACGAAGGCGCGTCTTCCCGGCACGCTCATGATTGCGGTCGCTTTCGGCTTCGTATCGGTGACACGAGGTTCTCAACGAGATGGGGCAGCGCGGAGTTCCACGTAGGCGAGCCACGCGCCGAAAATCACGATCAGGATGCAGGGTAGCATGAACAGCAATTGGCCCGTCTCGATCGGCGCGGAGCTTATCAGGAGGATCGTAGCCGTGCAGCCGCACGCGATCAGACCGAGACAAAGACTACCGAGCCAGCGCAGGCGGTCGCTCAAGCCCAGCGTCAGCAGCGCAAGGACAGCGATGGCGAACGCGAGCAGCCCCCATGGAATCAACCATAGCGCCGCAGCTAGCAGCGCGTCGAAGAGCGAGAGCAGCGTGCCGCCGGAAAGCACATGCCCGAGCAGGATGAATCCGATTGCGAGCAGTACGTACGGCAGCAGCACGAGAGTCGCCAGCAAATACAGGGCAACGCGCATCGATCGGACTCCGCCCGGCCATGCGCAGTGTAGCGCGGAAGCGCGATGACGATACACCGCATACAATCCGCGCCATGAGGTTTCCGACGTTCCCCTATGGGTGAGAAGAAGCGCCGGCTCGCGGCTGCCGACGCGTTGGCCGGGCAGGTGGCTGCCGCGCGCGAACTGCACGCCGCGGGCAAGTTGAAAGCGGCTGAAGAGGCTTTTCAGCGCATCCTGCGCTCGAGTCCTGCGCTTGCCGACGCTTGGCTCGGCCTGGGCCTGTTGGCGCGTGATGCCGGTGCCAGTGGCGTGCGCGTCACGCAGTTGTTCGCGCGAGCAGTTTCGCTCGCACCGGACGATGCGCAGGCGCGCATGCACCTCGCCGCAGCGCTGCACGAGCGCGAAGACTTCGATGGCGCCCGCATACATTTGCGCGCCGCCTGTGCCTTGCGGCCGGACGACGCGGCCTGGTGGGAAAGCCTGGGCATCGCCGAGCAGGCTGCCGGCAATCTGGATGCCGCCCTGGACGCCTATCGGCGCGCCGTCGAACTGGATCCGACCGCGGCGCGGCGGGTGAAACTTGCGACGGCCATCTCGCCGGTCCCGGCCTCGCGTGCGGTGATCGCTGCGGAGCGCGAGCGCATGCGCGCGGTGCTCGACGCAATGCTCGCGGACGAATCGCTGTTGCATTCCGACGAGGGCGACCCGCTCATCGCTCGCCTGTGGACGAACTTCTACCTGGCCTACCACGGCGAAAACGATCGCGAACTGCAGATGAAGACAGCCGCGGTCTATCGTCGCATCTGCCCGTCATTGAACCATGTCGCCGCGCATTGCCGGCAGCCATCGGCGTCGGCGGCAAAACTTCGCGTCGGATTGGCCTCGCAGCACTTCTGCAATCACAGCATCGGCCGCACCAGCCGCGGCTTGTTCGCGCAATTGTCGCGCGACCGGTTCGAGCTGACGGCGATCTTCGTTGCACCGATAGTGGACGACGAGTTCTCGCGCGCAATCCGTCGCGACGCGGATCACACGCTTGTCGTGCCGCGTGACCTGGAACAGGCGCGCGAGCAGATCGCTGCGCTGCAGCTCGACGTCCTTTTCTATCAAGACATCGGCATGGAGCCATTCACCTATTTTCTGTCATTCGCGCGACTTGCGCCGGTGCAATGCGTTTCGTTCGGCCATCCGGACACTACCGGCGTCGATACGATCGACTATTTCGTCTCCAACGATCTCTACGAGCCGCCCGGCGCGGCTGATCATTACAGCGAATCGTTGTTCACGCTGCACGACCTGGGCAGTCTTGCCTGGTACACCAGGCCGGTGCTGCCAGCGGTGCCGAAGTCGCGCGCCGCATTTCGGCTGCCAGCCGATTGCCCGTTGTACCTGTGTCCGCAGAATCTGTTCAAGGTGCATCCGGACATGGACGACCTCATTGCCGGCATCCTGCGCAAGGATCCGCACGGCATCGTCGTCATGGTCGAGGGTCGCGCCGCGAACTGGACAGGCCTGCTGCGCAAGCGCTGGCGGGAAACGATGCCCGAGTTGCAATCCCGCATCGTTTTCCTGCCGCGCATGCGCGGTGACGATTACCTGTGCCTGATTGCGCTCGCCGACGTGATGCTCGACACCGTTCATTTCAACGGCATGAACACTTCGCTCGAAGCCTTCGCCGTCGGCACGCCGGTCGTGACGATGCCGGCGGCGTTCCAGCGCGGACGGCACACGCAGGCGATGCTGCGCAAGATGGGCCTCGAAGCTCTGATCGTCGCTGACGCGCAGGCGTATGTCGATCAGGCCGTGCGCATCGCCAACGACCGCGGCTATCGCGACGAAGTCAGCGGCATGATCCGCGACCGCAGTCATGTGCTGTTCGAAGACGCCGCCGTCGTGCGCGAGTTCGAACGTTTCTTCCTCAGGACTCGGCAGGCCTGACGCTGCGCTGGCGCTTTCAGGGCAGCTGTTCGAAACTCGTGGCAAAAATCTGGTCGCCCTGGTATTCGAATGCGCCGATGTCCACGACGTAATTGAAAATGCGATATCCCGACGCCCGCTGATCGCACAGCAGCGGGTAGCCGTCGAATTGCGCGAGCGCATTTTCGCCTGCGTCGATGGCTGGGCTGCCGTCGAGCAACGCCATGGTCTGCGTTTCGCCGCCGTGGTTCGCAAGCGGGCCGAGCCCGGGGCTGTCGGTGAATATATTGTGGTTGCCGGGATCGTTGAAGCCGCTGACGTCGAGCGCCGAGCCGAGCAGGCTGTATTGGGCCGTCAATGTGCTCTGACTCTGACCCAGGTCGGCGCTGTCCGCGTGGCCGGCATCGGATGTATTCGCGCTGACAATGGTATTGGCCATGTTCAACGTGGCCTTGTAGGCAAGAATACCGGCGGCCCCATTCGCGGAATTTCCCGAAATCGTCGAGTTGATCACCGAGTCGACGATCGATCCGACTCCGTCTTCGACATAGATCCCGCCGCCGTAACTTGCGCTGTTGGCGGCCACGGTAGCATTGATCAGGGACAGCCCGCAGTCGACCGAGAGGATGCCGCCGCCGCGATTATTGCCGGTGTTTCCCGAAACCAGCGAGTCGATCACGTTCATCTGGGTGCAGCGATAGCCGTAGATCCCGCCGCCGCTCTGGGTCGGTGCGCCGACCGCGGTATTGCCGGACACAGTGGACCGTGTCAGCGACATGGTGCCGTAGAAGCTCACGAAGACGCCGCCGCCTCGGCTGGCCGAGTTACCGGAGATGACCGAATCGTTGAGCTTTGCCTCGGTGCCGTTGACGATCTCCAGGCCGCCACCCTTGTGCGCCGCGGTATTGCTGGAAATGTTCGAACCGGTGAGGGTCAATTTGGAGTAGTTGAACGCAGCAATGCCTGCGGCATAGTCGGCGGTGTTCCCGGAAACGGTCACGCCGGACAGTGACACCGTGCTGAAGAACAGAAACATGCCGCCGCCGCTGTTGCCTGGGCTGGCGCCGTTGACCAGGTTGAGATTGCTCGCCGTCAGCGTCGTGAAGCCCACATACATCACGCGTGATGCGTGATTGGCGTCGATCGTCTGTCCGCTGCCTTCGATCTTCAGCGGCGCCGTGACGGCAAGCTCGCCGCCGCTGAGCGTGATGGTTGAACCCATCAGCTCGTCGGCAAACCTGACCGTATCGTCGTTGTCGCCGTCGACGCAACTGCTGTCGCCGTGCGCGTTCTTGTTCGCCGATACGATAGCCTGACGGAGCGTGCAAGTCGCTG
>CAVTVN010000031.1:0-14625 GCA_963738115.1 uncultured Gammaproteobacteria bacterium | reverse complement strand
CATCCTCACCCAACCCTCCCCTTAAAGGAGAGGGCTAAAACGCCGCAGGCGAAGAGCCGAGCGCAGCGACCCCGTCGTTCATTTGACGTGAATCGTGATCTTCTTCGAGACGATCGGTGGATCGAACTGCATGTGCAGTGCGTCGGCGAAGTCGAGTTGCAGCGTGTGGTCGCCGGGTTCGAGATGGATCGTGTCTTCGGTCTGGCCCTTGCCGTAGTGTTTGTGTGTCGCGTCGTTCGGAATCGGTGCGTCGCCGGGCGGCAGGTCCTTCTGGTCGATCAGCAAGTGATGGTGACCGGTGCCGGGCGCCGTGTCGGTGGCTGGAGCGACAGCGATACCCTTGACGCCGAATACGACTTTCACGTCCTGGCCCACCGTTGCACCGTCTGCGGGGGAAACGAAAAACACTTCCGCGCCGGCTGGCGCCTTGGCTCGCGGCAATCCGGCAGGTTGCTGGGCGTTCGCGGCGAAACCCGCGCCCAAAGCGAGCAGGCTGAGCGTTGCAAACAACGCGGAATGACGCATGACGCTTTCTCCGTGGCTGGCCGTTGTCAGATCGCGATCATACGCCGATGATGCCTCGCGGCGGGGTGCGCAGACGGCGGCCGCCTGCATTTTGGCGCAATGACGTCGTGGCGAAAGCATTCGCGGGTTTGTCATTCGAAATGACCAGTCGAACACCACGCAACGCCAAGGCAGGAACGCGGCGCCGCGGATCAGGACAGCTATCGATCGCTCTCCGGAGACGGCGCGTTCTTGTTTATAACCCTTTGATCCCCATGTGCAACCAGTGACTCCGGAAACGCCTCCCGCCACGCTCTACGCAACGATGCAACGGCTGATGCCGTATGTCTGGCATTACCAGCGACGCGTCGTCATCGCCCTGATCCTGCTCGTCGCCGCGAAGTCGGCGAACATCGGCGTGCCGTTCATCCTCAAGCAACTTGTCGACCGGCTCGACCTGAAGCTGACCGCATTGACGATTCCCCTCTTGCTGCTCGTCGCCTATGGTGCGTTGCGCCTGTCGACGTCGTTGTTCCAGGAATTGCGTCAGGTCGTATTTGCGCGCGTGCTGGCGCGCACGTCGCGCGAAGTGACATTGCGCGTATTCTCGCATCTGCACGCCCTGAGCTTGCGCTTTCACCTCGATCGCCGCACCGGCGGCGTGGCGCGTGACGTCGAACGCGGCATGGTGTCGATCACCGATCTGCTCGACTGGACCATCTACACGATCCTGCCAACGCTGTTCGAAATCATCGTCGTTTCGACGATCCTGATCGTGCATTACGACATCTGGTTCGCCGCAATCACGCTGACAACCCTGGCCACTTACGTGGCATTCACCTTTTCGGTTACCGAATGGCGGTTGCGCTACTACCGCGCGAAGAACGACGCGGATACCGAAGCCAACGCGCGCTCGGTCGATTCGCTGCTGAACTACGAAACGGTGAAGTACTTCGGCAACGAGGAGCATGAACTTCGCCGCTTCGACTTCGCGCTGAAGCAATACGAAGAGGCAACGGTCAAGAGTCTCAAGACCCTCGCTGTGCTCAATATCGGCCAGTCGAGCATCGTCGCGGTCGGTTTGACCCTGCTGCTGTGGCGCGCCGCCGCCGGTGTCGTGGCCGGCTCGCTGAGCGTCGGCGATCTGGTGCTGGTCAACGCCTGGCTGATCCAGTTGTCGATTCCGCTGAACTACCTCGGTGTGGTCTACCGCGAGGTCAAGCAGGGACTGACGAACATCGAGCGCATGTTCGCGCTGCTCGACAAGCCGCAGGAGATACGCGACGCGCCGGACGCCAAACCGCTCGCCGTGCGCGGCGGCGAAGTGCGCTTCGAGCACGTCTCGTTCGACTACGATCCGGACCGCCAGATCCTGCACGATGTCGATTTTTCCATTCCTGCCGGCAAGACGGTCGCCGTTGTCGGCACGACCGGCGCCGGCAAGTCGACGCTGGCGCGCCTGCTCTACCGTTTCTACGACGTCACTGCCGGCGCGATCCGCATCGACGGCCAGGACATCCGCGCCATCACCCAGGATTCGTTGCGCGCGGCCATCGGCATCGTGCCGCAGGACACCGTGCTGTTCAACGACACGATCTACTACAACATTGCCTATGGCCGCCCGGAGGCCAGGCGTGAGGAAATCATCGCCGCTGCGAAGTCGGCGCACATTCACGCGTTCATCGAGAGCCTGCCGAAAGGTTACGAGACCGGCGTCGGTGAGCGCGGCCTGAAACTGTCCGGCGGCGAAAAGCAGCGTGTGGCGATCGCGCGCACGCTGCTCAAGCAGCCGGCCGTCGTCGTCTTCGACGAGGCGACGAGCGCGCTCGATACGCGCACCGAAAAGATCATCCAGGCCGAACTCACCGAGATCGCACGCGAACGCACGACCCTGATCATCGCGCATCGCTTGTCGACCATCGTCGATGCCGACGAAATCCTCGTGCTCGACGCCGGTCGCATCGTCGAACGTGGCCGACATGGCGAGCTGCTCGCCCAGCACGGCCGCTACGCCGCACTATGGACCATGCAACAGCAATCGCGCGCCGAAACATCTCCGGCCACCGATGCCACCGGCGCCCAGACAGTCGTGGAGGCAGCTCATCCCGGAGTCTCCGAAATCGCCGTGTCCGAGGCGAACTGAACGACGGCAACTGGCGCGCATCGTTTCCAATCCACCGCTCGTCAGGAACGCGTCAGCTAATCGCCCTACGTTCGCAGCCGGTTTTGCAGTAATATCAAGACCGTAAGGGCAATTCCTGCCGCGCGAGACAGGGACGGGGACCGTCAGACGTGACCAGCGACAAGTTTCTGGTTGTCATTGGCCTCAGCGATGAGGAAGAAGCGCATTTGCGCCTGCTAATGCGGCGTGCGGCAATCGACCACCTCTCGCACATGTGGCGCTGGGACACCGAGGACAAGGCCGACCTCATCATCGTCGATCCGGCGACGTTCGCTGGACAGATGGCCCGCGGCCGCGCGTTTCACAGCGGCAAGCATTGCGCAGTTCTTGGCGACGATGAGTTGCGCGACGGCGAGCTTCGGCTTGCCCGCCCGCTGAAACTCGAAAGGTTCTCCGAACTGCTGAACGAGGTCGGCGCGGCGAGCGAGTTCGAAGGTGCCGGCGCTATCATTCCGAGTGCGCAGAATTTCTACGATCTCGAGGAGCTGACGCCGGCCGAAGAAATCGAGGAAGTCGAACTGCATCTGGAGAGCGGTGCGCAGCGCGAGGCCGAACCGGCGCAGGGACTCGACGATCTGCTCAGGCCGGATTCGATTGCCGCCAAGCCGTCATCTGCGGTTCCGTTTGAGCTGAAGGAAGACACGACGATCGAAGCCAGCCACAAGATTACGGCGCGTCGCGAAAAGCGCGTCGCCGATGCCGGCGGTCTGCGCCGTCCGGACCGGGCTCCGGGTGAAATCAATCTGTCCGCGCCACCGGCGCTCGAATCTGCGCCGAGCCTGGCGCCGACCACACTGCGCGATTACCTGCGCGGAAATCTGCTCGGCGGTCCGGCCACGCTGTCGCTGAAGGGATCGCCGTCACTGACGCTCGATCCGAAGTCGCGCGTCTTCCACAACAGTTCCGATTCGCTGCAGGCTCTGGTGCCGTACTGCAAGCAGGCACTGCCGCAGCGCGACTGGCACGCGCTGACGACGACCGAGCTGGCGCAGATTCGTGAAAAGCATCCGGCGCAGCCGTACTCGCGGCTGCTCTGGCTGGCGACACTGGTGCAGTCCGGCGGCAGGCTCGCCGCCCACCTCGACCCCGGCGGCCGCTACAAGCTCAAGGACGGAACGCAGGTCGAGGCGGAAGTGCCGGCGCACGCGCGGATCGGCAAGGTCATGCGCGACATGGCCAAGCTCAACGAGATCGCCGCGGTCAGCGGCGCATCGATGGCCGAAGTGTTCGATGTCGTCAATGCGTACGAGGCGATTCACGCGCTCGAAACCGAGCGCCGCCCGTCGCGCTATTCCGAAGCAGACAACAGCGGCGGATTGTTCTCGAAATTGCGCAAGTCGCTGATCGGGCGCTGAGCTGCACCACCGCTGCCGTGCTGCCGCACGAGCAACTGTCACAAACGCGACATTTTCCCGTAATCCACTTTTAAAATCGCGCGCTTACGCTGCACGCAATCATGGAGTGCGTGCATGCGTATCGCCATCGTCAGCGAAACCTATTCGCCCGAGATCAACGGCGTCGCCTTGACTGTCGCCGGGCTGGCGCACGGCCTGGCCGCGGCCGGGCACGCGATCCAGCTGATCCGGCCGCGGCAGCGCGCGGATGCGGTCGAGGCCGTCGCAGAGCACGGCATCGAGACAACGTTGGTCCGTGGCATGCGTCTGCCGCGCTATCCCGGGCTGCAATTCGGCTTGCCGGCCACGCGCCGGCTGCGCGCACTGTGGCGCCGTGAACGGCCGGACGCGATCTACGTCGCCACCGAAGGCCCGCTCGGCTGGTCGGCGCTGCGGGCTGCGCGCGCACTCGGCATTCCGGCAAGCACAGGCTTCCACACGCGTTTCGACGATTTCGCGCGCCATTACGGACTCGGCGCCTTGACCTCGCTCGTGTTCGGCTATCTGCGCCGCTTCCACCGGCTCGCCGCGGCGACCTTCGTGCCGACCGTCGAACTGGCCGACTTTCTCGCCGGCAGGGGCTTCGGCAACGTCGTGCGCCTGCCGCGCGCCGTCGACACGAAACTGTTCTGCCCATCCCGACGCAACCTTGCACTGCGCGCGCAGTGGGGCGTCGCGTCGAATCAACTCACTGTGATCTATGTCGGCCGCATTGCGGCGGAGAAGAATCTCCAGCTCGCGGTGCGCAGCTTTCGCGCCATCCAGCAACTGGTGCCTGACGCACGCTATGTCTGGGTCGGCGACGGGCCGGCCCGAACCGCCCTTGCGGCGCGGAATCCGGATTTCCTCTTCTGCGGCGTGCAGCGCGGTGAGGAACTCGCACGTCATTACGCCAGCGCCGACCTGTTCCTGTTTCCGAGCCTCACCGAAACATTCGGCAACGTGACGCTCGAGGCACTCGCCAGCGGCGTGCCCACGGTCGCATTCGACTACGGCGCCGCGCGCGAGCGTCTGACGTCCGCTTGCGGGCGCCTCGTTCCGTTCGCCGACGACGACGCTTTCGTCGACGCCGCTTGCGCCTTCGTCGTCAATCCCGATCGGAACGCCCGCACCGCCGCGCGCGCGGCCGTCGCCGGCCTCGATCCGCGCGTAGTCACGGCAAATTTCGCCGACGCGCTCGCTGCACTCGATGACCGGATTCTCGACAGCGCGATCGTCAAGACAGGCGGCGCATCGACCGCCAGTGCGTCGCGCGATGACGCGCTGGTCCGCACGGGCGCTGCAAACGATGTTCAACCGATGCGGAGTCTGTCATGAGTGCGCTGCAGCTCTGGCAGACGTTCGAGCAGCGCAGCGGCGAATGGCGTTGGTGCGTGCGCTGGAACCGCTGGGCGGCGCGGCGTGCGCTGGTCGGATTCTTCCGCGTCGTCAGCCGGCTCGGCGACGGGCTCTTCTGGTATGCGCTGATTGCCATGCTCGCCTTGTGCGGCTCGCGCGGACAGCTGGCCGCGCTGCACATGGCCTTGACGGGACTCGCTGCGACAACCTTGTATCGCCTGCTCAAGCGCTGGACGCGCCGGCCACGCCCATTCCGCGCGCACCGCGAGATCGTCGCGCACATCGCGCCGCTCGACGAATTCAGCTTCCCGTCGGGCCACACGCTGCACGCCGTCGCGTTCACCATCATCGCGCTGGCCTGGTATCCCCTGCTTGCGCCGCTGCTGGTGACGTTCACGCTGCTCGTTGCCGCGTCGCGTGTCGTCCTGGGTCTGCACTACCCGAGCGACGTGCTCGCCGCGACCGTGATCGGTTGCGCCCTGGGCGCGGCGTCACTCTGGGCCGCTGCGCTACTTGCTTGACCGTGTCTTGGCTGACTTCATCTTGGTCGACTGCAGCGCCGCACCCGCGCCGGCAATGCGGCCACTGGCAAGGCAGGCTGTCAGGAGATAACCGCCGGTCGGCGCCTCCCAGTCGATCATTTCGCCGGCGCAGTACACACCCGGCAGAGACTTCAACATCAGGCTTTCGTCGAGAACTTCGAACGGCACGCCACCGGCGCTGCTGATCGCCTCTTCGATCGGCCGCGGACGCACGAGCGTCAACGGCAGGGCCTTCAGCGCGTTGGCGACGCGCGCGGAATCCTGCAACTCGGCCTTTGACAGCACTTCGTAGAGCAAGCCCGTCTTAACGCCATCGATTCCCGCATGACGCCGCCAATGCTCGCTCAGTGAACGACTGCCGCGCGGACGGGCGAGGTCCTGCGCCAGCCGCTGCGCATCACGGCCGGGTACCAGATCCAGGCGGATTTGAGCAGAGCCGTGCACGGCGATGGCATCGCGCAACCGCGCACTCAGCGCATAGATGAGACTGCCCTCGACGCCGGTCGCCGTGACGACGAATTCCCCCTGCTGACGAATGACTTGCCCCTCCTTATCGCGCCATTCGACGACGACGGGCTTCACCGGGTGACCGGCATGACGCTGCGCGAAGTGCTCGCTCCAGCCGATGTCGAAACCGCAATTCGATGGCGCCAACGGGGCGATCGGCACGCCGCGATCGGCCAGCAACGACACCCACGCCGCATCGGAACCCAAGATAGGCCAACTGCCGCCACCGAGTGCGAGCACGACGGCGTCGGCCGATACGTGGCGCTCGCCGTCGACATGCGCGAAGCGCAACGCTCCGGCGTCCCAGCCGAGCCAGCGATGATGCATGTGAAAGCCGACGCCGCTCGCGCGCAGGCGGCGCACCCAGCCGCGCAGCAGCGGCGCGGCTTTGAGGTCGAGCGGAAATATGCGACCGGAGCTGCCGACGAATGTTTCGATGCCGAGCCCGCGTGCCCACTCGCGTATCGCACCGGCATCGAATTGCGCGAGCCAGCGCGCCACCTCGGCACGGCGCGCACCGTAGCGCGCCGCGAAAGTTTCCACCCCTTCGGAATGGGTGAGATTGAGGCCGCCCTTGCCCGCGACGAGAAACTTCCGCCCGACCGAGCCGAGGCGATCGTAGACCTGCACATCGGCGCCGGCAGCACGCGCGACCTCCGCAGCCATCAGGCCCGCGGGACCGCCTCCGATGATTGCCACGCGCGGCATATCAGTCCGCACCGTCGTGTGCTGCTCGCCGGTCTCTGAATCAGTCGATTCCATGCAGAGTGAAAGTCCTGTCTCTTGAACATGCGTCGCCGCGTATCGATATAGTAGTGCCATCGACGATGAGTCAATGAATATGTCGCTCCAGCCATCCATGCCGGTGTTGTTTGCAGGCCACGGCTCGCCGATGAATGCGATCGAAGACAACGCATTCACCCGCGGCTGGCAGGCCGCAGCGGCATCGATGCCGAAACCGAAGGCGATCCTGTGCATCTCGGCGCATTGGGAAACACGCGGCGTCGGCGTGTGCATCGCCGAGCGGCCGCAGACGATCCACGACTTCGGCGGTTTTCCGCAGGCGTTGTTCGACGTGCAATATCCGGCGCCGGGAGACCCTGCGCTGGCGCGACGCGTCGCGTCGATCGTCAAGGGTGTGCAAGTCCACACGACGCCTGAATGGGGCCTCGACCACGGCGCCTGGAGCGTGCTGCGTGTCATGTACCCGCAAGCCGACGTTCCCGTCGTGCAACTGAGCCTCGATACGGCACAGCCGGGAGGCTTTCATCTGAACCTTGCGCGCGAGCTGACGCCGCTGCGCGACGAAGGCGTGCTGATTCTCGGCAGCGGCAACATCGTGCACAACCTGCGCCTGATCAACTTCCGCGATCCTGCTCCGGCCGACTGGGCGGCGCGTGCGAACACGTTGCTGCGCGCGCGCATCGAAGCCGGCGACGTGGACGCCCTGGCCGACTGGCGAACTCTCGGCGCGGATGTCGCGCTCGGTATCCCGACGCCGGAACATTACCTGCCGCTGCTGTATGCGCTCGGCGCGCGGCGCGACGGCGACAAGATCCACATTTTCAATGACGAAGTCACCAGTTCGCTGTCGATGCTGTCGGTGACCGTTGGCTGAGGCTTGCGGCGCTTCTTCCAAGCGCTGCACTCTGGATACTTCGCGCGGGACAGGAAAACACACGCCATCCCCACCCAACGTTGCCCAACTCGGCCATCCTGGCCTCGCCAAGCAACCCGGCGCTACGCATCCTGCTCCGCGCGTTCAGCGGCGCGCGAGCCAGTGGCTCGCAAGCGCGCCGCTTCACCCCCTTGAAGGGGAGGGCTCAAAACCAGACGCGCAGACCCGCGACGAGCTGCGTTTCACTGCCGGTGCGGTCTGCAGCGAAATCGATATCACCGAAGCGGTGTTTCCAGACCACGCCGATGTATGGCGCAATCTCGCGCCGTATCTCGTAGCGCAGGCGCAGTCCGAATGTCGCGTCGTTCACGCTGGAATCGACGCCGTGCTCCGGGTCGCGCTTGCCGTAAACGTTCGTCTCGAATTCCGGTTGCAGGACCAAACGCTGCGTCAGCAGCAGTTCGTACTCGGCGCGGAAGCGCAGCGCCGTCCTGCCCGAATCGCCGACATATGCAGTGGCTTCGATCTCGAACCAGTACGGCGCCAATCCCTGTACGCCGAACGCTGCCCAATCTCGCTGGGCAGGAGCCCGAGTGCGCCGGACAGGAGTCCAAGTGCGCTGGGCAGGAGCCCGAGTGCCCCGGAGGCCATGGATGGCCGGGAGGGGCCCGCCGAGACCATCGACGTCCGCGAGCGGCTGCTGCGGACCATTGCCGAAGTCGTGGCGCACGCCGATCTGCCAGTCCCAGTAACTTGCGAAGGCATGATCCCAGAACGCCTCGACGCGCGCGTCGGTCACCCCGCTTTCGCGCTCGCCCTCGGTGCGCAACCACAGCTTGTTGAAGTCGTGCCCGATCCAGGCTTCGGCCTCCCAATCGGTCGCGGAGGCATCGTCGCTGTGCGCGCGCTCGAACTGGTCCAGCTTGAACATGCCCAGCAGCGGGTCGTCGCGCATGTCCATGACGCGATCCATCGCCTCCTCGGACATCGGCGGCATCGGTTGCGCGGGCGGCGCGGGCGGGACGTGATCGACCGCGTCGACCTGCTGCGCGGCCGCGGGCGCGGCAATGCAGAGCGCAGCGACAACGACGACGCCAGGTGCGCCGGCACGGCGCAACGCACGGCTCACGCGACCACGACTTCGCGGAACATGCCAGCTTCCATGTGGTAGAGGAGATGGCAGTGGTAGGCCCAGCGTCCAATCGCGTCGGCATTGACGCGGTAGCTGAGTTTCTGCGCCGGCTGCACGACGACCGTGTGCTTGCGCAGGAGGAATTCGCCGCTCGGGGTTTCGACCTCGCTCCACATGCCGTGCAGGTGGATCGGATGCGTCATCATCGTGTCGTTGATCAGCGTGATGCGCACCTGCTCGCCATGATTCAGCCGCAGCGGCTCGGCGTCGGAAAACTTCAGGCCATCGAACGACCAGATGTAACGGCCCATGTGGCCGGTCAGGTGCAGGACGATGTCGCGCTGCACGTCGCGGCTGATCGGGGCACCGCGTGTGCGCATGTCCGCATAGGTCAACACGCGGCGGCCGTTGTCGCGCAGGCCAACGCCGGGATCGTCGAGGTTGGCGCGCGGCGTCGCTACCGTCATGTCGACACCGCGACCGACCTGCGGCGCCGTGTTCGCCAGCGCTTTCATGCCGGGCATGTTAGCGCCGCAACTGCCCTCGCCGCCTTTCATTGGCATCACGCCATGATCCATGCCGGCCATGCCGCTCATATCGCCCATCATGTCGGCCATCGTCAGCAGCGGGCGCGGGTCGACCAGCGGCACATCAGCCTCGGCTCCCGCGCGAGTTGCCAGGGTGCCGCGTGCATAGCCTGAGCGATCCATCGCCTGTGCGAAAATCGTGTACGCGCGATCGTCGTCCGGAGCCACAATGACATCGCAGGTCTCGGCCGGTCCAAGGCGAAACTCGTCGACCGTCACCGGTTCGATGTCCTGTCCATCGTGCGCGATAACCGTCAATTTCAGGCCCGGGATGCGCACGTCGAAGAAGGTCATCGAGGCGCCGTTGATGAAGCGCAAGCGCAAGCGCTCACCTCGCACGAACAGGCCGGTCCAGTTGCCGGCAGGATTCACGCCGTTCATCAGGTAGGTGTACGCATGTCCCGACACATCGGCCAGGTCGCTCGGGTCCATGCGCATGCGATTCCACATCGTACGGCGCTCAGCCGCGCCACCGACGCCGAGCGCGCGCGCATCGCGCAGGAAGTCGCCCACCGTCGGCTGGGCGAAGTTGTAGTAGTTGCTCTGTTTCTTCAGCGTCGCAAAGATGCGTTCGGGATCGGTGTCGCTCCAGTCCGACAGCAAGACGACGTGATCGCGATCGGCGCGATGCGCATCGCCGTCGCGTGGCTCGATGACGATGGCGCCGTACAGGCCAGTCTGCTCCTGAAAGCGCGAGTGGCTGTGGTACCAGTACGTGCCCGCCTGGTTTGCGCGGAAGCGATACGTGTAGGTCGATCCCGGCGCGATACCCATGTAGCTCAGGCCCGGCACGCCGTCCATGTCGGCCGGCAGCACGATACCGTGCCAGTGAATCGAACTCGTCGTCGGCAGCGAGTTTTTTACGCGCAGCGTGATGGTTTCGCCCTGGCGCCAGCGCAGCAGCGGTGCCGGCAGGCTGCCATTGACCACGGTCGCCGAGCGCGGCGCGCCGGCAAGATTCACCGGCATTGTTCCGATATCGAGGTCGAACTCGTTCCCGGAAAGCTCCGCGACGCGCGGGCGCACCGGCTGTGCAAGCGGCGACCGCAACAGGCCGAGAGAAGCGGCGACACCGCCCAAAGCCACGCCGGCCACGAAGTTCCGCCGCGAACGGTCGCTTGGAAACGGCGACGTTTCATCTGCAAATCGTTTCATGCTGTTCTGGACCGGCGTGAGCGCCACGGCATTGCTAAACTGCGACGCGTGGATTCTAACCGCAGCCCCGCATGAACTATCGCCACGCCTTTCACGCCGGCAATTTCGCCGACGTGTTCAAGCACACGATCCTGGTGGGCCTGCTGCAGGCGCTGAAAGAAAAGCCGGCGCCGTTCTGCTATCTCGACACGCACGCGGGCGCCGGCCGTTACGACCTGCGTAGCATCGAAGCTTCCAAGACCGGAGAAGCCGAGAACGGCATCGCGCGTCTGCTCGGCGCACAAGCGGAGGCGCCGCCGTCGCTGCGCGCCTATCTGGATCTGATCGCGGCACTGAACCTGGCAGGTTATTCCGGCCACGCGATTGCCATCTATCCGGGCTCGCCGTTGATTGCGAGCCACCTGTTGCGACCCTTCGATCGCGCCGTCCTGTGCGAGCTGCAGGGTGACGAAGCGACGGCGTTGAAGGCGCTGTTCGCCGACGACGCACGCGTCGGCGTGCATCAGCGCGACGGTTACGCGGCACTCGCCGCGCTGCTGCCGCCGAAGGAGCGCCGCGGCCTCGTGCTGATCGATCCACCGTTCGAGGCACAGGAAGGCGAATTCCGCGCGATCGAGGCAGCGCTGAAGTCCGCGCACGTGCGCTGGCCGACCGGCATCTACGCGATCTGGTATCCGATCAAGCAGCGCGAGACAACGCGACCGTTCCTGCGCTGGTTCGCCGCGAACGGCATGCGCAAGACGCTCGTGGCCGAATTGCTCGTGCGCGCGGACGATTCGCCGCTGCGCCTGAACGGTTGCGGCATGGTGATCGTCAACGCGCCGTGGAAATTCGATGATCAGCTTCGCGATCTGTTACCTGTATTGCTCAAGGAACTGTCGCGTGAACCGGCGGGCAGCGCGCGCATCGACTGGCTCGTGCGCGACTAACGCCTCAGGCCTGCAGGGACGAATCGCCGGGCGGCGGCTGCAGTCCCTGGCCGCGTTGGAGCACGCCCGCGTAATAGAACACGTAGTAGCCGACGAGCACGCCGAAGATCGCCAGCGTCAGCGGGCTCTTCTCGTAGGCGGCGAAAGGACTCGGGTCCGCAGCCGCCAGCGCATGCGATGTCGAATACAGCACGATGAATCTATAGGCGATGCGGCCGAGAAAGAGCGCCGAGACAAACGCGCCGATGTAGGTATGCGGCGTGTAGAACTGGCCTTGCGCAGTGGCCTCGAACTGCGTGTGTTTCAACCCGAACCAGCCCAGCGCGACGCCGCCGACGATGCCGGCGAGCATGGCTGTGAGCAGATTCATGTCGCGGTACGACATCAACAGGACCATCACGCCGACGATGGCGAACATCGCAATGCGCGTCGTCAGGCGTGCCGAACTCAACGGCTGCCGCCCGATGTTTCTGCGCACGCGGCGATAGACGCCGAAGGCGATCAGCGCACCGAACAGCACCGGCACAACCAGGTTGGGGTTCAAGGACGTGCTCTCCGTGACACCGAAGAAAACTCAGACGGCTGCCGCTTGGCTCTCAATCGTCGACATCCGGTTCGAAGAACGACCAGCGGATTTCCGGAAACTGCAGCTTCATTTTCGCCTCGACACGATTGATCGCGTCGATCATTTCCCGATCCGACTGCTCGCCGCGCATCTTCGCCTTGGTCGCCACCATCAGATACGGCCCGAGTTGCAGCGTGATCAGGTTGAAAACCTGCTCGACCTCCGGCTGTTCGGCGACGAAGGTGCGGATCGAATCGCGCAGATATTTCTCGGCGCTCTTGCCGACCAGCAACGAGGCGACTTCACGCGCCACGAAGAAAGCGATGATGCACAGCAGTGCGCCGATGCAGATCGACCCGTAGGCATCGAACAGCGGATTGCCGGTCACGTAGGTGGCGACCACGGCGATCAGCGCGATCAACAGGCCGAGCAGCGCTGCCAGGTCTTCACCGAACACGACGATCAACGCACTCTGGCGGCTCTCGCGGAACCAGCGCCAGAGGCTTTTGCCGCCCCGCGCCTTGTTGACCTCGGTCAAGCAGGCCCACATCGAAAACGACTCGGCGATCAAACCGAACACGAGCACGCCGATCGCCAGCCACGCCCAGCGCAACGGTTCCGGGTGTTCCAGCTTGTGCAGGCCTTCGTAGAAGGAAAACACGCCGCCGACGCTGAACAACAGCAGCGCGACGAGGAACGACCAGAAATACATGACCAGCCCGTAGCCGAGCGGATGCTCCGGGGACGGCGGGCGCTTGGACTGGCGGATGCCAATCAGCAACAGGCCCTGATTCGCACAGTCGGCGAGCGAGTGCACGGCTTCGGCCAGCATCGAGCCGGAACCGGTCAGCACCGCCGCGACGAGCTTCGCAACGAAGATCGCGAAGTTCGCGCCGAGCGCGAACAGTATGGTCCTCAGGGAATCGCCCTTTGCAGACATTCGTTTAAGGCTACTGTCAGTATGTTGTCAGCAGTGCAGTCTATCATCGCCCCGGAACAGACCTATGGCCCATAGGTTGGGCCGCCACCCTGGAGAGACCCATGGCCATGCTGCAGGTGCGCAAATCCACACCCGTGCTGATCGTCGACATGATCGAGCCAAGCCTGCCGTTCTGGCAGGAGCGCCTCGGATTCGCCAGGCCGACAGAAATGCCGGACGGCGACCACCTCGGCTTCGTCATTCTCACCAACGGCGCGGTTGAAGTCATGTACCAGACTGCTGCACTGCTGCAAAAGGACTCCAATGCGCATACTGCCGCCTTCAAGGGCGACAAGACATTCTTGTTCGTCGAGGTTGACGACATCGATGCGCTGGCAACCGCGCTGAAGGGATTCGAGATCTTCATGCCGCGGCGCGAAACGTTCTACGGATCGACCGAAATAGGCTACCGTGAACCTGGCGGCCATTTCGTCACATTCGCGCAGTTCAAGAGCTGAAGCTGAGCAACGGTTGCAACCGCTCAACCGTCCGCCAGCATCTTCTGCAGTTTCTTGCTCAGCCCGCTCCGCACGAGTTCATATGACCGGCGCACGAACGCCTTCGTTTGTGCATCGCTGAATCGTTCCGGTTCGATGATCGAAACCCAGAATGCGCGCGCCATGTACGGTGCCGGCATCATGCCGGGCTGATCGGTCAATTCGAGGAAGCGGTCGGTGTCGACCTTGAACGACATGCGCGCCTTGTGCGGCCCGCGCAACGCTGTCACCACGAACATCTTCGAGGCCACGGAAAAAACGAGGTCGTCCTCCCACTTGACGCTTTCGGTGACACCCGGCCAGTCACTACACAGCTTGCGCAGTTCGTCGATGTCCATTGTCATGGTGACAATATAGCGGATGGAGTCGTGCTGGCGCGAAGGAGGAGCGGCGCCAGGAGGACACCATTCACCTGCCCGTCGCTACCGGACGGCGGCCGGGTCGACTCCAAGCTGAATGGCAGGCGCAGATTAGATGGTGTGCTCTAGGCGGGGACGGCAGGGTGACTGCATGAAAAACTCATCCAACTCCCTTCTCCCCGACGACACCCTGCGCTTTCAGACCGTCGGCGGGCGTCCGCCGCGGCGCGAGACGCTGCATCCCGCATCCGCGCCACGCCTGATCGGCGAGATCGTCAGCACGCGTGACGGCAGGAAACTGCTGCTGCGCGACATTCACCCTGATGACGTCGATGCG
>CAVTVN010000030.1:0-368975 GCA_963738115.1 uncultured Gammaproteobacteria bacterium | reverse complement strand
CGATGACGGTCTGAAACGCCTTCACCGACGCTTCGAATGGTGGGAGGGGAGTTCGATGCGGCGCACGCCGTGGCCGCATTCGGACCAATAAGAAGAAAGTCGTTGCACTCGCTTAAACGACGGGGCCCTCTCGGACCCCGTCGTTTTTTTACGAAGCGCTTATGTTCGGCACTATTTGCCAGTCAGCCACTATTTGAAAAAGCAATAACCCCGCAATGAGAGCAGGGTTTCGGATGTATCCGGCGGGGCACAGTGGAAGACTGCGGATGATTCCGTGGTGCGCGCCGGAAATCTGCGCGTCGCCATCACCTTTGGTATCGGAGATCGCTGCTGCGTCGTGTAAGGAAATCTCTTACGTCTGCCAGCTAGCCACTCACACGCTGGCCTATTGCTTGTCAAATATCGTGAGTGCCGATGTTTGAACGCCATTCTTGTTCGTTAGCAGGAAATTTATTGTGAGGGTTTGGCCGTCTTCGGAGACGGTGCGGCGAATCTTGCCTACCGGCTTGCCAGCTCTTTTCAATGTGAATTCGACGGTGTTGGTATCGATCTGCATCCCTGAAAGGCTGTCGAAATCAGGGTTGCCCATCGACGGGTAGTCCTTGCCGTTCAATTTGTACGTCGCTTGCGTTGTGGTTTCCTTGCCTTCACTGCTAACGGTCGTCATCTTCAGAGTTAAGTCTCCTGAAGACCGCGAGTAGGTGCGAATTTGGCTCTTGTATGCCGGAACGCCACCGAATGTCGATTTCGCGGGATTCAACTTCCAGGTGCCGACCACGGGGTCAGGGTCGGACCCCACCGCTATGACTGCGTTGCCGATCGTCAGCATGGCCCCAAGAAATACGCTCGAAAGAATCTTTTTCACGAATATCCTCCTGCGGCTAGTGCTCCGGTTATCGGTCGTCTTGTTGTTTGCGCGAACGAACAGCGGTGCACAAACAACACACGGGTGCGGAAGAAGTATCCTACTGCGCGCCGCGGCGCTTTACTCGCTATTTTCGGCGGCCGCAAGATGACAGTCGCTGATGGCTACGGACAGCAGATAGCAAAAACCCCGCTATTTGGCGAGGTTTTTTTAGGTCTTGGGTGGATTGTCGCGGACGTGTACCGAAGTATATCTGGTGCCCAGGAGAGGACTCGAACCTCCACGGTTTTACCCGCTAGTACCTGAAACTAGTGCGTCTACCAATTCCGCCACCTGGGCAGGCGTGGGAATCCTGCGCTTGCGCAGGGCCGCGAACGATAACGGCATGGCGCCGGACTGTCAACGGCGGCTTGCATTGTGCGGCCTGCTGGGCGACTCTGAGCGTCGGATACTAAGGAAATTCAGTGATCAGACGCCGCTCCAAGACCGCGCCGCGAAGCAAGCCCAAGAGCAAGTTGCCCGGCTGGATGCCCGACCTTCCAGCAATGCCAGCCAAGCACGCCAAGGCAGGCAAGAACGCGCCGTCCGGCGCGCACGGAAAGGGTTCATCGCCGCCGTCGGCGACCGGCCGGCACGCCGAGCCGGCGCCCGGCAAGTCGGGGTCGGGTGCCGCGCGCGCTCGTGGCGCCCGACCGCACACCGATCCGCATGCGCAACGCGAATCAGAGCGCTACGAGCATCCGATCCCGAGCCGCGAGTCGATCCTGCATTTCCTCGGCGACAGCTCGACCTTGATGACGGTCGAGACGTTGGCGGCCGGGCTCGGCTTGAGCGATCCGCGCGATGTCGAAGCACTGAACAAGCGCCTCGCGGCGATGCTGCGCGACGGTCAGCTGCTGCAGAACCGGCGTGGCGGCTACGGTGTCGCGCAGAAGCTCGACCTGATTCCCGGCACGATCATCGCCAACGCCGAGGGCTTCGGTTTCCTGCGCGCCGATGCCGGCGGCGACGACGTCTATATCTCGCCGGCCGAAATGCGCAAGGTGCTGCATGGCGACCGTGTGCTGCTCAGTGTCGTCGGTCTCGACCGGCGCGGGCGCAAGCAAGGCGCAATCGCCGAGGTGCTCGAGCGACGTGCGTCGCGCCTGGTCGGCCGCATCGTCGTCGACAACGGCGTCGTGCTGGTCGTGCCCGACGATCGCCGCCTTCACCAGGACGTGTTGATTTCGCCGGGCAAGGATCAGGGCGCGCGCTCGGGCCAGATCGTCGTCGCCGAGATCACGCAGCCGCCGAATGCGCAACGTGGGCCGATCGGCGAAGTCGTCAGCGTGCTCGGCGAACGCCTGTCGCCGTCGCTGGTCGTCGAGATGGCGATCGCCAGCCACGGTCTGCCACACGACTGGCCGCAGGAAACGTTGCTCGAAGCCGAACAGGTCGAGCCACGCGTCACCAGGGAGGAAATCGCCGGCCGCATCGACTTGCGCAAGGTACCGCTGGTCACGATCGACGGCGAAGACGCGCGCGACTTCGACGATGCGGTGTTTGCCGAACCTGTTGCGGGCGGCTTCCGCCTGCTCGTCGCGATCGCCGATGTCTCGCACTATGTGCGTCCCGGCAGCGCGCTGGACGACGAAGCGCAGAAGCGCTCTACCTCGGTCTACTTTCCGGGTTTCGTCGTGCCGATGCTGCCGGAAACGCTGTCGAACGGCATCTGTTCGCTCAATCCCAAGGTCGAGCGCCTGTGCATGGTCTGCGAAATGCAGGTCGGCTACGACGGCGAGGTGTCGCGCTCGAAGTTCTATGCGGCAGTAATGCGCTCGCATGCGCGCCTGACCTACAACCGTGTCTGGCAAGCGCTCGGCGAGAACGATGCCGATGCGCGCGCCGAACTCGCCGACGTGCTGCCGCAGCTCGAGCAGCTGCACCAGCTGTACAAGATCCTGGCCAAGGCGCGGCGCAAGCGCGGCGCGATCGACTTCGACAGTCATGAAGTGAATTTCCGCCTGTCGCCGTCAGGTGAGGTCGAACAGCTTGGCGCCGAGCATCGCAATGACGCGCACAAGCTGATCGAGGAGTGCATGATCGCGGCCAATGTCGAGGCGGCGAAGTTTCTCGACAAGCGCAAGATTCCTGCGCTGTATCGCGTGCACGCGCCGCCGCCTGCATCGAAATACGAAGACCTGCTCGAATTCCTGCGCGAGTTTCACCTGCGCATGCCGCCGGTCGATGCGGTCACGCCGGGCGATTTCTCGGCGCTGCTGAAGAAGATCCGCGACCGACCCGACGCTGGGTTGATCCAGTCGGTGTTGCTGCGCTCGCAGTCGCTGGCCGTCTACAGCCCGCAGAACTCGGGACATTTCGGGCTCGCGCTCGAAGCCTACGCGCACTTCACCTCGCCGATCCGGCGTTACCCCGACCTCCTCGTGCACCGCGCGATCCGCTATGCGCTGACCAAGGGCAAGCCGTCCGACTACACGTACAGCCCGGCCGAGATGGCGTCGCTGGCGACGCATTGCTCGCACAACGAGCGCCGCGCCGACGAGGCCGAACGCGACGTCGACGAACGCTACAAGTGCGCATGGATGGAAAAGCACGTCGGCAGCGAATTCGACGGCATTGTTTCCGGCGTCACGTCGTTCGGCTTGTTCGTCGAGCTGATCGAATCGCAGGTCAGCGGTCTCGTCCACATCACCCAGCTGCCGAACGATTACTATCATTTCGATCCGGTGCGGCACCTGCTGAGCGGCGAAAAGCGCGGACTGAAATTCCGCCTTGGCGATCCGGTACGCGTGCAGGTACTACGCGCGAGCCTCGAAGACCGCAAGATCGACTTCCGGCTGGCGACGAACGATTCCGTGCAGGCGATGACGGGCTCTGCGACGTCCGGAAAGAAACGCAGCCGCTGATATATTCGCTCTTCAGTCGCAGTGGGGAATGGACACCTCTCCCGCTGGCGCGAGAGGTCGACGCACGCAGTGCGTCGGGTGAGGGTGGTTTCGGGTTGCGATATGCCGTGCGTGGGAATTCCCCTTCGCAGGCGAGCGACATCGTCGGACGGGGTGAGGTATCGTTGGCGCGCTGAAGGCGGAGACATTGTTTGATTTGGAGCGGGCATGAGCGGTGAATTGATTTTCGGAATCCATGCAGTCGAATCGGCGTTGACGCACGATCCGAAGAACATCATCGAGCTGTACATCGAAATCGACAGCCAGAATGCACGCCTCAGGGAGTTGTCCGAGCGGGCACGCGACGCCAGTGTCAAGCCGCATGCGCGTGACCGCGCGGCGCTCGACCGCATGACCGGCGGGGCGCGTCACCAGGGCGCCGTAGCGCGTTACCGCGCGCCGCCGCCGCGCGCCGAGTCGGAGCTCTATGCACTCGTGGAGAAGGCGGAAAAGGAGACTCTGCTGCTGGTCCTCGACGGCGTGACCGATCCGCACAATCTCGGCGCCTGCCTGCGCAGCGCGGAAGGCGCCGGTGCGACTGCCGTGGTCGTGCCGAAGGACAAGGCTGTCGGCATTACGCCGACCGTGCGCCGCGCGTCGGCCGGCGCGGCCGACCGCGTGGCGTTCTTCGCCGTGACGAATCTCGCGCGCACACTGAAGGCGTTGAAGGATCGGGGCGTCTGGCTCGTCGGCCTGTCCGGCGATGCCGAACAGGACTTCTACTCACTCGACCTCAAGGGCTCGACGGCGATCGTGATGGGCAGCGAAGGCGAGGGCATGCGCCGCCTGACCCGCGAGTCCTGCGATTTCGTGGCGCGAATTCCCATGCGCGGTGACGTCGAAAGCCTCAACGTTTCGGTAGCGACCGGTGTCGCGATGTTCGAGGTGCTGCGCCAACGCGGAGCAAGACCATGATCTCCATGCATTGGTACGACTGGGCCGGTCTTGCTGGGCGTCGCGATGACGCTGGTCGCGTTCTACCTGCTGCAGGCGGGGCGCATGCGCGGCGACGGGCTGGGTTATCAGCTCATGAACGCGCTCGGCGCGTTCGCCGTCCTGCTGTCACTGCTGTATGCGTTCAACCTGTCCGCGTTCGTGCTCGAAGGGCTGTGGCTCGGCATCAGCATCTACGGCATCGCGCGCGGCCGGCGCATGCGCCGCGCTCGCTAGCTCCGCACGGACCTGGCACGAATGTCCGAATCGCGTGTCTTCGGCCTGGATTTTTTGCGCGCCACGGCGATCCTGCTCGTGATCGTTGCGCACGCGAGCTTCATGTTCCTGCCGCTGACGCACCGGCTCGAGGCGTGGTGGATGCTCGGGCATCTCGGCGTCGAACTGTTCTTCGTGTTGAGCGGTTTCCTGATCGGCGGCATCCTCGCCACGCAGGCACAGGCCGCCCGTTTCGCCGTCGGTCGCTTCTGGGTGCGGCGCTGGCTGCGCACGCTGCCGAATTACTATCTGTTCCTCGTCGTCAACATCGTGCTCGCGCGCTGGATCGAAGGTTCGTGGCCGCACGCCGCACCCTACGCGATTTTCCTGCAGAACTTCGCCTGGCCGCAACCGCTGTTCTTCATCGAGTCCTGGAGCCTTGCGGTCGAGGAGATTTTCTACCTGATCGCACCGCTGCTGGTCCTTGTTTTCGGCGGGCGTCTCGCTCGTCGCGTCGACCCGTTGCTGCTCGTGGTTCTGGCGATCGTGATTGCGACGGCCGTGCGCGTTATCTATGTGCTCGAGTTCGATCCCAACTGGGACCTGTCGCTGCGCATGGTTTCCCTCGTGCGCATGGATGCGATTGCCTACGGCGTCGTGGCGATGCTGTTGTGCCGGCGCTCGTCCGGCATGTCACCGCGCACGGCAAAAGCTGCTCGCGTGGTGTGGCGCGTTCGGCACGCTGCTCGCGGTCACGCTGTACCTGGTTCTGCCGAAGGACACGGACCTTTTCGCGCGCACCGGCTTGTTCAGCCTGATTTCGGCGAGCTTTGCCGCTTTCCTGCCCGCCGCATCGAACTGGCGGCGCAGCGGCATGCCTGTCGTGGTCGAGAATGCCGTACGCGCGATCGCGCGCTGGTCGTATGCACTCTACCTTTGTCAGCTCGCGGTGATGCGCGCCATGAACGCCACGTTTTTCGGCAGCGCGCAGACGTTCGCCGGCTGCCTGCTTCAGGCAATGGTATTCATGGCGTTGTCGATCGGATGCGCGGCGCTCGTTTACCGGTATTTTGAGGCACCGATCCTGCGCGTGCGTGATCGCTGGACGCGTGGTTCTCCTGGCCATGAAGGTGCTGGGCCGAGCTCGACGTTTCAGGGACTTCGACTCCCTAATTGGATTGCTCCCGTCACTCTCCTCCGATGGTGTAGGAGGAGAGTCAGTCGACTGCTGCTGAACCTTCGTCGCCTCAGAGGTCGGCAAGCTCGACGTCGGTGCCTTCGTTGATGCCTTCGAACAGGATCGTCGAGAAATAACGCTCGCCGGTGTCCGGCAGCATCGCCAGGATCACGTCGCCGCTCTTCGCTTTCTTTGCGACTTCGAGCGCCGCGGCAAACGTGCCGCCGGACGAGATACCGCAGAAGATGCCTTCCTTCTGCGACAGCGCGCGCGCGGTGTCGCGCGCATAGATGTCGCTGACCGGAATGATTTCGTCGGCGACCTTCTTGTTCAACACCGCTGGAATCAGATTCGGTGTCCAGCCCTGGATCTTGTGCGGCGCCCAGTCCTTGCCCGAGAGCATCGCCGCACCTTCGGGTTCGGTCGCGACGATCTTCACGTCCGGACGCGCCAGCTTGATCATCTCGCCGGCGCCGGTCAGCGTGCCGCCGGTGCCCCAGCCGGTGACGAACCAGTCGAGCCGACGGCCGGCGAAATCCTGCAGGATTTCCGGACCAGTCGTGCTGCGGTGATAGGCGGGATTGGCCTCGTTCTCGAACTGGCGTGCGAGGAAGGCGTTGTTCTTCTTCGCGTAGTCCTCGGCGCGCTTGATCATGCCGGTCGCGCGTTCGGCAGCAGGGCAGAGGATCACCTTGGCCCCGAGCGCGCGCATCAGTTTGCGCCGCTCGATCGAGAACGAATCGCTCATGAATGCGACGAATGGATAGCCCTTGGCCGCGCAAACCATCGCCAGTGCAATGCCGGTATTGCCGGACGTCGCTTCGACGACGGTCTGTCCTGGTTTGAGGGTGCCTTTGGCTTCGCCGTCGAGGATGATGCCGATCGCCAGGCGGTCCTTGACCGAGGACATCGGATTGAACGCCTCGACCTTGACGTACATGTCGACGCCTTTCGGGGCGATGTGATTGATGCGCACGATCGGCGTGCGGCCGATGGTTTCCAGGATGCTCTGGTAGATCATGGCGACCTCGCTCGAATGGATTGTCGCTGCTGCCTGCGCCGCGGCGAAGCAACCAGCTTAGCGCGCACCTGTTGCAGCGGCAAATAACCGCGCGTAATCGCCGCCGGATTGGCTGGCATAAGGTCAGGCGATGTGGTCGGGCAGGGCGCTCGTACAGTCGTCAAAGGTACGCGAGTGTCCAATTGCGCGCGCTGGAGCCTGAAGCGTCCCCTCACCCGTGCCCTCTCCCACAAGGGGAGAGGGAGAGCGATCTTCGCGCTGCGCGCGACAGCATTACTTCATTGGAGCAGGAGCCTTTGCGAACGCCTCGAAGATGAATGCGTAGACGTCGGCGACTTCCTCGATCTGCTTGGCCGTCGGCTTGCCTTGCCCATGGCCGGCGCGCGTCTCGATGCGGATCAGAACGGGCTTGCCGTGCGGGTTGGCCGCCTGCATCGCCGCGGCGAACTTGAAGCTGTGCGCGGGGAACACGCGGTCGTCATGGTCGCCGGTAATGATCAGCGTCGCCGGATAGTTCGCGCCGGACTTGATGTTGTGCAGCGGCGAGTACGCATACATCGCCTTGAACTCGTCGGCATTGTCGACCGAGCCGTAGTCCGATTCCCACGCCTTGCCGATCGTGAAGTCGCGGAAGCGCAGCATGTCGAGCACACCGACCTGGGGAATTGCGGCGGCGAAAAGATCCGGACGCTGCAATTCGGCGGCGGCGACGAGCAGCCCGCCGTTCGAACCACCGCGGATCGCAAGATTCTGCGCAGAAGTATACTTTTCCTTGATTAGGTACTCCGCGCCGGCGATGAAGTCGTCGAACACGTTCTGCTTCTGCAGTTTCATGCCGGCTTCGTGCCACTCGCGCCCGTACTCGCCGCCGCCGCGCAGGTTCGCCACCGCGTACACGCCGCCGAGATCGAGCCAGGCGATCAATGACGGACGAAAATGCCGGCTGCAGCGAGACATTGAAGCCGCCGTAGCCGTAAAGGATGGTCGGATTCGCGCCGTTCTGGGCGACGCCTTTCTTCGCCGTGACGAACATCGGCACCCGCGTGCCGTCCTTGCTCGGGTAGAACACCTGGCGCGTTTCGTACTGTGCGGAATCGAACGCCACCTTCGGCGCGCGGAAGACGCTGCCCGTGCTGGTCTTGAGGTCGTAGCGGAAAACGGTCGGCGCCGCGGTATAGCTCGAATACGTATAGAAGGTTTCGGTATCGCGCGTGCGCCCGGAGAAGCCGCTGGCGCTGCCGAGGCCCGGCAGGACGAGATCGCCGATCGCCTTGCCCTTGAGGTCGAACAGGTGCACATTGCTGTGCGCATCCTGCAGGTATTCGGCAATGAAACTGTGGTTGACGATGCTGGCGTTCTGCAGCGTCTCGGCTCCCTGCGGCACCAGTTCCTTCCAGTGCGCCTTGTCCGGATGCTTGGTCTCGACGGCAATGATGCGGTAGCGCGGTGCGTCGCTGTCAGTCAGAAAGTAGAAGACATCCTTCGTGTTGCCGAGAAACTGATAGCTTGCATCCCAGGCACCAATCAGCGTTTCGGTCTTCGCGTCGGCATGCTTCTTTGCAAGATCGCGGAACAGCACGAGGTTCTTCGGTTCGGTGCTGCGCGCGACGCTGATGACGAGATAACGTCCGTCGTCGCTGACCTGTGCGCTGAACAGCCAATCCGGCTGATCCTTCTGTTCGTGGATCAGCAGATCGTCGGATTGCTTCGTACCGAGGCGGTGAAAGTACAGCTTCTGAAACTTGCTCACCGCCTTGAGCGCGTTCTCGCCTCTTGGCTCGTCGTAGCGGCTGTAGTAGAAGCCGGTGCCGTCGCGGCGCCAGCTCGCCCCGGAGAACTTGACCCAGTGCAGTTCATCGTCGGTGTTCTTGCCGCTGGCGACATCGAGGACGTGCCAATCTTCCCAGTCGGAGCCGCCGCTGGACAGGCCGTAGGCTATGTACTTGCCGTCGTCGCTGATTGCATAGCCCTTGAGCGCGATCGTGCCGTCGGCCGACAACGTGTTCGGATCGAGCAACAGGCGCGGCGCAGCGGCTAGTGAATCGGCGACGTAGAGCACGGCCTGGTTCTGCAAGCCGTCGTTGTGCGTGTAGAAATAGTTGCCGCCGTACTGCTGCGGCGAGCCGAAGCGTTCGTAGTTCCAGATCTCAGTGAGCCGGTTCTTGATCTTGTCCTTGCCCGGAATGGCGTCGAGATAGGCCGAAGTGACCTTGTTCTCTGCTTCGATCCAATCCCGTGTTGCCGGCGCGTCGAGATCCTCCATCCAGCGATACGGATCGGCGACCTTGATGCCGTGATAATCGTCGGTCTGCGCAATGGTCTTGGCAACCGGGTAGGTCAGTGCAGTAACGGCGCCGCGCTTCGTGTCGGAGGGCATGGGTTGACTGGCGGGTTTCGTGGGGGGCGCCGGCTGGCAGGCGGACAATGCGACCGCGGCAATGATGGACAGGACGACTGGCTGGCGCACTCGGCACTCCCGGTTTCAGGGTTGATCGCATAGCGAAGGGCGGATTTTCCCGCGGCCGAAGAGGGCGGGTGCCACAACGCAGAATCGCTGTTTATACGGAAGCGGAGAGGGATCGGCAAGCGCTCAAAGACTTGGAACCTTCGAATCCAGCGTTTCGAAGGTTCAACGTAATCGAGTTGCCGAAACAGCTACGCCAGCTGCATTAGTCGCCACTGATGAATTTCGGCCCTTTGCCCGCGGTCTTTTCGTAGACCCCGCCACCTGCACGCCGATACTGCGTGAATCCGTGCTTGGCCGCGTGGCCTTCCTTGAGCGTATGCGCGTTGCCCATGGCGAATGCCGGGGCGCTGATGACGCGCCGTACCGGCGCGCCGCACTGCGGACACTGCGTCAGCTCGGCATCGGCGAGTTTCTGGCGCAGGTCGAAGTGCCCCTCGCAGCGGGGGCAGCCTTTTTCGACAGCGGCGTATTCGTAGATCGGCATGATTCAATAATGGGACGTAGCGCCGCGCAACTCAAGTGCGGATCGCCGCTTCCGTGGACTCGTGCTTCCGACGTGATACTACGCTGCGGCGCCGGTTTGCGCCTGCCACGCCTCGGTCATCGCGCGCCAGCGATTGACGATATCGCAGAAGATCAGGGCCGTCCGCTCGGCGTCGTAGATGGCCGAGTGGGCTTCGCTCGCATTCCACTCGAATCCGGCAGCCTGCACCGCGCGGCTGAGCACGGTCTGGCCATAGGCGAGGCCGGCGAGCGTTGCCGTATCGAAGCAGCTGAACAGATGAAACGGACTGCGCTTGTGGCCGGTGCGACGGATCGCGGCGTTCAGAAAGTTCAGGTCGAACGCCGCATTGTGTCCGACCAGGATCGCACGCTGGCATTCGAACTCGCGCGAAGCCTTGCGTATCGGCTTGAAAATGCAGTCGAGCGCCTCGCGTTCTTCGATCGCGGCGCGGAACGGATGGGTCGGATCGATGCCCGTAATCTCGAGCGAGCGCGGATCGATGTTGGCGCCGGGAAACGGCACCACGTGCGTCGACACGACAGGATCCGGATGCACGATGCCTTTGTCGTCCATGCGGATCACGACGGCCGCGATCTCCAACATCGCATCGCGCTCGCAATCGAAACCGCCGGTTTCGATGTCGACGACGACCGGCAGGAAACCGCGGAAGCGTTCGGCGTATCGGATGGCAGTTGCGGACATGACCGCAGGATACGCGGCAGGCGCAGCGATCACAACGCTGTCAGTCCAATTGGTCAGCTGCAGCAAGCAAAGTCAAAACCTAAGAAGGGCTTTCAACGCGGATTGACGCGGATGCAAGGCAAGCAACGCGGATTGCGCGGATAAAGCAGGTACCAAGCAGATAGGTTCTGCTCTTTCCGTGTTCATCCGCGTCGACTGCTTCATGGCGCTTCCTTGCCTTTGTTCCGCGAAGGTCACGCGCGTGCGTAGCGCCCGAACAGGAACAATGCGAGCGAGCCGATCACGAGCGCCAGGCCGAATTTCGGCAGCAGCATCAGGAACGGAATGCCGAGTGCGAGCAAGGCGAGCGACCATGCATAGGCATCGGCGAGCGGTTCCGGCATCGGATCGGCCTTGAGCTTGCGCGCCAGCAGATAGTCGAGGCTGATCTTGCCCGGGCCCTGGAAAATGATCGGCAGCAGCATGACGACGAACAGCAGCGGCAGCTTGAAGTTGCCGAAGCCCATGTCCTGGATGGCATAACCCTTGGCCAAGTCGCTCCACATTGCGAGCATGTCAGGCCAGTGGGCCGCGGCAGTCGCGACGAACGTCAGCACGAGCAGGCTGTACGCGGCAAAGCGCGTGAACAGGCCGAACACGAGCAGGATTGCGCCGCCGAGTTCGAAATATGTGGCCATCGCCCAACTGATGTCTGTCGGAATCGAGTTGAACGGAAATGGAAACCTGTCCTTGATGTCGGTGAACCAGTTGTCGCCGAGGTATTTTTCGCGGCCCGATTCCCAGAACTCCCAGCCCATGATCAAGCGCAGGATCACGGGCGGCAGCAACTGTCCGATGCCGCGCAGGCGCGCGGTCAGGGATTCCCAGACGGAAATGGCGTCGAACGACATGGCAAAGCCCCTCAGCGTTTTATGGAATGCAGTATAGACGCAGGGTCGCCTGGATTCCTTACAAGCTTCGCGCCACGGGGCAGGCTACATGAGCTTGTCATCCCAGCGCAGGCTGGGATCCAGTTCTTCTCTTCTTGCATTCGGGCGTTGGATTCAGATGGACAGAACTGGATTCCAGCCTGCGCTGGAATGACGAGCAGGAACTGGCACTCCAGTCGAAGTAGCAACCTCTGGCGGCTAGGCGGCTCGGGTACCGAGGATCGCCTCGAACGATTGCAGTTCGCGCAGCAGCGCAAGGCCTGCGGGACGCAACTCCGCGGCTTCTTCAGCCGAGCGATCGGCAAGCAGCGCGTCGACGCACTGCGCGCCTGTGAGTTCGGCATTCGCGCGCAGACGTTCGATCAGCATCGCGCTGAGCGCATTGATTTCGTGGAAGCGCACGTCGTCGTCGCGGTTGCGCACGAGCAGGATCCAGGTCGGCGCGGGCGGCATTTCCGCAGGGCGGAAATCCGGCCCGATCAGGTGCACCGGATAGTGGTAGCCGAGAACGCAGGCGAGCGGTGAAATCACCGGCACGCCGGTCAGCGGATCGCCGCTCGGGTCGTGTGCGACCTGCTCGATGGTGGCTTCGTCGAGCGAAAGGGCCAGCTCGGCCCACTCGTAGTGCGCCAGTTCGAGCAGCCATGCCGGATCGCCGCGGTCCTGCTGCTGGCGCGTCTCGAGCCAGCGCAGGAACTCGCGCGCGAACTCCGGAAACAGCGGTGTATGGCAGACGTGTTCGCGGAAGAATTCGCGCGTGAAAACGTTCCAGGCCGTATCGTCGTGCAACGAGCGGATCACCGGAAAGTTCGACGAGACGAAACTTTCCATGTTGGCGTAAACCAGGTCGCGATAGATCGCCATGCGGCGATCTTCGATTCCTTCCGGCGGCGGATTGTTCTGCGGATCGCGGATATGCGCCGTGAAGCGGTACTGCAGCGCGCGCGTGCGGCCGGGCGCTCGCGTCTCGGCTTCAGGCGATGCGGACATGCTTCGCATCGCTTTCGATCCGGTGGCGCGCCTGGATTGCACGGATGTGATCGAGCTCGCCGACCAGTTCCGACAGAGCAGGAATGTTGAAATCGCGCTCGAGCAAGGTCGGCAGCGCGCCGAACCGCGCATAGGCAAGGTCGAGCAGGTTCCAGACCGGATCGATGACGGCCGCACCGTGGCTGTCGACGATCAGGTCGGGCGCCTCGTTGTAGTGTCCGGCGATATGAATGTACGCGACCCGGCCGGCCGGCATTGCCTCGATGAATTTCGCCGCGTCGTAGCGGTGGTTGACGCTGTTGACGTAGACGTTGTTGACGTCGAGCAGCAGGTCGCAGTCGGCGCCCTCGAGCACGGCGTTGGTGAATTCTATTTCGCTGATTTCCTGGCCCGGCGTCGCGTAGGAGGAAACGTTCTCGACGGCGATGCGCCGGCCGAGGATGTCCTGTGCGCGGCGGATGCGCGGCACGACCCACTCGATCGCCTCCTCGGTGAAGGGAATCGGCATCAGGTCGTACAGGTGTCCATCATCGGAACAGAACGACAGATGCTCGCTATAGCCGCGGACACCGTGCTCATCGAGCAGACGCCTGATCTTGTGCAGCAGCGTTTCGTCGAGCGGCGACGGCCCGCCGAGCGACAGCGAAAGCCCGTGACAAATGAAGGGATACCGTTCGGTGAACGAGCGAAACGTTTTGCCGAGCCGGCCACCGACATTGATCCAGTTTTCCGGCGCAACCTCGAAGAAGTCGATCGGCGCATCCGGGTTGTCCCGCAGCGGACCCAGCAGGGCTCGCCGCAGGCCCAGGCCTGCTCCGGTCACATCATGTCCGGTGTGTAGCGTCATTCAGGGCGAGACTTTTTGAATGTTTTCGGATCCGCCGTCATCCCCGCACGACGCGGGGATGACGATTTGCGCGGAGTTTCTCAGTGGCCGCTGCAGGAACCTTCCTTGCCCTTCTTGTCAGCCGAGCAGGAACCTTCCTTGCCTTTCTTGTCGGCCGAGCAGGAACCTTCCTTGCCCTTCTTGTCCATCGTGGCGTGCATGGCACTGAGTTCGGTGGCGTCGAGCTTGCCGTCGCCGTTCTTGTCCCATGCGGCGACCTGGGTCGCGCTGAAGCCATGTGCCATCGCCTCTTCCTTGGTCACGGCGGTTTCACCGGGCTTGGCCATCTTGGCGACGGCGCACTTGCCTTCACCGCACTTGCCTTCGGCCGCGAGCGTGTAGCCGCCGACGAGCGGGGTGATCTGGAACGCCGTGTTGGCATTGGCCATCTGGGTCAATGCAACCGAGCCGACAAACGCGGCGCCGATGGCGACGGTCAACGGTTTGACGATCTTGTTCGACATTTGCGTGTACTCCGTGGTTGATGGCGGAACGAAGTCCGCCGGGGTGTTTTTCCCCGCCGTTCGGCGGTGCTTATCTTCCAGGACAAAAAGCGAGTTGCGGAAGCAGATTCATTCAACTTTCTTTCCAAGCTATGACAGCGACCCAGCGCAGACAAGGCAAATCGATGCTGCGGTGCGGCACCCGCTCAGGTGCCGACTAAGACCGCAGCCACCAAGGCAATCTTTCACTCCCGGCCGTAAAGCGGAAGTAAAGTGCGCCGAAGCGTTCGTGCAATGCGCCGATGCGAATCCTCCGCTGTCATGCCTTGGACGGACAGTGGACAAAATCCTTACAAGCGGTCCGATTCGCGCTGCCGGTCTCAGCTGCCGGCAGCGGCAGCCAGCGACTGCGTCGAATCGGCGCTCCAGCCTCCGCCGAGCGCGCGAACCAGCGCGACGCTCGCGCGCAGGCGGCGGTCGCGCAACGTCAACGCGGTGCGCTGTGCCTGCAACATGGCGGTCTGCGCCTCGACCACTTCGAGATAGTTGACCGCGCCGTTACGGTAGCGATCCAGCGCCAGGTTCAGCGTGCGCTGCGCGGAGGCGACGGCGGCATCTTCATGTACGGCCTCGTCGCCGAGCAGATGCAGCAGCGCGAGATTGTCCTCGACCTGCTGGAAGGCGGTAAGCGTGGTACTGCGGTAGCGCTGCCCGGTTTCGTCGAACACGGCGTGCGCACGGTCGACTTCGGCCTGACGGCGGCCCGCGTCGAACAGACTCAGCAACGCGTGCGGCCCGATCGACCAGACGCTGTTCGGCGCACTGATCCAGTCCGCGCCGCCGGTGTTCTCGTAACCGCCCAGTGCGGTCAGCGTGATGCTCGGAAAGAATGCCGCGCGCGCGATGCCGATCTGCGCGTTCGCAGCCGCGGTCCGGCGTTCGGCCGCGGCGACATCGGGGCGGCGTTCGAGCAGCGTCGACGGCAACCCGGTCGGCGCCAACGGTATCGGCAGGTCGACGACTTTCGGCTCGAGCGTGAACTTCGACGCCGGCGTGCCGACCAGGCTCGCGATCGCGTGTTCGTACAAGGCGCGCTGGGCGAGCGCATCGACACGCTGCGCGCGTGCGGTGTCGAGTTGCGTCTGCGCGTGCGCGACGTCGAGCGCCGATGCAATGCCGCCCTTGAAACGGTTCTGCGTCAGCTGCAGCGCCTTGCCGTAGGCATCGACCGTGTCGGAAAAAAGTTGCGCGAGCGCGTCGAGGCCGCGCAGCGTGATGTAGGCATTGGCCAGTTCCGCGTGCAGGCTCAGGCGCACCGATGCGAGATCCGCAGCGCTCGCCTGGGCATTCGCCTGGCCGGCAGCGACCAGGTTGCGCACGCGACCCCACAGGTCCAGTTCGTAATTGAGTTGCGCGGCGACATAGTTGTCGCGGTATTCGTCCGGCTGCGACGCCGAGCGTAGCGGCCGGTTGTCGGACTGGCGGTTCTTCGTCGCCAGCGCGCCGGCATTGACCTCCGGGAAAAGGCCCGCGCGTGCTTCGGCTACATAGGTGCGGGCTTCGGCATAACGGTCGGCTGCGGCAGCCAGATCGGGGTTGGCGGCATCGACGCGCGCTTCGAGTTCATCGAGCGCAGGGTCGTGATATGCGTTCCACCAGTCGCCGCGGTCGATCTGATCGGCCGGAGCGGCAGGCTGCCACGGACCCGACTCCTTGTAACTGTCGGGAACGTCGACGACCGGTTTGCTGTATTCGGGTGCGAGCTGGCACCCGGCCAGTGCGGTGAACGCGAACGCGACGGCAGCGGCGCGCAGTTTCATGGCGTTGCCGCGACGGCAGGAGTCGGTGTCTTCGGCTTGACGACTGGTGCGGTTTCGTTGGGATGAACATGGTCGCCCTGGGCGATCCAGTCCGGCGGGCTGTCGATGACGCGGTCGCCGGCATTCATTCCGGCAACGACTTCGACGCGCGTGCCCATGTCGCGGCCGATCTGGATGTTCTTGAGCACGACGCGATCGTCGCTGCCGACCGTCGCGATCTTCATGCCGTGCTGGCGGAACAGCAGCGCCGTGACCGGCAGTTGCAGCACGCCGGGTGTGGCCGGCAGGTCGAGGTGCACCTCGGCGTATGAGCCGGAGATCAGCTTGCCTTTCGCGTTGTCGGCCTCGAGTTGCACGAGCAGCGCGCGCGAGCTTTCGTTGATCGACTGCGAGGTGCCGACGACGGTCGCCGGGAAGGTGCGCTCGGGCATTTCCGGAAAATGCAGCTCCGCCTTCATGCCGCTCTCGACCTGCGCCGAGTAGGTCTGCGGCACCTGCACGTACACGCGCAGTTTGTGCGTGTCGGCGACGCGGAACAGTTCGCCGCCGCTGCTGCTGCCGGCGTTGATCAGCGCGCCGATGTCGGTCTTGCGCGCGGTGACGACACCATCGAACGGTGCAACGATGCGCTTGAACGAAGACAGCGCCTGCAGGCGCTCGACGTTGGCGCGCGCTGCCGTCGTCGTCGCGGCCTTGGCCTCGAAATCGCCGTTCTTCTCGTCGGCCTCCTGCTTGGATACGGAATCCGATGCCAGCATGTCGTGCCAGCGCTTGGCGGTAATCTCGGCGAGTTTCTCCTTGGCGATAGTCGTGGCGAGGTCGGCCTGTGCCTGACGCAGTTGCTGGTCGAGTTCCGGCGTTTCGATTTCGGCGAGCAGATCGCCCGTCTTCACCTGGGCACCGATGTCGAAGTACCATTTCTTCAAATACCCCGGCACGCGGGCGTAGATCGGCGCATCGAACCAGGCCTGAACATTGCCGGGCAGCACGAGTTCCTCGTGCGACACGCCGGGACCCGGATCGATGACGCTGACACTCGGCACCGCGTCGGCTTCGGTGCGCGCCTTGAGCGCCGTTCCGGCGTGCATGCGCAGGGCAACGCCGCCGACCGCAAGGCCGATTGCGATCACGAGCGCGATCACCCCGGTACGGCGCAAGCGGCGAGGTTCGATGACCACCGGCGCATGACTGGAAGAAAGCTGCTGGGACATGGGTTGCTCCGTCAGATCGCAGGCGCTTCGTGCGCGAGCGGCGCGGGTTGGGAATCGGATGCCTTGCGGCGGCTGTGCACGATGCTGAAGATCACCGGCACGAAGAACAGCGTCGCGCAGGTCGCGAAAACGAGTCCGCCGATGACGGCGCGGCCGAGCGGCGCGTTCTGTTCGCCGCCTTCGCCCATGCCGAATGCCATCGGCGCCATGCCGATGATCATGGCCAGCGCGGTCATCAGTACCGGGCGGAAACGGATGAAGCCGGCGTCGAGCGCGGCGAGGAATCCATCGGCGCCCTCGCTCATGCGCTCGCGCGCGAAGCTCACGACGAGAATGCTGTTTGCCGTGGCCACGCCCATGCACATGATCGCGCCGGTCAGTGCCGGCACGGACAGTGTCGTGCCGGTCAGGAACAGCATCCAGACGATGCCGGCCAGCGCGGCGGGCAGGGCCGTGATGATGACGAATGGGTCGAGCCATGACTGGAAGTTGACGACGATCAGCAGATAGATCAGCACGACCGCGCCGGCCAGGCCGAACAGCAGGCTCGAATAGGCGGTGTTCATCGTTTCGACCTGGCCGCGCATCGCGACGGTCGAGCCCTTGGGCAGATCCTTTGCTGTGTCGTCGAGGATCACCTGGATCTCGCGCGCGACGGCGCCGAGGTCGCGGTCCTGCACGGCACCGAAGATGTCGATCGTCGGCTGCACGTCGTAATGCGAAACGACGCCTTCGCCCTGGTCGCGCCGGATCGTTGCGATGCCACCGAGAATCTGCGACGAGGTCGCGGCACTGGCGGTCACTGGAATGTTTTCGAGCGCGCTGAGCGTATCGAGACGGTATTGCGGCGTCTGCACGACGATCGGATAGGAGACATGGTTTTTCGGATTGACCCAGAACGTCGGCGCAGTCTGTGCGCTGCCTGACAGCGATACGAGCATGCTGGTCGCCACGTCGCGCTGGGTCAGGCCGAGCTCCTGGGCGCGCGTGCGATCGACGTCGACGCGCAGCTCGGGCTGATTGAACGCCTGCTGGATGCGCAGGTCGGCGATGCCGGCGACATGCTTGATGCGGTTCATCAGCAGCGCGGCGTATTCGCGATTCTCGTCGCGCTTGAAGCCGACGACCTGGATGTCGATCGGCGCCGGCAGGCCGAAATTCAGGATCTGGCTGACGATGTCCGCCGGCAGGAACGCGAACGAAGCCGCCGGAAACCTGCGCGGCAGTTCCTCGCGCAACTGCGCCACATAGTCGGCGCTCGGCCGGTGGTCCGCGTTCAACGAGATCAGGATGTCGGCATCGGCCGGCCCGATCGGCGCGGAATTGCTGTAGGTGATGTTGATGCCGCTGACCGGCAGGCCGATGTTGTCGACGACGCTCTTGAGTTCCTCTGCCGGAATGATCCTGCGGATCGCCTTTTCGACTTCGGTGGCGAGGCGCGCGGTCTCCTCGATGCGCGTGCCGGTCTGCGCGCGCATATGCATCTTGATCTGGCCGGCGTCGATGCTCGGAAAGAAATTTGCGCCAAGCCACGGCGCCAGCAGGAACGACGCGGCGACGAAGCCGAGGAAACCGAGCACGAACGCGCGCCGGTGCTGCAGCGCGAGCGTGAGCAATGCACGGTAGGTGTCGCGGACATCTTCGAAGCGGCGTTCGAATCCGCGCTGGAAGCGGGCCGGAATGCTGATGCCGCCGGACATGTGCTGCGTGGCGTCCTCGCGCATCGCATCGACGGCCGGATTCGGCGTGGCCGGATGCGGATCGACGTGCGGCTTCAGCAAGTACTTGGCCATCGTCGGCACCAGCGTGCGCGACAGCACGAACGAAGCGATCAGTGCGAACACGACGGCCTCGGCCATCGGCACGAACAGGTAGCGCGCGACGCCGCCGAGGAAGAACATCGGCACGAACACGATGCAGATGGAGAGCAACGAGACGAACGCAGGCGTCACGATCTGTTTGCCGCCGTCGAGGATTGCGTTGACGACGTCCTTGCCCTGTTCGAGGTGCCAGTTGATGTTCTCGATCGTGACCGTGGCGTCGTCGACGAGGATGCCGACCGCGAGCGCGAGGCCGCCGAGGGTCATGACGTTGATCGTCTCGCCCATAGCCGACAGTGCCGCGATCGACGACAGCACGGCCAGCGGAATCGACACGGTGATGATCAGTGTCGAGCGCCAGCTGCCGAGAAAGAGCAGGATCATCAGTGCCGTCAGCGCGGCGGCAATCACGCCTTCACGCACGACCCCGGACACCGCGCCCTTGACGAACACCGACTGGTCGATGAGCGTGTCGAGCGTCAACCCTTCCGGCGCGCCGGCCTTGATCTTCGGCAGCAGGGCCTTGACGTGGTCGATGATGTCGAGTGTCGATGCCTTGCCGTTCTTCTGCACCGTGGTCAGGACGGAGCGCTGGCCATCGACGAGGACCAGATTCTGCTGCGGGGAATAACCGTCGCGCACATGGGCGACGTCGCGCAGATAGATCGTCGTGCCGTTGACCGACTTGACCGGCAGGTTGTTGAGTTCGTCCAGCTCCTTCGGGCTGCCGTTGAGCTTGACGTTGTATTCGAACGTGCCCATTTTTTCCGTGCCGGACGGCAGGATCAGGTTCTGCGCGAGGATCGCGTTGGTCACGTCCTGCGGCGACAGGCCGCGCGAGCGCAGCGCTTTCGGGTCGAGGTCGACGACGACCTGCCGGTTCTTGCCGCCGTAGGGCGACGGAATCGCGGCGCCTTCGACTTCGGCCAGCTGCGGGCGTATGAAATTGTTCGACAGGTCGAACAGCTGCTGGTCGGTCAGCGTCTTGCTCGACAGCGCGAGCTGCAGGATCGGCACGCTCGAGGCGTTGTAGCTCAATACCAGCGGCGGCGTGATGCCCGGGGGCAGGCGCTTGAGCACGGTCTGCGCGACCGCTGTGACTTGCGCCAACGCCGCATTGACGTCGACGTTCGGCTGGAAGAACACCTTGATCACGCCGACGCCGGGCAACGACTGCGACTCGATGTGCTCGATGTCGTTGACCGTCGTCGTCATCTGCCGCTCGAAGTACGTGATGATGCGATCGGACATCTCGTCCGGCGGCAGGCCGTTGTAGTTCCACACGACGCCGATGACCGGCAGCTTGATGTCGGGGAAGATGTCGGTGGGCGTGCGCAGGATCGCGAGCGGTCCGATCAGCAGGATCAGGATCGCCAGCACGACGAACGTGTAGGGGCGGCGAAGCGCAAGGCGAATGATCGCCAGCATGGGGTGATGCTCCGTTCGTTTGGAGTTGGGTGTTGACGTTGTTGCCGGTTCGGACGTCGCCCCACGAGCATCCGCATCGTTGTGCGCCGCCGCATTCCCCAATGGACGCGGCGCACGGCCCAAATGGACCGGTAATTATCGAATTAGTTCAATGACAAAGCGCAGGGTGACCCGGTCGCGACCGGGACGCCACCTGACCATAGTCGAATTGCAAGGTGCACGGAAAGGTGGCAAAAAACGCCCACGCCGGCCCGGAAGGGTCGTCTGGGCTGCGCGAACTGTGTAACGAAGCTGCAACAATTCGTTCGCGCTGCCGCATTGCTGCAGAACTCGGCCATCCTGGATTGGCCGGGTGATTCCTGACCGTCACCTTGCCCCGAGGGGATATCCATGAATAACTTCGTTCGCAAACAGAGACATGGTCTTACGCCGCAGAGGTCGATGCTTTGCCGTCGCGGTACTCGCCGGCATTGGCTTGGCCGGCTATCGGTACTGTTGCGCAGGCCGCCGATGACACCAGCCTGACCTGGAACGGCATCACGCTCTATGGAACCCTGGATGCCGGCATCGCCTATCAAAGCCATGGCTCGCCGCTGAGCCAGGATTTCTATCCAACCCTGAACTACATGATTGCACCGAACAGCAACAAGTCGATTACGACAGTTGCCTCGAACGGCCTCAGCCAGTCCAAGGTCGGCGTACGCGGCGTCGAGCCGCTGAACGACGAGTTTTCGTTCATATTCAATCTGGAGATGGGTTTCAACCCGACCTCCGGCAAGCTCGCCGATGCGCCGAAGTCGCTGATCAACAACAACGGCGTCGCCCTCGCGGATCGCAAGACCGCCGGTGACGGCAGCCGCGCCGGCCAGTTCTTCAATGGCGCGGCGTTCGGAGGTTTCAGCTCGAAGGACTGGGGCACTTTCACGTTCGGCCGCCAGAACGCGTTGTTCCTCGACAACATCGTCAAGTACGACCCGATGAACGCGTCGTATGCTTTCTCGATCATTGGCTATTCCGGCGTGGCCGGCGGCATGGGCGCCACCGAGGACGCGCGGCTGGACGATTCAGTCAAGTACGTGTTCAAGCACGATATCTTCCATTTCGGCGCGATGTACCAGTTCGGCAAGAGCGACGGCAGCCCGGGTGAATCCTGGGCCCTGGATGCCGGTATCGATTACGCCGGTTTCTCCGTCGATGCCGCCTGGGGCGAGAAGAAGGATGCGATCGCTGCCGCAACGCTCAGTGCCGCGCAGCTCGCGCTGCCCGGCGTGCCGCACGATTCGCTCGCCGCAACGATCTCCGACAACGAAGCGTGGCAGATCGGGGCGAGCTGGACCGGCGGCGGCTTCAAGGCATCCGGCGGTTACGAGCACATCGATTTCTCCAATCCGTCTTTGCCGGTTGCTGCCGGCTTCGCCGGCCTCGGCGGCTACTGGATCAGTATCACGAACAACGTGGCCTTCCCACATGACAAGGAACTGGAGATCTGGTGGGCCGGCCTGAAGTACAACTTCACGAAGGACTTCGACGTCACCGGCGCCTGGTATGGCTACGATCAGAATGCCTACGGCGCCGTCAAGTGCTCCGACACCCGCGCCGGCAACTGCAGCGGCAACGAAGACGTCTGGTCGCTGCGCTTCGACTACCGTCTGACGAAGCGTTTCGATGTCTATGCCGGTGCCGCATGGTCGAAGGTCTCCGACGGTCTTGCGTCCGGATTCCTGAACACCTCGACGACGACGGTCATGGGCGGCTTCCGCTTCAACTTCTGATCGCGACAACAAAGTTTTAGCTGCACGCGCTGCAGGCCGGAGAACGCAAGTTCTCCGGCCTTTCTTTTTTATGGCAGGCGCACAGAGTCTCAAGTACGCGCGCGTCCAGCCGCTCCGCGACGCGTTGCGATCATTTAGTGCAAGAAACCCTCGATTCCGCGGGCGGACTGCATGGAGTAACGAACCTGCAACATTTCGTTCATACCATGCCAACGCAGTCCAGCAACCGGTCGTCACGGCCGGACGAACCCGATTTCATCCTGACCCGAGGGGACACCCATGAACAACCATGCGCGCAAGAACAACAAGACTCTTCGCCGCGAGCCGCGGCGGTCGCTGCTGCCTGCGGCGGTTTTTGCCGGCATTGCGCTGGCCGGTTACGGCACGGTCGCCCTGGCCGCCGACGACACCAGCCTGACCTGGAATGGCATCACCCTTTACGGAACCGTCGACATCGGCATCGCCTACCAGAACCACGGCGCGCCGCTGAGCCAGGACTTCTATCCGACCCTGCAATACATGATCGGCTCGAGCAACAACAAATCGATCACGACCGTCGCTTCCAGCGGGCTGAGCCAGTCGAAGGTCGGGCTACGCGGCAACGAGCCGCTGAACGATGACGTTTCGTTCGTGTTCAATGCCGAATCGGGCTTCAACCCGACCTCCGGAAAATTCGCCGATGGTCCGAAATCCCTGATCAACAACAACGGCATCGCCTTGACGGATCGCAAGTCCGCGGGCGACGGCAGCCGCGCCGGCCAGCTGTTCAACGGTCAGGCCTGGGGCGGCTTTGCGTTCAAGAACTGGGGCACGTTTTCGATCGGCCGCCAGGTCACTCTGTTCGGCGACAACACGACGAAGTATGACCCGATGAACGGCTCGTACGCGTTCTCGATCATCGGCTACTCCGGCCTGACCGCGGGCATGGGCGACACACAGGATGTGCGCCTCGATGATTCCGTGAAGTACGTGTTCAAGTACGACGCCTTCCACGCCGGCGCGCTGTACCAGTTCGGCAAGAGCGACGGCAGCCCGGGCGAAGCCTGGCAGCTCGACGCCGGTTTCGATTATGCCGGCTTCTCCGTCGACGCACTGTGGGGCGAGAAGAAAGACGCGATCGCAGCGGCGTCGCTCAGCGCCGCGCAGCTTGCACTTCCGGGCGTGCCGCACGACTCGTTGGCAGCGACGATTTCCGACAATGAGGCGTGGCAGATCACGGCCAGCTACACGAACGGCCCGTGGAAGGCCTCCGGCGGTTATGAAAACATCACGTTCTCCAATCCCGACTTGCCGGTCGCCGCCGGCTTTGCCGGCCTTGGCGGCTACTGGATCAGTATCACCAACAACGCCGCCTTCCCGCACGACAAGAAGTTCGACGTTACGTGGCTCGGCCTGAAGTACAACTTCACGAAGGACTTCGACATTACCGGCGCGTGGTATTACTACAACCAGGATGCGTTCGGTGTGGTGAAATGTTCCGACACCCGCGCCACCAACTGCAGCGGCAATGAAGACGTGTGGTCGATGCGCCTGGACTACCGCTTCACCAAGCGTTTCGATGTCTACGGCGGATTCTCGTACTCGAAGGTCGAGGACGGACTTGCGTCCGGATTCTTGAACACGTCGGTGACGACGGTGATGACGGGCTTCCGCTTCAACTTCTGATCGCTCGAGGCAGGAAGATTTTGAGTAGAGCTGGACGCGGATTGCGCGGATAGCGGATAGAGCAGAGTAACAAGATTTTTTGCTCTATCCGCGTTGATCAGCGTAATCCGCGTCAAAAAAGCTCGTTCGCTCTGAATATCAATCATCTCGTGCCAGCGTTTTCCGCGCGAGTCTTGCGCCGGTATTCGCAAAGGTCGCGGATGATGCATTGCGGGCAGTCCGGCTTGCGCGCCTTGCATACATAACGCCCATGCAGGATGAGCCAGTGATGGGCATCCTGCTTGAATTCCAGCGGCACGACCTTGTCGAGTTTGTCCTCGACCGCGCGCACGGTCTTGCCGGGTGCCAGGCCCGTGCGGTTGGCGACGCGGAAGATATGCGTGTCGACCGCGATCGTCGCCTCGCCGAAGGCGGTGTTGAGGATCACGTTCGCGGTCTTGCGGCCGACTCCGGGCAGCGCCTCGAGTTCCGCGCGCGTGCGCGGCACCTCGCCGCCGTGACGTTCGATCAGCAGCGCGCACGTCGCGATGACGTTTTTCGCCTTCGCGTTGTAGAGTCCAATAGTGGAAATGTATCTTTTCAGCCTTTCCTCGCCCAGCGCCAGCATTGCCGCCGGCGTGCCGGCGACCGGAAACAGGCGTCGTGTCGCCTTGTTCACGCCGACATCGGTTGCCTGCGCCGACAGGATCACGGCGATCAGCAACTGGAACGGGCTTGCATAGTCGAGTTCCGTCGTCGGTTTCGGGTTTGCCTCGCGCAGGCGGCGGAAGATTTCGGCGCGCTTCTGCGCGTTCACGGCTTGTCCGCCGATGCCGCAGCGGCTTTCCTCGCGCGTGCGCGCAGGATTGCCGCCTGCACCGCACTGGTGCCTGTCGCGCCTGCATCGATCGCCGATTTTGCCGACATCAGTTCTGCCGCGCGTTCTTCGGCATCGCGCGCGAGGCGCGTGTTGCGTGCGTCAAAGCGCGCGCGGAAATGCGGCGCGCGCGCAAGGGCCGGCCGGCCGTCGTGTGCCGGAATCATCGTGATGCAGTCGACCGGGCAGGGTGGAATGCACAGTTCGCATCCTGTGCACTCGTCGACGAGTACCGTATGCATCAGTTTGGACGCGCCAATGATTGCGTCGACCGGGCAGGCCTGGATGCATTTCGTGCAGCCGATGCAGACCTCTTCGTCGATCAAGGCGAGTTCCGCCGGTTTCTCGACACCGTTTGCCGGGTTCAACGGCTTGGCTACCCTGCCGAGCAGCTCCGCAATCAGTTCGATTCCGGTTGCGCCACCGGGCGGGCATTGATTGATGTCGGCTTCGCCTCCGGCTATGGCCTGCGCGTAGGCAAGACAAGCCGGATAACCGCAGCGCGTGCACTGCGTCTGCGGTAACAGCGCATCGATGCGCGCGGCTAGCGGGTTGTCGACCTGTTCGGACATGCGTTCGATTTTCGCAGGTTTCTCGCCGTCCCGTTATCGCGAGCGAGCGTCAGAGCGCGTCGATATCGCCGAGCGCGCGGATCAGCCGGCGCGCGCGCTTGTCGGGCTTGCTCGGCGGTTTTGCGTAGCCGGCCGCGGCGAAACGGCGTTGCTGCGCGGCTTCTTCGCGCGCCGCGCGGCTGGCCTCGGTTTCGCGATAGCACTGTTGCGCGGCTGAAGCCGAACCGCGGCGCGAAGCCAGTGCGGCAACCTCGATCTCGTAACGATCCTCGCCGCGGGTGATCTTCAGGCGATCGCCGACGCGGATCATGCGCGCCGGCTTGCCGGCCGCCGCGTCGACCTCGACCCTGCCGGCCTCGATGGCTTGCTTGGCCAGCGCGCGTGTCTTGAAGAATCGCGTGGACCAGAGCCAGACATCGAGGCGCACGCCATCCTCGACCGAGGCTGCACCCGATTGCACCGAAGCTGACTGGCGTCCGCGTGTCTTGCTCATGTCGCTATCAGTGTTTCGCCGCGGGGTCGTCGGCGAATCGATAGCCGACGCCGACCTCGGTCAGCAGATAACGCGGCCGTGTCGGATCGGTTTCGATCTTGTGCCGCAGCGCGCGCATGTAGATGCGCAGATAATGCGGCGATTCGACGTGCGCGGCGCCCCAGATCTCGCGCAGCAACTGGCGATGCGTCAGCACCTTGCCGCGATGCTTTGCCAGCACCGTCAGCAGCTGGTATTCGGTCGGCGTCAGGTGCAGGTCGACGCCGTCGCGCTGCACGCGATGCGCAGCCAGGTCGATGCTCAATGCGCCGGCATCGATGCGCGTCTGCAGCGTGGCGCCATCGCGTTCGGCAACGTGTCGCTGGGCGACGCGCAGGCGCGCGAGCAGTTCGCCGATGCCGAACGGCTTGGTCAGGTAATCGTCGGCGCCGGCGTCGAGCGCGGCGATCTTGTCCGCCTCCTGGCTGCGCGCGGACAGCACGAGGATCGGCCGCTTGAACCATTCGCGCAGACGCGCGATGACGTCGAGACCGGACATGTCGGGCAGGCCGAGATCGACGATGATCACCTCGGGCTGGCGCAGTGTTGCCAGGCGCAGGCCGTCGGCGGCGGTGCCGGCGATTTCCAGCGTGTGGCCATTGGCATCGAGCGCCGCGCTCAGGAAGCGCTGGATCTGCGGATCGTCTTCGATGGCGAGCAGTTGCATGGGTGCCGGATTCATTCGGGCGGTTCGGCATCGCGCGGCAGCGTGAACAGGAATTCGGCGCCGCCATCGGCCGCATTGTGCGCCGAGATGCGGCCGCCATGCGCTTCGACGATGACCTTGCAGATCGCCAGGCCGAGGCCGAAGCCGCTCTGCGCTGCCTCGACGTCGCCGCGATGAAACTTGTCGAACACGCGCGATTCTTCGCCCGGCGGCAATCCGGGGCCGTGGTCGCGCACGCTGACACTGATTGACCCCAACGTAGCCTCGGCGCGGATATTAATGTCACTTCCCGGCGCGTGCTTCAGCGCATTTTCCACGAGGTTGAACAACAGTTGCTCGAGCAGGACTTCATCGGCGTGGATCAGTGGCAGATCTGGCGGCAGGTCGACCCGGACGTCGCGGCCAGCCAGGGCGTCGTGCAAGCGGCGCAACACGCTGCCGACGATTTCCTCGAGCGTCAACCATTGGCGTCGCAGTTGCACGGGCCCCTGCGTCAAGCGCGTCAGGTCGAGCAGGTTATCGACCAGCCGATGCAGCCGCTGGGCTTCTTCGATGATCGTCGTCTCCAGCCCGTGCCGTTGTGCCGGATCGAGCGCTGTGGCGTGTTCGCCGCTCAACGTCGATGCCGCGCCGATGATGCTCGCGAGCGGCGTGCGGAAGTCGTGTGAAATGGAACTGAGCAGCACGTTGCGCAGCTTTTCCGACTCGACCTGCACGTCTGCCGTGTGCGCCGTCTGCGTCAGGCGAACGCGTTCCATCGCGACCGCGGTTTGGTTGACCAGCGACTCGATCAGGTGCATCTGCTCCGGCACGTCGAGTTGATGCGGATCCTTCGGTCGCAACGCGAGTACGCCGATGCAGTTTCGCTGTGCGTTCAGTGGCAGGAAGATGGCGTTCGCGCTGGCCAGAGTATCGGTGCCGTGGCCGGCCTTGCGACGATGGTCATAGGCCCATTGGGCGATGCCAAGATCGTTGCCGGGAACCGGGTAGCGCGCCTCGCCGCCGTCGCGCGCGCAGAAATGATCGGGATCCTGGATGCGTCCTTCGGCGTCGGGCAGCAGCACGGCGGCCTGGCCGTCGATGCCGGCGAGCAGGTGCCGGCGCAGAATGGCGCCGAGGCCATCGATATCGCGGCTTTGCGCCAGTTCGCGCGACAACGCGTATTGCTCGGCTGCCCGCCGCTCGCGCGCGCGCGCGACGCTGGCCTGGCGGCGGCCGCGCGCAGCCAGATGGCTGATGATCAGGGCGGTCGCGAGCATCACCGCAAACGTGATCAGGTATTGCGTGTCGGAAATGACGAACGAATATTCCGGCGGCACGAACAGGAAATCGAACAAGCACACGCTGAGCACGGCGGCAAGCACGGACGGCCCGCGGCCAAAACGCGTCGCGGCGAGCACCGTTCCGAGCAGGTAGAGCATGACGAGATTCGTGCGCTCGATATTCGGATAGAGCACGGCGCACAGCGCCGTGATCGCTGCGACGACGCCTGCGCTCCACGCATACGCGCGCCAGTGGCTGCTGCGCGTCGGGCAGGCGTGGCGGCGCCGGTGCGGGTGGTGCGTCAGCCTCGCCGCTGATGACGTAGACATCGATGTGTCCGCTGCCGCGCACGATTTCGTCTACCAGCGATGGCTGGAAGCGGTCCTGCCAGCGCGAGCGCGTCGGCTTGCCGACGATCATCTTGCTGACGTTGTTCTGGCGTGCGAACGCGAGTGCTTCCTGAGCGACGCTTTCGCCGCTCAGGTTTGCGGTCTCCGCACCGAGGCTTTCGGCGAGCTTGAGCACTTCCAGCACGCGGTCGCGTGCTCCCCGCGGCAGGCGCGTCAACTTCGGCGTCTCGACGTAGATTGCATGCCAGTCGGCATGCAGCGCCGAAGCAAGGCGCCGTGCCGCGCGCACGAGACGTTCCGACAGCGGATCGGGTCCGACGCAGACAAGCACGCGCTCGCCGGCGGCCCACGTGTCGCGAATCGCATGATCGTCGCGGTATTCGCGCATGGCCGCATCGACGCGCTCGGCTGTCGCGCGCAGCGCGAGTTGGCGCAATGCGATCAGATTGCCCTTGCGGAAAAACGCCTCGAGCGCGTGCCGGCTCTTTTCCGGCGCATAGACCTTGCCCTCGCGCATGCGCTGCAGCAGGTCGTCGGGCGGCAGGTCGACGAGTTCGACTTCGTCGGCGGCGTCGAATACGCGGTCGGGTACCGTTTCGCGCACGGTGACGCCGGTGATCTGCGTGACGACATCGTTGAGGCTCTCGATGTGCTGCACATTGACCGTCGTATAGACGTCGATGCCGGCCTCGAGCAGCTCGACGATGTCCATCCAGCGTTTCGGATGGCGTGCGCCGGGATGGTTGCTGTGCGCGAGTTCATCGACGAGGACGATTTGCGGATGGCGCTTGAGCGCGGCGTCGAGATCGAATTCGATCAGTGTCAGGCCGCGATGCTCGAGCTTCTGCGGCGGCAGGACTTCCATGCCCTGCGAGCAGCGCTTCGGTTTCCGGACGGCCATGCAGTTCGACGTAGCCGACGATGACATCGGCGCCGTCGGCCTTCTGCTTGCGCGCCGCTTCGAGCATGGCGTAGCTCTTGCCCACGCCCGGCGCTGCGCCGAAGAATATCTTCAGGCGGCCGCGCCGGCGCTGTTGCTCCTCGCGGCGGACGCGCGCCAGCAGCGCGTCGGGATCGGGGCGTTCTTCGGGTAGGTTAGCGGGCATGAGGAATAGGCGTATCGATTGCGTCATCATGCCCGATTTTGCCGGTTGCTTGCAGATGGCAATCTACGGGGGCGGCCAGTGCGTCGACTACCGTGGGGAGATGCAACCATGATCGGCCAGATAGCGCCCCTTTCGGCCCTATCGCGTCAGATCTCGACGCGCGTGCCGATCTCGACCAGGCGATTTGCTGGAATGGCAAAGTAGGCCGTAGCGCGCTGAGCGTTGCGCGCGAGAAAGGCGAAGAGCTTGTCGCGCCAGAGCATCATCCCCAGGCGGTCAGTGGGTGCAATCGTCTCACGGCTGACAAAAAAAGTCGTCGTCATCGGGTCAAAGCGAAGTCCGTCTGAGTTCGTGCGAACCCAGTCGCTGCAAGATGTCCGGACGCTCGGCGAAACCGAAGCGAACGACTGCGCGATAAAAATGCGTGCCGATGCGTTCGATGCTGAATTGCTCGTCGATTGCAGCTTCCGGCGTGTCTACGACTTCTGTGGTCAGGACAACGTTGCAAGCGTGCAAGACCTTATTGTGTTTGAGGTTGTGCAGAAGTGCTTGAGGCGTGCTCTTTGTGCTGGCGGTGAGAAATATCGCGAGCCCCGGAACGCGCATGGGCGGATGCTCGGCAATCGAGCGGACAAAAGAATCAAGCGAAAGACCTTCCTTGCGAACCTGCTGCAGCATGAGGTCGCGACCTCGATTCCATGTCACCATCACGGTGAACACGACGATTCCGAGCACCAACGGAAACCACGCGCCGCTCTCGACCTTGATGGCATTGGCGGCGAAGAAGGCGACATCGGTTCCAATGAAAATGAGAGCGAACGCGATGACCGCGGCCAGATTCCAGCGCCAAATTCGTCGAGCAACCACGAGCACCAAGAGGGTGGAAATCAGCATGGTGCCACTCACGGCCACACCGAATGCCGCGGCGAGATTGTTGGAAGATCGAAATCCGAGCACGGCTGCGATCACAAGTACCAACAAAATGCCGTTCACGGCGGGCAGGTAGACCTGGCCGCGAATCAGCGATGACGTGCAACGCACCTCCAGGCGCGGCAGGTAACTCAGTTGCACCGCTTCGCGCACCATTGAGAAAGCGCCGGAAATGACCGCCTGCGAAGCGATGACTGTCGCCGCACACCCGAGCGCGACCATCGCATACAGAAGGTGTTGCGGCACCAGATGATAGAACGGCGCGGACGCAAGACCGGGATCGTCGAGCAGCAGCGCGCCCTGGCCGAAATAATTCAGTAGCAAGGCCGGCAGCGCCAGCGCGAACCAGGCGATGCGGATCGGGCGGGCACCGAAGTGACCCATGTCGGCATATAACGCCTCGACGCCTGTCAGCACCAGCACGACAGCGCCGAGCGAAGAGAAACCGGAGAACCCGTTGCGCATCAAATACACGATGGCGTAATACGGACTTGCCGCGGCCAGGACGTCCGGGCGCGTGAACGATCGCGCTGGCGCCCAACACGGCTATCACGAGCAGCCACAGCGTCATTACCGGCCCGAACAGTAGGCCTATTCGCGCCGTGCCGAATCGCTGCATGAGCGAACAAGCCCACGATGATGACGACCGTAATGGGGATGATCGCCGGCTCGAACGCCGGTGTCGCCACATCGAGTCCTTCGACCGCGGACAACACCGAAATCGCCGGCGTGATCACGCTGTCGCCGAAGAACAAGGCGACCCCGATCAATCCTGCCGTCACGATGAACGCGTATCCAGCGAGCGTCGTTGCGCACCGCCTGTCGCGCCAGCGCCAGCAACGCCATGCTGCCGCCTTCACCCTTGTTGTCGGCGCGCATGATGAAGCCGAGGTACTTCACCGACACGACGAGGACAAGTGACCATACGGTCAGCGAGAGCACGCCGAGAATGTTGTCGCGCGTCGGAGGAACGCCATGTGCGCCGAATGCCTCCTGCAGCGCATATAGCGGGCTCGTCGCAATATCACCGAAAACCACGCCGATCGCGCCGAGCGCCAGCGCGGCGAGGTCGCCGCCAGTGCTCGCAGCTGCGGTCGTCGCGCCATCCGGGCAGGGCGCAGCACTAGTCATCGCGCGACGTCAGGTCTGCGGTCGAGTTGCGACCCAATCCCAGGCATGCGCCGAGCCGCGCACGACGTCCGCGCTTGCGCATTGGTCAGGACGCAATCGCGCTGAGTCTGATCACGCCGACTTTCTCCGAGTCGAGCGCCGTCAAACCTTTGGGCAACATCCGTACGGTGTGCCGGAAGATGTCGAATTGCTGTCCGGCCGACAGCGGAGTGCCGCGGTCGAAACAGACGCGCAGGTCTGTCGCCGCCGCCGTGCACGCGGCCGCTGATTGGCTCACCGCCAAGGCCGGCGACGGCACTGCACGGAAAACCCGCGACCGCCAAAAGCAGTGCGGTGCGAACCAGAGGGGCTGCGAATGTTGATGTGTCATGTTGCACCAGGAGTTGGAATCAGGGTTGACGATGAGGACTCATTTCGTGCGATCGAGGTTCAGGTTGAGCAGCAGCACGTTGACGCGCGGCTCGCCGAGCACGCCGAACTGGCGTCCTTCGGTCGCCTGGGCGACCAAGTCCGCTACGTCCGCTTCGGGCATCCTGCGCGCACGTGCGACTCGGGCGAGCTGATAATTCGCCGCCGCCGGCGAGATATGCGGATCCAGGCCGCTGCCCGAAGCAGTGACGAGATCGACGGGCACCGGTGCCCTGTTTTCCGGATCGGCCGCATGCAGCGCCTCGATGCGTTGCTTGACCGTGTCGGTCAGCGTCGGATTGGTCGGGCCAAGATTTGACCCGCGTCGACGAGGCGGAATTGTTAGCGAATGGTGTCGTTGCCGACGGCCGACGTCCAGAAGTACTTCGGATCGGCAAACGGCTGGCCGATCAACTCCGAGCCGGCAGGCTTGCCGTCGCGCTCGATTATGCTTCCGTTCGCCGTGTGCGCGAACAGCAACTGCGCAACGCCGGTGACGATCGCTGGATAGATTGCCCCGGTGATCACGGTCATCACCAGCAGCAGCATGAAAGCTGGACGTAGCAGATTGTTCATGGCATCACCACTCTAATGAAAAGTCAAAGTCCGAACGGTCAGCAGCGATTTATCCAAATCCGGTTGTGCTCAAAAATGAAAGATGATGTCGCCGGACAAGATCGTTTCGCGCGATTTGTTCGGTGGAATTCCAGCGTTCGAATTGCCGTTGAACGCCGGGCCGTTCATCGAGTAATACGTGGCGATTTCCGGCCGCACTTCGATCTGCGGCGAAAACCAGTGCTGCCAGCCGACGGCAAATGTTACGTAGCGCGATGCCACGCCCGTACGCTGGCCTTGCTTGTCCCAGTAGTACTCCGGGCGAATCGAGAAGTTGTTCAGTGGATCCGGGCTGTAGTTGATATAGGCCACGGTGGACAGCACGCTGGCCTTGCATGTCAGCAACGTAGGATTGGCGCAGATCGCCAAGCCGGGCGCATTGAACGGAAGGTATTGCGACGAGAACGGAGCCCCGCCATGGGCGTAGATCGTCTGCACATCGCTGTTGAGCGCGTTGGGGACTCTTTCCTGAAAGAGGTTGTAGGCCTCGTAGGAAACATGCCAGTGCTCATCGAACGTGTGGTAGACCGTAAAGCCATACCATTGCAGATTGTTGTAACCGTATTTTCCCGAGTTGATCGCATCCGCGCAGGGCATGATGTCGGTCTTGCCGTCGTCGCTGAGATAGCGGATGCAAGCCGTCACCGAGGGCATCGAGCCCGGATCCTTCTTGAATGTCGCATTCGGATAGAGCGGGTTGTAGCCGATGTCTCCGGGGTCAGTGCCCGGCACGTTCGGATACGGGTTGTCCCGGCGCTGACTCAGGTGGGTCGGGAATGCCTCGGTACCGTCCGTCACGCCGAGCTGCACGATCCAGTTCTTGTTGACGGCGAGTGAGGCCTGCAGGCCGGTGTTCGTGTAGTTGTCGAATGTATACGTCATGGAGTGCGTATACATGTAATTGTTCGGTGCGAGTTGCGCTTCGATGTCCGGCACGGAAATGAATCGCCCGAGGCGCAACATCAGGCCGGATGCGACTTGAGGAATGAACAGCTCGCCATACATCATCGGGAAGTCGTAGCCGTTGACGTTGTTGTCCTTCAACAACTGATAGCTGGCCAGGCCGTACGCCGTGGTGTAGCGGTAATCCACGCCATAGATCGCGGAAAGGCGCATACCCCAGTCGACGTGATCGGTCTGCACGGTATCGGGGAAGCGATCGAGGTAAATCACGGCCTGATCGAGCTGCACCGTGTTGGGCGTATAGAGATAGGCGGCCGGCGCGTTGCCGCCGGGCTTGGTCGAACTCGTACTGACGTTGCCGCCGACGTTGACCCAGCCGTACAGCTGCAGATTGTTGCGGTTGAGCCAATCGCCGAAAGCGGTGTTGCCGAGTGCGTTCATCAACGGACTATCGGCCGAACCCGGCCGCGTGACGCCGATCGCAGTGCTTGCGCCATAGGGCCACTCGGTAAACGGCATGGGCGGCGTCGTCTGTGCAGCGGGCGGCCAATCTTCGCGCCGCGACGGCGGTGCCTTCGGATCGGCAGGCGCCGAGGGCTGGCCCATCTCGAGCTTGTAGTAATTCGTCAGACGCTCCCAGAACCCTGCTCCGAGGTAGTCATTGAGACAGTCGAAATTCCTGTAAGGGTCGCAATCGTCGCTCGGTCCGCGAGCGGGTGCTGGAGACGCTGCCGGTGCGCTCTGCGCATCGATTGCCTGCGCGGAAGCTACGCCCGCGAATGGCAGCGAGATCAGCAGTGCGGCTGAAAGTAGATTTAGTATCTTCATGGACGTTCTTGGTCTTTTTGCAGGGGCAGAATTTTTTCGCGGAATGTGAGAGCGCATTGATTTTCAAATGGGCACTCGTACGTCTCGTCGTTCGCGGCGATTGTGTTGTTGCTGAGACATTCCACGTAAACGTGTGTACAAAGTAGACCGGCGCTCAAGGGTTATTCCTTAGGCCAGTCGCAGGACGACCAGCAGCATGTCGATGATCTTGATGCCGATGAACGGCACGACGAGGCCGGTGAGGCCATAGACGAGCAGGTTGCGGCGCAGCAGCGCGGCCGCGCCGAGTGCGCGACGACGCACGCCGCGCAGCGCCAGGGGTATCAGGAAGATGATGATCAGCGCGTTGAAGATGACCGCCGACAGGATCGCGCTTTGCGGCGTGGCCAGGTGCATCACGTTGAGCGTATTCAGCGCCGGATACGTGGTGGCGAAAGCAGCGGGGATGATCGCGAAGTATTTTGCGACGTCGTTGGCGATCGAGAACGTCGTCAGCGCGCCGCGCGTGATGAGCATCTGCTTGCCGATCTCGACGACCTCGATCAGCTTGGTCGGATTCGAGTCGAGGTCGACCATGTTGCCGGCTTCCTTCGCCGCCTGCGTGCCGCTGTTCATTGCCACCGCGACGTCGGCCTGCGCCAGCGCCGGCGCATCGTTGGTGCCGTCGCCGCACATCGCAACGAGCCTGCCTTCGGCCTGGATGTCGCGGATCAGCTTGAGCTTCGTCTCGGGTTTTGCTTCGGCGAGAAAATCGTCCACGCCGGCTTCGGCCGCAATCGCGGCTGCGGTCAGCGGGTTGTCGCCGGTGATCATGATCGTGCGGATGCCCATGCGGCGCAGTTCGGCGAAGCGTTCGCGAATGCCGCCCTTGACGATGTCCTTCAGTTCGATCACGCCGAGCACGCGCGCTGGCCGGTCGCGTAGGTGTTCGGCAACTACCAGCGGTGTCGCGCCGCGGCGGGCGATCGTCTCGGTCGTGCGGCGCACTTCGGCCGGCAACACCGCCCCGCGCTCGCGCAGGAAGCCTTCCACTGCATCGAGAGCGCCCTTGCGAACCGCGCCATCCGGATAGTCGACGCCGCTCATGCGCGTCGAAGCGGAGAACGGCACGAAGCGCATGTCGCTGCCGCCGACCGCGCGTTCGCGCAAGCCGAATTCCGTCTTCGCCAGCACGACGATGCTGCGGCCTTCCGGTGTCTCGTCGGCAAGCGAGGCGAGCTGCGCGGCATCGGCGAGGGCGCGCAGTTCGACCCCGGGCGCGGCATGGAAGGCATGGGCCTGGCGGTTGCCGAGCGTGATCGTGCCGGTCTTGTCGAGCAGCAGCACATCGACGTCGCCGGCGGCTTCGACTGCTCGCCCTGACATCGCGATGACGTTGGCCTGGATCATGCGGTCCATGCCGGCGATGCCGATGGCCGACAGCAGACCGCCGATCGTCGTCGGGATCAGGCAGACGAGCAGCGCGACGAGCACGGTGATCGTGACCGGCTCGCCGTGGCCGGAACTGGCGACCGCATACAGCGAATACGGCAGCAGCGTCGCGCAGGCGAGCAGGAAGATCAGCGTGAACTTGGCCAGCAGTATCGTCAGGGCGATCTCGTTCGGCGTCTTGCGCCGCGACGCGCCTTCGACCATCGCGATCATGCGATCGAGAAAACTTTCGCCGGGGTTGCTGGCGATGCGCAGGACGATCCAGTCCGACAGCACGCGCGTGCCGCCGGTAACCGAACTGCGGTCGCCGCCCGATTCGCGGATCACCGGGGCCGATTCGCCAGTGATCGCGCTTTCGTCGACCGTTGCCGCGCCATCGACCACCTCGCCGTCGCCGGGAATGAATTCGCCGGCCTTGACGATGACCAGGTCGCCCTTGCGCAGGTCGTGTGCCGCGCCGACGCTGATCGCGTCGCGCCGGTCGAGCGAGGCGATGCGGTTGGCGACCACATCGCGTCTTGCACCGCGCAGCGATGCCGCCTGCGCCTTGCCGCGTCCTTCCGCGATCGCTTCGGCAAAATTCGCGAACAGCAGCGTAAACCACAGCCACAGCGCCACACCGAGAATGAATCCGGCCGGTGCTTCACCGTGCCGGCCAAGTGCCTGCAACCAGAGCAGCGTCGTCGCGACGCTGCAGACGAAGACGACGAACATCACCGGATTGCGGAATTGCTGGCGCGGCGACAGCTTGCGGAACGCATCGGCGATTGCCGGCATGAGCAGGTTGCGGTCGAATAGTTTGACGGTGGCGGTACTCATGGGTGCATTTCCTTCAAAGCGTTGATCCAAGCCACGGCGCCCAATTTCTTTCAGCTCGCCGGATGACGGGCTAAAGAGATCAGTGGCCCAGCATCGCCAGGTGTTCGGCGATCGGGCCGAGCGCCAGCGCCGGCAGGAAAGTCAGCGCGCCGATCACGATCACGGTGCTGGCCAGCAGCACGATGAAGAGCGGCGTATGGGTCGGCAGCGTGCCGGCCGAGACCGGTACATGTTTCTTCGCCGCCAGGGAACCGGCGATCGCGAGCATGCCGATCGCCAGCGGGTAGCGCGCGAAGAACATGCAGATGCCGAGCAGCGTGTTCCAGAACGGCGTATTCGCGGAGAGGCCGCCGAATGCGCTGCCGTTGTTGTTCGATGCGGACGACAGCGCGTAGAGAATTTCGCTGAAGCCGTGAATGCCCGGATTGGCGATACCGGCAACGCCGGCGGGAGCGAGTACCGCGATTGCCGTGCCGACGACGACGAGCGCACACGGAATCAGGACGACGAGGCTCGCCATCTTCATCTCGTGCGCCTCGATCTTCTTGCCGAGATATTCCGGCGTGCGGCCGACCATGAGACCGGCAATGAACACGGCGACGACGACGAACGCGAGCATGCCGTACAGTCCCGAACCCACGCCGCCGAAGATGACTTCGCCGAGCTGGATCAGCCACATCGGCACGAGGCCGCCGAGCGGCGTGAACGAATCGTGCATCGCGTTGACCGAGCCGTTCGATGCGGCGGTCGTCGCGGATGCCCACAGCGTCGAGTTGACGATGCCGAAGCGCGTCTCCTTGCCTTCCATGTTGCCGCCGGCCTGGAACGCCGATGCGCCTTGATCGACACCCGAGCCGGCGAGCGCCGGATTGCCGGCTTGTTCCGCAACCGTGCATGCGATCAGCAGCGGCACGAAGATCACCAGCATCGTGACGAGCAGCGACCAGCCCTGGCGCGTGTCGCCGACCATCTTGCCGAACGTGTAGCAAAGTGCGGCCGGGATCAGCAGGATCGCCAGCAGCTCGAGGAAGTTCGTCAGTGGCGTCGGATTTTCGTACGGATGCGCGGAGTTCGCGTTGTAGTAGCCGCCACCGTTCGTGCCGAGCTGCTTGATGGCGATCTGCGATGCGGCCGGCCCGAGTGGCAGCGACTGTTCGGTGACTTTCGTTTCCTTCGTGACGTCCTTGCCGTCGGCATCCTTGACCACGTTGCCGTCGGCATCCTTGACGGTCTCGGTTGCCGTCGTCGCTTCGACCAGCGGAACGGTCGCATACGGTTTGAAATTCTGCGGCACGCCTTGCGCTGCGAGCAGCAGCGCGAGTACGAACGATAGCGGCAGCAGGATGTACAGCGTGCTGCGCGTCATGTCGACCCAGAAGTTGCCGATGCCGGCCGCGTTGCGGCGTACGAAGCCGCGAATCAGCGCAACGAGTACGGCGATGCCCGTGGCGGCCGACAGGAAGTTCTGCACGGCCAGGCCGAGCATCTGCGTCAGGTAGCTCATCGTCGACTCGCCACCGTAGCCCTGCCAGTTGGTGTTCGTGGCGAAGCTGATCGCCGTGTTCATCGCCGAATCAGGGCTCACGGCCGGGAAGTCCTGCGGATTCAACGGCAGCCATTGCTGCACGCGTTGCAGCAGATAGACGAACAGCAGGCCGGCGATATTGAACACGAGCATCGCGGCCGCGTAGCGGCGCCAGTTCATGTCGTCGTCGTCGCGTATTCCGCAAAGTGAATAGATGAACTTTTCCACACGGGCGCCGATTCGCGTCATGCGGTTCGGCGTGTCAGCGAACACGAGCGCCATATAGGCACCGAGCGGCTTCACCAGGATCAGCAGCACGGCCAGATAAATGGCTATCTGAATCACGTCGTTGGCGCTCATTCGAACCACTCCGGTTTGAGCAGCGCGGCGATCAGATAGATGCTGAGCGCAAGCGCGATCAGATGCGGCGATCCAGTAGGTGATGTTCATCGACGCCCTTTGCCGCGGCACAGCGCAAAATAGAAACCGACCATGGTCAGCGACAGAACGGCGACTACGATGCAGGTGCCGATCATTTGCGCGGCTCCAGGCGCGCGCACAGGCGCAGGAAACCCGACGTCAACGCGACGAGTCCAGCGATCAGCAGCAGATAAACGAGATCCATGGCGGCGATCCGTGTGGAAACGGCGCCACTCTAGGTCGCGGCGAATATCAAAGGTGTATGGATTGCAGGCCGCAGTATAAAAATGACGTAAAGATCGACGGCGAACTCCCTCGCCCCGACGATTCCGCGAAGAGGCGGGTGGACTGCGCGCTGCTGACCTTGCGTCAGCTATGTGCCGGCGAGCTGGTTCCTACGCTCTTGGCCCGATCAAAATCGTGGCCGGATAAGCGTACCGAAGGTCAGGTACACGGAGTAATGGCCGTTGTTGGTCTGGCCATAGCCGAGGAACAGCGGGCCGAACGGCGTCTTGACGCCGGCAAAAATGCTGCCTGCATAGATCACTTCATCGAAGTTGGTGTCGACCGCCTGTTGCAAGCCCCACAGGTGACCGGCTTCGATGCTGCCGCCGAAATAGATCGGCACGGCGAACAATCTGTCCGGATCGCTGAGCTGGCGGTAGTAGACGGCGCGGCCGAAGGCGAGATTCGGCGCGACCAGACCGCGTTCCGGGTAGCCCGACAGATTGAGAAATCCACCTAGCGAGTCGTTCACTTCGATTACCGCCGAGTTGGTCGACGCAGTCAGCCGCGTACCGAAGAGAAAATGATTCTCGCCGCTGCTCAGCACCCCGTCCCAGACGACCTTGTACGAGTCCGCGTTGCTGTCGCTGCCGAGTGACTTGCGGTACCAGTAGCTGTCGAAGTCGAGCCGCATCCCGTGAGCGGGGAAAATCGCGTTATCCAGGGTGTCGTACTCGATCCGAGTGCTGTAGGCGCCGTATATCGCATCGCCCTCGGCAATCGAATCTGGCGCGCCGATGTAGCGCCGTACCCAATCATGGCCGTAGATCATGCCGGCGCCGAAAGAGAGGTCGGTCGACAAGTACGTGCCGATACCGGCACGCGCCTCGCCGCGGTGCACGCGATAATCCGCGACCTGTTCCGTACCTTGGAACAGCGGGAAATTCTCTGCCGTGTAACCCAGTTGGCCGAGCGCGAAGAAGCGTGCGCCGAGGCCGAACGGCTGATAGAACTCCGACTCCACGCCGGTCTCGCCGCCCAGGCGCAGGCGATTGCGCAACTCACCGCCGGCGTCGTTGATATTCTGGAGGATCACATCGGCCTTGAGCTCGTAGTCGCTGTTGCCTTTGAAGTCGTTGCTCAGTTGAAGGCCGAACAGCGCGATGTTCGGACCCCAGGGCTTGTCGATCGCGGTGATCTCGAGTCCCGTCTTGCCATCGCGCTCCACGACCTGATAGCGGATCGTCTGGTAGCGGCCCGAGCCATAGGACGCCTCGACCACCTGGTCGACCTGGCCGGTATCCAGTGGCTTGCCGACCAGAACCTGCATCTCGCGCTCGATGAGCTTGGCCGCGCCCGCGCCGCCTGCTTTGACGTCGACAAATCCGATCACCGGCGCTGTGTAGGCGATCAGCTGATGACGTGCAGTGAATTGCGCGTAGGCCTGATTGCCGACCGCAAATGACTTGAGCTGATCGAGTACGTGCTCGGCCGCCTGCGCGCCGATCGGAATGGCCTGGTCGGCCTTGTCGAACGATGCCGCGCTGAAGTCCCCGAGCTCCGGTCTTATCAGGACATCGCCCGCACCGAGCGTGGCGAGCTCGCGATTGATTCGATCCTGCGACAGGGTGCCGACGACCTGATTGAGAATCGCCAGCGGGTTCGTCAGGTCTTCGCGCTTCGAGATCGGCGTGCCGACATCGACGACGATCAGGCGATCGGCACCCATCGCGCGCGCAACGCCGACCGGAACATTGTCGAAGATGCCGCCATCGACCAGCAGATAGTCGTCTACCGGCAACGGCGCGAATGCGCCGGGCACGGACATGCTCGAGCGGATAGCCAGCACGAGATCGCCCTTGTCCCAGACGACCGGCTTGCCGCTGACGATGTCGGCTGCGACCGCGCGAAACGGAATCGGCAGGTCGTCGAAATTGTCGATCTTCCATGTCGATGACAGCAATTGGCGCAGCAGGATCAGCAGCTTCTGGCCCTGGATCAAGCCTTGCGGCGTGACGATGCGGCCATTGCGATAACCGACTTCGTAGCCGAGCAGGAACTCCAGGTCCTGGCTCTTGCGCCGCATGCTCAACTTCTCGCGCGGCGGGTCGTCGCTGAGCACGTCCTTCCAGTCTATCTGCCCGAGTATGCGTTCGATCTCCTCGGGACTGTAACCGGATGCATACATGCCGCCGACGATTGCACCCATGCTGGTGCCGGCAATCTTGCAGATCGGGATGTGCTCGCGCTCGAGCACCTTGAGGACGCCGATGTGCGCGGCGCCGCGCGCGCCGCCGCCACCGAGCACCAGGCCGATGCAGTCCGCGGCATGCGCTGCGGAGAACGACGCGCCAATGCCCAGGACGAGTGCGATGACTCGAACCAGACTATCGCGCAAGATCGACACTGGTTGCTTTATCACGCCACCCTCCAACTTTTTTACACCCAACGAGCGCTGCATTGCGTCCCGCAAGCGCGCGATTGCAAGTGGTCGTTGTTGCGACGATCCCGCGAATACCTTTGTACGCGGAAAAAAGAAGGGAAAAAAGCCACCCCTTCGATCGTGGGCGGTTTATTTGAGTGCCGGCGCCGAGTGGGGGTCACCTTTGCGCGCCGATGGGATCAAGGTCCAATTTCGCTTCAGTCCGATGCGGCCTAACCTTGGTCGCCGCGGGGGTCTGTGCTCTTTGGGCCGGCGTGTCGCGTGCGTATTTCGCCGCGAGCAATCGCCGTCAATCGATCCATGTCGCGAGAGCGACGAGGAGAAGTAACCATGAACATGTCACGGCTGGGATCAAGTCGTGTGGCGCTGCTGTCGGCGATCGTGCTGGCGCTGGCGCCGCCGCTGTTCGCCGCAGAGACGGCAGACACCAGTGCATCGGCTGCCGACGTGCAGGGCCCCGTGATTTCGCCGGATGCCCAGGCCGTCGTCGACAGGATGACGGCTTATCTGCGTACGTTGAAGACCTACTCGATCGAAAGTCACTCCACGCGCGATGAGGTGGTCAAATTCGGCTACAAGATACAGCACAACGAACATGCGACGGTGACTGTGCAGCTGCCGAACAAGCTGCGCGCCGAGGTGTCCGGTGACGTGCGCGACCGGAGCGTCGTTTACGACGGCGCGAAGATCGTGATTTACTCGCCGGACGACGATGTCTATGCGCGAACCAGCGCACCCGACAGCATCAACAAGTTGATCGGCAACGTGCTCGATGCCGGTATCGAGATGCCGATGATCGACGTGTTGCATCAGGCCAGCGAGGGCACGCTTACCGAACAGGTGCGTGGCGGCGTATTGGTCGGCGACGCGGAAATCGACGGCTCCGACTGCGATCACCTTGCATTCCGTCAGCCGACGCTCGACTGGCAGTTGTGGGTTCAGAAGGGTGACAAGCCGGTGCCGCGCAAGATCGTGATCACCACGCGCTACGCGGTTGGTGACCCGCAGTACCAGTCGACCCTGCGCTGGAATCTGAATCCGAAGATCGATGCGTCGACCTTCACGTTCACGCCGCCGAAAGATGCGAAAGAAATTCCTTTCAGCAACCCGACGGCCATCAATGGCGCCGCGCCGTAAGGAGGCCGACATGAGCATCAAGCAGACCAATTCGACTCGGGAAAGCACGTCGCGCATATCAGCTCTATGCCTGATCGCCGCCGGTGCCGCGCTCGCGCTGGCAATGTCGGACGCCGATGCCGCCCGCGGCGGTGGTGGCGGAGGCGGGGGCGGAGGTGGCGGGAGAGGCGGCGGAGGCGGGGGGGCGGCGGTCAGATGGCCCAAAGTTCGGTCTCCGGCGCGAATCGATCGGCCGGTGGCGGAGGCGGCAGTGCCAACCGTGGCGGTGGCGGGGGCGCCAGCGCCAACACTGCGAACCGCAGCGGCGGCGCCAGCGCCAACACTGCGAATCGCGGCAGCGGCGCCAACGCCAATACCGCGAACCGTGGCAACGCCAGCGGCAACAATGTCAACTCCGGCAACAGGACCAACAACGTCAACAACTCCGGCAACAGGGTCAATAACGGCAACGTCAATGTCGGCAACGATGTCAACGTCAACATCGATGGTGGTTACAACGGTTGCTGCGGTGGCGGCTATCACCCGATCGCCGCTGCGGCCACGATCGGCGCGATTGCCGTCACAACCTCCGCGATCGTGGGTTCCTACTACCACACGTTGCCGACCGGTTGCACGACGGTAGTCCAGAACGGCGCGACCTACAGCCAATGTGGCAGCGTCTACTACCAGCAGACCATGCAAGGCAGCGATCCGGTCTACGTCGTCGTCAATCCTTGACACGCATGCAGATTAGCGGGAAGGCAATCTGAACGACCATCAAGGCCGCAGCCGTCCGGAACGGATGCGGCCAGCACGTCGGCCCACCTGACAGACCTGTCAGCTCGGCGCGCCAATGGGATCAAGGTCCAATTTCGCTTAGGGTCAATGCGACCTAGCCTCATGCTTGCAGCATCCGAGCCAGTTTCGGCTGTAGACGTGCCATCCGGCCCGGAACAACAAAACGCTGTATGCCTTGCGAATCCGATTGGGAGGAATCATGAACTCGTCACTGCTTGGATCAGTCCGTGTGCCGCTGCTGGCAGCACTCTTGCTGTTATTCGCAGCACCGCTGATCGCTGAAGAGAAAGCACCAGCGGCGACCGGCCAGCTGCGCCGGTCCAGGCGATCTCGCCTGAGGCGCAAGCAGTCATCGACCGCATGACGACTTTTCTCAGGGCGCAGAAATCATTCTCGATCGACAGCCAGTCCACGCGCGACGAGGTGGTCCAGTTCGGTTACAAGCTGCAGAACAACGAGCACGCGACCCTGACTGCCCAGCTGTCGACCAAGCTGCGCGTCGAGGTCTCGGGCGATGATCGCAATCGCCTGTTCATTTATGACGGCGCCAACTTGACGATGTACTCCCCAGACGACGATGCGTATACGCGAGTCAAGGCGCCGGACACCATCGGCAAGCTGGTCGATCGACTGCTCGGCGCCGGCATCGAGATGCCGATGATCGACATGTTGTATCAGATCCATCAGGGTTCGCTCACCGAAGCGGTGCGTGGTGGCGTCCTGGTCGGTGAGTCGAATATCGACGGCGCCGACTGCGATCATCTGGCCTTCCGCCAGGGCAACGTCGATTGGCAGCTCTGGGTCGAACAAGGCGACAAGCCGTTGCCGCGCAGGCTGCTGGTGACGACGCGCTACGAGGTCGGCGACCCTCAGTACCAGGTGACGATGCGCTGGAATCTGAAACCCAAGATCGATGCATCGACGTTTGTATTTACGCCCCCGAAGGGCGCGAATGAAATTCCGTTCACTGATCCGGCGGCCCTCGCCGACGCCACGCCGTAAACAGGAGACCGGACATGAACAGCAGACATAAAGCATTGTTGGTGAGTTCGACGGCGCGCCGGATCGGCTTGATCGTGATGATCGTGTGCGTCGCGCTCTTGCTCGGAATCCCCGACCTCAGCGACGCCCGCGGCGGGCGCGGCGGTGGCGGCGGCGGTGGCGCGGCGGCGGCGGTGGCGGCTCGCGCGGCGGTGGCGGATACAGCGGCGGCGGCGGGCGCGCGCAGAGTTCGGTATCCGGCGCGAATCGTTCGAGCTATGGCAGCAGCAACCGCGGCAGCAGCAGCCGCCCCAGCGCGGGCACGAGTGACCGTGGCGCTGCAGGCGGCAGCGGCAACCGGGCGAGCGCGGGAACGAGTGATCGTGGTGCCGCCGGCGGCAGCAACCGGCCGAGCGCAGGCACGAGTGACCGTGGTGCCGCCGGAGGAAGCGGCAACCGCGGGGACGGCAACAGGGGAGACGGAAACCGTGGGGACGGCAATCGCGGAGACGGCAGCCGGGACCACATCAACAACGGCAATATCAACGTCGGCAACAACGTCAACGTCGACATCGATGGTGGCTGGGGTGGTGGTTGGGGTTGGGGTGGCTACTACCACCCGATCGCCGCCGGCATCGCGATTGGCGCCGTTGCCGTGACGACCGCCGCAGTAGTCGGCTCGTACTATCACACGCTGCCATATGGGTGCGCGTCGTACTGGTACGGCGGTTACTACAGTTGCGGCAGCGTCTACTACCACCAGACCTGGTCGGGCAACGATGTTGTCTACGTTGCTGTCGACGACCCGGCGAAATCAGGCCAGCCGCCCCCCGTGCAGTAGTCCGGCGCAAGAACCAACCTGCAGTCCAACCCACATATAGATGGAGGAGCCCCGAACATGCTCAACACCAGGAACACAATGACGAAAGCGGCAGCAGCCTTGCTTCTTGCCGGCGCGCCAATCGGTGTCGCGTTCGCCGCGGACAGCAACGATTGGGATTGGTCGCTTACGCCCTACGCCTGGCTTCCGGCGATAGGTGCCAACATCCACATCGACGTACCCCCGATCGATACCGGCGGCACGAACCAGTTTTCCGCCTGCGCGCCCAAGCTGGGTTTCACGATACCGTTGCACCTCGAAGGCCAGGGCGATGACTTCGGTCTGCTGTCCGACATGCTGTACCTGCCGCTCATGCCACGACCGCGACGGCGATTCATTTCGGCACCAACTCGACGCTGGACGCGGGTATCTTCGAGTTGGCCGGCGTATGGAGTCCCGGCGCAGTCGCGTCACGAAGGTCTCGAAGTGATAGGCGGCCTGCGCTATCTCTGGGCATCGGTCGACTTCAAGCTGATACCGAACAATCCGGAATTGCCGAGCGGCAAGGTCAGCCCCGAGCAAGTCCTATGCCGATTTCATGCTCGGCGCGCGTTATATGCGAAACTTGTCCGATCGCTGGGCCTGACGCTGCGCGGTGACGGCTCGTGCGGCAGCACCGACGGCACCTATGGCGCCGACGGCGATGTTCACATACGCGACAAGCAACGGTGCGTGGGTATTCGGCTACCGGTACCTGAAACTGAAATTCAGCGACAGCGACCGCGACCTTCGACGTGAAAATGTACGGGCCGCAGATCGGCTATGCGTTCAAGTTCTAGATGTGGACATGTATAAAATAGTCATGACGCGGCATTACGCGACGTCGCTTGAATCAGGAGGTCCATATGCGAAAGTTTCGGATGATTGTTTCGCTGGCGTGCGCGGCACTGGTGTTTTCCGGCGCCGCTTTCAGCCAGGCCCCTTCCCCGGCCGACGAGGCCGAATGCAACAACGTGGCCATTCAGCAGAGCGGCTACGACCCGGCGAACCCGCCGGCAGCGGCCACCGCGCAAGCCGCGCCCGTCACGGGCAGCGGAACTCGGGCCAAGGGCGCTGCAGCGGGTGCCGCCGTCGGTGCGATTGGCGGTAACGATGTCGGCAACGCCGCAGCGAAAGGTGCGGTCGTCGGCGGCGTCGCCCAGCGCAACAGGAATCGCCAGGCGGCGTCGCAAGCCAACGCGTCGGCATCGCAAGCGCAGCAGTCCGGTGCGGCGGCGTACCAGAGTGCGCGCGGTGCGTGCCTCCAGGGCAAGGGTTACAAGTGAACTGAGCGCGTTGCCTGAAATCCAGTGAGCAAGTGCAGGAGGGGTAGATGACGCTGCGATTCGCCACAGCCCGGAGTTTCGTCGTTGCGTTCGTGATCGCCGGCCTTGTAGCCGGCTGTGCGCCGAGCATCACCGTTCGCACCGATTTCCACCCCGGCACGAACTTCTCCGCCTACAGGACGGTGACCATCAGTGACTCCAAGACCGAACTGGATCCGTTCATCGCAGAGCGGATCCGGCTCGCGGTCGCGGGACAACTCGCGGCCAAGGGAATCAGCCGCGTGCCCAGCGACGGCGACCTCGTCGTGCATGCGCATGTGCGCATGCGAACCGACACCACAGTCAGCACCTGGAGTGGCGGTTGGGGCTATGGCTATTACGGCGGCAACTATGTCGACGTGCGCAATGTCAGGGTAGGCACCCTGGTGGTCGACCTCGTCGATCGGGTGAAAGGACGAAGCGGTCTGGCGCGGAATTGCCGAAGGCACGGTCGATCAGAGCGCGACGCCGCAGGAGTCCGAGCAACACATCAATGCCGCGGTGGCGAAAATGTTCTTGGATTTTCCGCCGAAGAGTTGAAGGAATTCGACGCGCGACCGTCAAGCGAGCGGCAGAGTTCGCCGCGCGCGGCCTGATGCTCGCGCGCCGGCCGCATGAATGCGATCAGCCAGACCATCGGCCTGGTGACAATGCTTTGTAGGACCGCGCGACAGTAAGTCTTAGGTCCAATGGGCCTTGGTTGAATGCTAAGATATCGTTGCAACAAGACTCGAGACGAGGCATGCCTGCTCGTGTGCGTGACTGTGGACATTCATGGCGGAGGAAAGCCCAATGAAACGTAACACCTTGTATGCACTAGTCGCTCTTGCGCTAGGCGGCGTGAGCGTTGCGCAGGCCCAGGACTTCGGCAGCTGGTATGTGGCACCGCGTCTGGGCTATGTGATTCCTGACAGCCAGCGTGACACCAAAGATTCGGCTTTCTTCGGTATCGGAGTGGGCGTGTGGGTGAACCCGAACCTCGCCGTGGATTTTGAATACGGCATCAACAATGCCGACTATGACACCAGTTCGCCGCGTGACGGCCACCAGTGGGAAACGGTGCAGCTGGATGTGGCGGGCCGCTGGTTCTTCGGCGACATCGGCCAGGGCTGGCGCCCGTACATCATGGGCGGCCTGGGCGCGGTGCGCCACAAGGCCTACTCGGGTCAAACCTTGAGTTCGTACAGCTTCAGTTCGTCCGGTGGCTGGGATCCGGCGGCACTGCTGGGCATCGGCGTGCAGTACGCGATGTCCGATCGCCTGGCGTTCCGCGGAGAAATCGCGGGCCGTTACGATCACGACAACAACTCGCACAATTCCATCGTCTCCGACTCGTTCGGCATACCGCGCCATCAGGGCTTCGTGGATGCACTGCTGACGGTCGGCCTGACGTACAGCTTCGGCGGTGCGCCGCCGCCGCCGCCACCGCCGGCCGCTCCACCGCCGCCGCCGCCGGCACCGCCGCCGCCGATGCGTGAAGGCGCAGCCCCGACGAAGGTGACGATCGACCTGCGTGGCGTGGAGTTCAAGTTCGACCACCCGCGCGTGGGCGAGAAGCTGGAGCCGTCACTGAAGGCGCCGACCGCCGAATCGATCGCGATTCTGGATCAGGCGATCGACACGCTCAAGCGCAATCCGGAAATTCGCGTCGAGGTCGATGGCCACACCGACTCCAAGGGCACCGATGCGTACAACCAGAAGCTGTCGGAGCGTCGCGCCAAGGGCGTGTACGACTACCTGACGGCGCACGGCATCGACGCCGGCCGTCTGGACGGTCCGAAGGGCTTTGGCGAGAGCCAGCCGATCGACACGAACGACACCGCCGAAGGTCGTCAGCGTAACCGTCGCACCGAGCTGAAAGTCGAGTAATCCGCTCGCGCTACACACTGAGTAACGATCAAAAGCCCGGCGCAAGCCGGGCTTTTTTTGGGGCAAGGTCCGCACCGGCGACTGCCTGTATTGCATCGGCGCTTCGGCGGACATCATCTCCGATTACCATGCAGCCTCAGGCGCAGGCGCTTTCTCCGCCACCCGCCCGACCGCTTCATTTTTGATACACCCGCAAAAAGCAGTGCCGGACAAAGCAAGAATCGGGCCGTATGATTCTCGCAGAGGGGTTGACGGCGAGCGCCGGGGCTGGAATTCTTCCACACGCCAGCGGTTGCAGTGACGCAGAGCTGGCTGATTGGGGAAGGGGAATCAGAACGGATTCAATATGACGACTGTCTACGTCATCGACGACGATCTAGGCGTTCGACAAGCCTTGAAGCGCCTGTTGCATTCGGCCGGATGGCAAGTCGATTGTTTCGCCACGGCTCAGGACTTTCTCGATGCGCCGCCATGCGACGCAACGGGGTGCATCCTGCTCGACGTCAGCATGCCGCGCATGACCGGACCGGAACTGCACGACCAATTGCGCCAGCGCCGCTGCAACCTGCCGGTGATTTATCTGACAGCCAACGGCACCGTGTCGATCGGCGTGAACGCGATGCGCCGGGGAGCGTTCGATTTCCTCGAGAAGCCGATCGATGCCGATGCGCTGCTGCCGATCATCAACGCCGCGCTGACTCGGTGCAAGAACGTGCTCGCCGAAACGCAGCACCTGGATGACATCCTCCAGCGGCTCGCACAGCTGTCGCCGCGCGAGCGCGAGGTCATGGATCACGTCATCGAGGGGCGCTTGAACAAGCAGATCGCGGCGTCGTTGAACATCGGCGTCAAGACCGTCAAGGTTCACCGCGGCCGCGTGATGTCGAAAATGCAGGTCCGCTCTGTCGCACAGCTGGTCCACCTGTGCGATGAACTTGCCATCGGCCGGCCCGATGCAACGCAAACCGGCAGGGCGATGGTTGCCTGACCGTTCCTCCGGGGAATGGGATCATGGTCCCATACCCCGACGCCCATCACGCGAGTATCTTCGAGCCCGTCGTCACGGTTCGCGCACACGTCTGCGCGTTCGTCTCATCTATCAGGCTCGTTCCGCCGGGGCAAGGAGGAGAACTTGGGCGCATCTGGGGGCATGATCGTTCACGTTGTCGATGACGACGAGGATGTTCGCGACGGATTTGCGCGGCTGTTGCGTTCGGTCGATCTGCAGGTCCGGGCATTTGCGTCGGCCCAGCAGTTCCTGGACGAAGTCGACGACTCGGCATCCGGCTGCGTTCTGCTGGATGTCACGATGCCGGGAATCACGGGCCCCGAAGTTTTGGTGCGCTTGAAGGAAAAGTGCAGTTCCCTCCCCGTAATCATCGTATCGGCACGCGACAACGAGTCGGTGCACAAGGTCGTGTACGCGCTGGGCGCAAGGATGTTCCTGCGCAAACCCGTCGACGATCAGGCCCTGCTCGACGCAATTCACTGGGTCACGACGGTACGCACCGATCACTGATCTCGAGTCGCAGACCGGCAGTGGTGTTTGGCCGGAGACTCGCCGGCGGCGCAGCGTGACTGTCGCGACAACCTCGCGCAATTCAAGTCCTGACTGGACCTGACGGACATCGGTTCATCCGTGCGTCCGGCAGGTGCAAGCAGCGAAGTGAGTTGATACCGGACATCGGGCGGCGGCACGGCGCGCCATGTGACATTGAAGCGACGTCGAAAGTCGGGGCAATCGAGCCGCGAACTTTCGCACTGGCCACCTTGCGACACCTTTCGACGACCGAGGGTAGGTCCTAGGTCCTATTGCGCGTATTCGCCCAACGGCAGGATTCTTGAACCCCGAATTTCCGGGGGCGTTCGAGCACGAATCTTCGCGCCCGACTTGACTCGAATCACAGGCCACGCCCGATTTGACTTGGATCAACAGGCCGCACGACCTGACTTGAATAAACCATGCCTCGCCAAGCCAGGCTTGGCTTTCGCGTATGCACAACAGGAGCGAACACCATGGCGTCCTCGGCCAGCAATTTTACAAAAGTGGACAATTTCTTTTCCAGCTCGGCGGCGCGGTTCGACCGCTGGCGCGAGCTGAATGCCAAGGCGCAGACCTGGGCGGCTGGAGCGCGGAGCGGCAACGCGCGCGCCGGGCGCGCCACCGTCGAGGCGGCGCTCGCAGAGGTGCGCCCGCTCGAAGATTTCTTCGCCTATCCCGGCGCCCGGCTCATGAAAACTCTGGTCGAACGTATCGCCGCCGACGACGCGCTCGGCACCGCACGCCTCGTGCGTCGCGTCAGCGGCGCGCTGCTGACCGAAAGCTACCGCCACGAGAGCGGCCAGTGGGAAACGTCGGATGAGGACAACGACAGCGCGCCCGAATCGCTGGGCCAGACGTTCCAGGCCGTCGAAGCACGCCGGCCCTACTTCGAAGCCCTGTTCGTGACGCCGACGCCGGCCGCCAACCTGGGAAAGCTGGCCAATGAAATTCGCCGCCTGCGGCGCGTCGAGGACGCCATGATCTACGAGCCGGTGCTCGTCGGCAGCGTCGAGGATGCGATGTTGGCCACGATCCTCAACGGCAAGATCCAGTCCGTCGTGATCTTCGATGGCATACCGGTGCCCTCGCGGCACGATGTGCCGCTGCTGCGCGACTTGCTGACGACCTATCAGCACCTCGATGCGTCGAGCTGATGCGCCGCTCGAGATCGGCATCACGCTGGCGAAGATGATCAAGCGCGTCCGTCCCGAACTCGACATCTACCTGATGACCGATCGGAACGTCGAAAAGATCGCGGGCGACCCGGCGGCTTCGATGATCCGGCGCGTGTTCTACGAAGTCGAAGAGTTGATGGAAGTGCACCTGAACATCCTCGAAGGCGTCGCTGATCGTTATTCGACGCCGCATTTCGACAACCTCAAGAAGTATGCCGCCCGGCCGATCGCCACGTTCCACGCATTGCCGATCGCGCGCGGCAAGTCGATCATGAAGTCGAACTGGATTAACGACATGGGCGAGTTCTACGGCCTGAACCTGTTTCTGGCCGAGTCCTCCGCCACGACCGGCGGCCTCGACAGCATGCTCGAGCCGACCGGCAACATCAAAATCGCGCAGGAAAAATTCGCGCGCGCCGTCGGCGCGGATCATGTGTTCTTCGTCACCAACGGCACGTCGACGTCGAACAAGATGGTCTATCAGGCGGTGACGGCGCCCGGCGACATCGTGATCGCCGACCGCAATTGCCACAAATCGCATCACTACGGAATGGTGCTGTCGGGCTCGCAGCCTCTGTACGTCGAGGCGTTCCCGATGACCGAATACTCGATGTATGGCGCAGTGCCGCTACGCACGATCAAGCAGGCCCTGCTGAATCTCAAGGCCGAGGGCCGGCTCGATCGCGTGAAAATGGTGACGCTCACGAACTGCACGTTCGACGGCCACGTCTACAACACGCGCCGCGTGATGCAGGAGTGCCTGGCGATCAAGCCGGACCTGCTGTTCCTGTGGGACGAGGCGTGGTTCGGTTTCGCGCGCTGGTCGCCGTTCCTGCGCCCGCGTACCGGCATCGGCGCAGCCGAATGGCTCGAAGAATGGCGCGCCAGCCCTGAGGCGCTCAAAGCCTATGAGGCGCAGGCTGCAGAACTCGGCGACGACCTCGATCCGAAAGACCCGCGCGTGCTGGAACGGCGCCTGGTGCCCGATCCGCGCAAGATCCGCATCCGCGTCTACGAGACCGACTCGGTGCACAAGTCGATGTCGTGCCTGCGCCAGGGTTCGATCGTCGCCGTCAAGGACGAAGACTACAACCATCACGTCTCCGCTTTCCGCGAAGCGGTGTTCATCCATGCCTCGACGTCGCCGAACGCGCAGATCATCGCCTCGATGGATGTCGCGCGCCGCCAGATGGAACTCGAGGGCTACGAACTCGTGCGCAAGGCGATCGAGATCGCGCTGGCGATTCGCAAGTCGGTGAACGAACACCCGATCATCTCGAAGTATTTCCGCGTGCTCGGTTCCGACGGGATGATTCCGAAGGAATTCCGCAACTCCGGGTTCAGCGACTTTCTCACTGCCGGCACCACATGGATGACGGCGTTGAAGGCTGTGGCGGACGATGAATTCTTCCTCGACCCCACGCGCATGACGCTGGTGTGCGGCACCGCCGGTTTCGACGGCTCCGCGCTGAAAGGCCTGCTGGCCTCGAAGTACAACATCCAGCTCAACAAGACCTCGCGCAACAGCGTGCTGCTCCAGAGCAACATCAACAACACGCGCAGCGATGTTGCGCTGCTGATCAAGGTACTGCTCGAGATCTCGCAGGACATCGAGGCGCGCCTTGCCGAAGGCGGCGAGGCCGAGCGCGCGGCGTTGGCGGCGAAGGTCAAGAGCCTGATGACCGACGTGCCCGACCTGCCGAACTTCAGCCGCTTCCATGACGGCTACCGTGAAGACCCGAAGAGCGTCACGCTCGAGGGCGACATGCGCAGCGCGTTCTTCGCCGCTTACGAAGAGGACGACTGCGAGTACCTGCCGCTGATGAGCCCGAAGATCGACGAGCGCCTGGCCAAGGGCCCGCAGATGGTGTCGGCGAACTTCGTGATTCCGTATCCGCCGGGTTTCCCGATCATGGTGCCGGGGCAGGTGATCGAGGCCGATACGATCGGTTTCATGCGCAAGCTCGATGTCAAGGAGATCCACGGTTACAACAACACACGCGGGCTGAAGCTGATCAAGCTGTCGGCGATCGGCAAGGGACGTACAAGCGCAGAGGCTGCGAAGCCGGCGCCGGAGCGCCCGGCCGCGCGCAAAGGCAAAGCCGCCTGATGAGTACCTGAATCTGGAGAAGCAAGACGTTCCGAGTGTCGGGTTGGCCGCATTTGTGAGATTCCGCGCCGACACCGATTGACGAACCCAACAGCCGGCTCAGACGAGCCAAAGAGATGGGAGGACACATGGTTATCATTGACTGGCTCTTCGCTACGCTGAAACAGTATCCGGAAATCGCGATTTTCCTGACGCTCGGCTCTGGGTTATTACTTCGGCAAGTTCACGTTCAAGGGCATCGGCCTCGGCGCGGTGACGGCCACGCTGCTGGCGGGCGTCCTGATCGGCCAGATCGGGATCACGATCGCGCAGCCTCTGAAGGCGACCGTCTTCCTGATGTTCCTCTTCGCCGTCGGCTACGGTGTCGGGCCGCAGTTCGTCCGCGGCGTCGCCAAGGATGGTCTGCCGCAGGCGATTTTCTCGGCGGTCCAGTGCGTGTTCAGCCTGGTGGCCTGCGTCGTGATCGCCAAGGTCGCCGGTTACGATTTGGGCTACGGGGCAGGACTCTATTCGGGGTCGCAGACGATTTCCGCCGCGATGGGCCTGTCGACCGACGCGATCAACCGCCTCGGCCTGGAGCCGGACGCGGCCAAGGGTCTGCTCGACTCGATGCCAGTCGCGTATGCCGTGACCTACATGTTCGGTACGGTCGGCTCGGCGATCGTGATTGCGGTCCTCGGCCCGAAACTGCTCGGTATCAATCTCGAAGCGGCCTGCAAGGACTACGAAGAGAAGCAAGGCGGCGGCACCAAGGAAGTCGGCGGCGCCGGTTCGGCCTGGCACCGCTGGGCAGTGCGCGCTTACCGTGTGGCAGCCGGCGGGAAGGCCGTCGGCCTGCGAGCCATCGAGGCCGAAGCGCTCGTGCCCGACGCACGCGTCTTCGTGCTGCGCATCCGCCGCGGCGGAAAGATCGAAGAGGCAAGTGCCGACACCGTCCTGCGTGAGGGCGATGTACTGGCCGTGGCCGGCAGCCGCGACGTGCTCGTGAACATCCTCGGCGCGAACGCGACCGAAGTCGAAGACAAGGAACTGCTGGCCGTTCCGATCGAAGGCGTGGACGTTCTGGTCAGCAACAAGGAAGTCGACGGCAAGACGCTTGCCGAAATGGCCAAGAGCCCGGCCGCGCGCGGCGTCTTCCTGCGGAAAATTACGCGGGGTGCGACTGCCACCGACATCCCGATCCTGCCGAACACCACGCTCCAGCGCGGCGACCTCGTCACGATCGTCGGCCGTACGCAGGACACCAGTGCCGTAACCAAGCTGCTCGGCGTTGCGGACCGGCCGACCGACGTCGCCGACGTCGCGTTCATCGGCGCATGGATCGTCATGGGTGCGTTGATTGGTTCGCTGGTCGTCAAGGTTGGCGGTGCGCCGATAACTCTGTCCACGGCCGGTGGCGCGCTGATCGCCGGAATCGTCGGCGGGTGGCTGCGCTCGGTGCGCCCGTCGTTCGGACGCATCCCGTCACCGACCGTGTGGTTCATGAACTCGGTCGGCCTGAACATCTTCATCGCGATCGTCGGTATCTCCGCCGGTCCGGGTTTCGTCAACGGCTTGAAGACGCAGGGCATCGGCCTGTTCCTGTGGGGTGCCCTCGCGACGACGGTACCGCTGATTCTCGGCATGTTCGTTGCCAAGTACATATTCCGCTTCCATGACGCGCTGACGCTCGGAATCATTTCCGGCTCGCGTACGACGACGGCATCGCTCGGCCTCGTCTGCGATCAGGCCAAGAGCCAGATCCCGGCGCTCGGCTACACCGTCACCTATGCCGTCGGCAACACGCTGCTCACGATCTGGGGCATGGTCATCATCATGCTGATGTCTTGAGCCGCGCAGTAGCCGATGTCTGAAACTTTTCCAGGAGCAGTTCGATGGACGAGATGACACTCAAGAAATACGAAAAGCTGGGCCCGTTCGAGATCAAGGATTTTCTCGCCAAGGTGGCGACGAAGTCGGCGCAGGAAGCGTCGATGACCTACCTCAACGCCGGCCGCGGCAACCCGAATTGGGTTGCGACCGAACCGCGCGAGGGGTTCTTCCTGCTCGGTCAGTTTGCGATCACCGAATGCAAGCGCGTGCTCGACCTGCCGCCGGGCGTCGGCGGCATGCCCAAGGCGGCCGGCATTGCGAGCCGACTCGATGCCTGGCTGGCCAAGCATTCCGACATGCCGGGTGCGGAGTTCCTGCAGAAGATGGTGCCGTGGGCCGTGAAGAAATTCGCCTTCGACTCCGACGCCTTCGTGCACGAACTGGTCGATTCGATCATCGGCGACCACTATCCGGTGCCTGACCGCATGCTCGTGCACAACGAACGCATCGTTCACGAATACCTCGAATGGGCCATGTGTGGCGACCCGCGGCCGAAGGGCAAGTTCAATATCTACGCGGTCGAGGGCGGCACTGCGGCGATGTGCTACATCTTCAAGTCGCTGAAGAGCAACCGCATCCTCAACCCCGGTGACACGATCGCGCTCGGCGTGCCGATTTTCACGCCGTACCTCGAGATGGCGCACCTCGAAGACTACGACCTGCACTTCGTCGAAGTGCATGCGAAGCAGGAGAACCGGTTCCAGTATCCGGACGAGGAAATCAAGAAGCTCCTCGACCCGAAGATCAAGGCGTTCTTCGTCGTCAATCCCGGCAACCCGTATGCCGTCGCGCTTTCGGAAGATACGATCGCGAAGATCGGAAAGGTGCTGAAGAAGCGCCCGGACCTTATCCTGCTGACCGACGATGTCTACGGCACGTTCGTGCCGGGCTTCCGTTCGCTGATGGGGGCATTCCCGAAGAACACGATCGGCGTCTATTCGTACAGCAAGTACTTCGGCTGCACCGGCTGGCGATTGGGCACGGTCGCGGTGCACGAGGACAACATCTTCGACGAGATGATCGCCAGGCATCCCGAGGCGATCAAGAAGAAGCTGGACAAACGCTACGGCGGGCTCATGCTCGAACCACGCAAGCTCGCCTTCATCGATCGTATCGTGGCGGACAGCCGCGACGTCGCGCTGAATCACACCGCAGGCCTGTCGCTGCCGCAGCAGGTCATGATGACAATGTTCTCGCTCAGCGAATTGATGGACGAGAAGAAGCAATATCAGAAGGCCTGCATCGGCATCTGCAAGAAGCGCGTCGAGGCGACGATCGAAGGACTCGGGATCGAAGTCGGCCCGAACGACCTCTTCGACTACTACTACGGCCTGATCGACTTCGAGTTCTGGGCGCGCAAGTACCTGGGCGAGGATGTCGTCAAGTGGATGAAGGCGAACGTGCACCCGCTCGACATCGTGTTCCGTCTGGCCGAGGACCACGGCATCGTCTTGCTCAACGGCAGCGGCTTTGCCGCTCCGGACTGGTCGGTGCGCATCTCGTTTGCGAACCTGGAAGATCACGTCTACGACGACATCGGTCGCGCGGTGCGCGCGATCGCGCGCGGCTACCGCGTGGCCTATGAGGCAGCCACGGGCAAGAAGCGCCGGACCGCCGCCGGCCGCGAAGAAAGCGTCCAAGGCGAAGCGCTAGCTTCGAGTAGAACGATCCGCACGAAAGCGCGCGGCGCAATTGCGAGCCGGCCGGAAGAGGAGATGAGAGCGCGTCATGAAGCCGCATCCACTTCGCCGCGCGCAGCGGACGCCAGAGCATGCCTTCATCGGCGCCCTGGCGTTAGCTTTGGCTGCTTGCGGATCGGCGAACGAATCGCCAAAGCCGGCGCCCGCAACCGGTGAATTTCGCGAGTTCGCAGGCTCATGGAACGCAGCCGGCACGTCGCCGCAGCATTCCGCTGGGTGGCGAGCGAAAGGGATCCATCATCGATCTTCGCGGAACGATGTTGCTCGCGGGAGAGGGACGTCCTGGCGTGGGTTTCCGCTCGGACGTGATTGCGCTTGTCGACAGCGAAACGGGCATGGTCGGCCGCAGCGTCTGGACGGACGGAACGGCGACCAGGTGTTCAGCGAAATCAACGGCGAAGGCACGAAAGAGCAGAATCACATCACCGGGACGATTCTCGGCGGCACCGGCCGCTACGACGGCACGACCGGCGCGTACGAGTTCTCCTGGCAATTTCTCATTGAATCGGAGGACGGTTCCCTGCAGGGGAGCGCCAAGGGCCTCAAGGGTCGCATTCGGCCAGGCCATGCAAGCGCAGGGAACTCGCAGTGACCGCGCCCAGGCTGCTGCTGAAACGTGTGGCGCCATTCGCGATCGCTTTCGGCCTCTGGTTCACTCCGGTGCCGGATGGCCTCACGGAGCCGGCGTGGCATCTTTTCGCGATCTTCATCTCGAGCATTGCCTGCGTGCTGCTCGGCGCGTTCCCGATCCTCACGGCCACGATGGTTGCCGTCGGCACGGTCGTCCTGACCGGCACGATCACGCCGGCGCAGGCTTTTTCGGGATTCGCCAATTCGAGCGTCCTGCTCGTGGTGATCGCCTTCATCGTCGCGCAGGCCATCGTCAAGTCGGGACTTGGCCGGCGCATCAGTCTGTTGATGGTGAGCCAATTCGGCGGCTCCGCGCTCGGCCTTGCCTACAGCATCGTGCTGACCGACGCGGCGATTGCGCCGGCGTTTCCGAGCAACACCGCGCGCGGCGGCGTGCTGTTTCCGATCGTGCTTTCGGTAAGCAAGGGCGCCGGCTCCGAGCCCGACAGCCCCGAAGGCCGGCGATTCGGCGGCTACCTGATGTTCTGCGGAATGGCGAGCCTGGCGGTCTCTTCCGCGCTTGTGGATGACGGCTACTTCGTGCAACCCGATTGGCGTGCAGATCGCGCAGAAAGCCGGGCTCGAAATCGGCTTCGGCAGCTGGCTCGTTGCTTCCTCGGTACCGATCGCTCTTCGCGATCGTCATGCTGCCCCTGCTCGTCGCAAAGATATTCCCTCACGGTGTCGGTGCGACGCCGGGAGCCCCGACCGCGGCACTCAAGCAACTCTCCCGCATGGGGGCGATGTCGCGCGACGAACTGATCACGGCAGGAACATTCGTGCTGATGGTCACCGGCTGGGCGTTGGGCACCAAGCTGAACCTCAACGGCACCAGCGTTGCATTCCTCGGCTTCGGCGTGCTGCTGCTGACCGGCGTCATCACGCTCGACGACATCGCGAAGCAGGGCGACACGCTGGCGACGTTTCTCTGGCTAGCGGTTCTTTTCGCGCTGAGCGCGCAATTGAACGAACTCGGTTTCATGAGTTATGTCGGCGAGCGCCTCGCCAATCGCCTGGAGGATCTGGCCTGGCCGGCCCTGTATCTGGCCCTTATCGCGATATACGTCGGCATCCACTACCTGTTCGTGAGCCAGACCTCGCAACTGCTGGCGCTGCTCGGCGTCTTCCTCGATGTCGGCACGCGCGGCGGAGTGCCATTGCCGCTGATGGCCTACGGCCTGCTCTTCGCGAGCAGCTATTTTTCGGCAATAACGCCGCAGGGAGGAAGCCAGAACATCATCTTCTCGGCGAGCGGCTACCTCACGCAACGGGAACTCTACAGGCTCGGGCTTCTCACGACGCTCGCGTTTCTCGCGGTCTACCTGTTGATCGGAACGCCGTGGGTGCTATTCGTTACTTCGTGACAACGGGGAGAAGGGGAGAGAAACGTGGACTTCATCGTACATGGGTTGCGGACCAATCCCGAACTGGCGATTTTCCTCACGCTCGCGATCGGCTTCCTGATCGGGCGCTTGAAGTTCGGCAGCTTCAGTCTCGGCATCGTGGTCGGGACGCTGCTGGCCGGCGTCGTGATCGGGCAGCTCGACATCAAGGTTTCGCCGCTCGTGAAGACGGTCTTCTTCGATCTGTTCCTGTTCACGACCGGCTACAAGGTCGGACCGCAATTCTTTCGCGGGCTCAAGAGCGATGCCATTCCCCAGGTGGCGCTGACCGTCGTCCTCTGCGTCACGTGTCTTGTCTCGGCGTTCGTGGCCGCGAAGATTTTCGGCTACGACATCGGCACGGCCGCAGGTCTTCTCGCCGGAGCGTTTCTCGGAATCCACGGTCATCGGCACGGCGGGCGAAGCGATCAACCGCCTGACGATTCCGGATGCCGAGAAGACCACGCTGCTGAACAACATTCCCGTCGCCTATGCCGTGACCTATCTGATCGGCACCGCCAGTCTCGTCTGGTTCATTCCCACGATCGGTCCCAAGCTGATGCGGGTCAACCTGCGCGAGGAGGGCTTGAAGATGCGCGCCGAGATCGTCGGCGGCGGCGGCGAGGCGGCACCCGGCATGATGTCGCCGAACAGCATCTTCGATGTCCGCACCTATCGCGTGACGAACCCGGCGTTGGTGAACAAGACCGTCGCTCAGCTCGAGGCGCTGCCGGAAAAGTTCCGCGTCTCGATCCTGCGCATCCGCCATGGCGGCGATATCGTCGAGGCCACCCCGGACTCGGTCGTTCATCTGGGTGACGTGATCGCGATCCTCGCCCGCAAGGAAGCGCATCTGCAGGGCGCGGACGACGTCGGTCCCGAAGTCGACGACAAGGAACTGATCGACGTCCCGATCGAAGTACTGGACGTGATGGTCACGAACCGCTCGGTGACCGGAAAGTCGCTGCCGGAATTGGCACGAAGCGAGTACGCCAATGGCGTGTTCCTGCGCAAGCTCACGCGCGCCGGGCAGGATATCCCGGTCGCCACGATTACGAGCATCGATCGCGGTGATCTGGTGCGCCTGATTGGCACGAAGCCGAAGGTAGATCGCGCTGCGCAGGAACTGGGCTACCCCGACCGCCCGACGACGGCGACGGACATGGTCTTTGTCGGAACCGGCATCGTGCTCGGCGGATTCGTCGGCCTGCTCTCGGTCACCGTCGCCGGTATCCCGCTCACGCTGACCGCGAGCGGCGGCGCGCTGGTCATGGGGCTCGTGTTCGGCTGGCTGCGGTCGGCGTATCCGTACTTCGGCCGCATCCCGGAACCGGCGATCTGGGTCTTCGACACGCTCGGACTGTGCGTGTTCATCGCCGTGGTCGGCCTGAACGCCGGGCCCAGTTTCGTTGCCGGGCTGAAGACATCCGGCATCAGTCTCGTCTTCGTCGGCCTCGTGGCAGCGCTTCTGCCGCACACGGTCGGCATCCTGTTTGGCCGCTACGTACTGAAGATGAATCCGCTCATCGTGCTTGGCGCCTGCGCCGGCGCCGGCACGATCACAGCCGCGTTGCGCGCTGTGCAGGATGAGGCGCAGAGCAACGTTCCGGCCATCGGTTACACCGTGCCCTATGCGGTCGGCAACATTCTGCTGACCGCGTGGGGACCCGTCCTCGTCGGGTTGATGTCAATTGGAAGCTAGGAGAATTTTCATGAATACCCATTCTCATGTTCAACGGCGATCACCGGGGTATCTGCGATTCCTCGTCACCAGTCTCATGCTGTCGCTCGCTGGCATCGCGACTGCGCTCGGCCAGCAGCTGCCGGCAGAAGACCAGCAGCTATCGGCAGAACAAACAACCGAGCAAGGCCACACGGAAATGGACCAGATCAATCTGGCCAACCCGGAAGGGGAACTCGTGGCGCCGGAAGCTGCAAAGGAAACCTCGCCATTCTTCCGCGACACAAAATGGAGCGCCCAGCTGCGGAGCTTCTATTTTGACCGCGACAAGTACGACGGCAGCGAGAGCGAGGCATGGGCGCTCGGCGGCTCGATCAGCTACCTGTCCGGTTACCTGGGCAACTTTTTCCGCATCGGCGCGACCGGTTATACGTCGCAACCGCTGTATGCGCCGGACGACAAGGACGGCACGTTGCTCCTGAAGCCCGGGCAGGAGGGCTACGCCGTGCTCGGCCAGCTTTATGGCGAGTTCAAGTTCAGCGACAAGATCTTCGCAGCCATTGGCGCCAAGTCTTACAACACACCGTACATCAATGGAAACGACGTGCGCATGACGCCGAACACGTTCGAGGGGGCGACCCTTTACGGCACGTTCGGTGGGGACCAGGGCGAGCCCTCCTTCCGCTTTGGCGGCGGTTACATCGACAAGATCAAGCAGAAGAACGACGACGGATTCGTCTCGATGTCGGAAGCCGCCGGCGTCAAGAGCGTGGACCGTGGCGTGGCCGTCGCGGGCGGCAACTACATCGCCGGCGACTTTTCGATCGGCGCAGCCGAGTATTACTCGGACGACATCCTCAATATCTTCTACGCCGAATCCAAGTACGCCTTCAAGTTTGGCGAAGGAGCCAAATTGAGTCTCGCCGCTCAATATTCCGATCAGCAGAGCACCGGCGACAACCTGCTCACCGGGCGTTCGTTCAACACGAACCAGTGGGGCATCAAGGGCGACCTGACCTTCGGCGGGGCGGGACTTCTGACAGTGGCCTACACCGACACCGCGAGCGGCGAGAACATGCGCGCTCCCTGGAGCGGATATCCGGGGTACACGAGCGTGCAGGTCAAGGACTTCAATCGCGCCAGCGAGTCGGCAGTCCTGGTCAAGGGCCTGTATGACTTCTCGAAGCACGGTGCGAGTGGCTTCAGCGCCTATGTTCTCTATGTACACGGTTCCGGCGTAAAGGCTCCGAATTACAACGAAGACGAAACCGACCTCAATCTGCAGTGGAACGTCAAGACCGGCGCGCTGCGCGGCTTGTCGTTCCGCTTGCGTTACGCGTATATCGAGCAGCGCGGTGGCGGCGATCCGAATATCAACGACCTGCGCTTCATCGTGAACTACGACTTCCCGCGTCCGGGTGGTGGCTAAAGCCTTCAGGAAAGCCGCGATGCGGCGCGGTTTGCGTTCCGGACAGCTATCGGCTGGATTGATCGGTCCTAGGTCCAATTGCAGCGCGCGCCCATGCGGAACACCCTTCCCACAGGGGGCGATCATGGGGGTCAGGACTACCCGCTGGCTCGTCGTCGGGAAGGCCGCTGAATGCTCGCAGTGATTTCTCGGGGCGCGGTGAACACATCACTAAGGAAAATCTGCATGAACCTGGCGATTGACTCGGAGATGGCGATGAAGAGTCGCATATTGCGCAAGAGCGGTCGCGTCGGCGCGGCCCTGCTGGCGATGTTCGTCATGCCGTCCGCGCAGGCCTCGATGTTCCAGGGCGAAACGCTGGACGCTGTGGCCAACGGCATGGCCTGGTTCGTCCTGATCGTGATGCCGGGCGTCGGCATTGCGATCTTCTGGATCGTGCACGTGTTGCCGGAGAAGATCGCAGAAAAACGCCACCACCCGAACAAGGATGCCATTCACGTCCTGTGCCTGCTGTCGCTGGTGTTCGGTGGAATGTTGTGGCCGTTTGCCTGGCTCTGGGCCTACACCCGCCCGGTCGTGCACAAGATGGCGTACGGCACCGAGAAGCACGAGGACTACTTCGTCGAGCAGGGCGAGCTCGCGGTGAGCGGCGAACTCGCGGCGGAGCATCTCGATCAACTGCGCGCGGAGCTCGAATACATAAAGCAGCGCGGCAAACTCACACCGGAGCTCAAGCGCGTGTATGACAGCCTGCAGAACGCCCGCGCGAGTTCCGCGGCTGGCGATACGGGAGGAGCAGGCTGATGGAAGCATTACTGCTTGGAATCTATTCGTTCTTCGTCTGGCTGATCTTCTTCAAGTTCAAGTGGCTGCCGTGGAACAACGCCTGGATGGTGACCGTGATCACCATTCCGATCGTCGGGTTGACGGCGCTGATACTGACGCTGAACGTCGTGGCCCCGTCATCCGCCGACGTGCGCGTCATCAAGTACGTGGTTCAAATCGTGCCGCAGGTACGCGGGCAGGTGCTCGAGGTTCCGGTCGAGCCAAACCGGCCGGTGAAGAAGGGCGCCGTCTTGTTCCGCATGGACCCGACGCCGTATGAGTTGCGCGTAAAGTCGCTCGAAGCTTCACTCGTGAACGCGCAGGGAATGAGCAGCAAGCTCGGCAAGGACCTCGAGGCCGCGGTCGGTAAAACCCAGGCAGTGCGCGCCAATCTGGCGCTTGCGAAGAAACGCGTCGAGCAGAACAAGGAACTGGTCGCAGCCGGCGCCGGTGATCGCTTCACCCTGGAGCAAGCGCAAACGTCGGAGAAGCAGCTCGAATCCGAGCTGGAAGCCGCGCTCGCCAATGAAGGCCAGGTGCGCGTGCAGATCGACGCTACAGTGGGCGCCGACCAGGCGCAGGTCGCCGAGATCCGCGCACAACTAGAAAATGCAAAATGGGAACTGTCGCAGACGACCGTCTATGCGCCGGCCGATGGCTATGCGATCAACGTGCAGCTACGACCGGGGTCGATTTCCGTCGCCTTTCCCCTCAACCCGTCCATGACGTTTGTCGAGAACGAGTACCAGGTCATCGCGCTGTTCGGCCAGAACGAGCTGCACGCGATAGAGCCGGGCAATGAAGCCGAGTTCACGATCGAAACCAGCCCCGGCACGATTGTCAAGGCAACCGTCGATTCGATCGTCTGGGCGCAGGGTCAGGGCCAGCTCAACGTTAGCGGGATGTTGCCGACGACCGGGTCCGCTCCGCCGCCGGAGGGTCGATTTGCCGTCAAGCTCAAGGTCGATCCCAAGCAGGCAGGAATGTTTTTCCCCGCCGGCGCGATGGGTCACGGCGCAATCTATACCGATCACGTCCACGCCATACAGATTCTGCGCAAGATCATCCTGCGCATCGGCGCGAAGCTCGACTACCTGATCCTGAAGATGCACTGACATGAGAGTCGCAGTCACGAGGTCATTGCGGGCGGCGCCGAGACTGCTGTCGGCCGGTATGGCGGCGCTGATTCTTTCCGCGTGCGGGCTGAAGACGGCGCCGGATCGGGAAGCGCTGCAGCAGGAAAATCTGCCGAACCTGAAGCTGCCGGCGGCTTGGGTCGAATCGTCCGCGACCGGCCCGGTGCAGGACAACTGGATCGCCACTTTGGGCGATCCGCAGCTGACCGCACTGGTTACCGAAGCGATCACGTACAACGCCGACCTGCGTCTTGCCGTTGCACGCGTCGAGGAGGCCGCCGCAAACGTCAAGGCGGCCGGTGCGCAGCTGTACCCTTCGGTGAACCTGCTCGGAAAAACCGGCGGCAAGGTCGGCGGCGACGGCTCGGGCGTGGGCGGCGTGATCGTTCCCGCTTCGTGGGAAATCGACCTGTGGGGCCGCGTGCGCTACGGCCGGGTAGCAGCCGAAGACCAATATGCGTCGACCGAGGCTGATGTGGCGGCTGCCGCGCAGTCGATAGCCGCGCTCGTGGCAAAGTCCTGGTTCCTCGCAATCCAGGCGCGCCAGCAGCGCGACCTTGCAGCCGAAATGGTCGCCAGTTCGCGCGAGTTGCTGCGCATCGCCCAGCAGCGCCAAAGCATCGGACCGGGCAGCGCGGTCGAGGTTGCCCAGGCCAGCGCGTCGCTGCAGGAATTGCTCGATACCGTGCGCCAGCTCGACTTGGCGCTGGCGCAGTCATCGCGATCGCTCGAGTTGCTGCTCGGCCGCTATCCGGCAGCCGAGATCAAGTCGCCATCCGTGTTCGCCGTATTGCCGCCGACGCCGGCGGCTGGTGTTCCGTCGGAACTGCTCGAGCGCAGGCCGGACATCGTCGCCGCCCAGCGCCGCGTCGATGCGGCTTTCAACCTGGTTGGCCAGGCGGAAGCGGCGCGCTTGCCGAAACTGTCGCTGACCGCGGCCCTGACGTCGATAACGAGCGACACCTTCGTTCTGCAAAACCGTGACAATCCACAACTCGGCGTCGGTGCAACCTTGTTTGCAACTATTTTTGACGCCGGCGGCTTGGCGGCGCAGGCCGATGCGCGCAAGGCGCAGCAGAAGCAGGCCGCCGCGATGTGGGCGCAGACCGGACTCAAGGCGTTCGGCGAAGTCGAGAATGCATTGGCCACGGAACTGACATTGCGTGACCGCGAGCCGTTGCTGACCGAGGCGGTCCACCAGAACGACAACGCGCTGGCACTGGAAAAGACCCGCTATCGCGTCGGCAGCACCGACATGCGCAGCGTCCTGCAACAGCAGATGGCGGTGTACTCTTCGCGCAGCAGCTTGTTGCGCGTCCAGGCGGACCAGCGGGTAAACCGGGTCAGCCTGTACGTGGCGTTGGGCGGCGGCTTCGGCGCTGCGCCGGCGTTGGCGTCGGTCCCCGTCACCCCTGCCGAGTCGTCCGCGCAGTAATCGACGCATGAGCGCATTCAGATACCTGATGTGGATCGCCGCGCTGGCAATCGGCACATCCGGCGTTGCCGGCGCGGCGGGTTTCGATGTCGACGGCGCACAACTCGGCATGGCCCAGGAGGCGCTGCAGGCGAAATTCGGCGACAAGATCGTATGCACCGCGCGCACGCCGAATGACACCGATCCCTCGCAGACAACCTGCGTCAACGCGGCGTTCTCGAAGAAGAAAACCCTGACCGATACGTTCGCCGGGCAGAAGACCGTGATCTTCTATCACATCCTCGATGCGCACCTGGCAAGGATCAGCTTTCTCGGCTTTCCGTCACTGGCATTCGATTCGGTGCTGCAGACGATGGAAGCCAGGTACGGCAAGGCAAAAGTCACCGTCGAAGAGATACGCGCGATGATCAAGGGAAAGCTCGTCGACAAGCACGCGACCTGGCGCAACGATGCGGGTGACGCGATCATTTTCGAGAAATTCTCCCCCGGCAACATCAACTATTCCTATCTGAATTTTTACGCGGATTCCTACCGGAAACGCGCAGGCATCGATTGACGAGCCATCGTACGCACAACAATTCCACCCACCGAAGGACTACGACACCGATGAACAACATCAAGAAAGGCATCGCCGGTTCGGCAATCGCGGGAATCCTTGCACTCGGCGCGATGACGGCGTCCGCGGCCGAGGATATCGCCGAGACCGCACGCGCGGGTTGTCAGAAGGACATCACCGCCTACTGCAAGGACGTGACGCCGGGAGAAGGCCGTGTGCTGCAGTGCCTGGCTGCGCACAAGGACAAACTCTCCAATCGTTGCAACTACGTACTGTACGACGCTGCGGCGCAACTCGATCGCCTGACCACGGCGATCAAGTACGTCGCCATGGAGTGCAAGGCCGATCTGGACAAACACTGCAGCGACATCGCGATCGGCGATGGGCGTATCGCCAAGTGCCTGCAGAAGAATCAGGCGACCCTTGCGCCGGATTGCCAGCAGGCGCTCAAGGATACGCAGATGGAAATCAAGTAACGGCGGTTTCGCGGCGACCGGTGCCAAGGATGGCCGCCGGCGCCACCACGGAGGTATTTCAATGAATGTTCGCGGACGGATAGTTCAGCTGGGCGTGATCGCGGCACTGGGCGCGTTCACCGCTGCCCTGGCGGCAGAAGGTCCTCATTGGGCGTATACCGGGCACGGTGGTCCAAAGGAATGGGGCTCGATGGATGCCGCGTTTGCCTCGTGCCAACTCGGCCAGCTGCAGTCGCCGATCGACATTCACGGTGCCAGGCCGGCCGATCTGCCGGCTATCAAGTTCGACTACAAGCCTTCGCCGCTGAAGATCATCGACAACGGTCACACGATCCAGGTCAACTATGCTCCGGGCAGCTCGATCGACGTGGGCGGCGCGCGGTACGAACTCGTGCAGTTCCATTTTCACCACCCGAGCGAGGAAAAGATCGACGGCAAGGCGCATTCGATGGTCGCTCACCTGGTGCACAAGAACGCCGAAGGCAAGCTTGCGGTCGTGGCGGTTCTGCTCGATCCGGGCGGCGCCAGCCAGTTGATCGATACCGTGTGGAAAAACATTCCGCATGAAAAGGGCAAGGAGGCGACGGTCGCCAATTCCAGCATCGACGTGACGAAGCTGTTGCCGGACAAAAGGGATTATTATACTTTTCAAGGATCGCTCACCACGCCGCCGTGCAGCGAGGGCGTTACCTGGTTCGTGCTGAAGGCGCCGGTCAAGATCGCCGACACCGAGGTTGCCGCATTCGCCAAGCTCTATCCGCTGAATGCGCGGCCGGTGCAGCCGCTGAACGGCCGTACGATCGAGACGACGAAGTAGGTCCGACTGCGATTGGATTCGGTTGCGCCGGCTCCAGTCGCCCAGGCCCATATTCGCGCGCGCGCAAGCGCACGCCGCCCCGCTCGTTCCAGCACGCTGCTGACGGCAGTCGCCGGACTGACTAGAGGAGGAATGAAATGAAGGCATATGGTGCGGAGTTTCTCGGGACGTTCTGGCTGGTTCTCGGCGGCTGCGGAAGCGCGGTACTCGCTGCCGCGTTTCCGAATGTCGGCATAGGCCTGCTCGGTGTCTCGCTCGCATTCGGTCTGACGGTGTTGACGATGGCGTTTGCGATCGGACACATCTCGGGCTGCCATCTGAATCCGGCCGTGTCCGTCGGCCTGTGGGCCGGTGGCCGCTTTCCGGCGAACAAGCTCGCTCCCTACATCGTTGCGCAGGTGCTCGGCGCAATCGCCGCCGGCGGCGTGCTGTACGTCATCGCCAGCGGCGCACCGGAGTTCGACGTTGCCAAGGGATTTGCTTCCAACGGCTATGGCGCGCACTCGCCGGGCGGCTATTCATTGACGGCCGCGCTGGTCTGTGAAGTCGTCATGACGATGTTCTTCCTGATCGTCATCCTCGGCGCCACCGACAAGCGTGCGCCAGCAGGTTTTGCGCCGATCGCGATCGGCCTCGCGCTGACGCTGATTCACCTGATCAGCATTCCGGTAACCAATACGTCGGTCAACCCGGCGCGGAGCACGGGCGTCGCGCTCTTCGTTGGCGATTGGGCTGTCGGCCAGCTCTGGCTGTTCTGGCTCGCGCCGATCGTTGGTGCAGTCATCGGGGCTGCCGCGTATCGGTTCATTGCTGACGAAAGGGCCTGACTAGCGCCGCCGGAATCGCCCGCTTCTTGCGAACCGCTCGGGCTGGCCCGATGCTGGAGCGTGTCCTCTGGAAACAATAGACTTGTCGTGGCGATTACAAATTTGAGAATCATGAACAAACAATCGATCATGTGGTTGCTTGCTGCCGCAGTAGCTTGTGCGGCATGTTCCCTCGCGCCCGCGTATGCACAAACCCCCAGAAACAAGAGCGACGCAGCCAGCGCTTGGTCTGAAAACGGACTCGAAAAGATCCAGGCAAAGGGGCTCGATCTCGTCTACGCGAAGCCCGGTTCGAGTTTGGCGGGCTACGCCAAGGTGCTCCTGCGCCCGATCGAAGTCACGTTCCGGCGAGACTGGGAAAAGCAATCGGCACCCGGTTCGCGCATTCCGATCGGCGCAAAGGATTCCCAGCGCATCAAGGACAGGCTATCGACACTCGTGCGAGAAGAAGTCGGCAAGGAGCTGACAGCGGGCGGCTATCAGATCGTGGACGCGCCAGGGGACGACGTGCTTGACGTCAAGATGTCGATTGTCGATCTCAACGTCGCAGCTCCGGATTTGCAAAGCGCGGGGCGTGTGACTTCCTTCGCCGTGTCGGCTGGAGAGATGACGCTGGTCGCCGAGCTGCGTGATTCGGCCACCGGCGACATCATCATGCGCGTGTTCGATCGAACCCTGGCGCACGAGTCGTACCGCGCGCAGCGCGTCACCAGCGTCGACAACGCAGCCGAAGCGCGTTCGGCGGCGATCGGCTGGGCGAAGGCGCTGCGCAATGAACTGGATTTGGCCAAGAGCTCCAGGCCCTGATCGCCGCGGATGCGCATGGTGCCAAGGTCCAATAGCGAATCCGGCTTGGCCCGTCGAGAATTTCTTGCAACGGGGTGACGTAGTTCGCCGTCTTCGCAAGTGGAGCGGAGCGCATTGCTCCGGGACCACCTGCACTCCAGACATACTCGGGGATCGTCATGAACAGGCTTTCGATCGCGTTACTTGCTGCATCTGCATGCGTATTTGCGTCCTTGCCGCAGGCGCGAGCGGATCTGCCCGGGCCGGCGAGCGCCTGGAGCGAAGGTGGTCTCGTCAAGATGAACACGAAGGGTCTGGATGTCGTCTACGCGAAACCCGGCGCGACACTCGCCGAGTATCATCAGGTGCTGCTGCGTCCGGTCTCGGTTTCCTTTGCCAAGAACTGGGAGGAGAGCGTGACCAGCGGGTCGAGGATCCGCATCACCGCGGCGGACTCGCAGCGCATCAAGGACAAACTGTCGGCCCTGCTGCGCGAAGAGGTCGAAAAGCAGCTGCACGATGGCGGCTACAAGATGGCCATCGCGGCAGGCGACGACGTGCTCGACGTCACCATGGCGATCGTGAACCTGTACGTCACCGCGCCTGTTGCGAACCAGCAAAACCCCAAGAACAGCTACGGGGTTTCGGCGGGTGAGCTGAGCCTGGTTGTCGAACTGCGTGATTCCGCCACTGGCGATATCATTGCCCGCGCGTTTGATCGCAACCTGGCAAGCGAGTCGTACCGGCCGATGCGCATTTCCAGCGTCGACAACGCCGCCGAAGCCCGTGCCGCAGCAAAAGGCTGGGCCGAAGCGCTGCGCAAGGCGCTCGACCGGTCCAAGGGAATCGGCACCAAGCAATGATGCCAGCCGGCACAGGGGATTGGCGGAAGTGGAATTGATGAATTATCCGCACCTCGTCTTCATCCTTTCAGTCGTCGGATTGTCGCTCTCGTCATGGTGCGGGGCGACGCTGAGGAAGCGCAGGGGCTTCAAGGAAGACTTGCGCGAGGACTACGGGGTTGTTCAGACCGCCACGCTGACGATGCTGGCGCTGATCATCGGCTTCACGTTTTCGATGGCGGTAAACCGCTACGATCAACGCAAGGATCGCGAAGCGATAGAAGCCAACACCATCGGCACCGAATATCTGCGCCTGGGCCTGCTGCCCGCGGATGCAGCGCGCATCCGCTCGCTGATCGTGAATTATCTCGATCAACGCATCGTGTTCTACGAGACACGTGACGCGCAGCAGCTTGCGCAGGCAAATGCGCGAACCGTGCAACTGCAAAACGACATGTGGTCCGCCGTGCAGGCCGCGGGAACCTCTCGGCCGGACCCTGTTACGGCGCTTGCCGTGGCCGGCATGAACGACGTCATCGACGCGCAAGGCTACACTCAGGCGGCCTGGGAAAACCGCATCCCGACTGGCGCCTGGATACTGCTGGCAGTCATTGCCATCGGCGCGACTTTCCTCGTCGGCTTCGGCTCACGCCGGCCCGAAATGGAACCACGGCTGCTTCTGGTCATGCCGCTGATTCTGTCCATCTCGTTTTTTTTGATTGCCGATATCGACAGTCCGCGTGGCGGCCTGATTCTGGTGAGGGCAACAAACCTCGAAGGACTGGCCGTGTCCCTGCATGCGGCGGAAGCCAAGCCTTGATTGATCCGGTCGCTGGGCTTTTTTAGCGGCGACACAACTTCCTCGGGGCTTCCCGCAGAACGGGCGACATACGGAGGTTCGCGCGACTGCTTTCGGCAGCATGCCCGCGCCTATCGAAGGCGGCGCAAGGACGAATCTCGTGCCCGTACGGTAGACTCCGGCAGTCCGAACCGTGCATCCGATCGCCGAATGACCTGGATCGATATCGCCTGGCCGATGATGAGCGCCGCGAGCCTGACGCTCGCGCTCGTTCACGTGGTGACCTGGTACAAGCAGCGCGACCTGGCCGACCACCTTGCCTTGGGATTGATCTGCTTCGGCGTTGGCGTAATCGCCATTCTCGAATGGCAGATGATGCGCGCGCAGACCCCGGACAGCTTCGCCACGCTGATGCGCTGGGTGCTCGTTCCGTTCGCGCTCATCTTCGTCGGCCTGGTCGCCTTCGTTCGCGTGCATTTCCGCGCCGGCAGGCTCTGGTTGGGTCTATTGATCATCGCGGCGCAGCTGGCTTCGCTGATACCGAACTTCCTTACGGGCGTGAATCTCAGTTTTCTCGAGGTGACCGAGTTGCACTTCATCCGCGTCTGGCATGGCGGCCCGATAGCTGCGCCGCGCGGAATCCCGAATCCATGGATGTTTCTGGGCCTGTTCACAATCATCGCGTTGCTGGTATTTCTGGTCGACGCGGTCGTGACTGTCTGGCAACGCAAACAACCCAGCGAGCGCCGCAGGGCGATCTTCATCTGCGGAAGCATGGGCCTGTTTCTGCTGTTTATCCTGCTGTCGTCGCTTGCCGTGGTGCGCGGTTCCGTGCGTGCTCCGTTGATCGTGGTCCCGGCATTCATCGGCGCGCTGCTCGTGATCAGCTACGACCTGGTCGCGTCGATCCTGCAATCGGCCCTGCTGTCCAGGCAACTGGTGCTCGCCGAATCGAATCTTCGCGACAGCAAGGACCGCATGGATCTCACCGTGAGTGCGGCGGGCGTCGGTTTGTGGACGTGGGATATCGAGCAAGGTCACTCATGGTATTCCGAGCCCGGTTTGCGCATGCTCGGGTTCGCCGCGGATGAACGGGTTGATCAAGCCAGGTTTTTGCGAAGCGTGCACCCGGATGATCGTCACAGCGTGCAGGATGCGCTTGCCGAGGCCACGGCAAAGGAGGGTCAATACCGCAACGAATATCGGATCGTCACTTCCAACGCACGTACGCGCTGGATCGCCGCGCGCGGGCAAGTCGAATTCGACAAAAACCACGTACCCCTGCGGGTCCGCGGCATCGTTGCCGACATCACCGAACGCGGACAGGCCGAGGAGAACCTGCGTGTGCTGGTGGAGGGATCGCCGACTGCATTGCTGATGGTCGACACGGGCGGCTCGATCACGCTCGTCAACGGCCAGGCGGAAACGGTGTTCGGCTACTCGCGCGCGGAGCTGCTCGGCATGAATGTCGATGCGCTGGTGCCGACCCGCTATCGCGACTGGCATGTCGGCGATCGTGCCGCCTACGCCGCGGATCCAACTGTGCGCCCGATGGGTGTGGATCGCGAGTTGTTCGCGCGACGCAAGAATGGTACCGAGGTGCCCGTCGAAATCCGCTTGAGTCCGATTCGCAACGAGCAGGGCCTGTTCGTGCTGGCGTCGATCCTCGATGTCAGCGCGCGCAAGCGTACGGAACGCGAACTCGCGGTGCAGCGCGACGAATTGGCGCATCTGTCGCGGGTCGTGATGCTCGCTGAGCTTTCCGGGTCGCTGGCGCATGAACTGAATCAGCCAATGACCGCGGTCCTGAGCAACGCCCAGGCCGCGCTGCGCTTCCTGGCCCACTCACCGCCGAACCTGGGCGAGGTACGTGAGAGCCTCACCAGCATCGTCGAGAACGACAAACGCGCCGGCGAGGTCATCCGCAGGTTGCGCGCCATGCTGCGCAAGGAGCCGGCGGAACACAAACGCCTGGACATCAATGACGTCGTGCTGGATGTTCTGCGCATCATCCGCAGCGACCTGTTGAACCGCAACGTGGACACGGTGCTGGAACTGGCGCCCGCGCTGCCACGGGTCGAGGGCGACCGCGTCCAGCTTCAGCAGGTGCTGTTGAACCTCGTCATGAACGCCACCGATGCAATGGAAAGCGTAGTCAAGGGTCGGCAGGTCAAGCTGCACACGCTGCTGACCGAAGCGAACGACGTGCAGGTTTCGGTCGTGGACGCCGGCTGTGGCGTTCCGGTCGATGACCTCGAGCTTATTTTTTCTCCGTTCGTCACGAGCAAGGCCGGCGGCATGGGCCTTGGTCTCGCGGTGTGCACGTCGATAGTCCAGGCCCATCGTGGCAGGATCTGGGCGAGCAACAATGCTTCGGGCGGCGCGACGGTACATTTCAGCATTCCGGCTATCGGCGAGCCGGCGCACCGGTCATAGCGCGATCAGGAGGGTCGCGCTCGATGCATCCGCGACGGTCGCTGCGCTCTCGACCAGCAGACGGTGCGTGACGCGACGATCACCCGTCAGGCAGATTTGCTTCGGTCAATCCACACTTCGAGCCCCTGCGCGTTGAGCTCTATGTCCATAGCGAGCAGTTCGCGCGTACGAGCGGCATCGAACGTACAGCCATGCGCCTGCGCGCGCGCAATGTATAGATTGGCGAGATCGTCCATGATGCGCGCGTGCCGGTTCGGAGTATCGGCATGCGCGCGCACGATGGCGACCATCGCGTCGATCTGCGCGAACAAATCGTGTGCGAGCCGTTCGATGTCGGTCACGCGGCTGTAGTGCGTGAGGAACATCTGTCGTGGTGCGTACCCCAGCATGCGCTCGATCGACGCCTTCAGGGCATCGGGCTCGAACTGCACAGGCGTGCTCGTCGGCAGGATGAAGGCGCCCTTGTCCGTATCGAATTCGCGATAGGAAAGCCCGAACGTGTCGCCGGTGAAGAATGCGCCGCTGCGCGCGTCGTGGATGCAGATGTGATGGCGCGCATGTCCGGGAGTATCCAGACACACCAGTTCACGCCCGGCCAGGTCGATGACGTAGCCATCGCCGGCAGTGTCGATGCGCTCCGCCGGAATCGGCACCAGTTCGCCGTAACTGCGCTGAATTTCCTCGGCTCCGTATACGGCGGTCGCGCCGGCGATGAGGGCGCCGGGATCGACCATGTGCCGCACGCCGCGCGGATGAATCACGGCACGCGCGTTCGGCAGCGCGTGCATTAGCAGACCGGCGCCGCCGGCGTGGTCGAGGTGCACGTGGGTCAAGATCACGTAGTCGACGGCGTCGGCCGAAATCTGCTTGTCGCGCAGTGCGTCCAGCAGGCGCGGTACCGAGTAGTTGGTACCGGTATCGACGAATGCCGCGCGGCCGTTCTCGACGATCAGATGACTGGCGTCGAATTGCGGCCGGAAAAAACCGGTGTCGATCGCACTGATGCCGTGGTCGAAATCGGTCATGTGCGCGCCACCGCGACGGCGAAGTTGCGCTGTACGCGCTCGCGTTCGGTGGTTGGCAGACGCTTGTCGGCGAGCAACTCGCTCCACAAGCGCGCGCTTTCGCCGCGGTCGCCCAGCAGAAAGCAGGCGACTGCCAGTTCGTCGCGTGCCCGCCAGTCATAGACCGTGGAATCGAGGATCTGCACACCGGGCGGTGCCTGCAGCCGCGACGCAGCCTGCGCGAACTGCCGTGCCAGTGCATAGCGCTTGTTCTGCCGCAGATAGCGCGCGAAGTCGCACAGTGCTTCGGCGCGCAATGGAGAGTGGTCGATCGCGTCGAGGTAAGCGACGACTACCTCGGCATACGCTCCAGCAGTGCGCTCCCTGAGTGTGGCCGCCTGTAATCTGGAATAGTATACTTCTTCATCCCAGCCGCCCATTGCCGCGCGCTGCTCGTAGGCACTGATCGCATCGTGCCACTCCCCGGCGTCGCGCAGGCTCTGCGCCAGGTAGAAGGCATAGCGCGTGTTGCCCGGATCGGCATCGAGCGCGCGCCGCAGGACCTCGGCATCTCGGCCGAACTTCTCCGCCAGCGGCAGTCGGCTGCGCACGCCGTCCGAATGCACGTGGATGCGCAATCCGGGCAAGACAGGCACATCGGTGAATTGGGGCCGCACCAGCGATTCGTGCAGCACGCCTTCCCAGCGCCAGTCGGCGTCGAGCTTCGGTAACGCTGTGCGTCGATAGCGAGTTGGTCCGTAGATGAATTCCAGCGCGTAACCGGTCGCGCCGAGCGCGCCCCAGGAAAACCCGGCGTCGGTCTCCAGCACTTCATCGGCATCGATGATCAGCGCGTAGTCGCCGTGGTTGCGAGCCAGATCGAGTGCCTGGTTGCGATTGGTCGCGAAATCCACCCACGGCCTTTCTATGAGTTCGCCAGGTAGATCGGCCATCATCCGGCGAATGATGTCCTGAGTACCGTCGTCGGATCCGGTATCGGCGATTGCCCAAGCGTGAATGTGCGGCCTGACGGAGCGCAGGCAGCGCTCGATCACTGCCGCTTCGTTCCTCACGATCATCGACAAACAGATGCGCATGCGCTACTTCACCGGCATGCCGGCCTTGCCGCCATCGTCCACGTCGAGCAGGAACAACTGATCGCCGCCGGAGCCAGCCGAAAGCACCATGCCTTCGGAGACACCGAAGCGCATCTTGCGCGGCGCCAGGTTGGCGATGAACACGACCTTGCGGCCGATCAGCTTCGCCGGTTCCTGGTAAGCGGCTCGGATGCCCGAGAAAATCTGGCGCTTGCCGAGTTCGCCGGCATCGAGTTCGAAACGCAGCAACTTGTCCGATCCGTCCACGAATTCACATTGCAGCACCGTGCCGATGCGCAAATCCAGTTTGGCGAAGTCGTCGATGGATATGAGGGCAGCATTGGTCGATGGAACAGTGCTGGCAGAAGGAGCAGGGCTGAGGGCTGAGGGCTGAGGGCCAGAGGCAGCGGGTTTCGATGCGCCTGGCGCCGTCGGCGCGGGCGACGCTTTCAAGCCCTCCCCTTCAAGGGGAGGGTTGGGTGGGGATGGGTTTGCGTTTGCCATGGATTCCTTCGACGCTTCGATCATGGCCTCGACCTGTTTAGGGTCGATGCGGGTCAGCAAGGGCTCGTAGCGTTCCAACATCTTCTCTGCAATGTTTGCCGATCGCGTAAGCCCGCTCGGGAAGACGAACTGCTTGTCGTCCATCCCGAGGAACCTGGCTGCCCATTTCGATGCAGAAGGAACGATGGGCCGCAACGCGCATGCGAGCATGCGGAACATATTGATGCCCGACGTGAGAACGACATGCAGCTCCTCGCGTCTGGTGGCATCCTTGGCAAGTGCCCAAGGGGCGGCGCGCGCAATGTATTCGTTGGCGTAATCGGCTGCTCGGATGATATGGACGACTGCCTCGTTGAAAGCGGCGGATTCGTAAAGTGCGAGAACCTGGTGCAGTTGGCGCTCCATGTTCTCGAATGTATCGAGTGCTGCGCCCGAGCCCGGTGCCGTAGTGCCAGGTATGGACCAGAAATCTGCGCACAGGACATTCTGAAAATTGGTTTCGAGCAATTTGGCGCATCGGCTCGCAATGTTGACGAACTTTCCGACGACGTGGGAATTGACCACGTCGACGAAGGCTTTCAAGTCGAGATCGACGTCGGTCGGTCCGGTTCCCAACATCGTCGCAAAGTAATAGCGCAAGTATTCCGGATTGAGTCCCGCATCCAGATACGTGCGCGCCTGGATAAATGTACCGCGCGACTTCGACATCTTCTCGCCGTTGACGGTGAGATAGCCGTTGACGTGGAGCTTCGTCGGCGTGCGCAGGTTTGCACCTTTCAGCATCGCCGGCCAGAACAGGCCGTGGAAATTGATGATGTCCTTGCCGAGAAAATGATGCATCTCGGCGGTCTTGTCGAACCGCGGGTTGCTTTCGGTCTGCATGAATTCGTCGAACGATTCCGGCGTCAGTCCATTGTTCCTGCCTCGTTCGCTCGCACAATATTTCTTGAAGCTGGCCAGGTAGCCGATCGGCGCGTCGAGCCATACATAGAAGAATTTGCCCGGCGCGTCGGGAATCGGAAAGCCGAAGTAGGGCGCGTCGCGCGAGATGTCCCAGTCGCGCAGGCCGCCATCGGCGTCGAGCCATTCCTTTAGTTTTGCGGAGATTGACGGATGTGCGACCGGATTGCCCTGCGTGCGCTCGCCGGCCAGCCATGCGCGCAAGAATTCGGTGAAATCGCCGAGCTTGAAGAAGTAGTGTTCCGAGTCGCGCAGTTCCGGCGTCGCGCCCGACACAACCGAGCGCGGATTCTTGAGGTCGGTCGGCGCATAGGTCGCGCCGCAGTTCTCGCAATTGTCGCCATACTGGTCCGACGTGCCGCAATTGGGGCATTCTCCCTTTATATACCGGTCCGGCAGGAACATCTGCTTGAGCGGATCGTAGAACTGGCGCACGGCGCGCGTCGTGATGTGGCTGTGCGGCCGGGCGTCGCGCAGGCGCCGATAGACCAGTTCTGCCAGTTCCTGGTTCTCCGGCGAGTGCGTCGTGTAGTAATAGTCGTGCGCTACGCCGAAGTCGCGAAAATCGGCTTCGTGGCTGATCTGCATGCCCTTGATGAATTCCTCAGGCGCCATGCCGGCTTTTTCGGCGGCGAGCATGATCGGCGTGCCGTGTACGTCGTCGGCGGCGACAAAATGCACGGTATCGCCGGCCATGCGTCGCGCCCGAACCCAGATATCGGACTGGATGTAGCCGAGCAGGTGGCCGATGTGCAGGGCACCGTTGGCATAAGGCAGCGCGTGGGTAACGAGGATCGTACGTGATGCAGGCATGCTTCTTGGGCTTCAGCTTCGGTGTATTTTTCCTGTGCAATTATGGCATGAGGCCCTGCGTAGCCGCCCTTTCTGCCGCCTCTGCGGAACTTTCACTGCCAGCGGCACTGTCAAACGATCGGTTCCGGACTGCCGGATATTCGTATCGTCAACCCTACGGGAGTTCCCGAATGAGTTTCAAGAAGACAGGCTTGCTGCTGCTGTTGCCCCTGGCGATTTCCGCCTGCGACAGCGGACAGCCGACTTACAGCGCATCGAACGCGGCTTCAGCGCCGCCTCCGCCACCAGTGCAGGCGCAACCGGCTCCGCAACAGGCTCCGCCGCCAGTGGCGCAGGCGCCCGCCGTACCGGTCCCGCCGCCGACTGCGCCCGCACGCCCGAAGCCGGCGGTTTCCACTGGCTTCGACTCCCCAAGCCGATTCGCCCAGGTTCCGCCCGGCAAGATGGGACCAGTGGCCAAGCTGGGTGTCGGCAGCTGCGACGACTACGTCGAGCGCTACCGTACCTGTTTCAACAACACCACTATTCCGCGCGAACAAAAATTCCCACTGCGGCAGGCGCTCGGCGTTCAAGTACGCCAATGGAAAGCCGATACCGCGGCCGGCAAGATAAGCCAGGTTGCGGCAGCCTGTTCCGATGCCGACAGGAAGGCTCGCGTCGAATTCGCCAAGGTCGGCTGCACGACATTCTGAGATCGCTGTGCGCGGGAGTTACTGCGCCGGCGTGCGCTGCCAGATTTGCGTGCGCCCGAACAGGGAAAAACCGATGTAGCCGCGCACCTCCAGCCGTTCTCCACCGGCTTCGGGATGTAGCGTCACGCGATAGATGCTGCCGGACTCGGGATCGAGGATTTCGCCGCCGTCCCAGTTGTCGCCGCGATGGCGCAGATTCCAGAGTATGGTCATGCCGAGAACTGGCTGGCCGTGGCGCTCGCCCTGACAATCGACGCAATGCGGATCAGGATCTTCGCCCGGAGCCTGGAACAGGCGCACGATGCGGCCCGACAAGACGCCGTCGGTTTCGGTAATTTCGACGAGCGAGCGCGGGCGGTGGCTGGCATCGTCGATCGTCGTCCAGGTTCCCACGGGCGTCGGATTCCCTGCAGTGGCCACGCCGCAAAACGTCGCGCCAAGCGTTGAGAACAAGGCGACGCCAACGCTGCGAACGATCGAGATGGGCACCACTGAAACTCCGCTGCCGGACAGGCAGGGGATCATGCCTCAACCGGCAGGGGCTGGGAAATCGCAGACGCCGCGCGCCGCGTCAAGTCGTGACGCGGCAGGTGTGCAGCACTCGCGTCCGGGCTCGGCTACAATTGGCGTCCGACCTGTTTCTCACCCCAAGTTGCATGACCAGCCCCACGCAGGAGCGCGTCCGCGAGCTCCTCTCCCGTATCGTCGACCCGAACACCGGCCATGACCTCGTCGCCGGCAACGCCGTCAAGGGGATCGGCATCGACGCCGACAAGGTCGCGGTCGACATCGTGCTGGGCTATCCGGCAAAGACCTACGCTGCGGTGCTGGAGCAGGTCGTGCGCGAAGCGCTCGAGGCGGAGCCTGGCATCGCCCGCGCGACGGTCGGCGTGACCTGGCGCGTGCACGCGCACAAAGTGCAGAAGGACCTGACGCCGCTGCCGAACGTGAAAAATATACTCGCGGTCGCGTCGGGCAAAGGGGGCGTCGGCAAGAGCACGACGGCGGTGAACCTTGCGCTCGCCCTGCAGGCCGAAGGCGCCCGCATCGGGCTGCTCGACGCCGACATCTACGGGCCGAGCATTCCGCGCATGCTCGGTATCTCGGGCAAGCCCGATTCGAAGGACGGGCAACGCATCGAACCGAAGGTCGGCCATGGCGTCCAGACCATGTCGATCGGCTTCATGATCGAGGAAGACACGCCGATGATCTGGCGTGGTCCGATGGTGACGCAGGCGCTGACGCAATTGCTCAACGAAACGAACTGGGTCGATCTCGACTACCTGATCATCGATCTGCCGCCGGGAACCGGCGACATCCAGCTGACCCTGTGCCAGCGTGTGCCGGTATCCGGCGCGATCATCGTCACGACGCCTCAGGACATTGCGCTGCTCGATGCGCGCAAGGGTCTGAAGATGTTCGAGAAAGTCGAGGTGCCGGTGCTCGGCATCGTGGAAAACATGGCGACGCACATCTGCTCGCAGTGCGGGCACGAAGAACATGTCTTCGGCAGCGGCGGCGGCGAGCGCATGGCGCGCGACTATTCCGTGCCGCTGCTCGGCTCGCTGCCGCTCGACATCCACATCCGCGAACAAGCCGACGGCGGCACTCCGACCGTCGCCGCCGATCCGGACGGAAAAGTCGCCGACGCCTATCGCGCCATTGCGCGCAAGACGGCGGCGCAACTGTCGCAGCATGCGCGCAGCAAGAGCATCCAGTTCCCCAAGATTGTGATTCAAAATACGTAGGGCCAAGGGCTGAGGGCTGAGGGCTGAGAAGAGCGACGCTGCTTTTCAGCCCTCAGCCCTCAGCCCTCAGCCCTCGCAAGAAGAGCGAGAGCCCATGTCTATAAAGAGTGACAAGTGGATCCGCCGCATGGCCGAGCAGCACGGCATGATCGAGCCGTTCGAGCCGGGCCAGGTACGCACCAATGCCGGCGGCGGGAAGCTGATCTCGTACGGCACGTCGAGCTACGGCTACGACGTGCGCTGCGCCGACGAGTTCAAGGTGTTCACGAACATCAACTCGACGATCGTCGATCCCAAGCAGTTCGACGCGCGCAGCTTCGTCGACATCCGCGGCGAGGTCTGCATCATCCCGCCGAATTCGTTTGCGCTGGCGCGGACGGTGGAGTACTTTCGCATCCCGCGTCAGGTACTGACGATCTGCCTCGGCAAGAGCACTTATGCGCGCTGCGGTATCATCGTCAACGTCACGCCGCTGGAACCGGAGTGGGAAGGGCACGTGACGCTCGAATTTTCGAACACGACGCCGTTGCCCGCGCGGATCTACGCCAACGAGGGCGTGGCCCAGATGCTGTTTCTGGAATCCGACGAGGTCTGCGAGACCAGTTACCGCGACCGCGACGGAAAATACCAGGGTCAACGCGGCGTGACACTGCCGCGAGCCTGACTTACGTCAACGAGATCACTTCAAGATTGGAAGAAACGATGCGCAAAGTATATTTTTCCCGGATACTCAGACTTGTTTCGCTGGCACTGCTGCTTGCCGCGCTGGCGGCCTGCGGTGGTCATGACGATATCAAGAAAGGCACGAGCGACGTCGCCGGCGCGCCGGCCCAATACGACCTGGTCCTGCGTGCCGACAAGGACGGGCAGTTCGATCTGGAAGGCGCGACGGTCAATGCCGAGGACCTGCGCAGCCACATCCGCTATCGCAACGAGCCGGGCAACCAGCCGGTGCACACGCTGCTGCTGAAGACCGGCGAGAAGGAAAAGATCAAGAATACGCACATTGCCACCCTGGCAGGCATCGCGCGTGACCTGAAGATCGAGGCGTACGTCGAGGACAACGACGGACACCTCAAGGTCATTCAGGTCGTCGAATAGCCGTGGCGTGCGCCCGCGCGCGATGGTCGCAGTGAGTATCGCAGTAAAGGCAGTTTAGGGAGGACAACATGCGTCGAATCATGATTTTGGGGACTTGCGCCGCACTCGCGTTCGCAAACGTTGCGCTTGGCCGCGCCATCGTCGATGGCCGCTTGCAGGTCGAGCCGGCGAAGGACAACAAATACATCGTCGATAACAACAAGTTCGGCAAAGCCGAGTTTTTTGGCAATGTCGGTGACTATGTCGACACCAAGAAGATCACCGGCGTCGTTCTGCTCAAGGGTGAGAACGCCACCGATGAGCAGAAGCACGTGGTAGCGATTACCGCGGCGACGCAGCACATCGAAGCGTTCATCGAACTGAACGGCAAGATTCAGCCGCTGGTCGATCCGACGCCGAGCAAGCCGGCGACGCCGCCGCCGGTCGACCAGCAGACCCCGGCAGGCCAGCAGCAGGCGGCGCCCGAATCGCACTGAGGTTCGGACCGCAACAGCGGCTTTTGAAGGCTCGACTGCAACAACAATGACACACTCGCGCGCCGGCAGCGTGGCCTGCCGGCAGCGCAACGTGTCGGCGCCGATGAAAGTGCTCTAACATCGTGGCGTGTGCCCGGGGCGCTCGCGACTGTGCTAACTGCCGAAGATCGAATCGCGGTCTGCTGCGCGCGTGTCTGCGGCGGCGTTTCCGGCGCCGTGCTGCTTCTGTTTCTCCTTGCTTTGTTGGCGGGTTGCGCGAGCTACGAGCCGGCCCCGCTGCATCCGGAGGAAAGCGCCGCGCAATTCGGCGCGCGGCATCTGCAGGATCCCGAACTGCGCGATCGCATCACCGCAGTGCTGCGGCAATCGCCGTCCGAGTGGCCGCTGCCAGCATGGAATCGCGCGCAGTTGCTGGCCGTTGCCATGGTCTGGAATCCGCGTCTCGCGGTGGTGCGGGCCCAGGTCGAAGCCGCGCTGGCGCATGAGGTCAGTGCCGCGCAGACACCGAATCCCTGAGTTGACGCTGCAGTCGGAGTACGCGCGTCACGATCCGCATCCGTGGCTTTATGGAATCAGTCTCGACCTGTTGCTGCGTACGCCAGACCGCCGCCAGCTGGATGTCGATCTCGCCCGGCTCGAAACGAGCAGCGCACGTTGGGAGCTGATGGACGCCGCGTGGGCGGTGCGTCGCGCGTTGCTCACGGCACTATCCGATCACGAATCCGCGGCGCGGCGCCTGGCTTTGCTCGAGAGACTCATCGCGGCCGAGGACCAACTGATCGCAATGGTGGGTAGGCGCGTAGCGGCAGGCGAGGACGCTGCGGATGAGTTGTTGACTGCCGGCCAGGCGCGGCTCGAACTCGAGCAGCAGCAGGCTCAGGCGCGCAGCGACACGGCAGCGGCCACCGCTGCGCTGGCTGCTGCCGTCGGCGTCGTACCCTCGGCACTGGACGGTGTTGCCGTCGACTGGCCGGATTGGGGCGAGCCGCCCGTTGCGGATGCCGGGGCATCGAAGCAGTTGCGCGATCAGGCCTTGCGCTCGCGTTCCGATCTCTCTGCTGCGCTCGATGCCTACGCCGCCGCCGAGAACAGGCTGCATCAGGCCGTGCTGCGGCAATATCCACAATTCCAGCTGTCGCCCGGCTATTACTGGGATCATGGCATCGCCAAATTTCCATTCGATGTCGGTTTCACCTTGCCGCTGTTCAACCACAGTGAAGGCGAGATCGCCGAAGCACGCGCCGCGCGCGAAGTTGCCGCTCAACGCATGCTAGCCGTGCAGGCCGACATCATCGGCGCGATCGCTGCGGCCGAGCGCAACGAGCGCGTTGCGCAAGACAGCGTCGGTGCCGCCGGGCGCGGACTCGATGCGGCACGCCGCCAGCGCCAGAACACGGCGCTGAGCCTGCGTCTGGGCGGCATCGCGGCGAACGAAGATCTTGCTGCGGAGATTCTTGCCCTGCGCGGCGAGCTCGAAGTCGTGCAGGTGCGGGCGCAATGGCAGGCCACGCGCAACGCGCTCGAAGATGCACTGCACGCCCCCCTGTCGGGTCCCGAGTTGCAGTTGCCGAATCCTCTGCCGGTTGGCGTCGCAGGAGCAGCAAGATGAGAGTCGATGTTCTTGTTCGCGCATTGTCCGTCTTGTGTCTGCTCGCCTCGTATTCGCTTCCGCTCGCAGCCGCCGAAGCGGACGACGACGACGCGCGCGCCGACAAGAACGCAGGCTCGCTGCCGACGCTGAGCGCACAGCAGCAGAAGGCGGCGGGCATTGTGATCGCACATCCGGTGAAGGCCGATATGGCGCAACGCGATGCGGCAATCGGCCTGGTTCTCGATCCGGTCGAACTCATCGTCGAGGCCGGCGAGGCCGAAGCCGGCGCAGCGGCAGCGCGGTCGGCTGCGGCCGAGGTCGAGCGCGTGCGCGGCCTCTACGCTGCGGGCGCCGGTGCGTCATTGAAGGCGCTGCAAGCGGCACAGGCCGATCAGGCGCGCACGCGCGCGCAGGCCGACGCCGCGGCGGCGAAATTCCAGTCGCACTGGACGGCAATCGCTGCGCTGCCGGCACCGGCGCGCCAGAAACTCATCGACGGCATCAACGAAGGGAAAGCGATGCTGGTGCGCGCCGACCTGCCTGGGCGCCATCTGATCGGCAGCGTACCGGTGCGCGCGCTGCTCGATGTCGACGGCATCAGTGTGCCCGGCAGCATATTGGGCGTCGCGCCGCACCGGTCCGACGAGGGGCAGGGCGTCGGTGTGCTGGTCGAGGTACGCAATGCCCCGGCCGGGCTCGGTCCCGGCGCGCGTATCCCCGTCGAGCTGCTTGGCGCGAAGAATTCCGGCGTGCTCGTGCCGCGCGACGCCGTGATATACGACGACGGTGGCGCGCTCGTCTACAAGCAACTGATGTCGCAGCCGCAAGCGGGCGGCCTGGATAAGCAGACCCGCTACAAGCCGATGCGCGTAAAGCTGCTGCAGGCGCAAGGCGACAGCTGGCTGGTCGATGGCGTCGACGACGACGACAACATCGTCGTGCACGGCGCCGGCGTGTTGTGGTCGTTGCAGGGATTGGTCGGGCATGCCGCGGGCGATATGGATGATGACTGAACGGGCCGGCCCCGCATGCTAGCCGCCATCGTCCGCGGGTCGCTGGCGAATCCGCGCATCGTCACGGCGTTGTCGGCGCTGATCGGCGTGCTCGGTCTAGCCGCGTTGCTCGGCGCGCGCTTCGACGTGTTTCCCGATTTCGCTCCGCCGCACGTGCTGGTGCAGACCGAAGCGCCGGGACTCGACGCGACGCAGGTCGAAGCGCTCGTCACGCGGCCGCTCGAAGGCCTGCTGGCCGGCGCGGAGAACGTCACGTCGGTACGCTCGACTTCGAGCCAGGGCCTGTCGGCGATCCAGGTCGTGTTCGACCGCAGCGGCGATCCGTATCGGCAACGTCAGGTCGTGACCGAGCGCCTCGCCGATGCCACCGGCTTGCTGCCGGAAGGCGTCGGCGCACCGCTGCTGTCGCCGTTGAGTTCGTCGATGGAATATCTGGTGCACTTCGGTTTCACCAGCGCGAAGCTGTCGCCGATCGAACTGCGCGATCTCGTGCAATGGGTCATCAAGCCGCAGATACTCGCCGTGCCCGGCGTCGCGCAGGCGCAGATTTTCGGCGGCGAGGCGCGTGAGCGTCAGGTCATGGTCGATCCGGCGAAACTCGCCGCGGCCGGATTCACGCTCGACGATGTCGTCGTGGCGACCCGGCGTGCGACCACGCTGATCGGCGGCGGCTACATCGAGACGCCGACGCAGCGCATCGTGCTCAGCGCCGAGGCCGCCGGTGTCACGCCGGAAGCCCTGGCACAGGCCCTGCTCGGCAAGCGCGGCGACACGCCGGTGCGCCTGGGTGATGTCGCCACCATCAGCGATGGTGCGCAGCCGCGTTTCGGCGACGCCATGATCGGCACCGAGCCGGGCATTCTCGTCGAGACATCGACGCAGTTCGGCGCGAACACGCTCGAGGTCACGCGCGCACTCGAAGCGCGGCTCGACGCGCTCGCGCCGGCGCTGAAGAAACTCGGTGTGGAATACCATCCGGCGTTGTTGCGGCCGGCGAGCTTCATCGAATCGGCGATCGTCAAGCTGCGCAACTCGCTGCTGATCGGCGCGGTGCTGGTCGTCGCGCTGCTGCTGGTCATGCTGCGCGACTGGCGCGGCGCGCTGGTTTCGTTCAGCGCGATTCCACTGGCGCTGCTGACGACGGTCTGGCTGCTCGACGCACTGGGCTTCAGTCTCAACACGATGACACTCGGCGGGCTCGTCGTCGCGCTCGGCGTCGTCGTCGACGATGCGGTGATCGATGTCGAGAACATCCTGCGCCGCAGGCGCAATGCGCCGCACGATGCCGACGTGACGCGACTGTTCACCAGCGCATCGCTCGAAGTGCGCCGCCCGGTGTTCTACGCAACCGCTGCCGTTGCCGTCGCCTTTGCGCCGATTCTGATGATGACCGGAATTCAGGGCGCATTTTTCCGCCCGCTGTCGGTGGCGTTCCTGTTTGCCGTCGCGTTGTCGCTGCTGGTCGCGATGAGCGCGACGCCGGCGCTGTGCGTATTGACGATGGGCCGCCATTCCCCGCACCCGGAAGCCGGGTTCCTTGCACGCTGCAAGCGCGTACAGGTGCGCACGATCGAGGTGCTCGGCAGGCACCCGCGCTCGGTCTGGGCGATCCTGATCGTGACCGGTGTCGCCGGTGCGATCCTGTTGCCGCTGCTCGGCGCGCGGCTGTTGCCGGATTTCCGCGAAAATTATCTGATCGCGCACGCCGGCCTGCGCCCGGGCATCTCACTGACCGAAACGGCGCGCGTCGGCCGCAATATCTCGAAGGCGCTGGCGGCGATTCCGGGCGTAAAGAGCGTCGCCGAGCAGATCGGCCGTGCCGAGAACGGCCAGGACCCCGACACGCCGGATCGCAGTGAGTTCGAAGTGCAGATCGATCCGCAGCGTGGACTCGGCGCCGAGCAAATCGACAAGGCCATTCGCGAGGTGTTCGACGACTATCCGAATCAGCTCGTGGAGATCTACTCGGTGCTGGCCGAACGCATCGGCGAGACACTCTCCGGCGAATCGGCGCCGTTTTCGATCAGCGTGTTCGGCGCCGACCTCGACGCCGACGACCAGGTCGCCGGCGAGATCGCCGAGGCGCTGCGCAAGCTGCCGGACAGCGGCAACGTGCGCCTGGTCGTGCCGTCGCGCCAGCCGCAGCTGCATCTGCAATTGAAGCCGGAGCAGCTCGCCCTCTACGGCCTGCAGGCAGCCGACGTGCTCGATACGGTCAACGCCGCCTTTCACGGCAGCGTCGTCGCGCAACTGAGCCAGGCGGACCGCAGCGTGCCGGTCGCCGTGCGCATCGACAATGCGGCAGACGATCCGCAGGCCGCAGGCGCACTGCTGTTGCGCGGCCGCGACGGTGCGCCGGTGCCGTTGTCGAAGGTCGCGACGCTGGAAATGCAGTCGGCGCGCAGCATCATCAATCATCAGGATGGATTGCGCCGCCAGATCGTCGTCGCGACACCGAAAACGTCGAACCAGACCGGCTACGCCGACGCCGCACGCAAAGTCATCGGCGCTATCGACCTGCCGGCGGGTGTCTACCTGCGCTACGGCGGTGAGGCGCAGGCGCAAGGAGCGGCCGCGCGCGAACTGCTGCTGCATTCGGCCGCTGCGTTCGTCCTGATCGTGCTGCTGCTCGCGCTGGCATTCGGCACGGCAAGGCATGTGCTGCTGATCCTGCTCGCGTTGCCGAGCACGCTGATCGGTGGCGTGATCGCGGTGGTACTGAGCGGCGGTACGCTGACGCTCGGGGCGATGGTCGGCTTCGTCGCGCTGTTCGGCATGGCCGCGCGCAATACCATCCTGCTGGTCTCGCATTACGATCACCTGGTTGCCGAGGAAGGCGAGCCGTGGAATCTCGCGACCGCCTTGCGCGGCGCCGAAGAGCGCCTGACGCCGGTGCTGCTGACGGCATTGCTCACCGCGCTCGCTCTACTGCCGGTCGCGTGGCAGGCGCATCAGCCGGGACACGAAATCGAGGGGCCGATGGCGATCGTGATTCTCGGCGGCCTGGTCTCGTCGACGCTGGTCAGCCTGCTGCTGATCCCGCCGTTGGCGGCGCGCTGGCTAAGGCCGGGGACGGCTACCCCAGGTTGAAAAAGACTTCGACTACTCTTCGGCGCGCGGGAGAACGGGTCAGGCGGCTGAGCGAATGAATTCGCGAGGCGAAAAGCGCATCATGGCGGTGCGACGAAAGAAACGGCGCGATATCTGTCCGAATCGCGTTATTGATCCTTATAGAGACAGACGGCCAGCGGCAGCGACGATGAAGAATCTAGTTTGGGTATGCCTGCTCGCGTTCGCTCCGACCGCGTTCGCCGATAACGAACCATCGGCGTCGAGCGGTGCATGGCAGGCATTGCGCGTGCAGTTCTACGGCACCCGCGAGATCGGCGAAGTCGACGAAAAGCTGATGAGTGTCGCGGCGCCAGGCAGCACGCCCGATCCGACGGCGACTCCCGTTGCGATCCGCTTCGGCGCGCAGGCCGCCGGCAGGGTAAAGCAGGTGCGCGTGATCATCGATCACAATCCGGCGCCGGTCGCGGCCACGTTGCAACTCGCGCAGAACGTGCCGATCGACGAGATCGAGCTGCGCCTGCGCATCGATCGCGCGACGTCGGTGCGTGCGATCGCAGAGCTGAACGACGGCACGCTGGAAATGCGCAGTGCCTGGGTCAACGCCAGCGGCGGATGTTCGGCGCCACCGAGCGCAAGCGGCGGCGGTGTGCTCGGCGACGTGCGCTTCCGTCCATCGGGCGACCAGAAATCGCTGCAGATCAGCATCCATCATCCGAACAATTCGGGTTTCCAGATCGATCCGCTCAGCGGCGATCCGATTCCGCCGCATTTCGTCTCGCACATACGTGTCAGCGCCGGCGACAAGACTCTGCTCGATGGCGATACCGGCATTTCGCTGAGCGAGAATCCGACCGTGCGTATCGCCAGCGAACAGAAGCTGACGGCTCCGCTGACGCTCGAAGCGACCGACTCGAAGCAGGCGCAATTCCACGCGACATGGAGTGGGAGCACTGCCAAAGTCGGCGGGCGCTGAGTTTCGAATCGTCGCTTCGCGCGGCATTCAACGCCGACGGCCAGGATTCAGATTGGAGGACAGGGCGACATGCGGCGGCTGTTGATCGCGTTGGTTTGCATTGCGGCCGGTGCCTACGCATTTCCGGCTTGTGCCGAAGACTCGTTTCCAGTCGCCACGCTTGCGCCTGGCGTGTACGTCCATGCCGGCAAGATGCTGCCGCTCGATGCGCCAGGGCATGACGATATCGCCAACCTCGGCTTCGTCGTCGGCACGCGTTGCGTCGCCGTAATCGACACGGGCGGCTCCGTGCGCACAGGCCGCGCGTTGCGCGCCGCGATCGCGCAGCGCACACCATTGCCGGTCTGCTACGTGATCAACACGCATGTGCATGTCGACCACGTGCTCGGCAATGCGGCCTTCAGCGACGAAAAGCCGCAGTTCGTCGGCCATGCGCTGCTGCCGGGTGCGCTTGCGCGCAGCCGCGCGCTGTTCGTGCGCGAGTACGCAGCCGATCTCGATGCGCCGGCGACGGACGCGCAGATCATTGCCCCACAGCTTGTCGTGACGGACACGCTCGAACTCGATCTCGGCGGCCGCAAGCTCAGCCTCAAGGCGTGGCAGAAAGCGCATACGGATTGCGACCTGACCGTCTTCGACGAAACCAGCGGCACGCTGTTCACCGGCGACCTGCTGTTCCGCGACCGCGTGCCCGCGCTCGACGGCAGCGCGCTCGGCTGGCTTGCCGCCATGGACTCGCTGGCACGCTTCAAGGCACAACATGTCGTTCCGGGCCACGGTCCTGTTGCGCGCGATGCGAAGGCAGCGATGGCCCCGCAACGGCGCTACGTTCAGGCACTCGTCGACGGTGCACGCAAGGCAATCGCAGGCTGGGGAATCGATGAGCGATGCGATTGCACGTGTCGGCGCCGGCGAGAAGCCGCATTGGCAATTGTGGGACAGTGCGCACGCGCACAACGTAGCGCGTGTCTACCAGGAGCTTGAGTGGGAATGATCGGCGGTGTTGACGAAAAGCGCCGACTGCTGCTGCAGGCAGCTGCGCTCGCACTGGCCGCGCGTGCCGTATCGGGGCGCGGTGCATCGCGTGCGCGCGTCGTCGTCGTCGGGGGAGGCTTTGCCGGCGCAGCGTGCGCTTTGTCGCTGCGCCGCAGCGATGCGACGATCGACATCACGCTCGTCGATCCGGAAGCGAACTACGTGTCTTGCCCGATGAGCAACGCCGCTCTCGTCGGCTGGCGCAGCATGGGTTCGATCGAGGTCTCGCGCGCCGGCTTGGCGCGGGCAGGCATACGCGTCGCGATGGGCCGCGTCGTCGGCATCGACGCGGCATTGCAGGGCGTGCGCCTCGCCGACGGCTCGACGATGCCTTACGACCGCCTTGTCGTCGCGCCCGGCATCCGCTTTCTCTGGAACTCGCCCGAAGGCTATGACGAGGCCGCGTCGAAACGCATGCCGCACGCCTGGGTGGCCGGCGCGCAAACCGAACTTCTGGCGCGGCAGCTGCGTGCGATGGACGACGGCGGCGTTGTTGCGATCAGCGTGCCGGCGGGCCTGATGCGCTGCCCGCCCGGTCCTTTCGAGCGGGCCAGCGTCGTCGCTGCCTGGCTGCAGAAGAACAAACCGCGCTCGAAAATCCTGATCTTCGACGCGAACAATCATTTCCCGCAGCAGGAGACATTCAGCGCGGCGTGGAAGGAACTTTACCCGGGCAAGATCGAATGGATCCCGTCGACCGACGGCGGAGCGGTCACGCGCGTCGATGTGCAGGGCTCCACGTTGCATACCGGCAGCGGAGCGCATCGCGTGGCGGTCGCCAACGTCATACCGCCGCAGGCGCCAGCCCAACTCGCCGTCGATGCGGGCCTTGCCAGCGGGCACGGCTGGTGTCCAGTAGATCCGCTCACGTTCGAGTCGACGCGGGTGCGCAAGGTGCACGTGATCGGCGATGCCTGCATCGCCGGCGCGATGCCAAAGTCGGCGTCCGCGGCATACAGCCAGGCGCTGCAATGTGCGCGCTCGATCGCGGCGCTGCTGCAGGGGCACGAGCCGCCGCCAGCGGAACTCGACAGCGTCTGCTACAGCCTGCTCGCGCAGGACCGCGCGCTGTCGATCCATGGCCGCTTCGCGGTGAGTGGCGGCGAAATCGAGTCACTGCCGCTGCCAAGTCCGACACGCGCACCGTCGGCAACCGAAGAGGCCGCACTCGCCCAACAGTGGTACCAGCGCATCGTTGCCGAGTCGTTCGGCGTCTAGTCTGCCGACGGATCGCCGTGTCGATGCGCGTCAATGCGTGGTTCCGGCGGCGAAATGCAGGTCCTCGTGTGTGCTCAGCGCCGTTTCGATGCACAGGCGGATCGCCTCGATCATCGTCGCCAGTTCCATCGACGGCGTGTCGCCATTGCGCGCGGCCTGTTGCGGCAGGATACGGTACATGGACAAATCCGCCGCGCGTACGCTTGGCGCGCTTCACCAGGCGATGCGCCAGGCCGAAGAAGACCTGGTTGCAGACGAATGTGCCTGCGGTTTGCGAGAGAGCCGCCGGAATTTTGGCATCTTGAAGACGCCGCAGCATGGCCTTCAGCGGCAATGTGGAAAAATACGCAGCAGGAGCATTGCGCACGACCGGCTTGTCCACCGGTTGCTCGCCGGCATTGTCGGCAATGCGTGCGTCGATCAGGTTGATGGCGACCCGTTCCAGCGAAATTCCCGCGCGGCCGCCGGCCTGGCCGACGGCGATCACGAGCTCCGGTTTGTGCTTCTTGAGCAGCGCTTCGAGCGTGGACAACGAGCGCGCGAATTCGGTCGGCAGCACGCCGCCGACGATGCGACGGCCGGCGATGCGCTTGTCGTGCAACGCGCGTGCGATTTCGAGCGACGGGTTGTCGCTTTCACCGGCGAACGGTTCGAATCCCGTCACCAGCACTTTCTTTTGCCCAGTTCTCTTCATCGGAATGCCAGCCAGTCGAGCAGGACCAGGTTCGTGACGAACAATGCCAGCGCAGTCGGCCATTGCGCACGAATCACGCCGTTCGGGTCGCGCAGTTCGAGCAGTGCCGCCGGAACGACGTTGAAGTTGGCCGCCATCGGCGTCAGCAGCGTGCCGCAGTATCCGCACAGCATGCCGAGTGCGCCGACCACTGCGGCATTCGCGCCATGCTGGCCGATCAGCAGCGGCAGGCCGATGCCCCCGGTCATGACCGGAAACGCGGCAAACGCATTGCCCATGATGATCGTGAACAAGGCCATGCCGATGGCGTAGGCGAATACGCAGGCATCGCGCGATTGCGTGGGAATCGCCGCCGAGACGATGTGCGCGACTGCATCGCCGACACCGGTCGCCGCAAATACGGCGCCCAGAGTCGCCAGCAGCATCGGCAGCAGCGCGGCCCAGGACAGCGCGTCGAGCAAACGCGTACTCTCTTGCAGTGCGATCCTCACGCTCGCGCGCGTCAGCAGCATCGCTGCGACGGCGGCGATGGCACAGGCCGTGCCGAGCGCGATGAGCGTGGATTGGTGTGCGTCGATCAAGGCGACTGGCGCCGATCTTCGCGTACGGGATCAGCAAGACCAGCGCAAGCGTCACGAGCGGGATTGCCAGCGCGGGAAGGAACAGGCGGTTGCCGAGGCGTGCGGCACTCGCGCGGCGCCGGTCAGCGTCATGATCATCGTGCACCTTGCGGGTCAGCAGGCCCGAGCCGGCAATCGCCGCGAGAACGATGACGGCGAGTCCCGCGATCTGCGCAGGCAGCGTGTTGCCTGCCTTGTCGGCGTCAAGGACGGCATCGCCGCCGAAGAAGCAGGCGGCAAGGATCGTCCAAAATGCGGCCTGCGCGACACGTCGATCGCGAAACTCGAACACGCCCGCTGCGAGCAGCAGTGCACCGCAAAGCCAGTAGACGTACTCAATGCGCAGCATCGGTTGCCTTTTGCTCTGCGTTACGCGTGGCCGCGCGTTGCAGACCGCTCTGGAACCAGACGATGCGCGAGGCGTGGATGACGAACGCCGCGATCGCGGTCGGCAACGCCCAGATTGCGATGTTGCGCGGGTCCAGTTCGACGCCATTCTGGGCGAGGAAGCCCTGGATCAGCAGGACGCCACCGAATGCAAGGAATACGTCTTCGCCAAAAAACAGGCCGACATTGTCAGTGGCGGCAGCGAGCGCCTTGACGCGGTCGCGCTGCACATCGTCGAGCGCCGGATCGATCTTTTCGGCAGCGGCTTCGGCCATCGGCGCCAGCAGCGGGCGCACCGTCTGCGGATGGCCGGCGATCGTTATCAGCCCGAGTGTCGACAGGAACTGGCGCACGCCGAGATAGGTGATCAGCAGGCGTGCCAAAGTGAGCTGGCGCAGGCCGCCGATCCAGCTGTGCGCGCGTTCGCGCAGGCCGGCGCGTTCGAGCAGACCGATCGTCGGCAGCGTCATGATCAGGATCAGCACGAAGCGGTTCGACACGAACGAGCGGCCGATGAGCGCGAGCAGGTCGGGCACTGACAGCCCGGCGAGCAAACCACTGGTGATGCCCGCGACGACCACGACCAGGGCCGGATTCATGCGCCGCACAAAACCGATGACGACGATCGCGATGCCGAGCAATGGCCAGTAATTCATGCCGTCTCCCTTGGAATACGGCGCATTGTGAGTCAGTATTCCGGCACAGCCAAGCGGCGCGGCAGTGCTGCCGTACGCGAATTCAATCGATCAGGGCAGGGCAACCAGATGAAGCGAGTGCGTTACAGTCTTTTGGCGATGATCCTGGCAGCAGCGTCAGGCTGCATGACTGTGCCTGCGACGCAATCCGGTCCCGGCCAGCTGGCCATCGTCGGCGTAACGGTCGTCAATCCCGAGCGCGATGGCCCCGCGGCAACGATGGCGGATGCAACGGTGGTGATCTCCGGTGAACGCATTGTCGCCGTCGGTCCGCGCGCATCGACATCCGTGCCGACCGGTGCGACGCGCCTCGACGGCAAAGGCAAATGGCTCATTCCCGGCATGATCGATGGTCATGTGCACTTCTTCCAGTCGGGTAACCTGTACACGCGCCCCGACGGCGCCGACTTCAACGCCGTGGTGCCGTATGCGCAGGAGAACGCGCGCAACAAGGCCCGTCTGCCGGCGACGTTCAAGGTCTGGCTCGCCAGCGGCGTCACCAGCGTGATCGACATCGGCGGTCCGTTCTGGAATTTCGACATGCGCGATATCGCGGACAAGACTGCCGCAGCGCCGCGCGTCGAAGTCGCCGGGCCGCTGATCTCGATGGTCGACAGGGTCAAGCTCGACCTCGGCGATCCGCCGATCATCAAGATCGAATCACCCGAAGCCGCGCGTGCACTGGTCGCGCGCGAACTGGAGCGCAAACCGGACTTCATCAAGGTGTGGTTCATCCATCAACCCGGCGACGACATGGCCAAGCAGGAGGCCATCGTCAAGGCAGCCGGTGACGCCGCGCACGCGGCGCATCTGCGCCTGGCCGTGCATGCGACGGAACTCGACGTCGCCAAGGCGTCGCTGCGCGCCGGCGCCGATTACCTCGTGCATTCCGTTTTCGAAGAACCTGTTGATGATGAGTTCATCGCGCTGATGCGCAAGAACCACGCGCTGTTGTGTCCGACGCTGTTCGTGCGCAACGGTTATGCCTACACGCTGTCGAACCGCTGGCAGGCGACGCCCGAGGAACAGCGCCTGGCCGACCCGCAGATCCTCGCCGCGATGCACGACCTCGACAAGATGCCGAAAGACAAGATTCCGCCGCGTGTCGCCAAGCTGATCGCCGACAAGCCGCCGATCAACGCGCCCACCGTGGCGGAGCAGAACCTGAAGAAACTCTGGGATGCCGGCATTCCGATCGTCATGGGCACCGACGCCGGCAATGTTGGCACGCTGCACGGACCTTCCGTGTTCCGCGAGATGGCGCTGATGCACGATGCCGGCCTGACGCCGCTGCAGGTGCTGCGCAGTGCGACGACGAACGGTGCAAAGGCGATGGGCCGCGACGATCTCGGTGCGATCGCGCCGGGCAAGCTCGCCGATCTCGTCCTGCTCGACGCCGATCCGCTTGCCGATGTCGCCAACTTGAGCCACGCCGAACGCGTGGTCAAGAGTGGTGTCGTCTACGACCCGAAGGCTCTGATCGACAGCATCCGTTAGCAATGCTGGCCTGAAAACAGCTTCGCCTTCCGACCGCAGCAGCGATAAGCAAGCTGCAGCAGTCCCTGTCAGCCGGCGCGACTACTTCGTTGCGGCGCCATCGAGCGCCGCGACCGTCGCGAACGAAGCGCGTTCCTTCTGCTGCAACCGCTTCGCGACGGTTTCCGCCTCGCGCATGACGCGCAGCATGTTTCCGCCGGCGACCTTGGCGAGATCGGCATCGCTCCAGCCACGGCGCGCGAGTTCCTCGAACAGCGCCGGGTACTTGTCGACGCCTTCGAGGCCTATGGGGGTGATCGGGATTCCGTCGAAGTCCGAACCGATGCCGACGCAGTCCACGCCAGCCATCTTGCGGATGTGGTCGATATGGTCGGCGACCATCGCGATGGTCACAGGCGGCGCCGGGTGCGCTTTCTCCCATTCGGCCAGCGCAGCTTTCGCGCGCTCGGGCTGGCCGATATACAGACCGTTGTAGGGCGCCGAGTTGAAGCGGGCCTGTTCGGCAGCGCGATCGGCGTTCCAGCGCGCGTGGTCAGCCGAAACATAGCCCGGATAGAAATTCGCCATGACGATGCCGCGGTTCTGTTTGACCAGCTCGAGCACGTCGTCGGCGACGTCGCGCGGATGATCGTCCAGCGCGCGAGCGCCGGAGTGGGAGAAGATCACGGGCGCTTGCGTGGCCGCGAGCGCGGCCTTCATCGTCTCTGCGGAGACATGGCTGAGATCGACCAGCATGCCGAGCCGGTTCATCTCGTGGACCAGGGCGCGTCCGAACGGCGTAAGGCCGTGGTGTTTCGGGTTGTCTGTCGCCGCATCGGCCCAGTCGTTGTTGAGCGTGTGCGTCAACGTCATGTAGCGCGCGCCAAGTACGTACATCTGGCGCAGCGTTGCCAGCGAGTTGTCGATCTGATGCCCGCCCTCGATGCCGATCAAAGAAGCAATCCGGCCCGCCTTGTTGGCCTTGACGATGTCGTCGGCGGTGTAAGCCATCTGCAGATCGTCGGGATAACGCGCAACCATCGCATGCACGAGATCGATCTGCTCCAGCGTCGTCTTCACCGCAGCCGGGCCGGTCAATTGCGGCGGCACCCAGACCGACCAGAACTGGCCGCCGACATGGCCGGCGCGCAGACGCGGAATATCCGTCATCAGCGGGGTCCACTCGCAATCGGCCGGTGCCTTCGCCGGCTTGGCGGAGTTGGCCATGTTCGTGCGCAAGTCGACGTCATCGACGTTGCCGAAGCATTCCCTGATCTGCCAGGGCAGGTCGTTGTGGCCGTCGATCACCGGTGTCTGCGCGAGCACGCGATTGATTCGTGCTGCCAGCGCGTCGCCGGTCGACGCAGACGCGCAGTACGCGCTCCCGGCAACAAGAACCAACGTGCTTGCGGCCCACGCCGAGCGGTGAAAGTTCTTCATTCAACTCCCCTGAATTTTACTGTGATGGTTTGCGGTGCGAGGCGTGCACCCTAGCATGAAGTGGGTGCCGGATTCGCGGGCGGAAAGCACGGGCGCGCTGCCATCGGAATGGCGTGGCGAGAAGACCTTGCTCACTCCGCGATCCGTTGCACCACAATCGCGGACTTCGCCAGTGCCTCGCGCAGCCGCCGGGCAAATTCGCCGGCATCCGGCCGGTCGCCGTGCACGCAGATAGTGTCGGCGCGCAGTACGACCGCAGTGCCGTTGCGTGCGATCACGCTGCCGTGCGTGGCGATTTGCAAAGCCTGGCCGACGGCCGCGTCGATGTCGTTGATTACCGCGTCCGCTTCACTGCGCGGTGTGAGCGAACCGTCGGCTTGATAACGACGGTCGGCGAATGCTTCGTGCGCCACGCGCAAGCCGACTGCGGCGCCGGCTGCAGGCAATGCGCTTCCGGCAAGCCCGACGAGTATCAAGTTCTCGTCGAAATCGCGAACCGCGCGCGCGATCGCTTCAGACAGCGCAGCATCTTTCGCCGCCATGTTGTACAGCGCACCGTGCGGCTTGACATGCACGACGCGGCTTCCGGCTGCTGCTGCAAATGCGGAGAGCGCGCCGATCTGGTAGAGCGTCATGGCGTAGGCTTCGTGTGCCGACACGCGCAGTTCGCGGCGGCCGAAACCTTGCAGATCGGGCAGCGACACATGCGCACCTATCGCCACACCGTGCCTGATCGCGAGTGCAACAGTCTGTTGCATCGTGGAGAAATCGCCGGCATGGAAGCCGCAGGCGATGTTCGCCGACGTGATCCATGGCATGACTTCGGCGTCGGCGCCCATGCGCCAGGCGCCGAACGACTCGCCGATGTCGCAGTTGAGATCGAGGGTTCGCGGAGTGCCGTGGGCTGAGGGCGGGGTGCTGGAGTCAGACATGGCTCTGGTGATGCAGGCGTTCTTTGATGAACTGGACCAAGGCGCGCAGCGCCCGCTCGCGGGCAAGATAGCGCGATTGGGCGTCGGCCAGCGAAGTCTGGACGAAGCGCACGCGGCCACCAGGCCGGCGTTGTGCGAGCCGTGGCAGGTCGACCGAGGCGACGTGCGCGATACGCGGGTAGCCGCCCGTTGTCGGCGCCTCGGCCATCAACGCGATCGGGTCGCCGTTGGGCGGCAGTTGCAGCGTGCCCGGCACCACGCTTTCGGAGATCAATTCCAAGGGAGCCTCGAGTCGCAACTTGGCTCCTTCGAGGCGATAGCCGACGCGATTGGATTCATTGCCTACGCGGAACGTATCGTTGAATAGCGCCCTTTGCGATGCCGCGTCGAGATTTTCGAAATGCCGGCCGCGGACGAGCGCAACCGGCTCATCGCCACGCAGGTCGAACCACGGTTGCGGATCGAGAGACCAACGTGCGGCGACTATCGCGTCACGTTCATGCGGGTCGCGGAGCGGCAATCCCCCCAGCGCCTGCGGCAAGCGCGCTAGGTGCTCCGCCGGCACATGCCCGATCGGCAGTTCATCGCCGGCAACGACGGCGCGGCCGCTGAATGGCCCGAGTGAAGCATTGATGTCGGCGCTGCGGCTGCCCAGCACCGGCGCCACGTCGACTCCACCGGCAATGGCCAGGTACGCGCGCGCACCGCGTCGCATGTCGCCCAGTTCGAGCTCGCTGCCGGCAGCGAGCCAGACCGGACGCCATGCAGGAATCGCCTTCGTTCCGCAGCGCGCATCGATCACTGCACCGGTCTGGGCAATCAGTGCGTCCGTCTCGAAGCGCAGGCGCGGACCACGCAACGTGATCTCGAGCGCCGCGGCGTTTTCGGCATTGCCGACCAGCGCGTTGGCGAGGCGCAGCGCCACGTCGTCCATGGCGCCGGACAGGCCAACGCCGATTGCTGCGTGGCCGCTGCGTCCGCTGTCCTGCACGCTCGTGAGCCAGCCGGGCGACAACACGCGCACGCTCATTGCGTCAGCGCGGCGAACTCGCCGGCCTCGATCGCGCGAAAACGCACGCGTTGTCCCGGCCGCAGCAGTGCCGGCTGCGCGCGCGCCGCATCGAACAGCGTCAGCGGCGTGCGTCCGATCAGTTGCCAGCCGCCCGGCAGTTCGCGCGGGTAGATTCCGGTCTGCGCGCCGCCGATCGCCACCGAGCCGGCCGGTACGCGCGTGCGCGGACTGCCGCGGCGAGGTGCGTGCAATGCCTCGTCGAGGCCTAGCAGATACGGAAATCCGGGCATGAACCCGAGCATGGCGACGCGATACTCCGCACGCGCGTGACGCGCAACGACATCCAGCGCCTCGAGTTTCGTGTATGCCGCGAGCGCGTCGAGATCGGGGCCGAAATCGCCGCCGTAGCAGACGGGGATTTCGATGAGATCACCTGCCGGATGAGCTCCGCCCTGACCGTCGCCGACCGCGGCATTGGAGTGGGGCAGCGTGTCGCGCAGCAAAGCTCCAACCACTTCATGGATCCGTTGCACAAGAAATTCGTTCGGTGATCCACCGACTCCTGGTCCCGCCGCGGCCTCGGGCTCGAAGTGGACGCCGACGCTGGCGTACGCCGGCGCGACGTCGCGGACGCCGGGGAGCTTCGCTGCGCGCAATGCGTCGGCCAGTGCGAGCGCGAGCGAATTGGTTCGTGCGTCGATGCTGTCGCCGAGCCGGATCAGCAGTGCGCTGTCGCCCAGCGGCTCGATCAAGGACGTGCTCATGCCTCGGATTCGATGCGCAGGGCCGTGCGCAGCCTTGTCAGTCGCGCCTGCAGCGCATCCGCTGCGAATGCGATTCGCTCGCCGACGTTCCAGACCGGGCGGGGCCACGCGGCGTCGTGTGTCTGGCGAGCGATAACGTGCACGTGCAGCTGCTCGACGATATTGCCGAGCGCCGCGACGTTGAGCTTGTGCGGCTTGTCGATCGCATGCAGGACGTGCGCGCAGCGGTTGATCTCGTCGAGCAGGGTGTGCTGATCGTCGCGGGAAAGATCGATCAGGTCGCGCATGCCGGCACGGCGGGGAACCAGGATCAACCAGGGGAAGCGCGTGTCGTCGGTCAGCAGAATCCGCGACAGCGGCAGGTCGCCGACGGGTTGCGTATCGGCGGCGAGGCGCGGATCGAGCGCGAAGTCGTTCATGGCGGAGCGCTGCCGAGGCTTCTCGCAAAAAAGGCGAGCGTGCGGTCGAGGGCGAGTCTTGCGCTGGCGGCATCGAAGTGCGCCGGATCGATGTCGCGGTTGAACGCATGCCCAGCCGGGTAGGTGAAGATTTCCTGCTCGGGGTAGGCGTCGCGATGCTTTTGCACGGCCTCGGGCGGAATGCTCGCGTCGGTATCGCCGAAATGGAACTGCACCGGTGCGCGCGGCTGCTCGTGCAGGAACATCACGTTGCGTGCGCCGTAATAGCTGACGGCGGGGAGGCCGAGACGGGTTGCCGAAAGCAAGGCGACGGTCCCGCCCCAGCAATAGCCGACCACGCCGATCCTGCCGGCCGACTGGATCGACTCGGCGGCGCTGGCGACATCCTCGATGGCGCGATCGAAGCTGATCTCGCCGACCAGCGCGCGTCCGCGCTTGAAGCCGGCGTCGTCATACCCGAGTTCGACGTTTGACTCGACGTGATCGAAAAACGCCGGCGCGATCGCGGTATAGCCCAGCGCCGCGAAGCGGTCCGCCAGCGCGCGCACGTGCGCATTCACGCCGAAGATTTCCTGCACGACGACGATGCCGCCCTTCGCCTTGCCCTCCGCCTTGGCCAGGTAGGCACCGATGCACTGCGTGCCGGAGGTATTGAGATTGATGTGCCCACCCATTCCGAAGCTCCAATGGCGGCGCGGCCTTGAGGGTATCATCGGCGCCGCAGGACGATTCTAGCTCTCTCCCCGCCGTTGTAGCCGGTTGGCACCGGCGACAGGCTGGCGTGGTACTTGCCTTCCGGTTCGACAGTCAAGAGGATTGACGAATGCGCATACTCATCGTTGGCGCCGGCGCGACCGGCGGTTATTTCGGCGGGCGTCTGGCCGAGGCAGGCCGCGATGTCACGTTTTTGGTACGACCGCGCCGCGCGGAGCAACTCGCCGCCGACGGGCTCGTCATCAAGAGCCCGCACGGCGATTTCACGCTGCGCTCGCCGCCGACGGTCCTGTCCGAAGGCATCACGGCGCCGTTCGACCTGATCCTGCTCAGTTGCAAAGCCTACGATCTGGAAAGCGCCATTGCCTCATTCGCACCGGCGGTCGGTACGCAGACCGCAATCCTGCCGGTGCTGAACGGCATGCGCCACCTCGATGCGCTCGATGCGCGTTTCACCCGGCAGAACGTGCTCGGCGGCCAATGCGTCATCGCGGCCACGCTGGACGAACAGGGCACCATTCGGCACCTCAACGACGCGCACAGCCTGACCTACGGCGACCGCGACGGCGGCATGTCCGCGCGCATGAGCAGGATTGCGCAGTCGATGGCCGGCGCCCGTTTCGAATCGCGGCCGAGCGAACAGATCGTGCAGGAGATGTGGGAAAAGTGGACCGGCCTGGCAACGCTGGCGTCGGCGACGTGCCTGATGCGCGCGTCCATCGGCGACATCCTGAGCGCTCGCTACGGCAAGGAGGTATTGGCAGGTCTGCTCGCGGAATGCTCGGCGATCGCCGGAGCGAACGGCCGCGCACCACGCCCGACGTTCATGGAGCGCATGCAGGGCATGCTGGCCCAGCAAGGCTCGACGTTGACGGCGTCGATGCTGCGCGATATCGAGCGCGATGGTCCGACCGAAGCCGATCACATCATCGGCGACCTGCTCGCGCGGCGGACCAGTCCGGGGGCTCAAGCAGTACCTTCGTTGCTGCAGATCGCCTACGCGCACTTGAAGGCGTACGACGCCCGCCGAGCACGTTCAGCACAGTAACGCGCACCCACGCGCCACGTGGCGGCATTGCGGGCGAATGGCTGCAGCGCAGCAAGGCGATCGTCGCCTGTCACGCCCCTGCAGCCGCGCTGATCCTCGCCGACGCGCGCCGCGACATCCACGCCGGGTACAATTGCGCGTTACCGTTTCCCGATTCCTCAGCTCATGTCGCGCAAGAACCCCAAAGTCGGCTTCGTCAGCCTCGGTTGTCCGAAGGCCCTGGTCGACTCCGAACGAATCCTTACCCAGCTGCGCATCGAGGGCTACGACATCGTGCCGAGCTACGGCGCGGCCGATGTGGTGGTCGTCAACACCTGTGGTTTCATCGACGCGGCGGTGCAGGAATCGCTCGACGCGATCGGCGAGGCGTTGGCCGAGAACGGCAAGGTCATTGTCACCGGTTGCCTGGGCAAGCGCGCCGACGTCATCCGCGAGGCGCATCCGGACGTGCTCGCGATCACGGGACCGCAGGATTACGCCAGCGTCATGAACGCCGTGCACAAGCAATTGCCGCCGAAGCACGATCCGTTCGTGGACATCGTGCCGGCGCGGCGCAAGACGCGTGACGCGCAAGCAGATGACATCGGCATCAAGCTGACGCCGAAGCACTACGCCTACCTGAAGATCTCGGAAGGCTGCAACCACCGCTGCACCTTCTGCATCATTCCGTCGATGCGCGGCGATCTCGTCTCGCGGCCGGTCGACGAGGTGCTGCGGGAGGCCGAGCGTCTGGCGAAAAGCGGCGTACGGGAATTGCTCGTGATTTCGCAGGATACCAGCGCCTATGGCGTGGACCTGAAGTATGCGGCGCGCGAATGGCGCGGGACGAAATACCGCACGCGCATGACGCAACTGTGCGAAGGGCTGGCAGAACTCGGCGTCTGGGTGCGGCTGCACTACGTGTATCCTTATCCACATGTAGACGAAGTCATCCCGCTGATGGCCGATGGCAAATTGCTGCCATATCTGGATATTCCGTTCCAGCACGCCAGTACGCGCATCCTGAAGCTGATGAAGCGGCCCGCGGCCAGTGCGAAGACGCTCGAGCGCGTGCGCGCCTGGCGCAAGATCTGCCCGGACATCACGATTCGCAGCACGTTCATCGTCGGCTTTCCCGGCGAAACCGAAGCCGAGTTCGATGAACTGCTGGAGTTTCTCGACGAGGCGCAGCTCGACCGTGTCGGCGCGTTTGCCTATTCGCCCGTCGACGGGGCGAAGGCGAACGAACTTCCGGACGCGATTGCCGAGGAGGTCAAGCAGGAGCGGCTCGAGCGCTTCATGGCGGCGCAGGCGCGGATCAGCGCAGCCAAGCTCAAGCGCAAGGTCGGTTCGATCGTCGAGGCGCTGGTCGACCATGTCGATGCTCGACGGCGCCGTGGCGCGCACGCGCGCCGATGCGCCGGAAATCGACGGCGTGCTGCGCATCCGTGACGGCCAGAAGCTCAAGCCTGGGCAGTTCGCGAAGGTTCGCGTCACGGCGGCGGAGGATCACGACCTGGCTGGCGTGCTGGCGGGGTGAACGCGATGCCCTGCGCCGCGCGGCTTGCCCCATCGAAGTCGTCGAAGAACGGACCGAAGCGATCGAGTCGGAGCCTGCCGGATGCGCTTCGTCGCCCCGCAACGCGCCGCGGTTGACCCGGTCGTATTCGACCGGCCTCCGCTGGCCCACTGGTCGGAATTCGCGAGCCTGCTGCGCGGCCCGGACTGGCCCGACATCGCGGCGCTGAACGAATTTGCGCGGCGCGTCGCGCAACGTGAGCCGCCTCGCTTCGTCGCGCAATCGCCGGCGTTGCTCGCCGATGGCTTGCACTACGAACAACGCATCGCCGAACGCGCAGAGATCGCGACGCGCGAGCGCAACTGGCACGACCTGCTGAACGCGCTGATCTGGTTGCGCTTTCCGCAACTGAAAGGGGCGCTGAATTCGCGCCAGGTCGAGCAGATCGCGATTGCCGGCCCGAAATCGCGCACGCGCGCGCAATGCGCACTGACGCTGTTCGATGAAGCCGGTGTCGTCGTCACGCTGCGCGATTCGGCGTTGCTGGCGCTGTGGGACGCGCACGACTGGCACGGCCTGTTCTGGCGCGAGCGCAACGCCTGGAGCGACGGCCGCATCGAAGTGACTGTCTTCGGCCATGCGTTGCTCGAGCACGCGCTCAAACCGCGGCAACTGCTAGTCGGCAAGGCGCTGGTCGTCATGCTGGCACCCACTGGAAACATCGAAGATATCGCAGCTCCGCCCGGCGAGACACGCAGCGTAGCGGCGATCGCCGCACTGGCCCAAGCCATCACCAGCGGTGCGCTGCTGACCGATCCGCAGGAGTTGCGCCCGCTGCCGTTGTCCGGCATTCCCGGATGGCATGCGGACAACACGAGTGAAATCTTCTACCTCAGCGCGCCGTGTTTTTGCCCGCTGCGCGCGGGACGCCGCTATCCGCCGCCGTTTTCATCTCGACGCGCGGATGCTTTCGGCCAGGTGGTCGCGGAGAAGCGGGCGCTCCTTGGCGTTGCCTCGGCTGGCGGCGCCGTCGCTGATGATGCCGGGGCGGCTGCCTTCGCCAATGCGATGGTCGCCGAAGCTCGCTAGCGAGGCCGCGCCATGTCGCCCCAAGTCACTTGAAGGGGAAGGACTCTAGTCAGGGGCGTCGTAGCTGACGGCGACGATAACGAAGCGCCGTCGGCCACCGGGCAACTCGGCCTCGAATTCATCGTCGACACGTCTCTTCAGTGCTGCGCGCGCCAGCGGCGAGTCGACACTGATCCAGCCGAGCGCGGGGTCGGTCTCGTCCGGACCGACGATGCGGAAGCGCTGCACGTTGCCGCTTTCATCTTCGACTTCGAACCAGGCGCCGAAGAAGATCGCCGCGCTATCGGCCGGCTTCTGCTCGACGACCTTGGCGGTCTCGACGCGCCTGCTCAGGTAACGCACACGCCGGTCGATCTCGCCAAGCTGCTTTTTGCGATAAGTATACTCGGCGTTCTCGGAGCGGTCGCCCTCGGCCGCTGCCGCCGCGAGAGCTTTTACCACTTCAGGGCGGCGCTCGCGCCACAGGTGATCGAGCTCCGCCTTGAGCTTGCGGTGGCCGTCGGCCGTGATGATAGCGGTCGAAGCGGCCTGCGGCGGACGCCAGCGCGTCATGACGCTTCTGACCGCTGCCCCGGTTTTGCCGGCGTTGCCGCGAGCTTGTCGAGAAACGCCAGGTAGGCGTCGACATCCGGAATCAGCGGATCGTTCGGCAACACGATCTTGATCTGCTGCAGCAGCGCGCGGGCCTGCATCTCCTTGTTCACGCGCTCGGCCATGATTTTTGCCGCGAGCAGGTAGTTCCGGGCGATGTCGGCGTGGTTGCGGAAGCGCTTGTGGAAGCCGCCGAGGATGTCGAGGGCCAGCTGCGACTGGCCGGCAGCGGCGGCAGAGGCACCAAGTCGCGTGACGTCTTCCGCCTTGTCCAGGGAGAAGCCTGGATCGAGTGCGTAGGCGTCGCGTGCGATTTCGAACGCGGTGTGATCCTGATTGTGCGCGAGCAGTGCACTGATGTAGTGCCGGGAATTGATCAGCAGCTCCGACTGCGCATCCGTCTGGCGCAACCAGTGGCGATATTCCTCATGCAGTGCAAGTGCGTCGGGGCGAACCGCGATCTCGTCGCGCAGCAGGGCGATCGCGCCTTCGACATCGTCGCCGGCGGCGCGCCGGCGCGCGCTGTCGATGATGCGCTCGTCCGGGCCGGCATCGGGCGGCGGCGCGGCCTGCAGTTCGATGTGACCGGTGTAGCCGAGTTCGTCGGCGTGCTCGTGGATGACCCAGCCGATCAGGTGGAAGTTGGCGACCATCAGGTAGTTGACGCCGAAGTACACCAGCGCATCGACGATGATGGCGGGCAGCGCGATGCGCAACAGGTTTGCGAGTACGCTCTGTACGAAGAGCGCTGCAATGAAGACGCCGACCAGGACGAAGTAGGTTGCGCCGAGCCGGATCATCAGCGCGATCCAGGCCAGCGGGTTGAGTGCGCGCACGAGGTCTTCGTCAATCGCGAGGATCATTACCATCGCCGGCATGACCGTGGCGACGAGCAGACCGAACAACATTGCGCCCGCAGTCCCGAACGAGATTGCCGCCAGGACCACCGCGAGCTCGATCAGAATCAGCAGCATCACCGCATAGCGACCGATCGCATCGCCGACCGTCAGGCTGATTTCAGGTGGCTGGTCGCGGCCATTCGCGCTCCAGCGCAGCACTTCGAATGCGTACTTGAAGAAGGCAGCCCAGACGAGGAGGTCGAGCAGTGGCCCGACGACCAGCAACAGCAGCACTACGCTGTGCGCAACGGCGATCGCGATGATCGTCGAGAGGGCCGCCGCGTGCAGTGGGTAACGCAGGATCTCCGGCCAACGTTCGTGATAGGGCCGTGCGCTAGTCTGGGTCTGTGGCTCGTTCACGTCGATCTCACGGTCAGGGGGCTGGCACGCGTCGCGTCGGCGCGGTTACTTGCGCGAGATCGAGCCGAGCACGCCGCGCAGGATGCTGCGGCCGAGCTGGCCGCCCGCGTTGCGCGCTGCCGATTTCGCCAGCGCTTCGATCATGCCCTGGCGGCGGCTCGTGCCGAATACGGCATCGCTGATGGCCTTGCCCCAACCCGACCCCTGCGCCGGTTGCGTCGTCGGCGGGATGGATGACGCCGTTGGCGCCGGCTGGCCGGGCGGTGGCGTTGCGGCCGATTCGTTCGTGCGCTGCGTGAGCATTTCGTAAGCCGACTCGCGATCGACCGCGGTATCGTACTTGCCGCAGACCGGCGAGCGCGAACGCACCGTGGCGCGTTCGCCATCGCTGATCGTGCCGATGCGCGAAGTCGGCGGCACGATCAGCGCACGTTCGACCGGCAGAGGCACGCCGCCGTCCTGCAAGGTCGACACGAGCGCTTCGCCGACACCGAGCTGCGTGATCACGTCGGCGACGTTGCCGAGCTTCGGATTCGGCGCGAACGTCTCGGCCGCGGCGCGCACTGCCTTCTGGTCGCGCGGCGTGAATGCGCGCAGCGCGTGCTGCACGCGGTTGCCGAGCTGGCCGAGGATCACGTCCGGCGCGTCGTCCGGATTCTGCGAGCAGAAGTACACGCCGACGCCCTTGGAGCGGATCAGGCGCACGGTCTGCTCGACGCGTTTCTGCAGCGCCGGCGGGCAATCGTCGAACAGCAGGTGTGCCTCGTCGAAGAAGAACACGAGCTTCGGCACGTCGAGATCGCCGACCTCGGGCAATTTCTCGAACAGTTCGGACAGCAGCCAGAGCAGGAACGTCGAATACAGCATCGGCTTGAGGATCAGCTGGTCGGCGGCGAGGATGTTGACGATGCCGCGGCCATCCAGACCCACGCGCATGAAGTCGGCCAGATCGAGCGCCGGCTCGCCGAAGAAGACGTCGCCGCCGGCGTTTTCGAGCGTCAGCAGCGCGCGCTGGATTGCGGCGACGGAAGTCGGACTGATGAGTCCATAGTCCGCCGAGATCGATTTCGCGTTGTCCTTGTCGGCGACATGATTGAGCAGTGCGCGCAGGTCCTTGAGGTCGAGCAGCAGCCAGCCGTGATCGTCGGCGAGCTTGAACACGATCTCGAGCACGCCGCTTTGCACGTCATTGAGTTCGAGCAGGCGCGAGAACAGCAACGGACCCATCTCGGAAACGGTCGCGCGCACCGGATGGCCGAGCTTGCCGTAGATGTCCCAGAACACGACCGGATTTGCCGCCGGTGAGAAATTGGTCAGCCCGAGTTTGTCCAGGCGCGGCTTGAGCTTGTCGGTGACCACGGCAGCCTGCGACAGGCCGGCCAGATCACCCTTCACGTCGGCAAGGAAGACCGGCACGCCCAGACGCGAGAAACCCTCGGCCATCACCATCAGCGATACGGTCTTGCCGGTGCCGGTCGCTCCGGCGACCATGCCATGGCGATTGCCGTAGCGCGCGTGCAGGTAGACGTCGGCGGGCTGCAGCACGCTCTTGCCGAGCAGGATCTCGTTCACGTTTGCTGATCCGAAAGGTCGATGCGCTGATGTTCGCACGAGTCGCCCGACAGCGCGAAGGTTGTCGCAAGGGTTGTGATGCGGCGCTGCGCCCGGTAACGTTGGCCTGTTGTTCAAAGAGCCTGCAAGCAATGCCAGTCAACCTTCGCGTCTCCGCCGTCATCACCCTCCTCACACTCGGTGCGTGCACCGGCCAACCCGTCCAGAAAGCCGCGCCGGCGCCGACAGCCGCCGCCCAGGCACCGTCGAACGCCGAGCAGATCAGTGCGCTGTATGCACGGCTCGACGCCGACGAGAAAGCCTTTGCCGCAGCGCGTGCATCGGCAGCGACAGCGGGGGCGGACAAATCCGCCGCCAACGCCAAGGTGGCGCTCGACGATCTGCAGGCGGCATCGGCACAGTGCCTTGCGTTGCGCGATTGCGAAACCCAGCGCTTCATCGCCGCGTTCGACCATCTGCTGCGTCAGGACAGCGGCCTGCTCGGCGAAGACACGGCGAATCCCGCGCCCGACGGCGCCGAGGGAAATACCGAGGCCGGCGTCGCCTCGCCGGTTGCGGCGGCCCTGCCGGAGGTCAAGCGCTCGGTTGCGCTGCTCAAAGGCCGCGAGTTGTCCGACCTGATCGCGCTGAACGACCCGGTCAAAGTCGCGCTCGAACAATGGCTGACGCAGCTGCGGCCGAACCTGATGCTGGCCTACGAGAACTATCAGTACCTGCGCTATCGCATGTGGCCGGAATACCAGAAGGCCGGCCTGCCGGAGGCGGTGCTGTTCGGCATGCTGGCGAAGGAGTCCGGCGGCAAGGTGCACGCGGTATCGCGATCCGGCGCCAGCGGCCCGTTGCAGTTCATGTATGCGACCGGCGCGCGTTTCGGCCTCGGTACGGTGAACGGTTTCGACCAGCGCTTCGATCCGCAGCTTTCGGCGCGCGCCAACGCGGCTTATCTCAACGAGCAGCTTGGCGTGTTCAACGACAACCTCGAACTCGTGCTCGGCGCGTACAACGGCGGCGAAGGCGCGATGCAGCGCGTCGCCAACCGCAATCCGGATGCGAGCTTCTGGGATCCGAAAATCTATTTCGACCTGTCGCCGGAAACGCGCGACTACGTGCCGATGGTGCTGGCGGCGGCATGGCTGTTCCTGCACCCGGAGCGGTATCACCTGACGTTTCCGCGTCTGGAGAACAAGCCCGCCGCGATTGCGCTGGCGGTGCCCACGTCGATCGACGAGCTGACAATTTGCCTCGGCCAGGAGGGCAACATCAACGGCTGGTTTCGCACGTTGCGCAACCTCAATCCGTCATTCGAGCCGCAACAGGCGCTTCCGGCCGGCACGCGCATCGAACTGCCGGCGAGGCTGGTACAGACCTACGAGAAATCCTGCGCCGGCGGCAAATGGGTCGAGCTTGCCAGTGACCTGCACAGTGCCGCCGCGCCGATTCCGCCACCGACTGCACGCACCGCGAAGACCGCGCACGTTGTCGCGACGCGCAGCTATGTCGTCAAGAAAGGGGAAACCCTCGGTGCCATCGGTCGCAAGACCGGCTGCGCCGTGGGCGACCTGGCGACTGCCAACCACTTGAAGGCGCCGGCATATGCGGTACATCCGGGGCAGTCGCTGCAGGTACCGGCGAACTGCCGGAAGTAGTCGCTGATCCTAACGACAGGCGCGCCGGAATTTGCTCCTGCAATTCCGGCATTCCGACCATCCATGGCCGTAAAAAAAGCGCCGCGTCAGCGGCGCTACAACTTGAAGTCCCGACGTTGGGAAAATCGTTTCAGGCGACGGCGCGACCGATCTCTGCAGACCAGCGGTCCGGCGCTGGTGCCGGCGGAGCGTATTCCTTGAGAACGCGCAGCGTGCGCATCAGCTGCTTGTGCAGGTTCTGCGCTTCGCCGTATTGGGAATCCTTGGTTTCGAAATAAGCAACCGTCAACCACAGCGCGATACCGCGCAGCTTGATATGCGGGTTGTCCGAACGCACGCGTGTGAAGCCGACTTCGACGCCCTTGCCCCAGCTCTCCTGCGTGCCGGTCGATTCGCCCGGCGTGCCGTACAGGTGCGGGTACTCGCATTGCGATGCGTTCGCAAATTCCTTCACGGCCAACGCGGCCAGCTGGCGGCGCGTTGCCAGCGGCATCGTGTCGATTTCGCGCTGGATTTCGCGGTATTGGCGATTGAGCTGGATCGAACGGCTCAGGGCGAGCAGGCGGCTTACGATACGCATGGAAGGCTGTTTCCTTTGACTTATCAAACTATTGCAGCGTGATGGTCAGCGAACGGTTTCTTGACTACGGCCGCGATCCTACTGCGATCGGCGGCTGGTCGATTACGCACTGCGTCACAATTTGACCATCTGCGTCACATTCTTGCCGATTTTTTGGAAAAATGCACGCAATTTCTGAGGGATGGACGCAAGTGCTGGCGGCGGATCGAGAAAAAAACCGTGTGCGCCGCCCCATCGGCCGATTGACTGGCGTACCTGGACCGCCGTCTCCGCGCCGAGCGCCGGATGCCACGCAGCCCGGCCGGACGGCAGCAGGACGATCACGGTCGAGCCCATGTTGAACCGCGCCATCTCGGCGCCGCGTTCGAGACGGATTGCGCGGTCGCGCCAGTTCTTGCGCACGATCGAACTGGCGTACGGCGGAATTTCGAGGCCGCTCCAGACCGTTTCGACGCTCGAGACGAGCATCGCGCCGACCATGACCACGGCGAACGGCCCGCGGTCGCCGTCGAAATTGCAGACCAGTCGTTCGTTGCGCGCGAACAGGCGCGGAATCGCGTTGACGCTGAAGGGCGCGACGCTGAAGAGCCGTCCCGGGATATGCACCGTCTCGCGCAGCGTGCCTCCGAGCGGCATGTGCACTCGATGGTAGTCGCGCGGCGACAGGTAGACGGTAATGAAACTGCCGCCGCGATAGGCCTCCGCGCTGGCGGCATCGCCGAGCAATTCGGCCGCCGTGAAATCGAAGCCCTTGGCCTGGAAGATGCGACCTTTGCCTTCGGCATCGGCGGCGATGCTTCCGATCTGGCTTATCTTGCCGTCGGCAGGGCAGGCGACCGCGTGCGGATCATCCGGCACAGGTCGTGCGTCGGCTTCGAGAGCGCGCGTGAAAAACGCATTGAAGGTCGGGTACGCGGCAGGATCCTTGACCTGCGCCTGCGTCATGTCGACGTGGTAGCTGCGGATCACGCGTTCGATCAGAAAGCTCTTCCACGGCCGCCAGCTCCAGCGTGTCGCCCAGTACACCAGCCGCGACAGCGCTCGATGCGGCAGCAGGTACTGCATGGCGACAGCGGGCCGCATCGATCAGTTGGCGTTGGTCGCAGCGAGCACGGCCAGGTCGCGGGCCAGCGCGGCAGGCGCAAACGGCGGACGGAATATGCCGACCAGGCGACCCTGCGGGTCGATGATGACGGCAGAGCCGCTGTGATCGACCTGGATCGTGCCGTCGGCTGCGGTGCTGCGCGAATAGAGCAAGCCGAGCGAACGGGTCAGGCCGGTCAGCTGCTCGTCGCTGCCTGTAGCCGCGACAAAGTCGGGACTGAAGAATGCGACGTAGGGGCCCAGCCGCTCGGGCGTATCGCGCTGCGGATCGACAGAAATGAAGTCGATGCCGACGCGCTCGTGCAGGCCGCCGTCGCCGAGTTCCTTCCAGGCCTGCTTGAACGAAGCGAGCGTCGTCGGACAGACATCGGGACAACTGGCATAACCGAAATAGACGACCGTCCAGCGGCCGTGCCAGTCGGACAGCGTCAACGGTCTGCCGTCGACGCGGGTCAGCTCGAAATCGGGCACGTTGCGCGGCTGCGGATAAAGCACGGCGCTTTCGAGGCGCGGGCTGCGCGGACTACCGAACTGGCGGCTGCCGAACCACAAGCCGAGCGCAGCCGCGAACGCGGCGATCAGGATCAGCCAGACGAACGATCGATGTGACGGCGGCGCGGAGGGACTCACGCTGCCATTATAACTGCCGGCTTCGCCTATACTTGTGCGCCCGCCAGCGCTGCCGCCAGACCGTGACTGCCGAACTCGCGACGATCATCGATTTCATCCGCTACGGTGCCAGCCGCTTTTCCGGCGCCGGACTGACGTTCGGCCACAGCTACGACAACGCGCTCGACGAAGCCACCCATCTGGTGCTGCAGACCCTGCATCTTCCTCACGACCTTTCGCCGGCCTACGGGCAGGCGAAACTGACGGCCGCGGAAAAGAAGGGCGTGCTGGCGATGATCGAGCGCCGCGTGCGCGAGCGCCAACCCGTCGCCTACCTCACCGGAGAGGCGTGGTTCGCCGGCCTCAAGTTCAAGTCCGACGCGCGCGCGCTCGTGCCGCGCTCGCCGATCGCCGAGACCATCCTCAACGGTTTTTCGCCGTGGCTCGACAGTGTCGGCGTGCGCCGCGCGCTGGACCTGTGCACAGGCTCCGGCTGCATCGGCATCGCCATGGCGGTGCACAACCCGGACTGGCAGGTCGACCTCGCCGACATCAGCGACGCGGCTCTGAGTCTCGCGGGCGATAATATACAATTCCACAATGTCGAAGAGCGCGTGCGCGCGCTCAAATCGGACCTGTTCGCCGCTCTCAAGGGCGAGACTTACGACCTGATCGTCAGCAATCCGCCGTACGTGACCGAGCAGGAATTCGCCGCGTTGCCGGCCGAATACAGCCATGAACCGGCACTGGGCCTGAAGGCGGGCGACGACGGGCTCGATTTCGCGCTGCGCATCCTCGCTGCGGCGCCGGAACACTTGAGCCGCGACGGCGTGCTGATCGTCGAAGTCGGCGAAAGCGAACGCGCCCTGGTGCGGCTGCTGCCGAAGCTGCCGCTGAACTGGATCGAATTCGAAGTCGGGCAGATGGGCGTGTTCGAGATCGAGCGCAGCGACCTGGTCGCGCACGCCGCCTCGATCCGCGCCGCAGCAGCTGCAAGAAATTCAGGAGCAAAATCAAAAAAGGCAGCCACGAAGGCACGAAGAACACGAAGGAAAAGCCACGAAAGAAAGCAGGGAAAATGAGGTGACGTGAGGTAGCGTCGATTGGGTCAGGCGGTCTTTTTGTCAGGATTTCTCCTTATCCCGATTTCACTCTTCTTCGTGATCTTCGTGCCTTCGTGGTGATCTTTTTAGCTTTTGATCTTTTGTTTTTTTCGGTGTTTCGGAATCCAAGACGTGTCGAGTAATTCGTTCGGAAAGATATTCTCCGTCACGACCTTCGGCGAGAGCCACGGCCCGGCGATCGGCTGCGTCATCGACGGCTGTCCGCCCGGCCTCGCGCTGGCACCGGAAGAGTTCCGCCGCGACCTCGACCGCCGCGCTACCGGCAAGTCGCGCTACACCTCGCAGCGGCACGAGGCCGACGAAGTCGAGATCCTTTCCGGGGTCTTCGAGGGGCGCACGACGGGGACGCCGATCGCGTTGCTGATCCGCAACGTCGACGCGCGCTCGAAGGATTATGCCGAGATCGCGCAGACGTTCCGCCCCGGTCATGCCGATTACACCTACTGGCAGAAATACGGCATCCGCGATCCGCGCGGCGGCGGCCGTTCGTCGGCACGCGAAACGACGATGCGCGTCGCCGCCGGCGTCGTGGCAAAAAAGTACCTGCTGGAAAAATTCCACATCAGCGTGCGCGGCTGGCTGGCGCAGCTCGGCCCGCTCACGCCGAGAGAATTCGACTGGGACGCGGTCGATGCCAATCCGTTCTTCTGGCCGGACGCCGCGATGGTCCCTGAGCTGGAGAGCTACATCAATGCGCTGCGCAAGTCGGGCGACTCGGTCGGTGCGCGCGTGAGCGTCGCTGCCGACAATGTACCACCCGGCTGGGGCGAGCCGATCTACGGCAAGCTCGACGGCGAGATCGCCGCGGCGCTGATGTCGATCAACGCCGTCAAGGGCGTGGAGATCGGCGCGGGCTTTGCCGCCGTCACGCAACGCGGCAGCGAACACCGCGACGAGATCACGCCGCAAGGATTTCTGTCGAATCATGCCGGTGGGATCCTCGGCGGCATCTCGACCGGTCAGCCAGTCATCGCCTCGATGGCGCTGAAGCCGACGTCGAGCATCCTGATTCCGGGACGCAGCGTGAACCTGACAGGTGAGCCGGTCGACGTCGTCACCAAGGGCCGTCACGATCCGTGTGTCGGCATCCGCGCGACGCCGATCGCCGAAGCGATGATCGCGCTGATCCTGATGGATCAGGCGCTGCGCCATCGCGCGCAATGCGGCGATGTCGGCGAGATCGCCCCGCGCATTCCGGGAAGCGTGACCGGCGAGAAGTGAGAGTGAAGTGACTGAATCGAAACGCCCGCGGGTATGGGTTTCGCGCCCGCTGTTCGACGACATCATCGATCGTCTGCGCGACCACTTCGATGTGGAAGCCGAGGTGAACGACCGCTCGTGGACCGCGGCCGAGACCGGTGCGAAGCTGCGCGACAAGGATGGCGCCGTGCTTGGCGTGTCGGATCCGGTCGATGCCGAATCGATCAGGCAGGCGCCACGCCTGCGCGCGATCGCGAACACCGGTGTGGGCTACAACAATCTCGACATCGCGGCGCTTTCGGCCGCCGGCATCGTTGCGACGAACACGCCCGACGTCCTCAACGAGGCCGTCGCCGATTTCGCCTGGGCGCTGCTGCTGGCGACTGCGCGGCGCGTCGGCGAAGGCGAGCGTTATCTTCGCGCCGGGCGCTGGCAGGGATCGTCGTATCGCCTGCTGCTCGGCAAGGAAGTCCATGGCAGCACGCTCGGCATCCTCGGCATGGGCCGCATCGGCCAGGCGATCGCACGCCGCGCTGCCGGATTCGCGATGCCCGTGCTCTATCACAACCGCTCGCGCCTCGACGAGCGCATCGAACGGCAATGCGGCGCGACTTATGTGCCAAGGGACGAACTGCTCGGCCGCGCCGATTTTCTCGTGCTCGTGCTGCCGTTCACGGCGGAAAACCGCCACGCGATCGGAGCAGCCGAGCTGGCGCTGATGAAACCATCGGCGATCCTGGTCAACATCGCCCGCGGCGGCATCGTCGATGACGCCGCGCTGGTCGCGGCGCTGTCCGGCGGACGCCTGGCCGCCGCCGGCCTCGACGTGTTCGAAAACGAACCGGCGCTGCATCCGGCACTGCCGACGCTCGACAATGTCGTGCTGACGCCGCATATTGCCAGTGCCAGCGTCGACACGCGGCGTGCGATGACCGGCCTGGCGGTCGACAACCTGATCGCAGCGCTCGGGTGCGGCCCGCAGGCCGGGCGGCCGCCGAATGTCGTCAATCCCGAGGCGTTGAACAATCGGCGTCAGGCCAACGCCTCAGGAGCTATTCGACGCGGATCAACGCGGATTTCGCGGATCAAGACAGGATGCTGTTTTGCCTTATCCGCGAAATCCGCGTTGATCCGCGTCAAGATCTTTCACGAGTACGAACAAAAGGCCCATGAGCAAGAAGAGCAGTTACAAGGTGGCGATGGCAGGCGCGACCGGCGCCGTCGGCGAGGCGCTGCTTGCGATCCTGAAGGAACGCAAGTTTCCGGTCGGGGAACTCGTGCCGCTGGCGAGCGAGCGCAGTGCGGGCGAGTTGGTCGAATTCGGCGCCAGGCACGCCACGGTGAAAAATCTGGCCGACTACGACTTCGCCGGCGTCGACATTGCGTTCTTCTCGGCCGGCGGCAGCGTGTCGAAGGTGCACGCTCCGCGCGCGGCTGCCGCAGGCGCCGTCGTGATCGACAACACGTCCGAGTTCCGTTACCAGGACGACATTCCGCTCGTCGTCAGCGAGGTCAACCCGCATGCGGTCGCGCGTTACACGACGCGCGGCATCATCGCCAATCCGAATTGCTCGACCATGCAGATGCTCGTCGCGCTGGCGCCGATCCATCGCGCGGCCGGCATCACGCGCATCAACGTGGCGACCTATCAGTCGGTCTCCGGCGCGGGACGCTCGGGACTCGAGGAACTGGCGCGGCAAACCGCGGCGCTGCTGAATTTCCAGGAATACCCGCCGGCGAAATTCAGCAAGCAGATCGCGTTCAACGTGATCCCGCACATCGATGAATTCCAGAGCAACGGTTACACCAAGGAGGAAATGAAAGTAGTCTGGGAGACGCGCAAGATCCTCGAGGACGACACCATCCAGGTAAATGCGACCGCCGTCCGTGTGCCGGTCTTCTACGGGCATTCCGAGGCCGTGCATATCGAAACCCGCGACAAGATCACGGCACAGCAGGCGCGTAATCTGTTAGAAGAGGCGCCCGGTGTGGAAGTTGTCGACGAGCGCAAGCCCGGAGGCTATCCGACGCCGGTGAGCGACGCGGCGGGGCACGACCCGGTTTACGTTGGTCGCATTCGCGAGGATATCTCCCATCCTCGTGGGCTGAACCTGTGGATCGTTTCGGACAACATCCGCAAGGGTGCGGCGTTGAACGCGATCCAAATCGCGGAGATATTGGCAAAAACTTACTTGTGACCTATAGTTACGATTGTGTTATAAGGCACTTTCGAGCTTAGGGACTCTTACTCAGGGGCTCGATGGATCGCCATGGCAACATATTGTTGGGGGGTTAACCTCATGAAAGGACCGGCAAAATTAACGCTTGCCATTGCGCTTGCACTGGCCGGCGGCAACGCGTTCGCGCTGGGTCTTGGATCGATCCAAGTCAAATCCGGGTTGAATCAGCCGCTGGATGCGGAAATACCGGTCATCACGGAATCGGCGGCCGAGGCAAACGGGTTGACTGTCGAGTTGGCTTCGGTCGAGGATTTCGAGCGCATCGGCTTGAGCAGGTCGCGCCTGACCGTTCCGATCGAGATGGCCGTCGGCACGAATGCGCATGGCGAGACGGTCATCAAGCTGACGACCAAGGAAGCCGTGCGCGAACCGCTGCTCGACTTCCTGCTCGTTGCGAACTGGTCCAAGGGCAAAGTCCTGCGCGAGTACACCGTGCTGCTGGATCCGCCGATCACCGCGCCAGCCAAATCGACCGCGACGGTTGCACCGCTGGCAGAGAAGCCGGTGCCCGTGGCCAGGCCTCTCACCGAAACCAAGCCGGCGCCGCCGCCGGCTGCGAAGCCGGCACATGCGGAACCCAAGCCGCCAGTGGCTGCGGCAACGCCCAAAGCACCGCCGAAGGCGGAAGCCAAGCCCGCGCCGCCGCCACCCGCGCCGAAACCGGCTGCCCACCCGGCCGGCAACAACGATTACGGTCCTGTCGCCGAAGGCGAGACGTTGTCCGGCATTGCGCGTGCGACCAAGCCTGACGACAAGACCAGCGTCAACCAGATGATGCTTGCGCTGCTCAAGGCCAATCCCAACGCCTTCTACCAGGACAATATCAACGCGTTGAAACGCGGTTCGATCTTGCGCATTCCCGGCAGCGACGACGTGCGCGCGAGCGGGACGTTGCGTGAAGCAGCCGAACAGGTGCACAGCCAGAACGAAGCCTGGACGACGGGCCGGGCGGCGGTCAGCAAGCCGACGCTGGTTGCGCATACGGGAGCAACAACCAAGACCACCGCCGAGCCTGCCGCCAAGCCGGCCAAGACCGATGCGAAACCGGCTACTAAGCAGGAGCGCCTTGCGCTGGTGCCGCCGAGTGCCGCCAAGAACGACACGTCGACCGATCGCGCCGGTGCCGCCGGTGGAACCGGAAAGGAAAATGCCGAGGTAAAGGCCGAACTGGCGCGGACCAAGGAAGCGCTGAGCAGCCGCGAGCAGGAAGCGGCGGAAATGAAATCGCGCGTCAAGCAGCTCGAGGAAATCGGCGCCAAGGATCAGCGCCTGATCGCGCTGAAGGATTCCGAGATCGCCGACCTGCAGAAGAAATTGAAGGACCTGCAAGCCAAGGCCTCGGCCCCCGCCGCAGCGAGCGCCGCAGTCAAACCGGCGGAGACGACGCCAGCCAAGCCCGCCGAAAGCACTGCCGCAAAACCCGCGGACGCCGCGGCAGGCAACGCCGATCAGAAGCTCACCGCCAAGGATATCTGGGGTGATCTCAACGCGGACAAGAATGCCGCAAAGCCGGCAGCCGGATCGACGCCGACTGCGCCGGGCGCGACGCCCGCGACTACGACCGCGCCACCGACGACGGCCGCAGCGACGCCACCCTCGACAGCTACAGCGACCGCACCGTCTTCAACATCAGGCACTTCGCCGGCGCCCACAACGCCTGCGGCAGGCGACACGCAAACGCCGTCGACCGTGGCAAGCACATCGACACCTTCGGAGCCGACCGCATCGGCGCCTTCTGCAGCCGACACGGGCACCGCGGCAGCCAAGCCTGCGGCTGCGACTGCGACGCCGGTCAAGACTCCGCCGCCAGCAAAGGTAACGCCGCTCGAACCGGCCGCGGAGCCGTTCTACAAGAGCCAGAACGTGTTGCTCGGCGGCGGCGCCGCACTGCTGCTGGTCGGGCTGCTGGCGCTGATGCGCTTCATGCGCAAGCCGAAACCTGCATTCGCGCCAAGCGCCGAAGCCGACGATGTCGGCATGCACGATGCGGACGACGAAGAATTGCGTTTGCGCGATGCCTTGCAACAGAACCCGGCGAACACCGCCGCGTCGCTCGATCTGCTGCGTCACTACTACGCGCGCAGCGAGGCGGCCAAGTTCGAGGCTGCGGCCGAAACGATGCATGCGCATCTGTTCGATCCGAATGCGCCGGAGTGGGACGAAGTGCTGGCGATGGGTGCCGTCATTGCGCCGAATCATCCGCTGTTTGCGGACGTGGCCGCGCAGCCGGTATATGAAACCCCGCCGCACATGCACGAAGAGGCGATTGAGCCGCATCACGAAGAGTTCGTCTATCCCGGCCATGAAGAGGTCGTTGTCGACGACGCGCGGACGCATGTCGGAACCTTCGATATCGAGCCGGCCGCCGTCACCAGCGAACCTGCGCCTCAGGCAATGCACGACGACAGCTTCGATTTCGATCTGCCGATGCAGACCGAGGAGACCGCACGCGAAACCGTGATCTCCCATCGCGAGCCCGAGCCGCTCTTCACCGAGGCGGCCGCGCCGGCCCCGGTCGTCGAACGGCAGGACGACATCTATGTCGGCGAGGACGCGATCGGCACGAAGCTCGACCTGGCCAAGGCCTACCTCGACATGGGCGATCCGGAAGGCGCCAAGTCGATGCTCGACGAGGTATTGGCCGAGGGCAACGACTCGCAGCGGGACGAGGCGCGCCGCCTGCTCGCCGAGATACATTGACGGCCGCACGTCGCCGTTCCGGCAACTGAGCCGGAACGCTTAGCTGGTCATCTGATTGCAAACAGGCCGGATTCGCTCCGGCCTGTTTCTTTCCGACGGGTACAATCGCAAGTCCACCTTGCGGGATTTCCCTTTGCGCATTGCCCTCGGCATCGAATACGACGGCACCGATTTCCTCGGCTGGCAGCGGCTGAAACACGGAAATACGGTGCAGTCCGTCGTCGAGTCCGCGTTGTCGTTCGTTGCCGATGAACCGATCGCGGTTACCTGTTCCGGGCGCACCGATGCCGGCGTGCATGCGCATTGCCAGGTCGTCCATTTCGATGCGCAGGCGCAACGCAGCGAGCGCAACTGGGTACTTGGCGCGAATTCACGTCTGCCGTCCAGTGTCGCCGTCGTCTGGGCGCGGCCGGTCAGCGACGACTTTCATGCGCGCTACGGTGCGCTGGGGCGCCGCTATCGCTATGCGATTCTCAACCGGCCGGTGCGCGCCGCGCTCGATGCGCGCTACGTGACCTGGGAACGCGCGCCACTCGATGCCACGGCGATGCACGCTGCCGCACAGGCACTGGTCGGCGAGCACGACTTCAGCGCGTTTCGCGCGATCTCCTGCCAGGCGCATACCGCGCGTCGCAACTTGCGCGGGATTTCGGTCGGCCGGTCGGGTGAGCACGTCACCGTCGATGTCGAGGCGAACGCATTCCTGCATCACATGGTGCGCAACATCGTCGGCAGCCTGCTGCTGGTCGGCCGCGGCGAGCAACCGCCGGACTGGATCGCGCAACTTCTCACCGGCGGCGACCGCACCAGCGCCGGGCCGACGGCGCCACCGCAGGGCCTGACGTTCCTCGGTCCGCGCTATCCTGCGCGTTTCGGTTTGCCGGAAGACGTCAGCGCATGACAACGCAACGCACACGCGTGAAATTCTGCGGCATGACGCGCGTCGACGATGCGCTCCAGGCTGCGGCGCTCGGCGTCGACGCGATCGGCTTCGTGCTGACACGCAAGAGCAAGCGCTTTGCCGGAATCGAGCGGGCGCGCGAAATCCGCCGGGCGCTGCCGCCTTTCGTCGCGGCTGTCGCCTTGTTCATGGACGACGACGTCGGCTTCATCGCCGAGGCCATCGCCGCGGTTGCACCGGACCTGCTGCAGTTTCACGGCAGCGAAACGGCCCCGGATTGTGTACGCTACGGACGTCCCTACCTGAAAGCTGTGGCCATGGGCGGCGGTCAATACTGGCAGCCGGTCGTTTCAGCGCATCCTCAGGCGGCCGGTTTCCTGTTCGATGGTCATGCCGCCGGAGCGCAAGGCGGCTCCGGGCAAGGCTTCGACTGGTCGGTGCTGCCGCGTGATACCGGCAAGCCGGTACTGTTGGCCGGCGGACTCGTTGCGGAGAACGTCGCAGCAGCGATCCGGGCCGTACGGCCATACGCTGTCGATGTCTCGAGCGGCATCGAGGCGGCGCCGGGAATGAAGGATGCGGACAAGATGCGGCGCTTCATCGCTGCGGTGCATGCCGCCGACGGGCGCGCGACAGACGAGGTTTGAAAGTGGCGGCGAATTACAAGAGCATGGTCATCCCGCAGTCCGGCGAGATCGATTTCTCGGCGTATCCGGATGCGCACGGGCGCTTCGGCCCGTACGGTGGCGTCTACGTCGCCGAAACGCTGATGGCGCCACTGGCAGAACTCACCGCGGCTTATCTGCGCCTGCGCCGCGATCCGGCCTTCATCGCCGAACTCGATCGCGACCTCAAGCACTACGTCGGCCGGCCGAGTCCGATCTATCACGCCGAGCGACTGTCGAAGAAGGTCGGCGGCGCGCAGATCCTGTTCAAGCGCGAGGACCTGAACCACACCGGCGCGCACAAGATCAACAACACCGTGGGCCAGGCTCTCGTCGCGCGACACATGGGCAAGAGCCGCATCATCGCCGAGACCGGCGCCGGTCAGCACGGCGTAGCCAGTGCGACGGTTGCCGCGCGTCTCGGCCTGGAGTGCGTCGTCTATATGGGCTCGGTCGATATCGAGCGCCAGGCGATCAACGTCTATCGCATGAAGCTGCTCGGCGCCAGCGTCGTGCCGGTGACATCGGGTTCGAAGACGCTGAAGGATGCGCTGAACGAAGCGCTGCGCGACTGGGTCACCAACGTCGACAACACGTTCTACATCATCGGCACCGTCGCCGGGCCGCATCCATACCCGATGATGGTGCGCGACTTCAACGCGATCGTCGGCCGCGAGGCACGCGCGCAGATGCTCGAAGAGTACGGCCGGCTGCCGGACATGCTGGTTGCCTGCGTCGGCGGTGGCTCGAACGCGATCGGGCTGTTCCACGCATTCCTCAATGACCGGCAGGTCGCCATCGTCGGCGCCGAGGCGGCGGGCGAGGGCATCGCGACCGGCCGGCACGCCGCGTCGCTGGCGGCCGGGCGCCCCGGCGTGCTGCACGGCAATCGCACGTATGTGCTGTGCGACGACAACGGGCAGATCACCGAGACGCATTCGATCTCGGCCGGACTCGACTATCCTGGCGTGGGTCCTGAGCATGCCTGGCTCAAGGACAGCGGCCGCGCCAGCTATGTCGGCGTGACCGACGACGAAGCGTTGGCCGCGTTCCACGAACTGGCGCTGACCGAAGGCATTCTCGCCGCGCTCGAATCGAGCCATGCCGTCGCGCAGGGCATCAAGCTCGCGCGCGAAATGACAAAAGATAAAATGATACTCGTCAACCTTTCCGGTCGCGGCGACAAGGATGTGCATACGATCGCCAAGCGCGAAGGGATCAGCCTGTGATTTCGGGAATCGAGAATCGGGAATCGGGAATCGCCGGAGCAAAGGCGATTTGGTTCCGTGCTTTTCCAATTCCCCATTCCCTATTTTCGATTCTCGGCTTTTTCGAATGAATCGCATCGACCGCCGCTTCGCCGAATTGAAGTCCTCCGGCCGAACCGGGCTGATCCCGTTCGTCACCGCCGGCGATCCGCTGCCACAGGCCGTCGTCACGCTGATGCACGCGCTGGTCGAGTCGGGCGCCGACCTGATCGAGCTGGGTATTCCGTTTTCCGACCCGATGGCCGACGGCGAAGTGATCCAGCATTCGAGCGAGCGAGCACTGGCGCGCGGCGTCGGCCTTGCGCAGATACTCGGCTGGGTCGCCGAGTTCCGCAAAGTCGATGCGGCAACGCCGATCGTGTTGATGGGCTATCTCAATCCAGTCGAAATTCACGGTTACGAACGCTTCGCGCGCGAAGCAGTCGCTGCGGGCGTCGACGGCGTGTTGCTGGTGGATTGCCCACTCGAAGAATCGATGACGACAGCTGCCGTGCGCAACGCGGGCTTGCGTCAGATCTATCTTGCCGCGCCGACGACAGCCGATGCGCGCCTCGCCGATCTGTGCGCGCAAGTCGAAGGTTTCCTATACTACGTCTCGTTTGCCGGCGTGACAGGTGCGGACCGCCTCGATCTGGCGCCGGTTCGTGCGCGTGTCGTCGCGATCAAGGCGCGCACGAAAGTGCCGGTGGCCGTGGGCTTTGGCGTACGTGACGCGGCATCGGCCGTAACCATCGCGCAATTCGCCGATGCCGTCGTCATCGGCAGTGCGCTGGTCGCGCATCTGGCGAACTGTTCGACGCCGGATGCGGTCAGTAGTGCCGCGAAGAACTTCCTTGCGCCGATCCGCAAGGCACTCGACGCCGCTGCCAACGCGCATGCAGCGTGAAACGGACAAACCCGAAACACCCGCGGAGCCGGCTGCAGAGCCGGTCCCGCCGACAGATACCGGAGAAGTAGGCGACATGAGCTGGTTGCAGAAATTGATGCCTGCGCGCATCCGCACCGAGGGCACGTCCAAGGGCAAGGTGCCGGAAGGACTGTGGGAAAAATGCGAGGGTTGCGGCGCGGTGCTCTATCGCCCGGAACTCGAGCGCAATCTCGAGGTGTGCCCGAAATGCGGCCATCACCATACCATCGACGCACGCAAGCGGCTGGCCGCGTTTTTCGATCAGGGCAGCACGCAGGAGCTCTTTGCCGAACTCGAGCCGGTCGATACGCTGAAATTCCGCGATTCGAAAAAATACAAGGACCGCATCGTCGCTGCGCAGAAGCAGACCGGCGAGAAGGATTCGCTGATTGCGATGCGCGGCCAGCTCAAGGCGCAACCGCTGGTCGCGTGTGCGTTCGAGTTCGCCTATATGGGCGGCTCGATGGGTTCCGTCGGCGGCGAAAAGTTTGCGCGGGCTGCAGAAACTGCGCTCGACGAACATATTCCGCTGGTCTGCTTTTCCGCCAGCGGCGGCATGCGCATGCAGGAAGGACTGCTGTCGCTGATGCAGATGGCGAAGGTGTCCGCCGCGCTCGCGCGTATGCGCAGTGCGGGCGTGCCGTACATCTCCGTGTTGACGCACCCGACCACGGGCGGCGTCTCCGCCAGCCTCGGCATGCTCGGCGACATCAACATCGGCGAGCCGAAAGCGCAGATAGGCTTTGCCGGCCCGCGCGTGATCGAACAGACCGTGCGCGAAACGCTGCCGGAAGGCTTTCAACGATCCGAATTCCTGCTTGAACACGGTGCCATCGACTTGATCGTCGATCGGCGCGAGATGCGCGACAAGCTCTCCGACCTGTTGGCGCTGTTGATGCGGCGGCCCAAGGCGGCCTGATTCGGAAGCAGGGCTGAGGGCTCAGGGGCGAGGGCTGTAGGAGCGGTGCCGACGCAATTACCTGGCCTCCGTGACACTTTTGAATATGCGCTGCACGATTATTCGGTGCATGAGCCATGCTCTGCAGCCCTCAGCCCTCAGCCCTCAGCCCTAAATGCGCAGCCTCGCCGAATGGCTTGACTACCAGCAGCGCATCCACCCTCGCAGCATCGAGCTGGGCCTCGCGCGCGTCGGCGAGGTCTGGCGCCGAATGGGCGCGCCGGCGCCAGCGCCGGTCGTGATCACTGTCGGCGGCACGAACGGCAAGGGTTCAACGGTTGCATTTCTCGAAGCGATGCTCGCGGCAGACGGCAAACGCGTGGGTTGCTACACCTCGCCGCATCTGCTGCGTTACAACGAGCGCGTCCGCGTTGCCGGCGTCGACGTCGACGACGTGCTGCTGATCGATGCTTTCGAACGCATCGAGGCGGCGCGCGAAGTCGCCACCGTCGACGAAATTCCGCTGACGTATTTCGAGTTCGGCACGCTGGCTGCGTTGTGGATTTTTTCGCGAGCCAGCCTCGACGTGGCGCTGCTGGAAGTCGGGCTGGGCGGCCGCCTCGACGCCGTCAACATCATCGATGCCGATGCCGCTGTCGTCACGACGGTCGATCTGGATCACCAGGACTGGCTCGGCAACGATCGCGACAGCATCGGTCGCGAAAAGGCCGGCATCTTCCGCAGCGGACGCCCGGCGATCATCGGCATGCGCGAACCGGTGCAGGGACTGCTGGACGAAACGATGCGCCTCGGGGCGGATATGGTTCGCGCGGGCCACGACTACACGGTGACCGTGCGCGATACCGGCTGGCAATGGCACAGCGGCGCAAGCGGGCTGGAACTTCCGCTGCCGACGCTGGCGGCTGCGTGCCAGGTCGACAACGCGGCCGCCGCCATCACTGCCATCTTCAAGCTCCGCGATCGCCTCGGCTGGAACCCCGAAGCGCTGGGCGTCGGCGTGCGCAAGGCTCGCGCGCCGGCTCGCCTGCAGCTGTTGGCGACGCCCGGTGCGGCCGACGTCATTGTCGACGTCGCGCACAATCCGCAGGCGGCGCGCGAGCTGGCGCGATGGCTTGGAGACAATCCGATCGCTGGTAGCACGTTTGCTGTCTTCGGCGCGCTCGACGACAAGGATGTCGGCGGCATCGTTACGCCGCTGCTGCCGTACATTGACAGCTGGATTCTCGCCGGGCTCGCTGGACTGACTTCGCGCGGCCTCCCTGCGGCGCCGTTGCAGGCGCATGTGCGGGCTGCGGCATCGCCAAGCGTGGCCGCCGCATGCGACGACCCGCGCGCTGCGCTTGCGCGAGCTTGCGCGCTGGCTTCGCCCCAGGATCGCGTCGTTGCGTTCGGATCGTTCTACGTTGCAGCCGAAGTTCTCGAAGCGATGAAGGCGGGTGATTGAGCTTGCATTAACGTGGAAGCAGCGGCGCCGCGGTTATAATGCGCACTGCTTTTCGCGGAGGTATCCATGGATTCGGCTTTGAAACAGCGTCTGCTCGGTGCTGCAGTACTGATCGCGCTCCTCATCATCTTTGTGCCGATGTTCCTTGGCAGCTCGCCGCCGAAAGAGGCAAGTACAATCCAGAACCTCGATTTCCCGCCGGAGCCCGAACGCAAGTTCGAAACACGCACATTGCCGGTGGAATCCTCGACGCCGGCGAATCCCGCTGCGCGAAAACCTTCAGCAGACGACAAGGTTGCCACGGTCGATACCAAGGCGCCGGCAACTTTCGAAGCACCCGATGCAAAGGCGCCGGACAAGGCTCCCGCGGCGAGTTCTACACCTCCGGCGCCGGCGGCCACTGAGATAAAAACGGCTGCGGACGCCGCCAAGCCTGCGCCCGTCGACGCCGCACCTGCACCAACTTCGCCGGGAGGACGCTTCAGCGTCAACCTCGGCGTCTATGCCGACCAGGGCCATGCCGATGCGCTCGTCGCGAAGCTCAAGAAGGCGGGGTTTGCCGCGTACAGTGAAGCAACGGAATACCAGGGCAAGTCCGCCCAGCGCGTGCGTGTCGGTCCCTATGCGGATCGCGCGGCCGCAGAGTCGGCGCGCCTGAAAATCAAGCAGGATGAACCGAAGTTGCCGAGCAGCGTGAGCGAGTCTGCCCAGCAACCTGCGGCGGATGCCCCGGCGACCGCGATTGCGGCCAACAAGGCGGGCGGCTGGGCAGTGCAATTCGGCGCGTTCAAGTCCGAGGCGGAGGCTGCCAAGCTGCGTGACCGCGTGCACGGCGTCGGTGTCGCGGCGTTCGCCGAACGTACCGGTAACGGCGACCAGGCACTCTGGCGCGTTCGCGCCGGACCCTACGCGGATCGAACGGGTGCCGAGACGGCGCGCGCGACGTTGAAGGCGAAGATGCAGGTCGAGGGGATGATCGTCACGCAGCCATGACAGGTGCTCCTTTGAATTGGGCCGACTACTGCATCATCGCGATCCTGGCCCTTTCAGTGCTCATGGGATTGTGGCGCGGCTTCATCGGCGAGATACTGGCGCTGGCGTGCTGGGTCGTTGCGTTCTGGGTCGCGTGGGTATTCGGGCCGCGCCTGGCCGAGTCCTTTACCACGATCGACGCGCCGTCGGTACGTTTGCTGCTCGGCTATGCGATCTGCTTCGTTGCCGTATTGATCGCCGGCGCGATTGTGAGTTTCCTCATGCGCAAGCTGATCTCGGGGAGCGGCCTTTCCGGTACCGATCGGTTGCTCGGCATGGTGTTCGGTCTGATTCGCGGGCTGGCGCTGGTAACATTGCTCGTATTCATTCTCGGCTTCACGCCATTTTCGCGCGAAGTCTGGTGGCAGCAATCGAAAGTGCTGCCGACGTTTGAGCAGGGTGCGCGCTGGCTGTCGGCGAATCTGCCGCCGGAAGTCTCCAAGCACCTTGATTTACATGAACTGCTGCCACAGATACCGGCAGCGGCACCGGGCAGTCAGCCCAAGAATCCGCCGGACAAGAAGCCCGGACAGAATTGAGACGGCCTGCGGGCCGCGTTTGTTGCATCGACAGGGCGGAGCCAGACCAAAGCATGTGCGGGATCATCGGCATCGTTGGCAAATCCGAAGTCGCGTCGGCGCTGTATGACGGCCTGACCGTGCTCCAGCATCGCGGCCAGGACGCCGCCGGCATCGCCACCGTCGACGGCGAGCGCCTGCGCCTGCACAAGGGCGCCGGGCTCGTGCGCGATGTCTTCCAGCGCGAAGACATGCTCAAGTTGCGCGGCCGGGTGGGCATCGGCCATTGCCGCTATCCCACGGCCGGCTCGGAAAGCCTGGCCGAAGCGCAGCCGCTGTATGTCAACTCGCCTTACGGGATCGCCCTCGGACACAATGGCAACCTGATCAACACCGAGTCGCTGCGGCGCCAGATGTTCGAGGACGATCGCCGCCACATCAATACCGATTCCGATTCGGAGATCCTGCTCAATATCTTCGCGCACGAGTTGCAGATCCAGGAGCGCCACGCGCTCACGCCGGACCATATCTTCAAGGCCGTCGCCGGCGTGCATGCGCGCGCTCTCGGCGGCTACGCCGTCGTTTCGCTGCTGCTGGGATACGGCATCGTGGCCTTTCGCGATCCGCACGGCATCCGCCCGCTCATGCTCGGTGAACGCGAAACGGCTGACGGCAAGGAGTTCGTCGTGGCCTCCGAATCCGTCGCGCTCGATATCCTGGGCTTCAAGCGCCTGCGCGACGTGGCGCCGGGCGAGGCCGTTTTGTTGACCAACGACGGCCAATTGTTCAGCCGGCACTGCGCCGACGGCCGCCAGCACGCGCCGTGCATTTTTGAATATGTATACTTGGCGCGCCCGGATTCGATGATCGAGGATGTGTCCGTGTACAAGGCACGGCTGCGCATGGGCGAGCGCCTGGCAGCGAAGATCCTCAAACTGCGCCCGGACCACGACATCGACTCGGTGATACCGATTCCCGACACCTCGCGTACGGCGGCCAGTTCGCTCGCGCACGAACTCGGCGTGCCGATGCGCGAAGGCTTCGTGAAGAACCGTTATATCGGCCGCACGTTCATCATGCCGGGGCAAAGCGAACGGGTGAAGTCGGTACGACGCAAGCTCAACGCGATCGATCTGGAGTTCCGCAAGAAGAACGTGCTGCTGGTCGACGATTCGATCGTGCGCGGCACGACGTCCAAGCAGATCATCCAGATGGCGCGCGAAGCCGGCGCACGCAACGTCTATTTCGCCTCCGCCGCGCCGCCGGTGCGCTATCCGAACGTCTACGGCATCGACATGCCGGCACCAGCCGAACTCGTCGCCCATGGCCGCAGCGAGGACGAGATTCGAGCTTTCATCGGTGCGGACTGGCTCGTCTACCAGGATCTCGAAGACCTGATCGCGGCCGTCGCCGACGGCAACGAAAAGCTGGGCCATTTCGATACCTCGTGTTTCTCCGGCGAATACGTGACCGGCGTGAAGGCCGAGTACCTGAGCGAACTGGAGTTCGCGCGTTCGGATGCTGTCAGGAGTCGGCGAGGCGCTGCGTGAGTGCAGGCGGCCCGGTGGCCACGCGGCCGGGTCCCGAGCGTGTGCTGCATCGCGGGGACATCGCTGCGCTCGGAATCTTCGTCGCGCTGGTCGGCGCCGTCTATTTCGGCCTGTTCAACCATGATTTCAGCGTCAACGGCCTGCGCTATGCGGAGGACGTCGAGCGTGGCGTCGAACTTTTTCATCCGAATCACCTGTTGCCGAATTTCCTTTATCGCGGCGCATACCTGCTTGCGCAGCACGTCGGGCTGGCCGGGATTCGCGCGATCTGGATCATGCAGGCGATCAACATCTGTGCCGGACTTGTTGTTGCCGCGGCTATCGTGCGTATCGGTCTGCTGGGCCGCTCCCGGCCATCCTGGCCTTCGCGGGCCCCTCTCGGCCATCCATGGCCTCCGGGGCACTTGGGCTCCTGCCCGGCGCCTTGGCTCCTGCCCCGTGGCCGCGCCAATGCCCTGCTGATCGGCGCGCTGTACGCGTTCGGTTTCGCGGCGTGGAACTTTGCCGAAGAACCCGATGTATATATCCTGCCCGCCGCGGCGGTCGCTGTTTCGATGGCGATCATTGCTCGGCGCGATCGCCTGAACTGGCGGGAGATCATCGTTCTGGCTGTACTTGCGGCGTTCGCAGTACTGACCCTGCAGCAGTACGTGTTCTGGTATCCCGCGTTGCTTCTGCTCGTTCGTGCGCGCGATCTTGGCGCGGCTCGCCGCGGCAAATTGCTCGCGCTCGCTCTGGGCATTCCGCTGGTATGCCTGGGCGCCTATCTACTCGTCGGCGTCGCAGATGGGCAGTTGCACAACGCGAACGATGGGCTCGCATGGTTTCTCGGTTACGCATGGAACAGCCAGTCCGGGTTCGGGACTTACCGGCCTGCGCCGGACGTGCTGTCGCGCCTGCTCGGCACCGTACTGGGTCTGGGCAATCTTGCCTTTGCCTACGAAGTGATCTTGTCGCGCGCCGCGATGATCGCTGCCGTCGCCGCGCTACTGCCGCTGCTGCTGATTGCGGCACGCACGACCGGCTTTCTTCGCGGCGCAGACCCCGGACCAAGACGCGACGCGACGATTCTCGCGCTTTGGTGTCTCGCGAATGTCGCATTCGCCACGTGGTGGGAATCGCGCAACATCGAGTTCCTGTTTCCGTTGTGGGTCGGCGCCTTGATGCTGGTGGCACTTGCCTCCTCGACACTCGATCGGCGCGTGTTGATCGCCGCGGTGCTGCTGGTGGCCGGCGTCAATCTGGCGGTTGCCTTCTTTCCGCAGCATGACTGGCCGGAACGCTATCGCGTCGTCGAGGCGCTCGCCCGGCACGAACAACTCGCCAAGGCCGACGTGCTGGTCACCGAGGAGCTGAATACCGTTGCCTACCTGCGTTACTTCGATGGCGTCGAAGTGCGTTTTCAGCCGGGCGCGGTCAGCGCTGCGATGCACGCTTCGGAGCCGCTCGCCCGTGTGCGGACTGCGGTGGATTCGGACCTGGCGTCCGGCGCGCGCGTCTACACGACGGAACTCGACGAGCATGGCCGCCTGCGCGAGATCGCGCGCTGGTTCGCGCCGCTGGGGCGCAGCGGTTACGACGGCGCGGTCGAGCGCGACATCGAGGTCCTGTATCGGGGCCTCGACACGTCCGAGCAGCCGGTCCCCGGCGCGCGACGAGTGCGAAACGTGCCCGCGCCACGCTGATCGTCCTGTGGTTTAATTCGCCGTCGCCGACAGTGCGTAGGGAAGATTGCAAGGAGAGGTCTGTGAAAGGAAATCTGTTCATCAGCGCGGCACTCTGCCTCGATTGCACGGACATCGCGGAAAAGCTGGCGCTGACGGACCAGGTCGCGCGCGCGTTTGCCGACGGCAACCTCGACAACGCGAGCACGGCGCAGCCGCTGATGATCGGCGTCCCGGGCAGGCCGGCGCGCCCTGTGCTGGTGGCGCCGCGACAACTGCCACAGAGGGGGCTGGGTAGCAGCGAAGGTCGTGCGGCGCTGATCCATGCGGTTGCGCACATCGAATTCAACGCCGTCAATCTGGCCTGGGACGCGGTCTACAGGTTCCGCGACCTGCCGCTCGACTATTACCGGGACTGGATCGCCGTAGCGGTCGACGAGGCACGCCATTTCCGCCTGCTGCAGGCCAGACTGCAGCAGCTTGGCCACGAGTATGGCGACTTCGATGCGCACGATGGCCTGTGGGAAATGGCCGTAAAGACTGCCGGATCTTGCCTGGAGAGGATGGCGCTGGTGCCGAGAGTTTTGGAGGCACGCGGACTCGACGTGACGCCGGCGATGATCCGGCGCTTGCGCGGCGTTGGGGATGACACCAGCGCCGAAATCCTCGAACTGATCCTGCGCGAAGAAGTCGCGCACGTCGCCGCCGGGTCGCGCTGGTTCGACTGGTGCTGCACCGAGGCCGGCCTGGATCATGCCTCGACGTTCGCGGACCTCGTGCGACGCTACGCGACCGGCGCCATCAAGCGTCCGTTGAATACCGAGGCGCGCCGCGCGGCCGGTTTCAGCGCGGACGAGCTCGAAAGACTGACGGCACTCGCGACGTGATGCGTCGCGCGCTCGCCGTCATCGCCGTCATTGCCGTCTGGCTGCTGGTGCTCGGCACCGCCGCGCGCATTCCCTGGGCTGCGCCGTTGTTTTCAAGCGATCAGCTCACGTTCAAGGGTCAAGACTTTCGTCCGGTCATGGGCGCCGGTGTGGAGGATGGCAGCGCCTTGGGCGTGGGCGCGATCGCGAGCGACGGCAATGCCATGCAGAGCATTCCGCTGGAACGCGTTCGCGCATCCGACTTCCCGCTGCTGACTTTCCGTTTCGAGGATTTTCCGCGCACGCTCGAACTGCTGCTGGTATTTCGGCGCGCCGACACGCCCGACGACGTGCAGACGGTGGCATTGCCGTGGCCCGGCGATGGCATCGTCACGGTCGACCTGCGCGCAGCGACGCCGGCATGGCGCGGCGAGATTACCGAACTGGGCTTCGCCGAATACGCGACGCCGCAACTCGTGCCGCCGAGCATCGCTTTTCGGCCGTTCCGCCTGGTGCAGGCCCGGCTCGACTCACCCGCGTGGAACGCATTGCCGCGACTGCTGCGTCATGCCTGGTTCGGTTATCAGCCGTGGAGTCTGGCGTCGATCAATGTCGTCGGCGTGTCGACCGACCCGAACGCATCGCTGCCGGTGACGCTGGTCATCGGCACGCTGTTTTCTCTTGTCGTTTGCGCGCTTCTGTTGCGCTGGTCGCGGGCACAATGGCTGCGCGCGGTGCTGGTCGCCGGCGCGCTCGCATGGGTAGTGCTGGATCTGCGCTGGCTCGGCGATCTTTCCTCCAAGCATCAACTCACCGAGTCGATCTATGCCGGAAAGTCGTGGCAGGAGCGCGCGCGCCTGCAGCCCGACGAGGACATCGCCGGATTCGCCCAGCTGGCCCGCCAGCAGTTGGCAGACGTCAGGCAAGGCCAACGCGTGCTCGTGGCCTCGGATTCGACCTACATGATGTTGCGCCTGATTTATTTCCTGCTGCCACTCAACGCAGTGCCGCTGGACGCGGCGATCGCCACGGCGCCGGCGCAAGACTGGCCGGAAGACACGGTGATCGTGCTGTGCGCCAGCAAGCACTGGCACTACGATGATGCCGCTTCGCTGCTGCGTTCCGAGGCGCGCTCGGTCGCCGTGACGCCGATGTTCGCCGGCGGCAACCTTGCGGTCTATCGCGTGCGCGGAGCCGGGCGATGACCATGGCCTATCTGTGGGCGTGGCTGCTGACCACGGCCTCCGGCGCATTCCTGTCGCTTGCGCTGAGCGCACCGCATCGGCCCGGCCGAATCGCGGCGGCGCTGGGCTACGGCGCGGCATTGGGCATGCTCGGCGCCGCAGCTTTCACGGCGCTGTCGGCGCGCTCGGGCACGACTCATGCGTGGCTGCACGCCGCACCATGGCTCGCGCTTGCCGGGGCGCTGGCAGGCTGCGTTGCACTTTACCGGCAATATCGCGCTCCCGCGGCTGCGGCAGGCGTGGGTGAAAAAGTGGAATATTGGAAAAGCGTTGCCGTCGGCGCGATGCTGGCATCGTTGCTCTGGCGCGGCTCGATCATCGGCAGCGAAGTGTTGTTGCGACCGACCTATCCATGGGACGCGTGGGACGCCTGGGCGGTCAAGTCCAAGACCTGGTTCCTGCTCGGTCACTACGTTCCGTTCGTCGCCGTGGCCGACTGGCTGCGGGAGGGCACGGCCGAGCTGTACAGCGGGCCGGCATGGGCCTATCCGTCGACGCTCGGGTGGATGCAGGTGTGGTTCGCCAGCGCGGCCGGCGGCTGGATCGAGCAACTCGTCAACCTGCCGTGGCTGGTGTTGTGGGCTGGCCTGCTGCTGGGGCACTACGGGCAATGGCGCGCGCTGGGTTTGAACGCGACGCGCGCGGCGATATTCGTCTACATCCTCGGATCGTTGCCGCTGCTTGCGTCACACGTTGCGCTTGCCGGTTACGCCGATCTGTGGATTGCCACGCTGTTCGGGTTTTCACTGCTGGCGTGGCTGCGCTGGCAGGAGCGCGGCGAGCGCGACCAGTTGGCCATGGCGCTGATCTGCGCCGCCGTGCTGCCGCTGCTGAAGCTCGAGGGCATGGTCTGGTTCCTGAGCCTGCTTGCCGCAATCGGCTTCGGCGCATTGTCGCCGCGCTGGCGATGGCGTGCGGCGGCGATCGCCGCAGCGGTGCTGCTCGGCGTCATCCTGGTCGGCCAGTCGCAGATGCTGTTCGCAGCCATCGGCTGGGTGCGCAGCGGCTCGCGCGTCGTCGATATTCCGGTCATCGGCAAGCTGTCCCTGACCTGGCACGGCGACGCGGCGCTCGGCGTCATCCGCAGTCTCTTTACGCAGTCGAACTGGCATCTGCTGTGGTGGTGCGTCGCGCCACTGCTCGTCTGGCGCTGGCGCGTGCTGAAGGCGAGCCAGGCGCTATGCCTCTGCGGCTTGCTGCTGCTCGGATGCTTCGGCCTGCTCGTGATCCTGTTCGTGTTCACCGACGCGGCCGAATGGGCGGAGAGCTACACCGCGGTGAATCGTCTGGTCATGCACATCACCCCGGCGGTCATCAGCCTGCTGGCGTTGCTTATGCGTGAACCGGCTTTGCTGACAGAACCTGTTCGTACAGCGCCAGCACGCGATCCGCAGCCCGATCCAGCGTGAATTCCTGCTGCCAGCACTGCGCGCCGGCTGCACCCATACGCGCACGCAGGCCAGCGTCCGCAGCGAGCCGGCGCAATGCATTGGCCAGTGCTGCGGCGTCGCCGGGCGGCACGAGCAGTCCCGTTTCGCCATCGCGCACGACGAACCCGACGCCCGATCCGGCGATTGCACTGGCGATCGCCGGCAGGCGCGCGCGCATCGCTTCCAGCAGCACGAGACCGAACGATTCCGCGCGATCGGTCGAAGGCAGGCAGAACACGTCGGCGTTTTCGTAGGCGGCGCGTAGTGTCATTTCGCCGGCCGAGTCCATGTCGATGCGTCCGGCGAACCGCACACGCGCTTCGATGCCGAGACTGCGGGCCTGCTGTTCCAGCGCGTTGCGGCATTCGCCATCGCCGATAACGAGGAGAGTCGCTTCGGCGACATCGGCGAGCGCCCGCAGCAGCACATCGATGCCCTTGAAGTAACTGAGGCGGCCAACGGCGAGGATGCGGAGGGGAGGGCTGAGGGCTGGCTCATGAGGGCTGCGCGTTGGAAAACCTTCGCCCTCTCCCCCATTGCTTGCGATGGGGGAGAGGGTTGGGTGAGGGGGTAGCGCTTGTGCAAACGACAACGCGTGATTTTCGCGTTGCCCCCTCACCCCAGCCCTCTCCCCCGACGACGTCGGGGGAGAGGGAAGATCAGCGATGCCGAGTGGAATGACATGCGTCTTGCTTAGCCATGGGGCGAGCGCGGCGCTCGAATCGCGATACGGCTGGGATGTGGCGATGATCGCATTCGCGCGTCGCAGCATCGCACGCTCCCACGGGCGGTAAGCGCCGTATGCCAGGCGCAGCAGGCGCCGGCGTGTGTCGAGCGGAATGTCCGCGTGCCAGTGGACGACCCACGGCAGCCGGCGCGCGGCCGGCGACAACAGGGCAAAGAAGGCCGACGTGTTCGGCAGATGCAGGTGCAGCAGATCGGGACGGAAGTCGGCCAGCCTGCGCTTCAGCAGGAACGGGAAAGAGGGGCTGAGCGGCGCATACAGCAACTGGCCGTGGCAGGCGGCGAGGGTGACATCGAAGCCGGCCGGGTCGCGCCTTTGTATACTTTTTGCTCCGGGTTCGGCGTGCGCCAGTGCCGCGGCCGCCACGCCACGCGCGCTGAGCGCGGCGCATAGGTCGGCCATGCAGCGCTCGATGCCGCCGGGATGGGGCGGAAAAAACTTGCCGACATGCAGGACGCGCACGTCGCGCCGGATCAGGCGTCGCCGGACTTCGGAAGCGGTATCACCCGCGCGCTCTTGTTGCGGCCGAAATCGTTCGACGCGGTGGGTTCCGCAACGCGCCGCGCGCTGGCAAGCTCCTGTTCCAATATCGCGAGCTTCTGCGCGAGGCGGCGCAGCTGCCGTTCCTGCCGCGACCGGTCGATGTCCGTGCGCAGCATGCGGATCAGGATCATGCCGATGCCGACGATGATCGGCAGTATCGGCGGATAGCTGATGCCGCTGACCCGGCCTAGCCAGTCGATGACCGGCGGGAAAACGCCGAGCACGAGAATCGCCGCGGCAATGGCCAGCCACCACAGCGCGTACGAGCCGTGCATGTGATCGCGCCGCACGAGGTACAGGATCGCACCGGCGAGCAATATGCCGATCGCCGCCGAAGTCAGCTGGCTGGTCATGTCAGACCACCCGCCGGTGGCGAAGTCTGCGGCCGCACGACGATGCGCGCGCGAACGCCGAGTTGGGCGAAACAGAGCACGGTCGTGTGCAGCATGTAGCGGGCGACGAGCAGCCAGGAGGCAAATACGCGCGAGGCCCCGGCGCGGCGCGGTGACATGATGGTCGGCGCTTCCTGCAGGATCAGCCCTTTCTTGCTCAACAGCATCAAAACTCCCATATCCTGATAATCGAGCAAGCTGGCCTCGCGCGAAGCGAGGGCACGCACGGCGCGCCGGTCATACGCGCGCAGGCCGGATGTGAAATCCTGGACATGCAACCGCGTCAGCAGGCGGAAGTAGCCGCCCGCCACTTTGCGCGCAGCGCTCATGCGCTGCGCATAGGTGCCGATGATGACATTGGCGCCGCTGCGCCGCAAAAGCGCCAGCAACTTGGGCAACTCCTCGGGATGATGCTGGCCGTCGGCGTCGAGCGTCAGCACGGTGTGATAGCGGTTTCGCTGTGCAAAGCGCATGCCGGTCTGCGTGGCGCCCCAGGCGCCAAGACTGAATGGCGCCGTGATCACCCTTGCGCCGGCTTCCCGTGCGAGTTCGGCCGTGCCATCGGTACTGGCGTCATCGACCACCAGCACATCGCACTGACCGGTCGCCAGCGTGCGCCGCACGATGTCCGCGACCGTAGGTGCCTCGTTGCGTGCCGGGATCACGGCCAGTATTGATCGTTGCGAGGCAGCGCTGGCGTGCACGCGTGTTCCGGGAGTGGAAGGTAAGATATTGTCCGGGCAGGGCGAATCGGCGTCAATGTGCGATTGCCGCCGCGTCAATCTCCTACCTCGCGAAGGGCGGCACGGGCTCGGTCCGGGCAGATCGATCGTGCCTCAATGTGAAGGGGCAAGAACTCAAAATGGCCGGTCTTGGTCGGGGCTGCCGCACCTGTGCTGGCAGCTAGCCTGCAAACTTCTTGCCGCCGCGTGTCCGGTTTTGTACCTGCGGTTCGTTTATTGATATCGAAGGCTCGCCATGGGGCGGGCAAATTCACGGTCCGAAGCGTGTGTTTGGCGGGTGAGGAATCGCGCTCAAGTTGTTGACGCGACTCACAACCTCGACTAAGCTCCTCGAATTCGGGTGGTCCTGAGAATTTTTATGGGGGATGGAGCGCATGCTCCCACCCGAGTCGAAATTGGGAGAAATTCAATGAAATCGAACATGAAGACCCTTTTAGTAGCCCTCGCTGGACTTTCCAGTTTTGGAGTCGCAGGCGCCGCATTTGCCGATTGCGTCGATGGCAATTTGTCGGCTTGGTCGGCCACGAGTTTTGGCGGCGGCGATTCGGCTGTGCATGTCGTAGCCGGGGGCTACGACGGTAGCGCCTGCAAAATGGCAGTCAACCTCGGGGACAATGGTACTGGCCATGGGCAGGTGCGCGACGATTCGCCGAATAACGAAACGCGTTATCGTGCCCAGTTCATATTCGATCCGGTCAATCTGAACGGCGCGAACGGCACCGACCAGGCAATAATCTTCCTTGCAAACTCGGCTGCTTTTTATAAGAACAGATTGGCACTGGTGAAGATGCTGTATAGCGGCTCGGGCGGTGGTACGAAGCGCGTTGTTTATCATCGGTGCCTGTGACAATGCATGCGTCACAGAACCAGTGCCAGACTGCGGTTAACTTGCCGAATCAGACTGGACCGAATCGCATCGAGTTCGATCTGACGGTTGGCGCTAATGGCGTCGGCGCGCTGCGTTATTGGGTGAACGATGCCGCCACCACGGGGTTGACGGATGGTGCCGGCATTCCGATTACGATTACCGGTGGCAATGCCGGCTGGGTCGGCGTAAAGACCGTATTCATGGGCATGACGACCCCGACTCTGAACTTTCGCAGTGCCGTCGCCGGCAACGGCCAGAACGTCGACAAGGTGGTTTTCTTCGACCAGTTCGATTCGCGCCGCCAGACTTTTATTGGACACTAATAAGTACGTAAGCACCGGTGAAATTGGCCCTTTTTAGGAGTGTTTGAGATGAAGAAACCACTGATTGCCTTGTCGCTCTCGCTATTGTGCTCCTCCGTCTTTCGCGGTCGAACGAACCTGTGCCGCACCCGGCACAATTACCGCGCCTCCCTTCAACGTTACTGCCGGCAACACGTGTGCTTCGGATTCAAACTTGACCTCGCTTTGCATGGGTGGCCAAGGTGTGTTCGGTCCACAGTCCGTCTATACGATGCATCGTCAATGCGGGCAACGCCGTGACAGTAAGCCGTGACCGGCACGACGCCATTTGACCCGGCGCTTTTCGTTGAGGGACCTACTGCGACTCCGAGCCAGGCCGCCTGCGAAAGTGGGACTTCCTGTGATGCCTTTGGCAGCAACGACGCCACCGGAGCGGGAGGCACGGAAACGGTAACGCCAGCCGGGGCCGTTGCAGCCGGGACATACTACATCATTGTTTCGTCCACTCAATGCCGCCACCGGTAGTTCGGCGACTCCTCCGGCTGCGTCGGCTGGCTGCGGAACCTATACTCTTGCTGTTACCGGAACCCTGCCAGTGAAGCTGCAGGGCTTTTCGGTCGACTGACGGGAACTGCAAAGGTTGTAAATCTGAGGCCCATCAATTGATGGGCCTCAACTTTTTTGCAAGGGAAGTTTCTGGATGCTCGCGCGCTTCGCTTCATCGTTCGCTCTTTTCTTTTCTTGCACCGCTTTCGCGTACGCCACGTTGTCGGCGGATCATGTACGGCTTGACGAGCAGCGGCCCGGTCGCCGGCTGAGCGCCACCGCCATTGTTGAAAACGATTCCGGCACGGCCGTGACGATCTTGCGCCAGGTCCACAGTTCCGGAGACACGATCCATGCCCGGCAACTGCCCTTGATCGTTCCGGCGCATGCTTCAGCCGAGTTGCCTCTCGATGTCAATGTCGATCGATTGCTTGGCGAGCAGGTCTACTACGCGGAGTTTGCCCTCGACAGCGAACAGAAAGCCTTTCGCATCGTCGTAAACCTGTTCGTCGATTCGGCGATCGATGGCGAGCCGACATCGGTCGATTTCGGTCTGGTTCCCGCGGGAAAAGAAGCTCCCGCTCGCCGCGTCGCACTCAGCAGCCGCGATCTTCCGGACTTGCGTGCGCGTACGGCAGCCGATGCAGGCGGACTGGTCGATGCTCAAATCGTCGACGACGGCAAAGCCGTGTTGTTGCGCACGCGGCAGAACGCGCCGTGGGGAAAACACGAGGGCTGGGTCGAGGTTGCTACGACATCGACGAAACAGCCGACGGCGTGGATCAGCTACAGTTTCGAAACGCGCGGACGCGTTGTTCCGGAGACCTATGCGATCAACGCGGGAGTGCAAAAAACCGGAAACGTGCAGCCGCAGATGTTGTTCCTTCGCGATACTGAAGGTGGCGCGCTGGAATTGGGAAAGATCACGCAGAGTGGAGCGCCTGTTCTCGTCCACGAGACCGATTGTCCGGTGAAACAGATCTCGTGCCGCGCGCTGGAAATGAAGATTGACGACGAGAAGGTCAAGGACGCCCGATTTTCGACGCTATTGAGCATTGGCCTGCCGCAGTACGGGCAGGAGCTCGTCGTGCGCTACTCCGGCATGCTCCTCCCGCACGATGGTCAGGTCATCGACCTGAACTCGCTGGCTGGACAGCAGTCGAGCGACGTTCTGAAAAAGAATGACTTGACTGCCGCGCTCCGGTCCGCGACGCAGCCGTCGTCAATCACGATGCCGATTCCCGAAGGAAAGGGACCCCTCCTTCAATGGAACGTCGAGAACGAGCAGCAGATCTATGGCTATATCATCTACCGCGCCGATGTCGAGGGCGGTCAGATGCGGCGGATCAACGAAAAAATAATCGGAACGGTCTCGCGGGAGGACAATATTCCGGTGAAATTTTACTGGCGCGACACTACCGCGAAACCCGGGCAGACGTATTGGTATCAAATCGGAACTGTCGATCAGAGGGACGTCCGCGCCGACCTGACTCCGCGGGTGAAGAAAGTCTATTCGGGCGAAGCGGTCAGTTCCAAGTAAGCACGCTGCTCTGCTCGTACCAGTCGCCGAGCACGATGCGCTCGGCGGCCTGACGATCCACGCCGAGACGATGCGTCGCCGGGCGGTGGGTGTGTCCGTGGATCAGCCGGCGCACGCCGTGCGCCTGCATCGCCGCAACCACCGCCGCCGGGTTGACGTCCATGATCTCCGGTTTCGCCGCCGCGGTGTGCTTGCGGCTTTCGCCGCGCGCCTGCGCGGCGAAAGCGCGACGCTCGTCGAGCGGGCGCGCGAGGAACTGCGCCTGCCAGCGCGCATCGCGCACAAGCGTGCGGAATTTCTGATATTCGACGTCGTCGGTGCACAGCGTATCGCCGTGCATGATCAGCACGCGTTCGCCGTCGAGATCGATGACCTGCGGATCGTCGAGCAGGGTCATGCCTGCGCGCTGCGCATACGCGTCGCCGAGCAGGAAATCACGATTGCCGCGCATGAAGAAGACCGGCACGCCATGTCGCATGCAACGTATGTAGCGCGTCGGCGACGGTGTCGGCCAGGCGACTGTCGTCATCGTCGCCGATCCAGCTTTCGAACAGGTCGCCGAGGATGTACAACGCGGCGGCGTCGCGCGCCTGGCCGCGCAGGAATTGTTCGAACAGCTCGACGATCTGCGGGCGGCTCTCGTCGAGGTGCAGATCGGAGATGAACAGTGTCGTCACGTCGATCCTGCCTGAAGTCCGGCGCCGCCGATTGACGGCGCCAGGCGGATTGCTTGCCGCGTCAGTGACGCAGACTCACTGCAGCCATTTCGGCCTTCTCGATCACGATCGGCGTTTGCGGAACATCGGAGTTGAGCGGGCCCTGGGCCCCGGTCGGCACGGCCTTCATCTTCTCGACGACGTCCTGACCGGCGATGACCTTGCCGAATACGCAGTAGCCCCAGGTCAGGCTGTTGGTATCCGCGGTGTAGTCCAGGCGCTTGTTGTCGACGATGTTGATGAAGAATTCCGCAGCCGCAGAATGCGGATCGCCGGTGCGCGCCATGGCGACGGAATACTTGACGTTCGACAAGCCGTTGTTCGCTTCATTGTGGATCGGCGCGCGCGTGCGCTTGCGTTGCAGTTCCTTGGTCCAGCCGCCGCCCTGGATCATGAACGTCGGAATGACGCGATGGAACACGGTGCCGTTGTAGAAGCCGTCCTTTACGTACTGCTCGAAATTGTCGACGGTCTTCGGCGCCTTGTCCGGATACAGCTCGATCGTCACGTCGCCCATGTTCGTGTGCAACACGGCCTTGTGGCTGGAAGGTGCTGGCGTCGCATCGGTCGCCTTCGCCGGCTCGGCGACCTTTGCCGCGGGTTTGGCGGCAGGTTTCGCCGGAGCCTGCTGGGCCAGGGCCAGCGGCGACAGGCAGGTTGCCGCGAAAGCGATCAGGAAATACTTGAGCATGAAGGTTCTCCAGGGAACGGTCAGAGTCGTGTGGCGCGAATTTTACGCAGAATATGCCGGATACGCATATCGCGTCGCGCTGTGGCATCTTCCCGGGAAAGCGGCGACGTTGAGTAGAGGTTCAGGCGACGGCGAGTTTGTCGTCGGCTCGCAGCTTGATTTCGAGCTGCTTCAGGTAGTCGCGTTCCTGATCGAGATCTGCCCGCGTCAGCGGATGGCGTTCCAGCCACTGCTGCGGCAGGCGGATCTGCAGCGTCTTGTCGTCGGCCTGCAGCTCGATCGGCGGTGCCGGGTCGGCGGCGCGGCCGCGCTGCAGCAGAACGGCCAGTCGCAGCAGTGCGGTAACGCGCGCAGTCGGCCGGCGCAGGCGTTCCGGCAGGCTGCGCAGCACCGCATCATCGGGCTTGCGCCGGTGGCTGCGCAGGATCGCTGCCAGTACCTGTTGTTCATGCCGCGCGAATCCGGCCAGGTCGGAATTCTCGACGATGTAGGCGCCGTGCAGATGGTGCTGGCTGTGTGCGATGGCCAGACCGATTTCGTGGGTCTGCGCGGCCCACGACAGCCAATCGCGTTCGACATGCCCGAGTTGCCAGTCGCGCGCAACGCGGTCGAACAACGAAAGCGCCGTGGCTTCGACGCGCTCGGCTTGCCCGGCGTCGACGGCGTAGCGCTGCGCCAGTGCCACGATGCTGGCAGCGCGCGGGTCGCGATGCTCGGCACGGCCGATCATGTCGTAAAGCAGACCCTCACGCATCGCCGTGTCGCAGATGCGCATCTGCTTGAGATCGAACGCGGTGAAGCCTGCTTCGAGTATCGCGAGGCCGCCGGGAAACACGCTGACGCGATCCTCGGCCAGGCCCGGCAGGCGCAGCTTGTCGATGCTGCCGCAATCGAGCATCGCGTCGCGCACGCGCTCCAGCGCACTGCGTGTGATATCGGCGTCGCACCACTCGGCCGCCTGCGCGACGTTGCCGATGGCTTTGATCGTGCCGGACGAACCGATCGCCTCGCCCCAGCCCTGGGCGCGGTACTCCGCCGCGAACTGCTGCAGTTCGACGGCGATTTCCGTTTGCGCCTGGCGCCAGCGTTTCGGGCTGAGCTTGCCGTCGCCGAAGAAGCGCAGCGTGCTCGCCACGCAGCCCATCTGCAGGCTTTCCTTTTCCAGGGCCTCGAAATGCTGGCCGATGATGAACTCGGTGCTGCCGCCGCCGATGTCGATGACCAGGCGGCGCTGCGGCGAATCCGGCACGCCGTGGGCGACGCCGAGATAGATCAGGCGGGCTTCTTCACGGCCGGACACGATTTCGATCGGATGACCGAGGGCTTGCTCGGCCGGCCCGAGAAACGCGGCTGGCGAACTCAGGCGCCGCACGGTGTTCGTGGCCACTGCGCGGACGCGCTCGTGCGGCAGAACGCGCAGGCGCTGGCCGAAACGCGCCAGGCACGCCAGAGCTTTGTCGCGACGCGTCTCGTCCAGGCTGCCGTCGGCGCGCAAGCCTGCGGCCAGGCGCACGCTGTCGCGCAGGCGGTCGATGACGCGCAATTCGCCGTGCTCGTAGCGCGCGACGACCAGATGAAAACTGTTCGAGCCGAGATCGACGGCCGCCAGCAATTCGCCATCGCGGATTTCCGGGGCGGGGCCGTCGGACATGGGCGGACCTGTGCGATCTGAACGATGTCCGATTGTCGCACGACCTGCGGCGTGGAAACGAGTCGGCGCGAAGACGAAGTCGTGCGCTTGTCGAACTTTCGCCGACGCTCTCCAGTAGTGTGAATTGGCGCTCTCGATCTCGATCGAAAGGCGCGTATCATCACGGCCAAGCGGCAGCAAAGCCGCTGCCCCGACATTCCACTCGACAATGCCGATTGCCGTTCCAAGCCGCAACGCGCTGGCCTGCTTGCTGGCTGCGCTGGCCATGTTCGGCCCGTTTTGCATCGATGCCATCTTTCCGGCATTTCCGGCGATCGCCGACCAGTTCCACGCAACGCCGCTGGCGATGCAGCAGACGATCAGCGTCTATCTGATGGCCTACGCAGCGCTGTCATTGCTGATCGGTGCGCTGTCCGATGCCTGGGGCCGCCGCGCGGTCATTCTCGGCGGCGTCGGTGTTTTCCTGATCGCATCGGCAGGTTGCGCCGTGGCCGAGTCGATGTCGGCGCTGCTCGCGTTTCGCGCGCTGCAGGGAATGAGCGCGGGCGTCGGCCTGATCGTGGGTCGGGCGCTGATCCGCGATGTCTTCGAAGGTCCCGAAGCGCAGAAGCTGATGTCGATGATCAGCATGATCTTCGGCCTGGCGCCGGCAATGGCACCGGTGATCGGTGCCTGGATCGTGACCTGGGGCGGCTGGCATGCGCTGTTCTGGGCACTGACCGCGTTCGCGGCAGCCTTGCTCGCATTGTGCAGTTTTGTCCTGCCGGAAACGCATCCGCGCGAGCGCCGTATCGGGCTGTCGCCGCGATCATTGTTCGCCAGCTATCGGGAGATTCTTTCCTCCTCGCAATTCCTGCCGCTCGCGCTGGGCATCACCTGCAACTTCGGCGGCCTGTTCGTCTACATCGCCGGTGCGCCGGCTTTCGTCCTGGGCATCCTCAAGTTGCATCAGGATCAGTTCTACTGGTTGTTCGTGCCGGTCATCAGCGGGCTCGTCCTCGGCGCGATGCTGGCCGGCCGCCTCGCCGGCAGGGTCAGCGCGCGCAAGGTGCTGGGAGCCGGCTACACGATCATGGCGGTTGCGGCGATCGCTGGCCTGTTCGTGGCCTGGCTGGTCGTGCCCTCGCGCGTACCATGGGCCGTGTTGCCGCTGGCGTTCGCAGCGATTGGCGTGAACCTGGTTTCACCGACGCTGAACCTGCTTGTGCTCGACCTGTTTCCGCGACGCCGAGGTGCCGCATCGTCGGTGCAGGGATTCATCACGCTTGCGTTCAACGCGTTGCTTGCCGGGCTCCTATCGCCATGGCTCGCGGACAGCGCGATGCACCTTGCCATCGCTTCGGCAGCTCTCTTCGCGGGCGGACTCATTGCATGGCGCTGGTATCGCGCCGTCGCCAAACGCGCGCCTCCGGCCGGCAGCATCGAGCGCGACTTGTTCACCGAAGCCTGACCGGCGCAGCTGCGCCGGTCACGCAGGATCAGGCGCTGGTGACGCCGAGCACGCTCTTCAACAGGGCAAGGATTTCTTCCTTGCTGCCGGTCACCAGGAGATGGTGATCGCGCGGGACATCGGTGCCGACGTAAACCGAATAGCCGATGCCCGCGTCGTTGCCGTCATCATCGAGCCGCGGATAGGTCTCGACCTTGCCGACATACATGATGCGATTGGCGTCGAGGTAACGGCCGTCGGGAATTTTCAGCCAGCGTTGCATGGGTACGCTCCAGTCACTGTGCGACTGCGCGCAGGCTAGTGTCTTGCGCGGCAATGCGCAAGGCAGAGATCAGGGCTGAGGGCTGAGAGACGATCAAAGCGCGCGCTTCTCGCACTCCTGGCCCTCAGCCCTCAGCCCTCAGCCCTGCTTCAGGAAGCAGGTTCCGTTCCTCCAGCCACGCCCGCGCATCCTCGGCGTCCTGCTCGAACCAGGCGCGCGCAGAACCGAGGCGGAACGTGTAACCCCAGGAATCCATGTCCTGCATGATTCGCATCCTGCCGACGCCGGCAAGAGCAGTCGCCAAGGACGATCTGCAGATAGCAGCAGGCATCCTCTTCGGCCTGGCAGTCCGAAGCGTCGGTATGGATTCGCGGACGCCGCTCCGGGGCTGCGACGATCAGGTGACAGGCTTCGTGCAGCAGCGAATGCACCGGCGTGTCGCCGCGCGCGTATACTTTTTCGCCGATCACGCCGGCTTCAGGTTCGCCCCAGTAGCTGCCGTGAATGGGCTCGCCGTCGCCGACGCGCACGAGCGCCAGGCCGTAGCGGGCGAACAGGGCCACGGCGTCGCGTTCATCGATGTCGGCGAGAAGAAGCACGGTTTGAAGCCCTCAGGAGTTTGGCAACGTCGGTGCCAGTGCACGACGATGCGGCGCATCTCTTGGCGCTCGCCGCCTTGGCCAAACTTCAGTCAGCGGTTTGTGCTGCCGCGCATCGCAAACCGCAACGACTCAGTGCGCGCCGGCGGCGCGTGTTTGCGTAGGCTGGGTGCTGCGCTCGCGCTCTGCCAGCCACGGTTGGCTCGGCAGGCCCGCGCCCTCGAGATAGGTCGAACGCACGAACGCGTGGCTGCACAGGTCCTTGGCCAGCAGCGACACGCGCCGGCCCACCCCGGACATCAGTTGCTGGCCGACTTCCTGGAAACCGTTCGTGCCGTGGAACAGCACCGAGACATCGTCGCGCGGCTCGAGGAAAACTTCGCACGCCAGGAGCGGGACGTGCACCTCGGCATAGCTGATGACGTCGGCATAGAACACCCGGCCGAGGCCGAGCCCGCGGTAACGTTGCGCGACGACTATGCGGTCGATGTAGAGAAAGTGCGGATAACGTTCGCGGAACCAGAGGAAATTCGGACTGCCGTATGTCGCATCCTCGCGCAGCGCGATGAGGAAGCCGGCCAGGTGTCCATCGGCCTCGGCCACACGGAAATACGCGGCCTCCTGGAAAAACTCGCGCATGCGCGCCGCGTCGAGCGGCAAAATGGTCGTACCGGCGGCATTGTTGAGCGCGACTACCGAGTCCAGCTCACTTTCGCGCACGTCGCGAATGGCGATCGCCATCGTAGTTCTCGTCAATTCCGCTCTGCGCGAAGCGCACTCAGGGCGCAAATTATCGCACGCCACCGCATGCCTTGCCATGTCGCTGCGCTGGCATTTTCGTTAAGAACCCGGGAAGACGCTTGCAGTTTCCAGGGCGCATTACCGGGCAGAGGACGTTCCTCGCGCCTGTAGCTTGCGCCCATCATGGCCGTGCCCTGCAGACGACCGCAACCCTCAATGACTAAGGGCAGGTTGCAGTGGGCGCCCCGGGCTCTATGATGTGCCCATGCTGTCGCCGTTCAATCATATCTCCCTGCTGCGCTACACCGGGCTGTTCACGTATGCGTGGACCGGCGTGCCGCTGCTGAGCCCAACCTGGCGCGCGCAGGACGTGCCGACCGGGTCTCCGGAGTACGTGGGCTGGTGTGTTGCCTACGCGGTTTTCGGCCTCGCCTACTGGTTCGCCACGAACGACCTCGGCCGACGGCGCCCGGGACTGCAGCGCATGCCGCTGCTGGTTGTCATGAACCTTGCTGCATTTTCCATCGGCTGGTTCAGCCACAGCGGAATTTCCGGGATTCTGACCAGTCTCATCGCCGGCGTCGTGCCGTGGACGCTGCCGCTGATGGCCGGCGTCGCCTGGGTGCTGCTGCAGAGCTTCACGCTCACACCGGTCTTCGTCGAATGGCTCGATTCGGGTTGGATGGCTGCGCTCGTGCAGTGTTCACTGTTCATGGGATTTTCTGCATTTACCTACGTCACGTCGCTGGTCGCCAAGCAGCAGGCTGATTCCCGCGACGAACTGCGCCGCCTCAATTCCGAACTGCGCGCGACGCGCACGCTGCTGACCGAATCGAGCCGGATCGCCGAGCGCATGCGCATCTCGCGCGACCTGCACGATCTGATCGGGCACCACCTGACGGCGCTGAGTCTCAACCTCGAGGTCGCCAGCCATCTGGTCGCCGGTACGGCGCAGGAGCACGTGCGCCAGGCGCAGTCGGTGGCCAAGCTGCTGCTCTCGGACGTCCGCGAAGTCGTCAGCCAGTTGCGCGAGAACGACAACATCGACTTGACCGAAGCATTGCGCACGCTGGTCGAAGGCGTGCCGGGGCTCGCGATCCATCTGGAACTGCCGCCGCGATTTTCCGTCGATGATCCGCTGCGCGCGCAAGTCCTGCTGCGTTGCGCGCAGGAGATCATCACGAACACCGTGCGCCACTCCGGTGCGCGCAACCTGTGGCTGCGCTGCGAGCGCACCGAATCCAACGAACTGGCGATCCACGCGCGCGACGACGGGCGCGGCGCCGGCGACATGCAGCAAGGCAATGGCCTGACCGGCATGCGCGAGCGTCTGGCCCAGGTCGGCGGACGCCTGGATATCGTCACTGCGCGCGATCAGGGATTCGCGCTCGATGCCTGGTTGCCGCTGGAGGCGAATCGATGACTGCGACGCAAACGATTTCCGTGTGCCTGGTCGACGACCAGACTCTGGTCCGACAGGGCATCCGTTCTCTGCTCGAGCTGTCCGACGACATTCGCGTCGTGGCCGAAGCGGCGGACGGCACCCAGGCGCTCGAAATCGTGCCGGCGGTCAAGCCCGATGTAGTTCTGCTCGACATGCGCATGCCGGGAATGTCGGGGCTCGACGTGCTGAATGCCCTGGCAGCGCGCAACTCGCTGCCGGCGACGATCATCCTGACGACGTTCGACGACGACCAGCTGGTGCTGGCCGGCCTCAAGGCGGGCGCACGCGGATACCTGCTCAAGGACGTTTCGCTCGACCAGCTCGTCGACGCGGTGAAAACCGTCGCCGCCGGCGGGTCCCTGGTTGCGCCGGTGGTCACCCAGCGCCTGCTGTCGGGGCTCGAGCGCATGCACAACGACTTCACCAGCCTCGACCGTCCGGACCCGCTGACCGAGCGGGAAACCGAGATTCTGCGGCTCATGGCGGGCGGCTACAGCAACAAGGAAATCGCCAATTCGCTCAGCGTGGCCGAGGGCACGGTCAAGAATCACGTGTCCAACATCCTTTCCAAGCTGGGGGTACGCGACCGCACCCGGGCGGTGCTGAAGGCGTTCGAACTGGGGATTGTCTGAGAGCAGGGAGCAGGGCTGAGGGCCGAGGGCTGAAAAGCCAGAGAAGGGCGGAGCATCGGCCGCTCTTGACCTTCAGCCCTCAGCCCTTTGCCCTCAGCCCTTGCTCCCCGGTAGCCTTCCCGCTTGATAGCCAGTACCATTTGCTGCTCAGCGCCTGGACGGGTGTGCCGCGCGCGCGGGACAACAAAACTAATGCTGCGGTGGTGCGTCGATGGCACCAAACCGCGACCGTATCGAAATTGTGGAGAGTTGAGGGATGATCCGTCTGCTTGAGATAATCGTTGCGCTAATCATCGTGGCCATTCTCGGCGTGCTGTGGGGCGTCGCCCTGCCGGCTCAGCGCCACATCGAGCGCAGCACCGAGGTCAGTTCGCCGGTACGGCAGATCTACGACGTGATCGACGGCTTCCACGCCTATCCCTCGTGGACCGCTCTGCGTTCCTACGACCCCAAGGTCCAGCTCAATCTGGTCGGGCCGGATGAGGGCAATGGCGCGAGCGTCAACTGGGTCAGCGGCGATTCACGCCTGGAAAGCGGCAGCTACACGGTCACCGATTCGCAGCAGGACAATTCGGTGACATGGGGCATCGTCAACAACTGGCGTGGCGAGAACAAGAAGTACACGATCAACATCAAGCCCAAGACCAATGGCAAGACCGTGACCATCACGATGGGCTATGACGTCGACTACGGCTGGGACCTGATGGGCCGCTACGCCGGCATGTATCTCGAAGGCGACCCGGCGACGCAGATCCAGATTCACCTGACCCGCCTGCAGGACATGCTGGCGACGTTCCCGAACGTCGACTACAAGGATACGCAGATCGATATCAAGGATGTCCAGGGCAAGCCGATCCTGTACGTGTCGACGACGGCCAAGCGCACGCTCGACGAGGTCGCTGACGCGACCGACAAGGCCATGACGGCGATGCAGGCAGTGATCAAGAAGGACAAGCTCGCCGTGACCGGCTCGCGGATCACGGTCACGACCAACTGGGGCGACGAGAATTACGATTTCGACGTCGCCCTGCCGGTCGACCGCAACGACGTGCCGGTGACCGATCCGGTCAAGGCGGGACAAAGCTATGCGGGCAAGGCCCTGGTCACCAGCTTTACCGGATCGCCGGCTCAGTTGCCGTTGTCCCGGCTCATGCTCAAGGCTTACGCCGAAGCTCACGGCTATCTGATCGACGAGAGCGGAGAGGGCAGCGGCCGCGCCTACGACGAGGTAACGAGCGCCTCCAACGCGCCGGAGGACGAGCAGTCCTTCAACGTGTACCTGCCGATCCAGATGCAATAGTGGTTCAGCCCGGAATCCGCGCAGTCGCGCGGATTCCGGCGCTGCATGCGGCGGGAACTTTTAACGCCGCATGCGGTATTTCTGCAACGCTTGCAGCAAAAACCAGCGTTCATGCCCATCGCCTGGCGGATCAGCTCGGGTGCGGAGTCGCGTGAATTCCTTTCGGCAACTCAAGATTTCTCAAGACTGGTGATTCGACCATGATTGAAACCCGGCAATTGACCAAGCGCTACGGCGACCTGACCGCCGTGGACAACATCTCCTTCAAGGTGGAACCCGGACAGGTGCTCGGTTTCCTCGGCCCCAACGGCGCCGGCAAGTCGACGACGATGAAGATGATCGCCGGATTTCTGGCGCCCACATCCGGCAGCGCCAGTGTCTGCGGCCACGATGTCGGCGATCAGCCGCTCAAGGCCAAGAGCGCGCTGGGCTATCTGCCCGAAGGCGCGCCGAGCTACGGCGAAATGACGCCGCGCGAGTTCCTCGCCTTCATCGCCGATATGCGGGCTCTCTCAGGGAAGCACCGCACGCAGCGCATCGACGACGTCATCGAGCGCCTGCATCTGAACGGAGTGCTCGGCCAGCCGATCGAGACGCTGTCGAAAGGCTTCAAGCGCCGCGTCGGACTCGCGCAGGCGATCATCCATGATCCGGCCGTGCTGATTCTCGACGAACCGACCGACGGTCTCGATCCGAACCAGAAGCACGAGGTGCGCTCCCTGATCAATGCGATGGCGAAGGACAAGACCATCGTCGTGTCGACGCACATCCTCGAGGAAGTGCATGCCGTGTGCACGCGCGCGATCATCATCGCCCAGGGCAAGGTGCTGGCCGACGCCACGCCGGCCGAGCTCGAAGCGCGCTCGCGCTACCACCAGGCCGTGTCGCTGACGACGACCAATGTCGCCGCCGCGAAGGAAGCGATGTCGCGCGTCGCCGACGTCGCCGCCGTGGAGATCGATCCGCAGGACCATCGCCTCACCGCGTTCCCCAAGCCCGGCAAGCAGATCTTCGGCCCGATCAGCGACCTGCTCAAAGCGCAGGGCATACAGGTCAGCGAACTGCAGCTGGAAAGCGGGCGCATGGATGAGGTGTTCCGCACGATCACGCAGGGCGAGAAAGCGGAGGCGCACGCATGAGAACGATGTCTTGTCGAATCCGTGGCCTTGCGCAAGTGCATAGCGCTTGCCCCCTCACTCTTAGCTCTCTCCCCCAAGCTTCGCGTGGGGGAGAGAGGAACGGATGGCGTCGCGCGCTGCGCGCACGACAGATTTATTTCATTGGAGCGGGGGAGGCGCACGCATGAAAGGGCCGATCTTCACAATATTCAAGCGCGAACTGGCGAGCTACTTCGCGACGCCGGTCGCCTACGTGTTCATTGTCATCTTCCTGTTGCTCGCCGGCACGTTCACTTTTTACCTCGGCAATTTCTACGAGCGCGGCCAGGCGGACCTGCAACCGTTCTTCAATTTCCATCCGTGGCTGTACCTGTTCCTCGTGCCGGCGGTTGGCATGCGCCTGTGGTCGGAAGAGCGCAAGAGCGGCACGATCGAACTGCTGCTGACGTTGCCGGTGACGATGTGGCAGGCCGTGGTCGGCAAATTCCTCGCCGCCTGGGCCTTCATCGGCATCGCTCTGGCGCTGACGTTCCCGATCTGGATCACGGTGAACTATCTGGGATCGCCGGACAACGGTGTGATCTTCGCCAGCTACGTCGGCAGCTTCCTGATGGCCGGCGCGTTCCTCGCGATCGGTTCATGCATTTCCGCGTGCACGCGCAACCAGGTCATCGCCTTCATCCTGACCGTCGTGGTGTGCTTCGTGTTCCTGCTGGCAGGATTCCCGCTGGTCCTGAATTTCTTCAGTGCGTGGGCACCACAGGGACTGGTCGACGCGATTTCGGGGTTGAGCTTCATGACGCATTTCACCTCGATCGGCAAAGGCGTCATCGATTTGCGCGACCTGATCTATTTCCTGTTGATCATCGCGTTCTGGCTCTATGCCAGCGCGGTTGTCATCGACCTCAAGAAAGCAGACTGAGGGACGGACCCAATGACGCAACATCGCAAACTTCTCACCGGCAGCGCGCTGGCCGTACTGGCCGTACTGCTCGTAGCGGTGATCTTGGTCTGCAACGCCCTGTTCCGCGGCGCGCGCGTGGACCTTACGCAGAACCACCTGTACTCATTGTCGCAGGGCACGAAGAACATCCTGTCCGGCATCGACGAGCCGATCCATCTGTACCTGTTCTACTCCGACAAGGGCACGCAGAACCTGCCACAGCTGCGCACCTACGCGCAGCGCGTGCGCGAGATGCTCGGCGAGATGACGGCGCGTGCCGGAGGCAAGATCCACCTCGACGTGATCGACCCGCTGCCGTTCTCCGAGGATGAGGATCGCGCCACCGGCTTCGGCTTGCAGGCGGTGCCGACCGGGCAGGGCGGCGAGAACATCTTCTTCGGTCTCGCCGGAACGAATTCGACCAACGGCAAGTCGGTCATTCCGTTCCTGCAGCCGGACAAGGAAGCGTTTCTCGAGTACGACGTCGTCAAGCTGATCCATGAGCTCAGCATGACCAAGAAGCCGGCGGTCGGCCTGATCTCGGGCCTGCCGATGTCGGCGAGCTTCGATCCGGCCACGCGGCAGATGCGCGAGGCCTGGGCGATCGATACGCAGCTTCAGCAATCGTTCGACGTGCGCCAGCTGAGCGCGCCGTCGCTGAAGACGGTCGACAAGGACATCGGCGTTCTCGTGCTGGTGCATCCGAAGAACCTTACCGACGACGCGATGTACGCAATCGATCAGTTCGTGCTGCGCGGCGGCCACCTGCTGGTGTTCGTCGATCCGCAGGCCGAGTCCGACGACAGTGGCGCCGATCCGAACAATCCGCAGGCGGCGATGTTCGCGAACAAATCGTCCGATCTGCCGAAGCTGTTCAAGGCCTGGGGCGTGCAATACGACCCGAACAAGATCGTGCTCGACCGCGCGCATGCGTTGCAGATCAGCATGGCGCAGGGTGCGCCGCCGGTGCGCGATCCGGCCATTCTCGGCTTCGCCAAGAGCGACCTGAACAAGGACGACGTGACGACCGCGACGCTGGACTCGATCAACATTTCCAGCGCCGGCTTCTTCGCGCTCGACAAGGATTCGAAGAACAAGCTGGTGCCGCTGATCCAGACCAGCGACGAAGCGATGATCGTGCCGAGCGAGCGTCTGAAATTCATGCCCGATCCGAGCCAGTTGCTGGTCGGCTATGAGCCGAGCGGCAAGCAGCCTTATGTCATCGCCGGCCGCGTCGAGGGCAAGTTCACCACCGCATTTCCCGAGCGCAAGGAAGAAGGACACCTGGCCGAGTCGAAGGACGACGGCGCCATCGTGCTGGTCGCCGATACCGACATGTTGACCAACCGCCTGTGGGTGCAGATCCAGCCGTTCTTCGGCCAGAAGCTGATGAACGCCTTCGCCAACAACGGCGACTTCTTCATCAACTCGGTCGACAACCTGTCCGGCTCATCCGATCTCATCTCGATTCGCGGACGCGCGACGTCGCAGCGGCCGTTCACCACGGTTGAAGACATGCGCCGCGCCGCCGAAGAGAGCTTCCGCGGCAAGGAGAAGGAGCTGCAGCAGCGCTTGAGCGAAACCGAGCGCAAGCTGACCGAACTGCAGAGCGGCAAGAGCAAGGATCAGGAAATGATCCTGTCGCCGGAACAGCGCGCGGAACTGCAGCGCTTCCTCGATCAGAAGGTCGAGATCCGCAAGGAACTGCGCCAGGTGCGGCGCGGCCTCGACGACAAGATCGAGTCGCTCGGCACGCGCCTGAAGCTGGTCAACATCGGTCTGGTGCCGGTGCTGATCACGATTGCCGCATTGCTGTTTGCCGGCTGGAAGCGCCGGCGGCATACGGTTTGAACGGGAGCAGGCCATGAATGCGAAGACCCTGTATTCCCTGATCGCCGCCGCCCTCGTTGCGCTGATCGCCGCCTGGTGGATCAATTCCGCGCAGAAGCCGGTCAGCGAATCCGCCGAGCAGACCAAGGCGCTGCTGCCCGGGTTCCGCGAGCAGGTCAACGACGTCACTTCGATCATGTTCACCGGCGCCGATAACAAGGTACTGGCGACCCTGAAGCGTGGCAGCGACGGCTGGACCATCGCCGAGAAGTCCGGTTATCCGGCGGACGTGGTCAAGCTGCGCGAGTTCCTGCTCAAGCTGGCCGATGCGAAGGTGCTGGAGCAGAAGACCTCGAATCCCAAGCACTACGCGGATCTCGGCGTCAACGACGTGACCGAGAAAGATGCCAACGGTGTGCTCGTGAGTCTCGATGGACTCAAGCAGCCGCTCAAGCTGATCATCGGCAACTACAACGGCGCCGGCGGTGGCGGCACATTCGTGCGCCGCGACGGCGAAGCGCAGAGCCTGCTGGTCAAGGGCAACCTGACGGCCGAGAAGGCCGTTGCGAACTGGGAAAAGAAGGACATTGCCGATATTCCCGCGACGCGCGTGAAGCAGGCGGTCCTGACCAATCCGGAGGGCAAGGTCCTCAAGATTTACAAGGAACAGTCCGGAGACGCGAACTTCAGGGTTGCCGACGTGCCGAAAGGCCGCGAGGTGAGCTCGGACTTCGTCGCCAATACGCTCGGATCGACGCTGTCCGGCCTGCACGCCGATGACGCGTTTCCGGCGAAGGAGGTTCCGCCGGGCGACAAAGTATACAAAGCCGGCTATCTGACCTTCGACGGTCTCGATGTCGGCCTGGTCGCCTGGGTCAAGGACGGCAAGGACTATGCGCAATTCACCGCTGCGCTCGACAGCACGGCCGCGACTGCGAACATCGACGCCGATCAGGCCAAGGCCAAGGCCGACTTCGCGGCCGCGCAGGGCGCCGCCACCAAGGCGTCCGCGGCAAAGGCCGGCGACGGCGCTGACGGAAAGTCTGCCGCCGATACGGCGACCGATCCTGTGGCCAAGGCCGCGGCCGAGCCGATTGCACCGCTCGCCGTCAGCGATCCGGCCAAGGACAAGGCGGAGCGGTTGAAAGTGCTGGACGACGAGGTCGTCGCGTTGAACAAGACGTTTTCCGGATGGACCTTCGTGCTGCCGAGTTTCAAGTTCAGCGGCATCGACAAGAGCATGGACGACATGCTCAAGCCGCTGGAGCAGAAGAAGCCTGACGCGAAGGACACCGGCGCCAAGCCGACGTCCGGCAAGCCTGAAGCGCCAGCGAAAAAGAACTGAAAATTCATCGAAGCCCGGCATTTGCCGGGCTTCGCGCATTCGAGGAACGCCATGAGCCGGATCGCCGTACTCGCCGCGGGCAGCGGCGCCCTCGCCGTCGTGTTCGGTGCATTCGGTGCCCATGCGTTGCGCGATACGCTCGATGCTGCGGCGCTGCAGACATGGCATACCGCGGTCGAATACCAGTTCTGGCACACGCTGGCGCTGCTTGCCGCTGCTCTTTCGCCTCCTTCACGCTGGCGCACTGCGTGCGCCGTGGCGTTTGCACTCGGAATCGTGGCCTTCTGCGGCAGCCTCTACGCGCTTGCACTCGGCGCACCGCGCGTCCTGGGCGCGATCACGCCGCTGGGTGGTGCCTGCTTGATCGCCGGCTGGATCGGTCTCGCCGCAGCCTTCTCTCGGGGATCCATGACCCCGTAGGCACTGGGGCTACTGCCAGCGCTTTTTGGCGCACTGCAAAATGAAAAGTCGAGTGTTCGGTGCCGCGAAAGCTTCCAGCGCACCCCGGTGCGGCGCATAATCGGGTCAAACGGGCGTTTCATTCCCGCAATATTTGAAACAGGAGGGAGTCATGCCAGCACGCGCCACACGCGGCCGCAGCGGTCGTATACCTTTTGCTTTTTCCATAGGGCTTGCATTCGTCGCATCGCTGGCGACTTCGGCCTTCGGCACCACGACGATCACCGCACCGGGCTTGAGTGCGCCAGGCAAGATTACCTGGGACACGCTCGGCGCACCGACGATCCAGGCGTCCAGCGACAATGACGCCGCCTTCCTGCAGGGCTACGCGCACGCGCAGTACCGCTTCTTCGAGATGGATCTCACGCGGCGCGCGGTCAGCGGCACGCTGGCGGCTCTGGTCGGGCCGTCACAGCTGGCGAACGACGTGCAGGCGCGCACGCTTGGCTTGCGCCGTGCTGCGGAAAAGACCTACTACGCCTTGTCCGACGACATGCGCGGCTGGCTGGCTGCGTACGCGGCCGGCGTCAACTTCTGGCTGTCGACGAATCCATTGCCGCCCGAGTACGGCGCGCTGGATCTGACCCATGCCGATGCGTGGACGTCGGTCGACTCGATCGCCGTAGGCAAGGGCCTCGCGTTCCAGCTTTCGTTCGACCTCGACATCAGCCCGACGATCCAGCTCGGCGCCTACCAGGCTTCCGGTCACGCCGCGGGCTACGACGGCACGGCCTTGTTCTTCGGCGACGTACGCCGCGCCGCGCCGCCGGACGACCGCGTTACCGTGCCCGGCTTCCAGCCGAGCGCCTCGGCGTCGGCGCAGGCCAACCTCGTGGCCACGACCGCGGGGGGTGCCGCGGCAGGCGCCGGAGTACCCGCAATCGGGGACGTCAGCGCAACGACGATGAAGCTCGCGCAGGACTATCGCAATGCGATCAGCGCCAATCCGCTGTTCCAGCGCGCGCTGCAGGGACGTGACTCGCCCATCGGCAGCAACGAATGGGTCGTGGCCGGACAAAATACCGCGTCCGGCAAGCCGATCCTGTCCAACGATCCGCACCTGAGCCTTGCCTATCCGCCGGTCTTCACCGAGCAGCACATCTATTCGACCGACAGCCACTATGCACAACCGATGGACGTCACCGGCGTCACCGTCCCCGGCGCGCCGGGCGTGATCCAGGGTTGCAATCAGAGGCTGTGCTGGGGCACGACGACCAATTCGCTCGACGTCACCGATACGTTCCAGGAAACGCTGAGGCTCAACAGCTACGGATTGCCTTATGCGATCGTCCACAACGGCGTCGATGAGCCGGTGCAACTGATCTTCCAGAGCTACTTCGTCAACCAGCTCGACGGCACGGCCGACCACGTCACGCGCGACAATTCGATCGGTTATCTCAACGGTGCCATCACCGTAATCGTCCCGCGCCGCAACAACGGACCGCTCGTCGTCATCGATTCGGCCAGCAGCACCGGTCTTTCGATCGCCTACACCGGCTGGGAAGCGACATTCGAGTTGCAGAGCTTCCGCCAGATCAATCGCGCCGCGAATCTCGACGACTTCCGCACGGCGCTGAGCTACTTCGATTTTGGTTCTCAGAATTTCGCCTATGCCGACGTCGACGGAAACATCGCCTACTTCACGAGCGCCGAAGCGCCGGTCCGCACCGACCTGCAGGCTGGCACGGTCGGCGGCGGTGTGCCGCCGTTCCTGATCCGCGACGGATCGGGCGCTGCACATCACGACTGGCTGCCGGTGCAGCATCCGCAGCCGAACCAGGCGACGCCTTATGAAATCCTGCCGGCCAGCGAAATGCCGTTCGTGGTCAATCCGTCGACCGGCTATTTCGCCAATGCGAACAACGATCCGATCGGGTTCTCGCTCGACAACAACCCGTTGAATCAGGCGCGACCGGGCGGCGGTATCTACTATCTCGATCGTGGCGGCGCCGATGCGTGGCGCGAAGGCCGCATCGACCGCGTACTGTCGGGTCTCATCGCCGCCGGCCACAAGATCACGCCGAACGACATGCAGGCGCTGCAGGCCAATACGCAGTCGCTCGATGCGGAGCTGCTGCTGCCACACCTGCTCACCGCCTACGACAACGCCGGCGCTGACGGTGCCTGGGACAAGCTCGCCGCGTTGGCAACCGATCCGCGTGTGCAGGAGGCGATCATGCGCCTTCGCGCCTGGGACTATTCGAGCCCGACGGGCATCCAGCAAGGCTACGATCCGGGCGACAATCCGCTCGCACTGCCCGCACCAAGCCAGGCAGAGAAGGATGCCAGCGTAGCCGCGTCCATCTGGGCGTTATGGCGCAGCTTCGCCTTGCGCAACACGATCGATGCGACGTTGTCGCACGTCGGCCTGCAGAGCTATCTGCCCGGCGCCAGCGACGGTCTGACGGGATTCAAGTTTCTGCTCGATTCGTTCTCCGTGCTGCAGGGCAAGGGGGCATCGGGCCTGCAGTTTTTCAATCCGCAGTACTTGAACGCGCCGGGTGCACCGAGTGCATCGGCGGCGCGTGACTTCGTGCTGCTTTTCAGCCTCAAGAGCGCACTCGATCAGTTCACCAGCGGGGCGATGGCGCCGGCGTTCCATGGCTCGCTGGCACTGTCCGGCTACAACTGGGGCATCCTCCACCGCATCACCTTCTCCCACCCGCTCGGTGGTCCGTTCAGTATCCCGGGTGAAGACGGGTTTACGAGTCCCTACGGGTTCACCGATCTGTCTGGCGTTCTTGGTGGAATCGCGCGCGGCGGCGGCTGGCAGACAGTCAATGTCGGCGATTACGACCTGCGCGGAGATGGCGCGAACGATTTCACGTTCCACTCCGGTTCGGCGCGTCGTTTCGTCGGCGAGATGTCGTCGGTAATCAGCGCCAGTGAGGTCATACCTGGTGGTAACAGCGGCGTACTCGGCAGCGCGCATTATGCCGACCAGTTGCCGCTGTGGCTGAGCAACCTCTATCACCCGCTGCCGATTCCAGTCGCTATTGCGGCGGCCACGGCGCAGAGCGAAGTCGATTTCACGCCATGACGATTGCATGAAGACGTTGCGCGCTGCTTGCTGGCGGCGCGCAACACGAAAAATCTTGAGGGACGAATCAGCGCGATCTCCGCTTTTCGTGCCAGCACCAGTGCCACGGTCGAAGCTCGATTGCTTACGCGATGCCACGAAGGCATCGCGTAATCGGGCTGAGGAGGAGACAGGGACGTCGACTGGCGCGCGCTTCAGGGACGAATCAGCGCGATCTCCGCTTTTCGTGCCAGCACCAGTGCCACGGTTCAAACGCAATGCCGTGCCGATTGTCGCGCGGATAACTCAGGCGAAAGCCGAAGCGTCGCGCGTTGGCGGACAGCCAGGCGTAAGCGGCGGAGCGCTCGAACTCCTCCTCGAGCGATTTGAATCCCGGCGTCGTCAGGTCCAGTGCGCGGCCGGAGTGGTGTTCGCTATAGCCGGGCGCCGCGCTGACACGAAGTATCTGACGTATCGACTGTCCGCGCTCCAGCTTGCGCCGCAGCAACTCGAGCTGGTAGTCCACGCTGCGAAACGCCGAAACGACCTGCAACTCGACACCGTCGCGCGCCGCTTCGGCGCGCATACGCTGCCACGCACGCGCGGCGCCGGGCGCTAGCCATTGCGGGCGATCGTGGATGTCGGGGCCGATCCATACGAGCCGCTCCGGCTCGCGCACACGTCTGAGCGCGTGCGTGCGCGCATAATCGCGCGGCACGCCCAGCGCAGCTGCGGCGGCCAGGCATGCGCCCGGATCGGACGTGCGCGATGGCGGGGAACCTGGCGAGTCGTTGGTCACGCCGCGAGCTTAGCGAACATCCGGGCGCGCCGTCACCGGCGCAAGAGAGAAAATGCCCAGATGCTGAGGCCGCCCGTGACGAGCGCGGCGAACCAGGACGCTGCGACCGGCACGCTCCACGGACCGATGACGATACTCCACTGCTCGATTGCGCGCACGACGTGTACGAGCGCGACTACGGCGAAGGCCGTCGCGGTGATTGTCAGATACCGATCGATCTGCGTCATGAAACGTTCCTCGGGTTGTCGACTCTTGCCGTGACACCCACGGCGCCGCCACCATCGTTCGTTCCTGCGCGACCACCGTAATGTGCAAGATACTTCTGCAGCAGGATTTCAAGGTCCTTCCAGGCCTGCTTTGCCATGGGCGTACTGAAACTGATCTCGTTCGCTGCCGATCGCAAGCGCAGCCCACGCAACAGATGCAGAAAGCCCGTTCGTGGCGCATATCGTTCCGCATCGTCCACCTGCACGGCGATGACGCGGTGCTGTTTGTAACTTCGTGACCTGAAACCGCGGATTGCCGACCAGGGAATGCGTGCGATCTCGCCGAACCCCTGCGGGCGGAAGCTCAGTCCGCGCGGCGAGACCACGAGTGCCGGATCACCGTCCTGCAACCGGCTGACGTTGCGTAGCAAGCCGAATCCGGCGACCGCGATCGCGACGCCCAGCGGCGCAAGCGTCCAGGCCGGTGCAGGGTGCGCCGGATGCAGCACGCCGATGACGACCATGATGGGCAGGGCCAGAGTTGCGATCGCGCTCGCGAGCGCGGCAAATGCGAGGCGCCTGCGATCGTGTTCGATACGCACTGTGCGCTCCAATGATTCCACAGCTTCCGTTCCTGCCCCAGCAATGGCTTTGCCGCGCGGCGAACCAGCACCCGTCATTTCTTCGCTCCCGGCCCACCTGGAGTTCTGGATTCTTCGGCCTTCATGCGACCGGCCTTGCGCAGCGCGTCGCGCAGCACGTATTCGATTTGCGCATTGGCGCTGCGCAATTCGTCGTTTGCCCAACGCTGCACGGCGTCGAGCACCTCGGCGTTGATGCGCAGCGGATAAGCTTTCTTCTCAGCGCTCATCGGCCCGGCCAGGCCATTCCGCTGTAGAACGCGCTCTTGTGGGAAGTGCCTTTGCAGAGCGCGCTCTTGCGAGATGCGTGCTTGTCGAGCACGCTCTTGTGAGAAGTGCTGCCATGGATGGCAGCTTTTTGACTTCAATGATCATGGAAGATCATCAATACAGAGAACCGGTGTTGACGATCGGCTGCGTACCGCGTTCGCCGCACAGCACCACGAGCAGGTTCGACACCATGGCCGCCTTGCGCTCCTCGTCGAGGTCGACGACGCCGCGTTCCTTGAGCTGGTCGAGCGCCATCTGCACCATCGTCACGGCGCCTTCGACAATGCGTGTACGCGCGGCGATGATCGCGCTGGCCTGCTGGCGCTGCAGCATTGCCTGGGCGATTTCGGGGGCGAATGCCAGATGCGTGATGCGCGATTCGATGACGCTCACGCCGGCGCTGGCCAGGCGTTCCTGGATTTCCTTCTGCAGGTGATCGGAGATTTCCTTGCCGTGGCTGCGCAGCGACAGCGCGCCGGTATCGTGCGAGTCGTACGGGTAGCTGGTCGCCATGGCGCGCAGCGCTGATTCGCTCTGGATGTGGACGAAGTCTTCGTAGTCATTGACCTGGAACAACGCCTCCGCGGTATCGACGACCTGCCAGACGACGACGGCGGCGATCTCGATCGGATTGCCGTCGAGGTCGTTGACCTTCAGCTTGCTCGATTCGAAGTTGCGTACGCGCAGCGATACGCCGCGCTTGCTGTAGAACGGGTTGGTCCAGCGCGGACCAGCCTCGCGAACAGTGCCCACATAGCGGCCGAAAAACTGCAGCACCTTGCCTTCGTTCGGGGCGACGGTGAAGAAGCCGGCGAGGGCGATCAGCAGCACGATTCCGGCGAGCACGGAAACAATGATGAAGGTCACGCTCTGATGCCGGATGGAATCGACCAGCCAAAGCGCGTTCAACAACAGCAAGGCGACAATTACGATCAGCGCCGGAATACCGGATGGGGCGGAATAGGTGCGTTCGTTCATGGTGGGCTCCCTCAGTGTGAAAATACGATATCAAAAAGATATCACATTTACAAGATGGGACGCTGCATCCGGCTCGAATCCGGATTAGCAGGCCGCGATAATTCAATCAAAAACAATGTGCTGGCGAGACTATCCAGAACGACTCTAGCCGAGTTGCCAGGTGCTGGCTGATTCGGCGCGACGTCAGGCGCCGAGCAGTTTGGCCACAGGCGCCCACGCCGGGATGCGCGCAGCGACAATCTTGAAGCAGGTCAGCAAGGGCACCGCGATCAGCAAGCCTGCGATTCCCCACATCCAGCCGAACAGCATCAGGCTCAGGAAGATCATGATCGGATCGAGCGCCAGCCGGCGGCCGGCGAGAAATGGCGTGACCAGAAAGCTCTCAATGAAATGCAAGGCAAGAAAGGCACCCGGCGCGGCCAGTCCGAGGAGCAACGTATGTGCCGAACTCATACCGACGATGCCGAGGGCGGCGACTGTGAGGATCGGTCCAATGTATGGGGCGAAGTTCAGCAGTGCCGCGATACCGCCCCAGAGCAGCGCGTCCGGAATACCCAGAAGCCACAGAGCTACCGCAGTCGTGATTCCGAGCACCACGTTGATCAGGCTGATTGTCAACACGTATCCGGACAATTCGCGCTGGGCGTCGCGGGTGGCGACGACCACGCCGCGCTTGGCATTCCAATCCGGAGCAAACTCGACCAGCTTGCGCAACACCGCGTCGCCGTGCTGCAGGAAAACGAATACGAGAATCAGCGTGGAAAGGATGCTTGCAATGATGGCGGGGGCGCCACTGAGCAGCTGAAATATGGGATCCGGCGCGGTGCTGTCGACCACACGCACGGGTTGCTGCGCATCGGCCGTGCCGGTCTGGGCGATATGGGTGATCTTTTCCGTCGCCTTGCTCGCATCGGCGATCGGCCGCCACAGGTCGTGCATCTGGTGTGCGAATTGCTCGATCGCCTTCGGTGCGTGTCCTACCCAATCGAAGGCTGGGCGCGCCAAGGCATTCAGTGCCGTGACACCGATCGCAATGGCGAGTCCCAGCACGAACACGGAAGCCAGCACGCGGGGCACATGCCATTGCGTCAGCAGGCGTACCGGCGGCGCGAGCATGAGGCTGATCAGGATTGCCACGAGGACCGGCACGACGACGCCCGTGGCGAGCGACAGGGTGCCCAGAAGCAGCAGCACGAAAATCATGCCGAGCAGCCGATTGCGCCAGAGCAGTTGGTTGGCGAGGACTTTCCCCAGGGACTCCTGCTCGTCCAGTATCGTCTGCTCGACGGAATCGGCAGCCACGATCCGGGTCACTCTGCTGCCGGCCGCGTTGCGGTGGTGCCGGGTTCGCGCGCAGCAAGTGCGCTGGCGAGCACCGGTGCGAACAGCGCGCGTGCCACGACGGCGCTCGTGCTGCCGAGGAGCGCGCCGAACTTCGACCAGAAGCCGCGCGGCAACATGCCGACTACCAGTCCGCCAGCGAAGCCACCTGCAACAAGCCAGGCCGCGCGATGACGCGCAAATTCCAGCGCGCCATGGAGCGGCCGCGTGCCTGAACTTGCTGCGTGCCGCCTCGAGGCGATCCTGGGCAAGCGCGGCGCGCAATCGCGGACTCGGGCGCGGCATCACGGCCGTTCCCAAAGGCTGGCGAACGCGGCGCGGCTGCGCGGCAGACTCAGCGTGCGCCACCATGATCGAAGCGCCAAGAACAAGGCGGCCAGCAGCACCAGGTTCGCGAGAGCCACCGTGCCGATCGCAAGACTCCAGTCCTGCATCCAGCGAAACAGCAGCGCCGCGAAGAAGGCGTCAAGGCTCAGGACGCCGCCTGCCGCGATGGCCGGCAGGAGCAGGGCGACGATGAGGATCCGGACCAGGTTGACCTTGGCCAGCTCAGCCTCGCTTGCGACGAGATGGCCGAGCGCGCGCGCATATTCGGCCGAGTCGCGCACGACGTCGGCCAGCGTCGCGGCCGCTGCCGCGTCGGGCGCAGGTGCAGCCTTGGCCTCGACGTCCGCGGCAGCGGCAGGATCCACGTCGACTTGTCCCCTTTATTCGGTCAGCGGCGCAGCAATTTCGCGACTGCAATACCGGCCAGGAAGGCGACGCCGATCGCGGCGAGCGGGCGCTGCTGGATCTGCGGGCTGGCCAGGTCGCCCAGCGATTTGGCGCTTTCCTTCAACGAATCGGCAATTCGGCGCAGTTGGTCTTCGAGTTGCGCCAGGGTTTCGTTGGTGGCGGCGGCGGTTTCCTCGACTTCCGGGGTTGCGCTGTCGGGCGCGCCGGTGTCGATCTTGGTGACGGTGGATTTCACGCTCTGAGCGGACATGCTTGCATCCTCGCGGTGATCAGCCCTGACTCTATGCGCGTGAAACTGAACAAGGCCCATCTTGCGCACGCCGGCCGCGAGCAGCGTCATGGCAAGGCGTCGACCGCCTCGACGCGCATGCGGCCGAGCGCGTTGAAGCCGGCAAAGAACCGCCAGGGATCGCCGTCGCCATAGGACAGCGCAACGTGTCCGGCGTCGAAACCGCGCAACGCCGCGTCGAAGCTCTGCCAGCGCCCGTCGACGAACGCCTGCGTCCACGCATGGGGCACGAAGACGTGCTCATTGCCGGCATAGCTGTCGACATAGACGATGCCGTCGACGACGCGCGTGGCGATGCCGCGCGCGCGGCCGAGCGCGGCCAGCAGCACGGCGTGTTCGGTGCAGTCGCCCTCGGGCTTCTTCGCGACTTCGAGCGCGGAAGCATAGCCGACAGTGAGATCCTTGTTGCGGATATAGCCGCGCACGAAGTCCTCGAGATTCTGCATCTGCTCCTGCGGCGAGCGCGCCTTGCCGACGCCCTTCTTCGCCAGCGCCACGATTTCCGGCGCCTTGCTCTGCAGCCAGTCGTTGGCGAGAAAATCGGCGGCGTCCGGCTTGCTTTCGGTCGGCGGACCGTGCGCATCGAGCGGTGCGATGTCCAGGTCGACCGAGTCGCCGTCCGCAGCGACGCGTTGCTCGTCGGTCTGGGCGAACTTCAGCGGCGCGCCGTCGTCGGTGGCGCTCAGGCGCAGATGCAAGCCGTGCCGGCGTTCGTCGGCGCTCAGCGCGCGCGGTGCCGCCACGAGCGCGTGTACGAGGATATCGGCCGACTGATTCGGCGCCTGTGCGCATTCCAGCGAGCAGGCGAGCATCGTCAACTCGTAACCCATGATCGGCATGACCAGCTTGGCGACGTTCTGATCGCCGTCCATCCAGGCCACGGCCCGCGTCGGTGCGTCGGGCAGGTGGATGACCTGTTCGACGCGCGTCAGTACGGGCTTGCCTTCGGGCATGTCGACCGGACCGGTCTCGCCGACGCGCGAATCGATCGTGACCGCCTCGAGGTTGTCCGGCTGAAACGCCAGGTTGCTGTAATGCGTGCCGGGTGTCGTGCCGGCCCGCTCTTCGGCCAGGCGCAACCCTTCGGCGAGCAACGCGTCGCGCGGCCATTCGAGCGTATGCGTGCGCGTGGCGCCGCCTATGCTGCTGGTCACTTCGACCGTGTGCCCGTCGCGAACGCGACCGCGAACCACGGTCTCGTTCCCGGACAACTGCGTCCGCGATTCGAATGCGAGCGGCGTGCCGGCCGGTGTTTCTTCGTCGGTCTCGGCGGTCGTCAACGCAATGCGCGTTCCAGCCCGGTCGAGTTCGATGCGCAACTGCTGCGTCGTGATCACGCGATCGGCGCGCACGTCGCGCGTGGTGTGCATGCTGCCGATCTTGCGTCCGCCGAGCAGCACGCTCATCCAGGTTTCCTCTGCCGGAGCGGCGTGAGCGCAGACCGGGAAAAGCGTGAGCAGCAGGATGATTCGGTGCATGAGATGTCCGCGCGATGCCGGGCGCGTATTGTGCCGGCAAAATGCCGCGGCCGCGATCGTTCGACGGCGCCTCAATCGCGCACGTCGTCGGCGGCAACGGGAACGTGCGCCTGCCAGCCCTCGGGACCGAGCAATTCCAACGGCCTGAAGCGCGCCTTGTAGTCCATTTTCGGGTGCGCTTCGATCCAGTAGCCGAGATAGACATGCGGCACGCCGCGCTCGCGCGCCAGTTCGATCTGGCGCAGGATCGCGTACGTGCCGAGACTGCGCGCGCGTTCGGCGGGATCGAAAAACGTATAGACCGCCGACAGACCCGTGCTGGCGAAGTCGGTCACTGCGATGGCGAGAAGGCGGCCGCGCAGGCGCAAGGCGACGAAGCGCGTCGGACTCCACGGCGTGTACAGGAAGCGGGTGAAATCTTCGCCGGCCGGATTGTCCATGCCACCGCCGGCATGGCGCGTGTCGAGATAGCGCCGATAGAGTTCGAAATACTCGTCGCTCCAGGCTGCCGGCTCCAGCACCATTTCGAGATCCGCGTTGCGGCGCAGGCAGCGTCGCTGGCTGCGGTCGGGCCGGAATTTGTCGACCGCCACGCGGGCCGGCACGCAGGCGCGGCAACGCCGGCAGTGCGGATGATAGACATGGCCGCCGGCACGCCGATAACCGCGCAACAATGCGGCATCGTATATTTGTGCAAGATGCGGCGAGGCCGGATCGATGACCAGATTCTGCGCGGTGCGCTCGGCAAAATAGCCGCACGCGTGCGGCAGGGTCTGGAACAGGCGGACCGTCTCCGACTTCATGCCGCGATTCTAGACGCGGCTCGCGCCTCCGGTAGTGCCGGCCGGCCCGCGCGCTGCAGGGAGGTCAACTGCGCGCCGCGATTTCGTCGATGTGCCGCAGCAGGTCGGCGGGGTCGGCGTAGACGCGAAACGCGCCGGCCCGGCCAGTTCGTCCTCGCCATAGCCGCCCGACAGCAGCCGACGCCGAGCGCGCGGGCCCGCTGCGCCGCGAGCATGTCCCAGATGCTGTCGCCGAGCACCAGCGCGTTGTGGATGTCGACGCCGAGGCGCGCGGCGGCGGTGACGAACAGGTCCGGATCGGGCTTGGCATGGCGCACCTGATCGCGCGTGACGACCGGCACGCGCGCCGGATCGACGCCGAGCGCTTCGAGATTGTGCCCGGCCGTCTCCATCCTGCCGCTGGTCGCGATCGCCCACGGTATTTTCTGCTCCGTGAGCCAGGCCAGCAGTTCGACCGCGCCCGGCAACGGACGCACGCTGCCGGCGCGACTCTGGTACGCCGCCGCATGCGCGCGACGCAGACGATCGACGCGCTCCGGCGTGATGTCGAGTCCCGTCTCGCGCAGCAGGATATGCGTGAACAGTCCTCCGCTCATGCCGATCTTGCGATGGATGCGCCAGACCGACAGCGGAATGCCTTCGCTGTCGAGCGCCTCCTTCCATGCCAGCACGTGCTGGTAGACGCTGTCGACGAGCGTGCCGTCGAGGTCGAACAGGAACGCCGTTTCCGCGCGCGGCATGCGAACTCTCCGAAAAGCGGGTCAGAAGATATTCAGCACGTGCAGTGCGTTGAGCAGGATCAGGATGACGATCGTCGCCAGCAAAAACAGGCGGATACGCCAGGCGATCGCATTGCGCTTCTTCGCTGCCGCCGCGGGACCACTGCGCGCCTGCTCGAGTTCTTCGGCAAAGCGCGTGGCCGGCTCGATGCCGGCCTCGCGCAACAAGGCGCGCGCGCGCGGCTGATCCTCGGCCTTGACGATCCACACCTGCGGCCAGCTTTCGCGTTCGGGCGGGCTGGCATAGCTGGCGCGCTTGTAGTCGTGCCCGGCCCAGGACCTGCGATTGGTGACGCTGGTCTCGATGCCGGCCTCGTGCAGCATGGCGACGACGCGGTCGATATTTTCCACTCGTGGAGATGTGTAGATGTAGCGCATGACTATTCCGGCAGCAGGCGGATCAAGCCTTCCTGCGCGGTCGATGCGACGAGGCGGCCGTCCGCGCGAAGATCATGCCGCGGGCCAGGCCGCGCGCGCCCTGCGCGGTGGGGCTGTCGCACGAATACAGCAGCCATTCGTCGACGCGGAACGGCCGGTGGAACCACAGCGCGTGATCGAGGCTCGCCATCTGCACGTTGTTCTGCAGGTACGAAATGCCGTGCGGAAGCATGGCCGTGCCGATCAGGTGGAAATCCGATGCGTAGGCGAGCATCGAGCGGTGCAGGGCGTCGTCATCCGGCGCGCGATCGATCAGCCGGAACCAGATCTGCTGATACGGCGGCTGCTTCTCCGGCTTGAGCTCGTTGCGCGCTATACGCAGCGGAACTCGAACGGGCCTGCGCGCAAGCCAGCGCTGCAGCTTGGCCGGCATCTGCGCCAGTTCCTCCGGCGGCACCTGTTCCGGCGGCGCCAGATCGTCGGGCTGGGCACAGCCGGCATCGAACTGGTGCTCGACGCCGGCTTCGGCGATCTGGAACGACACAGAGCAGTTGAAGATCGGCTGGCCGTGCTGGATCGCGACGACGCGGCGCACCGAGAAGCTCCTGCCGTCGCGCGTACGCTCGACGTTGTAGACGATCGGTGCCTCGATGTCGCCGGCGCGCAGGAAATACGCGTGCAGCGAATGCGCGCTGCGCTCGGCGTCGACGGTCTGCTGCGCGGCCGACAGCGCCTGCCCGAGCACCTGGCCGCCGAACACGTAGTGCGTGCCGATGTCGCGGCTCTGGCCGCGGAACAGATTGTCTTCGAGCCGTTCGAGCCGGAGCAGATCGATGAGTTCGTCGACGATGGGGTTGGTCATGCACGAAGTTCCGGTAGTTGCGCGAATTATAGCCGCGCGTTTCGCGCGAGTGCCGCACGCGGGTCGCGATGCGTCCGCCGAGTGCTTGAGGCGCTCCAGTCCGCAACCGGAACGATTTCGTCCCACGGAAACAGCGGCCCGGGATCCTGCCGCCGCGGCAGCAGGATCGCCGGATCGTCGCTCGCCGGTTCGAGGCGCCGATCGAGATCTTCGTGCCCGGCGATGTAGCGCAGTTTCGGCATGTCGTTGCGCAGCTGGCGCAGCAGCGCGAGCAGCGCGTCGATCTGTTCCTTGGTATACGGCTCGGTGAACGCCTGATGCGGCTGTCGCCCCAGTACGGATAGCGGCCGATGTTGGCGATCTCGATGCCGATCGAGCGCGGGTTGTAGCCGAACGTCTGTTTCGCGACGCGGTCGTCGGCGACGAAGCGGTGCACGCGTGCCGTCGAAATCGACGTAGTAGTGGCCGCTGTTGCCGGTGCACCTTTCGTAGCGGACCTTCTCGCCGAATTCGCGCGCGATCTTCATGTCCGGCAGTTCGGTGCAGTGGATGACGACGAGATCGACATCGGCGCAGCGCGCGCCTTCGAGCCGCGCTTCGTACGGCAGCGGCCAGTCCTGGATGGCGAGTCGGCGGGCATGCGCGAAGTCTCGGATGCGGGCGAGCAAGTGTCGCATGCGTGCTGGCGCGTGCCAACGCCGCACTGCGATAATGCGCGCGATGAAACCGTTCCTCATTCTCTCGCATGGCCTCGAAAGCGGCCCGACGCGACCAAGGTCAGCGCGCTCGCGCGAGTCGCCGCGCCGCTCGGCTGCGACAGCGTGCGTCCGGACTATCGCGATATCGACGCCGGCAGCGATGTGCAGCGCATCGACGCGCGCATCGCGCGCCTGGTGCAGAACGCGCCGGGCGCGGGCCGGTGTTCTCGCCGGTTCGAGCATGGGCGCGTTCGTGTCCGCGCTCGCTTCGCTCGAACTCGCTTGCGTCGGTCTGTTCCTGATCGCGCTGCCGCGTGGCGATTCCCGGCTACTGGCGCGCTTCTGGCCGCGCGGTGCCGATTGCGATGGTGCACGGCTGGGACGACGAGCTCTGCCCGGTCGACGCCGCGATCGCTTTCGCGCGCGCGCGCGGCGATGCCATAACGCTCGTGCCCGACGATCATCGGCTCGGCGCGCATGTCGATTTCTTCGCCGAGCAGTTCCGCCTGTTCCTCGGCTTCCGCTAGTGACGCGGCAGTGCGCGATTTCTTCGCCACGCTGCGCGAAAGGTCTCGAATATCTGCTCGTCGACGAATTGCACGCGCTCGGCGCGCCGACGCGCACGAAGCGCTGGCCGGCGTGCATTTCCGCGGCGATCTGGCGATCGGTTATGCGCGCCTGCCTGTGGTCGCGGCTGGCGAGCCGGATCCTGATGCCGCTCGCCGAGTTCGCCGTCGCCGACGCCGACGCGCTCTATGCCGGCGTGCAGTCGATCGACTGGAGCGAGCATCTCGCTGTCGACGGCACGTTCGCGGTCGACGCGGTCGGCAGCACGCACGGGATCACCCACACGCAATTCACCGCGCTGCGGGTCAAGGATGCGATCGTCGACCAGTTCCGCGACGAGCACCGGCGACCGGCCGAGCGTCGATACCGAACAACCGTCGGTGCGCATGAATCTCGTGCTGCGCCGCGGCAAGGCGATCGTCGGCTCGATCTGTCCGGCACGCCGCTGCACCAGCGCGGCTAGCGGCGCGGCAAGGGCGTCGCGCCGCTGAAGGAAAATCTCGCTGCGGCGATGCTGCTGCGCGCCGGCTGGCCGGAGGTGTACGCGGCCGGCGGCGGCCTCGTCGATCCGATGTGCGGCTCGGGCACGCTGCTGATCGAAGCGGCGCTGATGGCGGCCGATGTCGCGCCGGGACTGCGCCGCGAATATTTCGGTTTTCTCGGCTGGCGCGGCCACGATGCGGCATTCTGGAAAACGCTGCATGATGCGGCGCAAGCGCGCGCGACGGCAGGGCTGCAGGCGCTCAAGGCCGTGTTCTTCGGCTTCGACCACGACCCGCACGTGCTGAACGAGGCGAAGCACAACGCGCAGTACGCGCAGTTGTCGGGTTTCATCCACTTCGGCCGGCAGTCGCTCGAGCATCTGCACCGGCCGCACGAGCTGACGGAACCGGCCTCGTGATCTGCAATCCGCCGTATGGCGAGCGCATGGACCCGATGCACCAGCTGGCTGCGCTGTATCGCTTGCTCGGAACGCAAGCTCAAGGCGGAATTTCCGGGCTGGCGCGCCGCGTGATCACCTCGGACGAAGAGCTCGGCCGCGCGATCGGCCTGCGCGCCGACAAGAAGTACAAGCTGTTCAACGGCGCGCTCGAATGCGTGCTGCTCCTGTTCGACATTCGCCTCGGCGGATGCGCGCCGCCGCATCCGCCGAAGCCGCTGTCGGCCGGCGCGCAGATGCTGAAGAACCGCATCAAGAAGAACGCTCGGCACCTGCGCAAGCGCGCCGAGCGCGAAGGCATCGATTGCTGGCGCGTCTACGATGCCGACCTGCCCGAGTATGCCTCGGCGATCGATATCTACCGTACGCAAGCCGGTGACGTCTACCTGCACGTCCAGGAATACCAGGCGCCGGCCACGGTCGAGGAGAACCTCGCGCGCACGCGCCTGCGCGAAATCGTGCGCGCGGCGGGCGAAGCGCTCGGCGTGCCGCGCGAGCGCATCGCGTTGAAGACGCGTCAGCGCGGCAAGGGCGGCGAGAAATACGGGCGCCTCGACGAGCGCGGCGAGTTCCTCGAGGTCGGCGAGGGCGGCCTGGTCTTCGCGTGAATCTGTGGGACTATCTCGACACCGGTCTGTTTCTCGATCACCGCCCGCTGCGCGCGCGCGTCCGCGAGATCAGCCGCGGCAAGCGCTTTCTCAATTTGTTCTGCTACACCGGCAGCGTCAGCGTTTATGCCGCGGCCGGCGGCGCCGACGAACGACCAGCGTCGATCTGTCGCAGACCTATCTCGACTGGGCCGCGCGCAACCTCGAGCGCAATGGCTTCGGCGGCGAGCGCGACAAGCTCGTGCGGGCCGATGCGATCGAGTTCCTGCAGTCACGCTCGGCCATGTACGACCTGATCTTCGTCGACCCGCCGACGTTCTCCAATTCCAAGCGCGCCGACGACTTCGACGTGCAGCGCGATCATGTGCGCCTGCTGCAGTTGTGCGGCGAACGGTTGCTGCCGGGCGGGACGATCGTGTTCTCGAACAATTTCCGCCGCTTCAAGCTCGATCAGGCCGCGCTGGCGGATTTGCGATCCGCGACATCACCGCGAAGACGATTCCGTTCGATTTCGAGCGGAATTCGCGCATCCACCAATGCTTCGAACTTCACAAAAAATGACATCGGTTCAGCCTGGGCGGGGTCAAACTGAACAGCCTGATTTTTCAAACAAATTTCAGTTGCAATTCAGCCGCCGGACCGCACTATTACAGTCGCGATCATCCGCTCGCCTAGGTCAACAGGAGAGCATCATGAATTTCCGCAAGCGTGGTTTTCGAGCGATCGCAATGGGCCTGCTGGTAGCAGCTGGTCTGGCGCTGACGCCGGCCGCGTTCGCCGGTGGGCATTTCAGCGTGGGCATCAGCGTTCCCGGCGTCAGCATAGGCTACGGCCCCGGTTATCGGGTACTAGGTTCGGCCTATTACGCTCCGGCGTACTACGCTCCGGCCTATTACGCTCCGGCCTATTATCCGACCGCCTACTATAGCCCGTCCTACTATGGCGGCTACTACGGCCGAGCGTATCGTTCTACTACGACGCGTCGGCCACCGGCATTACTACAGCCACAACCATGGTAGCTACCGTGGCGGATACAGCCATCCCACAGCAGCCACTACTATCACCACTAACCAGCAATACTGACGCCCTGATGGCGTCCAGCCCCGCCTTGCGCAAGCAGGGCGGGGCTTTTTATTGATGATTTCGCGCCGTTTGAGGCCGGTTTGCTGGCCGTTGGCCGCGGCGCACACTATGATAGCGGCCGCATATGTTCGTGGAATTCTCGATGGAATCTGATCAGCAGCCGGCCGGCAGCCGTACCGGCAAGCCGAGTTCGCCGGCCGCCTGGATCTTCTTCCGCCAATGGCTGAAGAATCCGCTGGGCATTGCGGCGTTTTCGCCGTCCGGCCGCCAGCTGGCGCGGCAGATGATCGCCGAACTGCCGCCGAATGCCACGCGCGTGGTCGAACTCGGCGGCGGCACCGGCGTTTTCACGCGTGCGATGCTCGATCACGGCATTTCGCCGCGCAACTTGCTCGTGCTCGAACTCAATGACGAACTTTACGCCCATCTGTGCAAACAGTTTCCGGGCGCGCATGTCGTTCATGGCAATGCTATCGAACTCAAGGCGATCGCCGAACGCGACGGTTTTCTGGCCGATGGCATGGCCGATGCCGCGATCAGTGGCCTGGGCCTGCTGTCGATGTCGCGCGCGCTGCAGCGTTCGATACTGCAATCGGCCTTCAGCGTGCTCAAGCCGAACGGCCGCCTGATCCAGTTCACCTACGGCCCGTCTTCGCCGGTGCCGCGCGAGCTGCTTTCCGAAATGGGCCTGCAGGTGCGCCGCGGCGGCTTTGCCTGGTGGAACGTGCCGCCGGCGGCGGTATACGTGTATACACGCAACCGCTCCGAAGCGATTCACGCACAGCGCCGCTGAGCGGTGCCCTCGGGCGGGCAGCTCGTCGAGATATCTTCAGCCCGGCATCGCGGGCAGCGTGCAGCCGTACAAACGTACCTCCCGGTCTTCGCCCGGCACCGCGAACATCCGCTCGAAGCGCAAACCGATCTTGCCGAGCAGGCGCCCGGAAGCATCGTTGTCCGGCATCGTCGTCGCAACGATGCGCTTCAATCCGAGGACGTCGGCGCCATACGCCAGCGTCGCCTGTGCGGCTTCGCGGCCATAGCCCTGCGAGCGAAATCGAGGCAGGAAAGCAAAGCCGATGTCGACGTCCTCGAGCGTGTCGCGCTTGAGCAGGCCGCACATGCCGATCGGCGTCGCGTCGGACTTGAGCTCGACGCAATACAAGCCGAAACCGTGCCGCGCATACATGTCCATCGGACCCTTCTGGATGTATCCGCGCGCGTCTTCGAGATTGCGCACCGACTTGTCGCCGATGAAGCGCAGCCAGTCCGGGTCGTTGACCAGTTCGAGAATGAATTGCGCGTCGTCGGGTTCGAACCGGCGCAGCACGAGTCGTTCGGTTTCAAGTACTTTCAAGCAGTGAACTCCGGTGGAAGTTGATTCGAATAGCAACGCTCAGGCCATCGGCAGCGGTGCGTCCCATGGCCGGAACTGGCGGCGCGCGGCAAGCGTGACCAGCCCTTGGGCGAGGAATGTGGAGAACGGAAACACCAGGCGGTCGCTGAGCGACCAGAGAATTTCGCTGGTCTCCTGCGGCATCTCGATGTGGAACGTCTGCCCCTGCCGGGTCGTGCAGTAAACCGGATTGGTCAGGCTGTGAACCATGCGGCAGGGTACAGGGCGATGCGCGTAGACGCGGCAGTTGTCTCCGGCCAGCAACGGACATGGCTTTGCCGCGGCGGCAAATGCATCGAGCGTGCGCATGACCGGATCGGTGCCGTCGCCGTCGTTCGCTTCCGAGATTTGCGCCACGGTCGCCTGGAATTGATCGGCGTATTCGACGCAGGCGTCGTGGATCGCGCCGTATTCGGCCAGCGGTCGCAGTTGCCGGTACAGATTGATGATCTCGAATGCGTAGACGCCGTGTACCGCCTGATGGCAGCAACGCGTGCAGCCGAAGCGGCACGGATCTTGAGGTCGCTGGCCGCGAGATTGTGCGCGATGTAGGCGTCGTAGGTCGCGTAGAGCTCGTTGAGGAGCGTGAAGAAGCCGTCGGGCAACCAGCCTTGGTCCTGGAACTCGTTGACGCCCTCGCAATCCGACATCGCCCGGGCGATGTCGGTCATGCGCGCCGCAAGGCGCAGCGACTCGGCGTCGTCCTGCGAAGGAATCGAAACGGGTTCGGTCAAGGCGGCACTCGATCAGGCGGCAGGACGAAGGCGATGGTCGCAGCGGCGTCGTCAATGATAACGGAATCGACCGCCGCGCACGTCAGACTGCAGACGAGTCGCGCGACCCGCCGGTGCATTCTAGGCCGATGTTTTTTTCGCGAGTGCAACCGCACGCCGATCCCAGCTTTCCTTCGGCCACACCTCGGCGCTCTTGTAGTACTCGGCGAAGACGAGCGCGTCCGGCGGCAGTACCACCCAGGGCTGCTTCGACGCCGTGAAGATGTGGATGTCCGGCGGCAAACGGTCGGGTTCGTCGAGCGTGCCGACGCGCACGAACCGGATCAGGTCGCCGGCTCCGCCGTAGTTGCTCCACAGCGCGATGCGGCATTTTGGGCAGCGCGAGATCAGCTGGCCCTTGCCGCTGTTCGACGGCGTGTTGACTGCCTCGACCTCACCGTTGAGCAACCGCACGCGGTCGGCTTCGATCAGTGCGTTCAGCGCGAACGCCGTTCCGGTTTCGCGCTGGCACCAGCGGCAATGGCAGCAGTGCACGAACATCGGTGCGGTGGCCATGCGGTAGCGCACGTAACGGCAGGTGCATCCACCGTCATGTGCCGTGGATTCGATTGCGCCCATCTCTCGAGCTCCGCCATGAACGGGGTTGCGGGACGGCGCGATCATAACGGATTCGCCTCATGTGTTGGTTGAGCAAATCCGACTGCAGGTGTGAGGCGCAGCGAGGGCTCGCCGCCGCGATCAGCTCGTGGCGTGGACCAGCGAGACGCCGATGCGCCGCAGGTCCGTCGCGAGCTTGTCGAAGTCGACGAACTCGTCGGTAATGCCGATCTCGAAGCGGGCCACCGCCGCACCGCCGTCATCGAGCACGACTTGCGAGTCGAGTGCGGTCATGTCGATATTGTGGGCGTCGATCAGGATCGAAAGAATGTCGCGCAGGATGCCTCGCTGATTCGGCGCTTCGACGACGAAATGGCGGCTGCGCAGATTGCCGAGACGGATCAGAGCCGCCTCGGTGCGTATTTTCATTTCGCCGCGCCAGGCACCGTCCGGATCGAGCGTGGCGATGCTTTCCTCGAACAGTCCGGCAAGCTGTTCGCGGCGATCGCCGGCGCCGAGGATTTTTTCGATCATTTCCTGGATGTCGCCGAGGATCTGCCGGCCGAAGCGCTCGCCGAGCGCTGTTGCGACGATGCCGGCCGACACATCCGGCCGCTGTGAAGCAACCCGGCCGAGACCGAGTTCGGCGAGCAGATAGTTGGCCGGGGCGATGCGCGAAATGTCCTCGATGGTCATCGATGCCTGCGTCAGGCCGTGCCCGAGGGCCTGGATCAGGATGCGCTGGACGAGGTGCGGCACCATCTGCACGATGATCATGGCATCGGCATGGCGCTCGAAGTCGAAGCGTTCGATCGTCATGCCCATCGCGGCATAGATTGCTTCCGCGGCTGCGACCGCGGCGGCCGACGAATCACCGACCGGCATCAGCAGCACGTTGTGACCGCGCGGCGACGTGGTGGATACGACCATCGGATGCGTCGAGCACACGCTCGCCCCGGACGCCGCGACCTGCCTGAGCGCGCGCGCAAAGCCGCTCTTGTTCGACGCGCAGTCGATGACGATCTTGTCGCTCAGACGATCGCCCAGGGCGCCGAAGATGCCGTTTACGAGGTTGTCGGGAATGGCGAAGAAGATCAGCCGGCTCGCATCGACCGCCTGGTCGATTTCCGCGGCCGTGGATTCCTTCTCGAGCACATGTACATCGCGTACCAGATGCACGAGCACATCGTGCACGCGCCTGCCCCAGCCGGCGCCGCCGCCGAAGACGACGGCTGAAGCGTTCGTCAGCGCGACATCCACCATGGCGTCAAGGCTTCGCCGGCTTCAGCCTTTCGGCGACGCGGGCGCGCGCGATGGCGAGCACCTTGCGCACGTCGCCGATGCTGGTTTCCGGGAGATTGTTGAAATCCATCAGGCGATGTTCGAACTCGCGCCCGCCGGACACCTCCTCGATTGCGAAGCGCACTTCCTGCAGCGCGACTCGGCGGTGGTCGTACTGGCCGAGCACCTCGACCGATGCTTTCTGCAAGGCGCAAAAAAGCGAAAGTGTGGTCGCCTTGGCTTCGCATTCGCGCGTGTCGTGCCGGTTCCAGCGTGATTCGTCGGCCAAAAGTGCCGCCGCGCCATCGAGGATTCGCACGTCGTTTTCATCGACCGGTTGGCCGCGTTGCTCGTAGTCCGGCGTTGGCTCGTCCGACAGAGCGGAGAGGGGAAATGTCGCCATGCAGATCAACGCAAGCGCGACGAAGGCGCGTCTTCCCGGCACGCTCATGATTGCGGTCGCTTTCGGCTTCGTATCGGTGACACGAGGTTCTCAACGAGATGGGGCAGCGCGGAGTTCCACGTAGGCGAGCCACGCGCCGAAAATCACGATCAGGATGCAGGGTAGCATGAACAGCAATTGGCCCGTCTCGATCGGCGCGGAGCTTATCAGGAGGATCGTCGCCGTGCAGCCGCACGCGATCAGACCGAGACAAAGACTACCGAGCCAGCGCAGGCGGTCGCTCAAGCCCAGCGTCAGCAGCGCAAGGACAGCGATGGCGAACGCGAGCAGCCCCCATGGAATCAACCATAGCGCCGCCGCTAGCAGCGCGTCGAAGAGCGAGAGCAGCGTGCCGCCGGAAAGCACATGCCCGAGCAGGATGAATCCGGTTGCGAGCAGTACGTACGGCAGCAGCACGAGAGTCGCCAGCAAATACAGGGCAACGCGCATCGATCGGACTCCGCCCGGCCATGCGCAGTGTAGCGCGGAAGCGCGATGACGATACACCGCATACAATCCGCGCCATGAGGTTTCCGACGTTCCCCTATGGGTGAGAAGAAGCGCCGGCTCGCGGCTGCCGACGCGTTGGCCGGGCAGGTGGCTGCCGCGAGCGAACTGCACGCCGCGGGCAAGTTGAAAGCGGCTGAAGAGGCTTTTCAGCGCATCCTGCGCTCGAGTCCTGCGCTTGCCGATGCTTGGCTCGGCCTGGGCCTGTTGGCGCGTGATGCCGGTGCCAGTGGCGTGCGCGTCACGCAGTTGTTCGCGCGAGCAGTTTCGCTCGCACCGGACGATGCGCAGGCGCGCATGCACCTCGCCGCAGCGCTGCACGAGCGCGAAGACTTCGATGGCGCCCGCATACATTTGCGCGCCGCCTGTGCCTTGCGCCCGGACGACGCGGCCTGGTGGGAAAGCCTGGGCATCGCCGAGCAGGCTGCCGGCAATCTGGATGCCGCCCTGGACGCCTATCGGCGCGCCGTCGAACTGGATCCGACCGCGGCGCGGCGGGTGAAACTTGCGACGGCCATCTCGCCGGTCCCGGCCTCGCGTGCGGTGATCGCTGCGGAGCGCGAGCGCATGCGCGCGGTGCTCGACGCAATGCTCGCGGACGAATCGCTGTTGCATTCCGACGAGGGCGACCCGCTCATCGCTCGCCTGTGGACGAACTTCTACCTGGCCTACCACGGCGAAAACGATCGCGAACTGCAGATGAAGACAGCCGCGGTCTATCGTCGCATCTGCCCGTCATTGAACCATGTCGCCGCGCATTGCCGGCAGCCATCGGCGTCGGCGGGAAAACTTCGCGTCGGATTGGCCTCGCAGCACTTCTGCAATCACAGCATCGGCCGCACCAGCCGCGGCTTGTTCGCGCAATTGTCGCGCGACCGGTTCGAGCTGACGGCGATCTTCGTTGCACCGATAGTGGACGACGAGTTCTCGCGCGCAATCCGTCGCGACGCGGATCACACGCTTGTCGTGCCGCGTGACCTGGAACAGGCGCGCGAGCAGATCGCTGCGCTGCAGCTCGACGTCCTTTTCTATCAAGACATCGGCATGGAGCCATTCACCTATTTTCTGTCGTTCGCGCGACTTGCGCCGGTGCAATGCGTTTCGTTCGGCCATCCGGACACTACCGGCGTCGATACGATCGACTATTTCGTCTCCAACGATCTCTACGAGCCGCCCGGTGCGGCTGATCATTACAGCGAATCGTTGTTCACGCTGCACGACCTGGGCAGTCTTGCCTGGTACACCAGGCCGGTGCTGCCAGCGGTGCCGAAGTCGCGCGCCGCATTTCGGCTGCCAGCCGATTGCCCGTTGTACCTGTGTCCGCAGAATCTGTTCAAGGTGCATCCGGACATGGACGACCTCATTGCCGGCATCCTGCGCAAGGATCCGCACGGCATCGTCGTCATGGTCGAGGGTCGCGCCGCGAACTGGACAGGCCTGCTGCGCAAGCGCTGGCGGGAAACGATGCCCGAGTTGCAATCCCGCATCGTTTTCCTGCCGCGCATGCGCGGTGACGATTACCTGTGCCTGATTGCGCTCGCCGACGTGATGCTCGACACCGTTCATTTCAACGGCATGAACACTTCGCTCGAAGCCTTCGCCGTCGGCACGCCGGTCGTGACGATGCCGGCGGCGTTCCAGCGCGGACGGCACACGCAGGCAATGCTGCGCAAGATGGGCCTCGAAGCTCTGATCGTCGCTGACGCGCAGGCGTATGTCGATCAGGCCGTGCGCATCGCCAACGACCGCGGCTATCGCAACGAAGTCAGCGGCATGATCCGCGACCGTAGTCATGTGCTGTTCGAAGACGCCGCCGTCGTGCGCGAGTTCGAACGTTTCTTCCTCAGGACTCGGCAGGCCTGACGCTGCGCTGGCGCTTTCAGGGCAGCTGTTCGAAACTCGTGGCAAAAATCTGGTCGCCCTGGTATTCGAATGCGCCGATGTCCACGACGTAATTGAAAATGCGATATCCCGACGCCCGCTGATCGCACAGCAGGGGGTAGCCGTCGAATTGCGCGAGCGCATTTTCGCCTGCGTCGATGGCTGGACTGCCGTCGAGCAACGCCATGGTCTGCGTTTCGCCGCCGTGGTTCGCAAGCGGGCCGAGCCCGGGGCTGTCGGTGAATATATTGTGGTTGCCGGGATCGTTGAAGCCGCTGACGTCGAGCGCCGAGCCGAGCAGGCTGTATTGAGCCGTCAACGTGCTCTGACTCTGATCCAGGTCGGCGCTGTCCGCGTGGCCGGCATCGGCTGTATTCGCGCTGACAATGGTATTGGCCATGTTCAACGTGGCCTTGTAGGCAAGAATACCGGCGGCCCCATTCGCGGAATTTCCCGAAATCGTCGAGTTGATCACCGAGTCGACGATCGATCCGACTCCGTCTTCGACATAGATCCCGCCGCCGTAACTTGCGCTGTTCGCGGCCACGGTAGCATTGATCAGGGACAGCCCGCAGTCGACCGAGAGAATGCCGCCGCCGCGATTGTTGCCGGTGTTTCCCGAAACCAGCGAGTCAATCACGTTCATCTGGGTGCAGCGATAGCCGTAGATCCCGCCGCCGCTCTGGGTCGGTGCGCCGACCGCGGTATTGCCGGACACAGTGGACCGTGTCAGCGACATGGTGCCGTAGAAGCTCACGAAGACGCCGCCGCCTCGGCTGGCCGAGTTACCGGAGATGACCGAATCGTTGAGCTTTGCCTCGGTGCCGTTGACGATCTCCAGGCCGCCACCCTTGTGCGCCGCGGTATTGCTGGAAATGCTCGAACCGGTGAGTGTCAATTTGGAGTAGTTGAACGCAGCAATGCCTGCGGCATAGTCGGCGGTGTTCCCGGAAACGGTCACGCCGGACAGCGACACCGTGCTGAAGAACAGAAACATGCCGCCGCCGCTGTTGCCTGGGCTGGCGCCGTTGACCAGGTTGAGGTTGCTCGCCGTCAGCGTCGTGAAGCCCACATACATCACGCGTGATGCGTGATTGGCGTCGATCGTCTGTCCGCTGCCTTCGATCTTCAGCGGCGCCGTGACGGCAAGCTCGCCGCCGCTGAGCGTGATGGTTGAACCCATCAGCTCGTCGGCAAACCTGACCGTATCGTCGTTGTCGCCGTCGACGCAACTGCTGTCGCCGTGCGCGTTCTTGTTCGCCGATACGATAGCCTGACGGAGCGTGCAAGTCGCTGTTGTGCCGGGGTCGCCGGCGTCGGTGACCATGATCGTCGCCGCCTCGCTGTTCGTGGCCGCGAACGCCATCGACACCGCCAAGCCGAGCGGCCGTAGTTGTGCACGCAATGGCAAAAGCACTGCATAGCCCCTGTTCCTCGCACCTTCTGGATGCGGCAAGCGAAATATTAACCGTTGCCGCGGGCGCCGCCTATACGGCCCTGGGCCGATGTGTCCACGCGATCACGTGGCATTCACGAACGTGAAGATGCGCTGAATTCGCGTGGGCAGCACGCTGAAAATACGGCGGTTCGAGAATCCGCGGCAGCTTTCGTCACCTCAAGCCGCGACGTGGCCGCCGAGCGACCGCAGCAAATCCCGAGCGCTGCCGATGCGTTCTGCGGCACCCGGAAGTTCGAGGCGGATCTTCAGCTTGTCCTGCCCATCGAGCGCGTAGACCTTCGGCTGTGCCTGGATCAGCTTGATCACGCGCAGCGGGTCGATGTTCGGCTGCGCCTTGAACAGGATGCGCCCGCCCTTGTCGCCGAGATCGAGCTTGCGTATGCCGAGCGCGTTGGCGCCGAGCTTGATCGCGGTGACGGCGAAGAGCTGCTTGACCGGGTCGGGCAGCAGGCCGAAGCGGTCGATCATCTCGACCTGCAACTCGCGCAGCGTGTCGGCGTCGCGCGCGCCGGCGATGCGCTTGTACAACGTCAGGCGCGTGTGTACGTCGCCGATGTAGTCGTCGGGTATCAGCGCCGGAATATGCAATTCGATTTCGGCGTCGTGTTCGCTGGTCAGGTCGAAGTCCGGCAGCTTGCCGCTCTTGAGCGCGGTGACGGCACGTTCGAGCAACTCGGTGTACAGCGAGAAACCGACTTCCTCGATCTGTCCGCTTTGTTCCTCGCCGAGCAACTCGCCGGCACCGCGAATCTCCAGGTCGTGCGTGGCCAGCGTGAAACCGGCGCCGAGTTCTTCGAGGGAAGCGATCGCTTCGAGGCGCTTTTCGGCATCCGCCGTCATGGCGCGACGGTCCGGCACGATCAGGTAGGCGTAGGCGCGGTGATGCGAGCGGCCGACGCGGCCACGCAGCTGGTGCAGCTGGGCCAGACCGAAACGGTCGGCGCGGTTGATCACGATCGTGTTCGCGCTCGGCACATCGATGCCGGACTCGATGATCGTGGTGCACACGAGCACGTTGAAGCGCTGGCGGTAGAAATCCAGCATGACCTGTTCGAGCTCGCGTTCCGGCATCTGGCCATGCGCAATGCGCAGGCGCGCGTCCGGGATCAATGCGGACAGTTCGCGTGCGGTGCGCTCGATCGTGTCGACCTCGTTATGCAGGAAGTACACCTGGCCGCCGCGCGCCAGTTCGCGCTGGAACGCCTCGCGCACCAGCGCCGTGTCGTACTGCGCGACGAACGTCTTCACGGCGAGCCGGTGTTCGGGCGGCGTGGCGATGATCGACAGGTCGCGCAGGCCGGCCATCGACATGTTCAGCGTGCGCGGGATCGGCGTGGCCGTCAGCGTCAGCAGATCGACTTCCGCGCGCAGTTTTTTCAACGCCTCCTTCTGGCGCACGCCGAAGCGGTGTTCCTCGTCGACGATGACGAGGCCGAGCTGCTTGAACTTCACGTCGGGCTGCAACAGGCGGTGCGTGCCGATCATTACGTCGATCTGTCCATCGCGCAGCTTCGCCAGTGCGGCGTCGACCTCCTTCTTCGACTTGAAGCGCGAGATCACCTCGACGCGCACCGGCCAGTCGGCCAGTCGGTCGGCGAAATTCTGGTAGTGCTGCTGCGCGAGCAGCGTCGTCGGCACCAGGACGGCGACCTGCTTGCCGGCGATCGCGGCGACGAACGCCGCGCGCAAGGCGACCTCGGTCTTGCCGAAGCCGACGTCGCCGCAGACGACGCGGTCCATCGCCTTGCCCGAGGCAAGGTCGGCGATGACCGCTTCGATCGCCTGGATCTGGTCCGGGGTTTCCTCGAACGGAAACGTCGCGGCGAACTGTTCGTAGAGGATCCGGTCGTAGGCGAAGGCATGGCCAGGACGCGCTTCGCGCTGCGCGTACAGCGCCAGCAGCTCGGCCGCAACGTCGCGCACCTTCTGTGCCGCCTTGCGCTTGGCGCGTTCCCAGGCGTCGCCGCCGAGCGAATGCAGCGGGGCCAGTTCCGGCGCCGTGCCGGCATAGCGCGAGACGAGCTGGAGTTGCGCCACCGGCACGTACAACTTGTCGCCCTTCGCGTAGTCGATGCAGAGGAACTCACCGTGGGCACCGCCTGATGGGAGCCGACCGACATCGAGCTTGATCAGTCCCTGATAGCGGCCGACGCCGTGATCGGCATGCACGATTGGCGCGCCGATCGCAAGCTCCGACAGATCGCGCAGCACCGCTTCGGGATCGCGTACGGCAATCCTGCGCCGACGCGACTGCTTGGCGCGTTCGCCGAACAGCTGGCGTTCGGTGAGGACTGTGATCGACGGATCCGCGAGGGCGAAGCCGTCGTCGAGCGAGGCGACGCTGATGCAAAACCTCGCCATAGATTCGTCATTCCGGCGAAAGCCGGACTGCGGAGGCAGGATGCCGGAGCGAACGACGGAGTCGGCCTGAAGGGCGCGCGGCAGGAGCCGCGTGTCATCCAGCTTTTCCATTGCAACGCTAAGAGCTGGATCCCGGCTTTCGCCGGGATGACGAGCTAGAGGATTGGGACTCAGAAAACTCTGCCACGATGCGACAACTTTCGGGTGCAGGTCCGCCTGCGCGAGCTGATCGATCAGCGCCTCGCGTCGGCCGGCGGAATCCGCAGCGATCAACACCCGCCCAGGATAGTTGTCGAGAAACTTCTTCAGCTCCTCGGCCGGCGCCTCGCCGCGGCGGTTGATCGGCAGCAGCGGCGCCGGCTGGGTGCCGAGGTCGACGGCATGCTCGTTCGAGTCCGGAGCGACGATTTCGACGCGCAGCTTGAGGTTCAATTGCTCGCGCAGGCGATCAGGCGGCAGATACAACTCGGCGACGGGCAGGATCGGCCGTTCGATGTCGTGCGCACGGCTGTCGTAGCGCGCCTGCGCCTGCTGCCAGAAGGATTCGGCCGCGCCGAGCGTATTCTCGGCCAGAACGAACAGCGTGCGTTCGTCGAGGTAGTCGAACAGCGTTTCCGTATGCTCAAAAAACAGCGGCAGGTAATATTCGATGCCGGCCGGTGTCGTGCCTTCCTTGAGATCCTGATAGAGCGGGCAACGGCGCGGATCGATCGGAAAGCGCTCGCGCAGCGTGTTGCGGAAAGCCTTGACCGCGCCTTCGGTCAGCGGAAATTCGCGCGCCGGCAACAAGTTCACCTTTTCCACTTTGTGCGCCGAGCGCTGGGTCTCCGGATCGAACGTGCGGATCGAATCGATCTCGCGGTCGAACAGTTCGATTCGATACGGCTCCGCCGAGCCCATCGGGAATACGTCGAGCAGGGCGCCGCGCACGGCAAAATCGCCGGGTTCCTGCACCTGCGGCACGTGGCGGTAGCCGGCGGCTTCGAGCCGGCGCTGTTCCTGACCCAGGTCGAGCGTTTGGCGCAGTTCCAGGATCAGTGACGAACCGCCGATAAAACTGCGCGGAGCGAGTCGTTGCATCAACGTGGCGACCGGTACGACGAGCACGCCGCGCCGTGTCGTCGGCAGGCGGTACAGCGCGGCGATGCGTTGCGAGACGATTTCGGGATGTGGCGGAAACAGGTCGTAGGGCAGGGTTTCCCAATCGGGCAGGTGGAGTACGTCGAGCTGCCCGTCGGCGTCCGCGCTTCCGGTAAATACGCGCAAATCGGATTCGAGCGCGTGCGCAGACTGGGTGTCGCGCGTCACCGCAACGACGATGCCGCCGTGCGCCCGTGCTGCCTGCGCGATCACCAGCGCCGTCGCACTGCCGTGTGGGGCATGCCAGAAGCGGCGCTGCTTTGGATCGTGCGGCAGCGGTGGGTGCATCAACGAAGCAGTGGCAGGTTCTGTTTCCATCGGACAAGACAATTCGCAATTCAGTGGATCAGGCGCATCAGTCGGCATTGCCAAAACGAATGCAGCGCCGGAGCACGTGTGTGCCCAGCGCGGGGCGCGCAGTTTAGCGCGTCGTGGGTCGTAGGGCTCATGCGTGACTTTCGACACAGGGAAGCGCCTCACCGGAGCGTCTCTGGGCACGATTCTTCACATGTATTTACGCGGCATACCGCGGCATTCGGCGATAATGCGCGCAAGCGGTCCAAGAGCCGCTCCGACGAATTCGACGTGACGTTCTTTTCTCGTATCCAAGCAGGAAAACATGTTGGTCCTGACCCGACACCATTCAATGCACCGCGCGCCGGCGGCAGCCATGTTTCTCGCCGTGGCGATGCTGGCAGGCTGCTCGGCCGCACCTCCGCCACCGGCCGATTCGGCAGTGCCGGTGAGCATGACTGCGGCCGTGAAGAAAACCATGCCCGACCTGGTTTCGGCCGTAGGTACGGTCGAGGCGATCAACAGCGTTGCCGTCAAGTCGTTGATCGATGGCCAGCTGCTGCAGAGCGCAGTGAAAGATGGCGACGACGTAAAGGCCGGACAGTTGCTGTTCAAGATCGACCCGCGCCCGGCGCAGGCGGCACTTGCGCAAATGGAGGCGGCGCTGGCCAAGGACGCCGCCGCGCGCGACCTTGCCCACGCGCAGGTGCAGCGCTACAAGCCGGTCGCCGACAAGGGTTTCATCTCCGCCGACCAGATGCAGCAATACGTCACAGCCTACGAGGCGGCGGCGGCGAGCGTGAAGGTCGACCAGGCCAACATCGACGCGGCGAAGTTGACGCTCGGCTACGCTGAGATCCGCGCGCCGATCTCCGGCCGCGCCGGCCGCATCCTCGTCCAGGCCGGCAACCTGGTGAAGGCCAACGACACCAGTCCGCTGCTGGTGCTGAATCAGATCGCGCCGATCTTCGTGACCTTTTCGATTCCCGGCAGCTTCGTCGATCGCGTGCGCCAGGCCCAGGCGCAAGCGACGCTCGGCGTCGACGCGACCGGCGCCGGCATGGCCGGGACGGAGAGTGGAAAACTTGCATTTGTGGACAATGCCGTGGATCCGGCGACGAATACGGTCAAGCTGCGCGCCAGCTTCGACAATGACGGCCAGCTGCTGTGGCCGGGGCAGTTCATCAATATCACATTGACCGTCGGCAGCGAAGCAGACGCTATCGTCGTGCCGGACGCCGCGGTCAAGGCCGGGCCGAACGGCAGCTACGTGTTTGTCGTCAAGGCCGACGGCCGCGCCGAGATGCGCAGCGTCGACGTCGCGCGTACGGTGAACGCCGAGGCGGTGATCGCGAAGGGACTTGGCGCAGGCGAAAACGTCGTCACCGACGGCCAGTCGCGCGTCGTCGACGGCGCGAAGGTGAGACCGGTCAACGCGGTATTGGAAGCAAGCAGGTGACTGCACGCAGATCAGTGTTCGACGCCCGATGACTTCCGTTTCCGAAATCTTCGTCCGCAGGCCGGTCATGACGACGCTGGTCATGGTCGGCATCCTCGTGTTCGGCATCGCCGCCTACCGGCTGCTGCCGGTGTCGGACCTGCCGAACGTGGACTTTCCGACGATCCAGGTTTCCGCGCAGCTGCCGGGCGCATCGCCAGAGACCATGGCCTCGGCGGTCGCGACGCCGCTGGAAAAGCAGTTCTCCACGATCCCCGCACTCGACTCGATGACGTCGCAGAGCGGCCTCGGCCAGACCCAGATCACGCTGCAGTTCACGCTCGAACGCAATATCGACGCGGCCGCGCTAGACGTGCAATCGGCGATCTCGGCGGCGCTGAAGCAGCTGCCGCCGACGATGACGACACCGCCGACGTTCCGCAAGGTCAATCCGGCCGATGCGCCGATTTTCTTCGTCGGCATGAGCTCGAAGACGCTGCCGCTGTCGAAGGTCGACGAATACGGCGAATCGCTGCTCGCCCAGCGCCTGTCGATGATCGACGGCGTGGCGCTGGTCAATGTCTACGGCTCTGCCAAGTACGCCGTGCGCATCGACCTGGATCCTGGGGCGATGGCCGCTCGCGGACTGGGCATCGATCAGGTTGCCACGGCGGTCGGCAACGGCAATGTCGACCTGCCGACCGGAACGCTGTATGGCAGCGAGCGCACCTACAACGTCATGGTCAACGGCCAGTTCGAAGCCGCCAAGCCGTTCGAGAGCCTGATCGTCAGCTATCAGAATGGCGCGCCGGTGCGGCTTGGCGACATCGGCCATGTCTATGATGGCGTGCAGAACGACAAGCTCGCGGCCTGGGTCAACGGCACGCGCGGCGTGCTGCTGGCGATCCAGAAGCAGCCCGGCGTCAACACGATCGCAGTCGTGCAGCGCATCCGCGCGGTGTTGCCGGGCTTCGAAAAACAGTTGCCGGCCGGCGTCGACCTGAAGGTGTTCTACGACCGCACCGAGAGCATCCGCGCCTCGGTCAACGACGTGCAGTTCAGCCTGTTCCTTGCGCTGATCCTGGTCGTCCTGGTGATCTTCATCTTCCTGCGCAATCTTTCCGCGACGATCATACCGTCGCTGGCGCTGCCGATGTCGATCGTCGGCACGTTCGCGATCATGTATCCGTTCGGCTACAGCCTCGACAACCTGTCGCTGATGGCATTGACGCTGTGCGTCGGCTTCGTCGTCGACGACGCGATCGTTATGCTGGAAAATATCTCCCGGCACATGGAGATGGGCAAGTCGGCGCTCGATGCGACATTCGACGGTGCGCGCGAGATCGGCTTCACGATCGTATCGATGACGCTGTCGCTGGCCGCAGTGTTCATCCCGCTGCTGTTCATGAGCGGAATCATCGGCCGCCTGCTGCACGAGTTCGCGGTGACGATCGTCAGCGCGGTGCTGGTTTCCGGCTTCGTCAGCCTGAGCCTGACGCCGATGCTGTGCAGCCGCATGCTGAAGCCGCACCATGGCGAGAGCCACGGCCGTCTGTACCAGTTTTTCGAGGACGTGTTCGATGGCATGCAGAATTTCTACAAGCGCACACTGCAGGCGAGCCTTGCCCATCGCCGCATCGTGCTGGCCGCCTTCGGTCTGATCCTGATCGCCACGGTCGTCTTGTTCGTGGTCGTGCCGAAGGGCTTCCTGCCGAGCGACGACACCGGCCAGCTGTTCGTGTTCGACGAGGCCGACCAGGACGTCGGCTTCGACGAAATGGCGCGCAAGCACAACGAAGCCGCGCGCATCGTGCGCGAAGACCCGAACGTCGCCGGCGTCATGGCGTTCATGGGCGTGTCCGGCAGCAGCGCGACGCTGAATGTCGGCCGCATGATCGTGACGCTGAAGCCGCGCAGCGAGCGCGGCTCGCCGGACGAGGTGATCCAGGAACTGCGGCCCAAGCTCACCGGCATTCCCGGTTTCAAGGTCTACCTGCAGAACATCCCGATCATCCGCATCGGCGGCCAGCTGACCAAAACCCAGTACCAGTACACATTGCAGGACATCGACACGAAGGAACTGTTCGCGTTCGTGCCGAAACTGGTCGACGTGATCGGCAAGCTGCCGGGGTTTCAGGACGTGACCAGCGACCTGCTGATCGCGCAGCCCGAGATGGACGTGAAGATCGACCGCGACGCGGCGTCTGCGGTCGGCGTCACGGCCGCACAGGTCGAAGGCGCGCTGTACACGGCGTTCGGCCCGCAGCAGGTGTCGACGATCTACACGTCGATCGACCAGTATTGGGTGCTGATGCAGGTCGATCCGAAGAAGCAGAACGATCCGAACGTGCTGAGCCAAATCTACATCCACTCGGCCAACGGCCAGCAAGTGCCGCTGTCGGCGGTCGCGCGCTTCGACAAGTCGGTCGGTCCGGCGACGATCAGCCATCTCGGCCAGGTGCCGTCGGTCACGGTGTCGTTCAACCTCGCACCCGGTGTGTCGCTGAGCCAGGCGGTCGAGCGCATCGACGGCGCGGTGGCGAAGATCAGGATGCCCGACACGATCACCGGTTCGTTTCAGGGCACGGCGCAGGCATTCCAGTCGTCGATCGCCGGCATGGGCATCCTGCTGGCGCTGGCGATCTTCGTCATCTATCTCGTGCTTGGCATCCTGTACGAGAGCTTCATTCATCCGTTGACGATTCTCTCCGGACTGCCGACGGCGGCATTCGGCGCTCTGCTGACGCTGATGCTGTTCCGCATCGATCTGAATCTCTATTCGGCCGTTGGCCTGATCATGCTCATCGGTATCGTCAAGAAGAATGCGATCATGATGATCGACTTTGCCGTCGAAGCCGAACGCAGCGGCAAGTCGGCCGAAGAAGCGATCTTCGAGGCCTGCCTCGTGCGCTTCCGCCCGATCATGATGACGAGTTTCGCCGCCCTGTTCGGCACGCTGCCGATCGCGCTGGGTCTCGGCGCCGGCGCCGAGTCGCGCCGTCCGCTCGGCCTCGCCGTCGTCGGCGGGTTGCTCACCTCGCAGGTGCTGACGCTGTACCTGACGCCGGTGATCTACCTGTACTTCGAGCGCCTGCAGGAACGCATGCGGCGGCGCAAGGGGGTAGGCGTTGCGTCATCGACAGTTGCCAGCGCGCATGATCCTGCGCACGGACGGGCCTGACAGACATTTGCGCCGCAGTAGCCTGCGGCGACACTCGTGCGGAGCGTTGCTCAGGTCAGCGGCAGCGTGACGCGGATGATGCCAGGATCGTGAAATGCCGCGTGGCGTTCGAAACCGAGATTGTCGCAAAGCTCGAGCATCGCGCTGTTCTCGCTGAGCACGTCGCCCCAGATTTCCACGGCCCCGCGCTGGCGGCACGCCTCGATCAGACGCTGCATCAGCAGTGCGCCGAGGCCCTGACGGGCAAAGGTGTGCTGCACGATCAGCGCAAATTCCGCGGCCAGCGTGGCCGGATCGATATAGGCGCGGGCTACGGCGCGGATCGTCGGCTCGCTGGAGTTGTCCGGATCGAGCAGCACAATGGCAACGGCATGCTCGGTGTCGATGTCGCAGAACTGCTTCGCCATATGCGCCGGCAGGTCGGTCAGCGGGTGCAGGAAGCGCAGGCGGATTTCTTCCGGCGTCAGTGTGGCGAAGCCGCGGCGCAGCGCATCGACGTCATCGGGGTGAATGTCGCGCAGCAGCAGTTTCCTGCCGTCACGCGTGCTGACGATCTCGCCGATCAGGCGTGGCGCGGATGCGGGATGCAGCGTCTCGCGCCGCGGCGGACGCCCGCCGACGGTCTGAAAGCGCAGGGTGTCGTCGGGGAGAAGGGAGTTGGATGAGTTTTTCATGCAGTCACCCTGCCGTCCCCGCCTAGAGCACACCATCTAATCTGCGCCTGCCATTCAGCTTGGAGTCGACCCGGCCGCCGCCCGGTAGCGACGGGCAGGTGAATGGTGTCCTCCTGGCGCCGCTCCTCCTTCGCGCCAGCACGACTCCATCCGCTATATTGTCACGGCATGACAATGGACATCGACGAACTGCGCAAGCTGTGTAGTGACTGGCCGGGTGTCACCGAAAGCGTCAAGTGGGAGGACGACCTCGTTTTTTCCGTGGCCTCGAAGATGTTCGTGGTGACAGCGTTGCGCGGGCCGCACAAGGCGCGCATGTCGTTCAAGGTCGACACCGACCGCTTCCTCGAATTGACCGATCAGCCCGGCATGATGCCGGCACCGTACATGGCGCGCGCATTCTGGGTTTCGATCATCGAACCGGAACGATTCAGCGATGCACAAACGAAGGCGTTCGTGCGCCGGTCATATGAACTCGTGCGGAGCGGGCTGAGCAAGAAACTGCAGAAGATGCTGGCGGACGGTTGAGCGGTTGCAACCGTTGCTGCAGCTTCAGCGCTTGAACTGCGCGAATGTGACGAAATGGCCGCCAGGTTCACGGTAGCCTATTTCGGTCGATCCGTAGAACGTTTCGCGCCGCGGCATGAAGATCTCGAATCCCTTCAGCGCGGTTGCCAGCGCATCGATGTCGTCAACCTCGACGAACAGGAATGTCTTGTCGCCCTTGAAGGCGGCAGTATGCGCATTGGAGTCCTTTTGCAGCAGTGCAGCAGTCTGGTACATGATTTCAACCGCGCCGTTGGTGAGAATGACGAAGCCGAGGTGGTCGCCGTCCGGCACTTCTGTCGGCCTGGCGAATCCGAGGCGCTCCTGCCAGAACGGCAGGCTTGGCTCGATCATGTCGACGATCAGCACGGGTGTGGATTTGCGCACCTGCAGCATGGCCATGGGTCTCTCCAGGGTGGCGGCCCAACCTATGGGCCATAGGTCTGTTCCGGGGCGATGATAGACTGCACTGCTGACAACATACTGACAGTAGCCTTAAACGAATGTCTGCAAAGGGCGATTCCCTGAGGACCATACTGTTCGCGCTCGGCGCGAACTTCGCGATCTTCGTTGCGAAGCTCGTCGCGGCGGTGCTGACCGGTTCCGGCTCGATGCTGGCCGAAGCCGTGCACTCGCTCGCCGACTGTGCGAATCAGGGCCTGTTGCTGATTGGCATCCGCCAGTCCAAGCGCCCGCCGTCCCCGGAGCATCCGCTCGGCTACGGGCTGGTCATGTATTTCTGGTCGTTCCTCGTCGCGCTGCTGTTGTTCAGCGTCGGCGGCGTGTTTTCCTTCTACGAAGGCCTGCACAAGCTGGAACACCCGGAACCGTTGCGCTGGGCATGGCTGGCGATCGGCGTGCTCGTGTTCGGTTTGATCGCCGAGTCGTTTTCGATGTGGGCCTGCTTGACCGAGGTCAACAAGGCGCGGGGCGGCAAAAGCCTCTGGCGCTGGTTCCGCGAGAGCCGCCAGAGTGCGTTGATCGTCGTGTTCGGCGAAGACCTGGCAGCGCTGCTCGGCCTGTTGATCGCGCTGATCGCCGTGGTCGCCACCTACGTGACCGGCAATCCGCTGTTCGATGCCTACGGGTCGATCTGCATCGGCGCACTGCTGTGCATCATCGCTTTCTTCGTGGCGCGTGAAGTCGCCTCGTTGCTGGTCGGCAAGAGCGCCGAGAAATATCTGCGCGATTCGATCCGCACCTTCGTCGCCGAACAGCCGGAGGTCGAGCAGGTTTTCAACCTGATCACGCTGCAACTCGGGCCGTATCTGATGGTGGCGACCAAGGCGAAGATGCGCGGCGAGCAGTCGGATCGGGAAATGATCGACGCGATCAATCGTGTCGAGGCGAAAATGAAGCTGCAGTTTCCGGAAATCCGCTGGTCGTTCTTCGAACCGGATGTCGACGATTGAGAGCCAAGCGGCGGCCGTCTGAGTTTTCTTCGGTCTCATGGAGAGCACGTCCTTGGATCCCAACCTGGTTGATGCCGGTGCTGTTCGGTGCGCTGATCGCCTTCGGCGTCTATCGCCGCGTGCGCAGCAACATCGGACGGCAGCCGTTGAGTTCGGCACGCCTGACGACGCGCATTGCGATGTTCGCCATCGTCGGCGTGATGGTCCTGTTGATGTCGTACCGCGACATGAATCTGCTCACAGCCATGCTCGCCGGCATCGTCGGCGGCGCCGCGCTGGGCTGGTTCGGGTTGAAACACACGCAGTTCGAGGCCACTGCGCAAGGCCAGTTCTACACGCCGCATACCTACATCGGCGCGTTTGTCTCGGCGCTCTTTCTCGGCCGCATCGCCTATAGATTCATCGTGCTGTATTCGACATCGCATGCGCTGGCGGCTGCGGACCCGAGTCCTTTCGCCGCCTACGAGAAGAGCCCGCTGACGCTGGCGATCTTCGGCGTCCTCGTCGGCTACTACGTGTTCTATTACGCGGGCGTGCTCCGACGCGGCCAGGGACTGCAGCCGCCGCCCGGCGATTCGTCCTTGCAGGCCTGAGGCGTTAGTCGCGCACCAGCCAGTCGATGCGCGCGCTGCCCGCCGGTTCGCGCGACAGTTCCTTGAGCAATACCGGCAACAGATCGCGAAGCTGATCATCGAATTTCCACGGCGCGTTGACGATCACCATGCCGCAGCCGTTCAGGCGCAGCGGCGAATCGTCCGCATGCACGAGCAATTCGGCCACGAGCGTCTTGCGCATGCCGTTCGCGGCGAACCAGCGCAAGAACGGCCGCGTTGCCTCGCGCTGCTTGATCGGATACCAGATCGCGTAGATGCCGGTCGGCCAGCGCGCGTGCGCGGACTTCAGCGCCGCCTCGATCGCGCGGAATTCGCCTTCCTGCGCCTCGAACGGCGGATCGATCAGCACGAGGCCGCGGCGCTCCTTCGGCGGCAGCAGCGCGGCGAGTGCCGCGTAACCGTCGCGCTGATGCACGCCGACGCGTGCGTCGCGGCGAACAGCGCCTTCAACGCCGCCGCTTCGTCGCCCTGCAGCTCGCACAGCACGGCGCGATCGGAGGTCGCGCATGTGGCTCGCAATCAGCGGCGAGCCCGGGATAGACGGCAATCGCGTGGCCGGAATAACCCGCAAGGTTCAATGCCGCGATCAGATCCAGATAGGCGCGCAGCGACGGCGGCGCCGCCGCCTGTGCGCCGAGCAGACGCACGACGCCGTCCTCGGCTTCCCCGGTCTTGGAAGCTTCGATGCCGCGCAGATCGTAACGGCCGGCGCCCGCGTGGGTGTCGATATAGCAGAACGGCGCCGGCTTCTCCTTCAGCGCCTGCAGCAGGCCGACCAGGATCGTGTGCTTGAACACGTCGGCGAAATTGCCGGCGTGAAAGGCGTGGCGATAGTTCATGCGGGGCTGCGGTTAGAATCCACGCGTCGCAGTTTAGCAATGCCGTGGCGCTCACGCCGGTCCAGAACAGCATGAAACGATTTGCAGATGAGACGCCGCCGTTTCCGGCCCGCTCGCGGCGGCACTTCGTGACCGGCGTGGCTTTGGGCGGCGTCGCCGCTTCGCTCGGCCTGCTGCGATCGCCGCTGTGCACAGCCGCCGCGCACGCGCGTCGCGGAACTTTCCGGCAACGAGTTCGATCTCGACATCGGCGCCACGCCGGTCAATCTTCACCGGCGCGGCGCGCGCGGCGACCGTGGTCAATGGCAGCCTGCCGGCACCGCTCCTGCGCTGGCGCCAGGGCGATACCGTCACGCTGCGCGTGCGCAACTCGCTGCCGACGACGAGTTCGATCCACTGGCACGGCATCGTGCTGCCGGCCGACATGGACGGCGTGCCGGGTCTGAGCTTCATGGGCATTGCGCCGGGATCGACCTACACCTATCGCTTCCGCGCCAACCAGGCGGGCACGTACTGGTACCACAGCCACTCGCGCTTCCAGGAGCAGACCGGCCTGTACGGCGCCATCGTCATCGAGCCGCGCGACGGCGATCCGCATCGCGCCGATCGCGACCATGTCGTGCTGCTGTCGGACTGGAGCGACACGCGATCCCGAACACTCTTTGCGACGCTGAAGAAGCAGAGCAACTACTACAATTTCGCCCAGCCGACGGCGGGCGACTTCCTGCGCGATGCGCGGCGCGTCGGCATCGGTGGCGCGCGCTCGACCGCCGTGCGATGTGGAATCGCATGCGCATGGATCCGAGCGATCTGGCCGATGTGTCGGGTCATGCCTACACCTACCTGATGAACGGCGCGACCCCGGCGGCAACTGGACCGGCCTGTTCGCGCGCGGCGAGCGCGTGCGCCTGCGCTTCATCAACGGCGCGTCGATGACCTTCTTCGACGTGCGCATTCCGGGCCTGAAGCTGACGGTTGTCGCGGCCGACGGCCAGGACGTCGAGCCGGTGACGGTCGACGAATTCCGCCTCGGTCCAGCCGAGACCTGCGACGTGATCGTCGCTGCCGGACGATGATCGCGCGTACACGATCTTCGCGCAGGCGATGGATCGTTCGGGTTATGCGCGCGGTACGCTGGCGCCGCGCGCGGGATGCGAGGCCGACGTGCCGGCGCTCGATCCGCGCCCGCTGCTGACGATGGCCGACATGATGGGCGACATGGGCATGCCCGGCATGGATCATGGCTCGATGCCGATGAAAGGCGGCGAAGGCAGTTGCGGCGCCGACATGCCGGGCATGAAAGCGGGCGAAAACGGCGCCGCAGGCCGGTCCGGGCTCGACATGACGGTGGCGACGCCGCGCACGAACCTCGACGATCCCGGCGTCGGCCTGCGCGACAATGGCCGCCGCGTGCTGACCTACGCCGACCTGCGCACGCAGGGCGCGCCGATCAGCCGCGAAACGCAACGCGACATCGTGCTGCACCTGACCGGCCACATGGGGCGCTACATCTGGTCGTTCGACGGCCAGAAGTTTTCCGACGCCGCGCCGCTGCGGCTGAATTACGGCGAACAGGTGCGCATCACGCTGATCAACGACACGATGATGACGCATCCGATCCATCTGCACGGCATGTGGAGCGAACTCGAGACGCCGAGGGCGAATTCCTCGTGCGCAAGCACACCGTCGTCGTGCAGCCGGCGCAGAAACTCAGCTATCGCGTCAGCGCCGATGCGATCGGCCGCTGGGCCTACCACTGCCATCTGCTTTACCACATGGAAGCGGGCATGTTTCGCGAAGTCGTGGTCGCGTGAGCGTGCCGCGATGCGCCGTCGACTGCCGCCGTCGTTGTCGCGTGCTGGCTGCATTGATGCGCCGCGCGGCTGCGCAGCAGGACGATGCGGATCGACCATGTCCCGCCCGCCACCGCCCGCACAACCGATGCCGCCGATGTCCGAGCGAGGAGATGGATCGCGTCATGGACATGCATGACGACCCGCTGCTGGGCATGTTCAAGCTGGACCAGTTCGAGCGCGCACACGGCGACGAGCCTCGGCGACGGACTGGGAAGCCGAAGCCTGGATCGGTCACGACTTCGACAAGCTCTGGCTGCGCAGCGAGGGCGAGCGCGAAAGCGGAGTGACCGACGCGCGCGTCGAAGCGTTCTGGGATCACGCTTTCGCCAGCTACTGGGACTGGCAGCTCGGCGCACGCCGCGATTTCGGCAGTCGGCGCCGACATCGCGACTGGGCAGCGTTCGGCGTGCAGGGTCTTGCGCCGTACTGGTTCGAGATCGAGGCGACGGCTTATGTCGGCGATGTCGGACGCACGGCGCGCGCTTCCGCGCCGAGTACGAATTGCTGCTGACGCAGCGCCTGATCCTGCAACCCGAATTCGAGGCGAACCTGTACGGCAAGCGCGATCCGGAGCGCGGCATCGCTTCCGGCCTGTCCGACGCGGATTCGGACTGCGCCTGCGCTACGAGATCCGGCGCGAAATCGCGCCGTACATCGGCGTCGTCTGGAAACACCGCTTCGGTGATGCCGATTTCGCTCCAGCCGCACCGGCAGCGAAACCCAGTTCGTCGCGGGTCTGCGCATCTGGTTTTAGGTGTCATCACACACGTTAATTGCCCTCTTCCGGCAGAAGAGGCCGGTAACGCTGGGCCTATCGGCCGACGCAATCATCACCGACAGCATCGATAGCGAACTGATGACCTCGTCGTTGAAAATGTGGATTTTGTCGCCTTCGCGCCGCGCGCCGAGCGCATACAGCAGCGGCAGGTAGTGTTCCGGTGTCGGGATGGCGAGCGCGACATCGGCGCCGAGAGTGCGCCAGTCGGCCAGCGCGGCCACGTCGCCGGCTTCGATGCGCGCGCGCAGCAGCGTGTTCGCGCGCGCCGCCCAGTCGGCGCGGAGCCGGGTCGCGGAAATTGATCAGGCGCAGGTTGTGCACGATGTTGCCGCTGCCGAGAATCAGCACGCCCTCGTCGCGCAGCGGCGTCAGCTCGCGCGCAAGGTTCAGGTGAAAGGCTCCGGGCTGTGCCGTATCGAGGCTCAGTTGCACGACGGGAACGTCGGCTTGCGGATACATGACACGCAGCACGCTCCAGGCGCCGTGATCGAGGCCCCATTCCGGGGTCGTGTGGACCTGCACGCCCTTGACCATCGACGCGACGCGTCGCGCCAGCGCCGGATCGCCCGGCGCCGGATATTGCACGTCGAACAACGCCTGCGGGAAACCGCCGAAGTCGTGGATCGTCTGCGGCCGCTCGGCGATGCACACGCCGACGCCGCGTGTTTCCCAGTGCGCCGAGATGCACAGGATCGCCTTTGGCTTCGGCATCGATGCCGCGGCCGCCTGCCAGCCGCGGGTGAACGCGTTGTCTTCGATCGCATTCATCGGCGAGCCGTGGCCGACGAACAACACCGGCATGGATGGCTGGAGCGACATATTCATTGACTCATCGTCGATGGCACTACTATATCGATACGCGGCGACGCATGTTCAAGAGACGGGACTTTCACTCTGCATGGAATCGACTGACCCAGCGACCGGCGACCAGCGCGCGACGGTGCGGACTGATATGCCGCGCGTGGCGATCATCGGCGGCGGTCCCGCGGGCCTGATGGCTGCCGAGGTCGCGCGCGCTGCCGGCGCCGATGTGCAGGTCTACGATCGCCTCGGTTCGGTCGGACGCAAGTTTCTCGTCGCCGGCAAGGGCGGCCTCAATCTCACGCATTCCGAAGGGGAGGAAGCTTTCGCGGCGCGCTATGGCGCGCGCCGAGCCGAAGTGGGGCGCTGGCTCGCGCGATTCGATGCCGCTGCGATACGCGATTGGGCGCGCGGGCTCGGCATCGAAACATTCGTCGGCAGCTCCGGTCGCGTATTTCCGCTCGACCTGAAAGCCGCGCCGCTGCTGCGCGGCTGGGTGCGGCGCCTGCGCGCGAGCGGCGTCGGCTTTCACGTGCATCATCGCTGGCTCGGCTGGGACGACACCGGGCGGTTGCGATTCGCGCATGCCGATGGCGAGCGCCACGTATCGGCCGACGCCGTAGTGCTCGCACTCGGCGGTGGCAGTTGGCCCGTATTGGGTTCCGATGCCGCGTGGGTGCCGTTGCTGGCCGATCGCGGCGTGCCGATCGCCCCGTTGGCGCCATCGAATTGCGGTTTCGATATCGGCTGGAGCGAGCACTTCGCGCAGCGCCATGCCGGTCATCCGGTGAAGCCCGTCGTTATCGAATGGCGCGGCGAGGATGGGCAAGTCATTCGTCAGCAGGGGGAATTCGTCGTAACGGCGACCGGCGTCGAGGGCAGTCTCATCTATGCGCTGAGTGCGCAGTTGCGCGATGCCATCGCCGCGCACGGTTCCGTTCGGATCCGCCTGGATCTCGTACCCGGCCGTGATGCGCAGCGGCTGGCGCAGGACCTCGCCCGTCCGCGCGGCAGTCGTTCACTGACCGAACATTGGCGGCGCCATGCGGGAATCGATGGCGTGAAGGCGGGCTTGCTCTACGAAGTCCTGTCGAAGCCCGAGTTGCAGGATTCCGCGCGCGTCGCCAAGGCGCTGAAGGCCCTGCCGTTGACGCTGGTGCGGCCGCGGCCGATCGAAGAGGCGATCAGCAGCGCCGGTGGCGTGCCGTTCGAAGTTCTCGACGAAAACCTGATGTTGAAGTGTCTGCCGGGCGTTTACTGCGCCGGCGAAATGATCGACTGGGAGGCGCCGACCGGCGGTTATCTCCTGACGGCCTGCCTTGCCAGTGGCCGCATTGCCGGCGAGGGCGCGGCGATGCAGCCAACCAAGATGCAGTCAGCCTAGCTAGCGCAGCGACCCAAACTGACGCCGCGCCAAGGGCGCAACCGATCACGGTCGCGGCGAGCACGTCGCTCGGGTAGTGCAGACCCAGGACGACACGCGACGCGGCAACGAGCAGCGTGAACGTCACCAGCAGCGGCGCAAGCAGGGGAAACCAGGCCAGCGCGATGATCGTGAACGCGACGGCGTGCAGCGTGTGGCCCGACGGGAAGCTGAATTCGTCGAGCGGCGCGATGTGCGCGACGATCTCGCGATGCGCGCGGAATGGGCGCGGCCGGCGCGTCCAGCGCTTGAGCAGACGATACAAGGTTGTCGCGGCGAGGCCCGTCAAGGCCATGTGCAGCGCGGCCATCTGTCCGCGCGAGCCGCACAAAGCGAGCACGGCAATCAGCGCGTACCAGAAGACTCCGTCGCCAAGTCGGCTGACGACGCGGAAGAATCCGACCAATGCGCGCCGCGCCGCCCAGCGGTTCCAGCGCACGCACCAACGCCATTCGCCGCTGCGCTGCTCGAATGTCTGCCAGAGTTGCAGCGCGGTCACGACAGGCTCCGCATCAGCTGGGCATCGTTCGCAGCGCCGGTGGGGCATGGCACACCATCGCGCGCCGCACCGGCCGTCGATGCGCCCTCTGCTTTGACGATCCCGTTGTCGAGATCCGGTCTCAGTGCAGCGAGCGCGTCGACGAAATTTGCCGTGACCGCGCGCGGATCGAGGCCGGCGACGGCCGCGCGCGCGGCGGCGCGGGCGTTCCGATCGGGATTGGCGACGAAGTCGCAGGCCGCGTCGACGAAGGCGTCGTCGTCGGCGAACGGAACGAGGCGCCCGCAAGCGGACGTCAGGCGCTCGCGCGCGGCGCCGTAGTCGAATGCGACCGTGGGCACGCCGCTGGCGAGTGCCTCGAGCGTCACGTTGCCGAATGTTTCGGTGAGGCTCGGAAATACGAACAGGTCGGCGCTGGCGTAATGACGTGCCAGCTCCTCACCGCGCTGCACGCCGCAGAAGATGAAATCCGGATTCTGCGCCGCGAGCGCGGCCCGCGCCGGCCCGTCGCCGACCCAGACATAGCGTGCGTCGGGGACCAGTTGCTGGATGGCGCGAAAGCTGCGTACCGCGAGCTGGAGATTCTTCTCCGCCGCAATGCGGCCGACATAGATCACGGTGAGTTGATTCGACGCGACGCCCCACTGCGCGCGCAGCGCAAGGTTGCGTCGGGACGGGCAGAACAGTTTCGTGTCGACAGCGCGCGGCAGGCGCACGACGTTGCCGAAGCCCCTGCCGGCGAGAAAGTCGGCCAGTTCGACGGTCGGAACGAAGGTCGCCGCGGCGAGCCGGTGGAAGCGGCGCAGATAGCCGAATACGAGCGAGGTCAAGGCAGCCCAGCCCGTAGTGGCGCGCGAAATCGTCGAAGCGCGTGTGAAAGCCCGTACTTGCCGGAATGCCGAGTGCGCGCGCGGCACGCAGTGCCGACCAGCCGAGCGGACCTTCGGTCGCGACATAGATCGCGTCCGGCCGTTGGCGGCTCCACAGCGCGCGCAGCCGGCGTGTGGCCGGCAAGCCGAATTGCAGCCCGGGATATCGCGGCAGGCGCATGCCACGGACCAGCGTTGTCTCGATGCCTGGCTCGGCGACGCGCTTCGACCGCATCCGCGCGCTGCCGCGGCCGGATCAGCTGGACCGCGTGCCCGGCCTCGGCCAGGCCGTGCACCAGTCCGGCGACGGTCAAGGCGACGCCGTTGATCTCGGGCGAATAGGTTTCGCTGACGATGCCGATGCGCATGCACGCACTCCAGGATTGCGTGCAGCGTAAGCGCCGCGATTTTAAAAGTGGATTACGGGAAAATGTCGCGTCAGTGACAGTTGCACGCGCGGCAAGCTCGGCGCGGATGGTGCCGCTCAGCGCCCGATCAGCGACTTGCGCAATTTCGCGAACAAGCCGCCGCTGTTGTCTGCTTCGGAATAGCGCGACGGGCGGCGCTCGGTTTCGAGCGCGTGAATCGCCTCGTACGCATTGACGACATCGAACACTTCGGCCATCGATGCGCCGCTGACCGCGGCGATCTCGTTGAGCTTGGCCATGTCGCGCATGACCTTGCCGATGCGTGCATGCGCCGGCACTTCGGCCTCGACCTGCGTTCCGTCCTTGAGCTTGTAGCGGCCGCCGGGGTCGAGGTGGGCGGCGAGCCTGCCGCCGGACTGCACCAGCGTCGCCAGCCAGAGCAGCCGCGAGTACGGTTGCGCCGGATGCTGTTCACGGATCTGCCCCAGTTCGGTCGTCGTCAGCGCGTGCCAGTCGCGATGCGGCAGCGCCTGCTTGCAGTACGGCACCAGCGCCTGCAGCGAATCGGAACTGTTGTGGAAGACGCGTGACTTCGGATCGAGCGTCAGTGCCGGCGATCCCTTCAGCGACAGCGTAGCCGGACCGCCGAGCAGATTGCCGCGCAGGTAATCGCGCAACGTGGTCGGCGCCAGGCTCGGCGCAGGTTCGAGCGCCGGTGGCGCGGACAAGTTGATTTCACCCGGAGCCCGGTCCGGACGGCGCAGACCGCCGGCATCGGCGACGCGCTTTTCGCTGCGCGCCGTAATCTTGTGGCTGGCTTCGATCGTCGTGTCTTCCTTCAGTTCGAACGGAACCGCAGATGATGGCTTGGCGGCAATCGAATCCGGCCTGAGCAGATCGTCGAGTCCCTGCGCCGGTTCGGCCTCGCGCTGCGCACCGCTTTCCAGATGCAGTTCGACTTCCTCGATTTCTTCGGCCGGCGTCAGCTCCTCGAGATCGTAGAAATTCTGCGCACTCGGAATGATTGCGCCGGCACCTTCGAACTCGCTCGCGGCGCCGACTTCGTTCAGCAGTTCGGAAAATCTTTCGAGTTTCAGCGGGCGGGCAAGACGAAGCTCGCCGTCGCGCAATTCATCGTCGCCAAGAACTGCGCAATGCTTGCCGCTGTGAAACGCGCGGCCGCGGGCCATCTGTCCGGCGAACGTTGCCGGATCGACGATGATGAGGTCGGCCTTGTCCTCGGTGTCCCAGCGCCACATGTGCGACAGGTGGTCGATTGCCGCACGCCGCATCAGCAGGCGCAGATGCGCTTCTTCCTCATCGCTGAGGCCAATGACAACCAGAAACTTGTCGCTGGTCACGTCTGACGGTCCCCGTCCCTGTCTCGCGCGGCAGAAATTGCCCTTACGGTCTTGATATTACTGCAAAACCGGTTGCGAACGTAAAGCGATTAGCTGACGCGTTCCTGACAGACGGCGGATTGGAAACGATGCGCGCCAGTTGCCATCGTTCAGTTCGCCTCGGATACGGCGATTTCGGAGACTCCGGGATGAGCCGCCTCCACGACTGGCGGAGCGCCGGCGGCATCGGTGGGCGGCGATGTTTCGGCGCGCGATTGCTGTTGCATGGTCCATAGCGCGGCATAGCGGCCGTGCTGGGCGAGCAGCTCGCCATGTCGGCCACGTTCGACGATGCGACCGGCGTCGAGCACGAGGATTTCGTCGGCATCGACGATGGTCGACAAGCGGTGCGCGATGATCAGGGTCGTGCGTTCGCGTGCGATCTCGGCGAGTTCGGCCTGGATGATCTTTTCGGTGCGCGTATCGAGCGCGCTCGTCGCCTCGTCGAAGACGACGACGGCCGGCTGTTTGAGCAGCGTGCGCGCGATCGCCACGCGCTGCTTTTCGCCGCCGGACAGTTTCAGGCCGCGTTCGCCGACGCCGGTCTCGTAACCTTTCGGCAGGCTCTCGATGAACGCGTGAATGTGCGCCGACTTCGCGGCGGCGATGATTTCCTCGCGTGTGGCCTCCGGCCGGCCATAGGCAATGTTGTAGTAGATCGTGTCGTTGAACAGCACGGTGTCCTGCGGCACGATGCCGATGGCCGCGCGCAACGAATCCTGGGTGATGGCGCGGATGTCCTGGCCGTCGATGCGGATCGCGCCGGCAGTGACGTCGTAGAAACGGTAGAGCAGGCGCGCCAGCGTCGACTTGCCGGCGCCGGTCGTGCCGACCACGGCGACCGTCTTGCCGGCAGGAATGGAAAAGTCGACATCGTGCAGGATGTGGCGGTCCGGATCGTAGTCGAACGAGACGTGCTCGAAGCGCACTTCGCCGCCGCGCACGGCGAGCGGTTTGGCGTCCGGCGCGTCGCGTATCTCCTGCGGCTTGTCGAGCAGCGCGAACATGCGCTCGATGTTCGTCAGTCCCTGCTTGACCTCGCGATAGACCACACCGAGGTAGTTCAGCGGAATCGACAACTGGATCAGCCAGGCGTTGACCAGTACCAGATCGCCGACGCTCAGCGAGCCGGCAACGACACCGGCGGCGGCGCGCCACAGCAGCAGGGTCAAACCGACCGCGACGATGCTGGCCTGGCCGATATTGAGCACAGCGAGGGTCTTGAGACTCTTGACCGTTGCCTCTTCGTATTGCTTCAGCGCGAAGTCGAAGCGGCGGAGTTCATGCTCCTCGTTGCCGAAGTACTTCACCGTTTCGTAATTCAGCAGCGAATCGACCGAGCGCGCGTTGGCCTCGGTATCCGCGTCGTTCTTCGCGCGGTAGTAGCGCAGCCGCCATTCGGTAACGGAAAACGTGAATGCCACGTAGGTGGCCAGGGTTGCCAGCGTGATGACGGCGAACCAGATGTCGTAATGCACGATCAGGATCGTCGAAACGACGATGATTTCGAACAGCGTCGGCAGGATCGTGTAGATGGTCCAGTCGAGCAGATCGGTGATCGACACCATGCCGCGTTCGACGTCGCGCGCCACGCCGCCGGTGCGGCGGTCGAGGTGAAAGCGCAGGCTCAGTGCGTGCAGATGCGAGAATACGCGCAGCGTCACTTCGCGCGACGTGCGCGCCAGCACGCGGGCAAATACGACCTGACGCAATTCCTGGAACAACGACGTCGACAGGCGCAACGCACCATAGGCGACGAGCAGCAAGAGAGGAATCGTCAATGCGGTCAGCTTCAGGTCGAGCCGGTCGACAAGTTGCTTGAGGATGAACGGCACGCCGATGTTCGCCGACTTCGCGGCGACGAGCAGGATCAGGGCGATGACGACGCGTCGCTGGTAATGCCAGACATACGGCATCAGCCGTTGCATCGTTGCGTAGAGCGTGGCGGGAGGCGTTTCCGGAGTCACTGGTTGCACATGGGGATCAAAGGGTTATAAACAAGAACGCGCCGTCTCCGGAGAGCGATCGATAGCTGTCCTGATCCGCGGCGCCGCGTTCCTGCCTTGGCGTTGCGTGGTGTTCGACTGGTCATTTCGAATGACAAACCCGCGAATGCTTTCGCCACGCATCGTCATTGCGCCAAAATGCAGGCGGCCGCCGTCTGCGCACCCCGCCGCGAGGCATCATCGGCGTATGATCGCGATCTGACAACGGCCAGCCACGGAGAAAGCGTCATGCGTCATTCCGCGTTGTTTGCAACGCTCAGCCTGCTCGCTTTGGGCGCGGGTTTCGCCGCGAACGCCCAGCAACCTGCCGGATTGCCGCGAGCCAAGGCGCCAGCCGGCGCGGAAGTGTTTTTCGTTTCCCCCGCAGACGGTGCAACGGTGGGCCAGGACGTGAAAGTCGTATTCGGCGTCAAGGGTATCGCTGTCGCTCCAGCCACCGACACGGCGCCCGGCACCGGTCACCATCACCTGCTGATCGACCAGAAGGACCTGCCGCCCGGCGACGCACCGATTCCGAACGACGCGACACGCAAACACTACGGCAAGGGCCAGACCGAAGACACGATCCATCTCGAGCCCGGCGACCACACGCTGCAACTCGACTTCGCCGACGCAGCCGCACATGCAGTTCGATCCGCCGATCGTCTCGAAGAAGATCACGATTCACGTCAAATAACGACGGGGTCGCTGCGCTCGGCTCTTCGCCTGCGGCGTTTTAGCCCTCTCCTTTAAGGGGAGGGTTGGGTGAGGATTTGCTGTTCTTGGTCGATTTTTTTCTCGTCATTCCGGCGAAAGCCGGAATCCAGCTCTATTTTCTTTCTTCTTCCTTGAAGTGCAGAGCTTCCACTCGCCCTGCGGGCGAGCGGGTTACTTTCTTTGCTTGTGCAAAGAAAGGTAACCAAAGAAACACACCCCGGCGGCGCGCCTTCCGGGCATCCTGCCCTACAAGTACGCGAGGGTGCTGCGGGGTTCGCTGGATGTACATCCGTGTACATTCAGCGAACGGGCGCACATCGTGTGCGCCCTCCTGCGGACTGATCCTTCGCACCCTCGCCGCCCCTTAGGGGGCCCCCGGTTGGGCGGCATCCTGCCGCAGAAGCTTCGGAGCAAGAGCCCAACGAGCTATCCACTACACACCTCGAGGTAGTGCAGGGATGCACGGTTTCGTGGATCAAGGCGCCGTTCGCGGTGCCGAGCATCGCAGGCGTGGCGGGAAAATGCCCGCAGGGTCGCGGCGATGGATCGCCGCGATTGCGAAGCAGTACACGGACGTACTGTCTGAGCAACCCCGCTGCGCCGAGAAGCACAGGGCAGTCCGATTCGCACGATGCGAATCGGACCACCGCGTCCGGTGCTAGACCTTTTTGGTTACTTTTTGGGCAATGCCAAAAAGTAACCGGCTAGCCGCAGGCGAGACGAAGCTCTGCTCCTGCAAGTTTTTTTTTTTTGTTTTTTTTTTTTTTTTCTTTTTTATATCTTTTTTTTTTTTTTTTCTTCTTTTTTCTTTTCCACTCTTCTTCTTTTCTTCCTTCCTTGAAGTGCAAAGCTTCCGCTCACCTGAAGGTGAGCGGGTTACTTTCTCTTGCGTGGCCAAGAGAAAGTAACCAAAGAGAAGGCCACCCCGTCGGCACGCCTTCCGGGCATCCGGCAACTGCTCCCTGCGTTGCTCTACCTCCGGCATCCATGCCGTCGCCTGCCCTCCAGATTCGCGAGGGTGCTACGGGGTTCGCCGGATGTACGTCCATGTACATTCGGCGAACGGGCGCACAACGTGTGCGCCCTCCTGCGGACTTTTCCTACGCACCCTCGCCGCGCCTCAGGGGCCCCGATTTGGGCGGCATCCTGCCGCAGAAGCAACAACACGCATGAACAACACCTCGAGGTAGTGCAGGGATGCACGGATTCGTGGATCAACGGCGCCGTTCGCGGTGCCGAGCATCGCAGGCGCGGTGGGGAAATGCCCGCAGGGTCGCGGCGATGGATCGCCGCGATTGCGAAGCAGTACAGGGATGTACTGTCTGAGCAACCCCGCCGCGCCGAGAAGCACAGGGCAGTCCGATTCGCACGATGCGAATCGGACCACCGCGTCCGGTGCCTAGCCTTTTTGGTTACTTTTTGGGCAATGCCAAAAAGTAACCGGCTCGCCGCAGGCGAGACGAAGCTCTGCACTTCAAGGACAAGAAAACCAAAGCAAGGAACTGGATTCCGGCTTTCGCCGGAATGACGAGCAAAAAGGAAGAGAAAACCCCAAGGCTTCCCCGACCCAATCTTCCCCTTGAACGGGAGAGAAAAGCGAAGCGTCGATGTCAGTGTGACAAATCCAGCGAATAGACGGCCGTGCCGTCCCCGTTGTCATGGAGTTGTGTGACGTTGTCGATGCCGGCCGCGCGCGCGACGTCGAGTTTGCCTGCGGCTGACTTGAAGGTTACCGGTCCGGCCGTTTTCACGCGAACGAAGTGCCAGCTGCGATCGTTGCCGAAACGGGAGCGTGTGAGGTCGCGGGCTTCCTTGATGTAGGCGATCAGAACATCGCGGTTCATGTCGGGCGCCGATATCACGATGTTGTTGCCGTCCAGTCCCGGGAAGCCGCCGCCGCCTGACGCACGGTAGTTGTTGGTCACGACGACAAATGGCTGGTCATCCTTGACCGGTTGATCGTGATAGCGCAGGGCGCTGATTCGCTGGCCCAGCGGTTGGGTGACGTCGATGAGATAGGTCAGGCCGCCCTGGATCACGTCGAACGTGTAGGTCGGCACTCTCGCGTTGAGCAGTTCCTGTGGCTCGGATTTCGCCGCATCGATGCGATTGAACCAGCTTGCGGATTTCTCCAGCCATGCCTTGAGTCCGGCACCGTCGATCTTCACGGCCGTCACCGTGTTCGGATACAGGTAGAGGTCGGCTGCATTGTTGATAGCGAGCGGGCCGGCCTTGACGTCGGTGTAGTCGTTCGGGCCGCCGAAGCCGGCCTTGAACGCAGAACTTGACGCGAGCACGGGCATGCCGGCGAGTTGCGGCATGTTGGCCTTGATGTACTTCTCCACATAGTCGCGTTCGGCGGCATTGACGATTTGCAACGCCGTCGTGTCGCCGGCAGCGACGAAATAGGTGCTCATGTCGAAATCGCTGCGGCCGATCGGCGTCTTGACGTAGGCAATCGTTCCTTCGTGCTCGGGCTTGATCAGTGGCGCAATGTCCGGGTCGACATCGACGTAGCTGCCATCGGCGTTCTTCACCGAGCGCACCTCGGCGTGCGATGCGGAGCGGTCGATCTGCCAGTGGCCGTCCTTGAAGTCCAGCGCCAGTTCGATTACGCCGATGTTCGATCCGTAGAAATTGCCCATCACGGCCGGCACGCCACGGACGAAGCCGTGCTCGTTGTCGACTTCGGGCATGTGCGCGTAGCGCGACTTCGTATCGGACGGGTTCGGAAAGATCGCGTGCGAGTGACCCAGCAGCATGGCATCGATGCCGGGCACCGCGGCGATGTGCCAGCCGGCGTTTTCGGTCTTCGGCGAATACGGCGAGGTGTCGATGCCGCCGTGCACGATCGCGATGACGAGATCGACTCCGGCCTTGCGCAACTCGGGCAGATACTTTTGTGCAGCTTCAACGGGCCCCATCACCGTGACCTTGCCATCGAGATTGCGTTTGTCCCATTCCATGATGCCCTGAGGGGTGAAGCCGAGCAGGCCGACGCGCAGCGTCACCTCGCGCGTCGCGCCATCCGGCGCTTGCGCGCGAAACGTGCGTGTCAGTACACGCCATGGCGAATACAGCGGCTTGCCGTCCTTCGTGCTGAACACGTTGGAGAGCACGAGCGGATAGCGCGGTCCCTTGCACTTCTCCGCCGGCACGCCATCGATATTGAATGCCGTGCCGGTGACCTGGCTGAGGAATTTCAGGCCGTAGTTGAACTCATGGTTTCCGATCGTGCCGGCGTCGTAGCCGAGCGCATCCATCGCCTTGTAGACGGCCAGTTCCTGATCGCAGGGCAGGGGTTTGACCTGCGCCTGCCAATCGGCGAGCGCAGTTCCCTGGATCGTGTCGCCTGCATCGAAGGTCAGGCTGTTCGGATACTGCTTGCGTGCGGCAAGGACCAGTTGGGCGGCGCGCTCGATGCCGATCGCCTTGTCATCGGCCAGCTTGAAATAGTCGTAGCTGAGCACGTTCGAATGCAGATCGGTGGTTTCGAGCAGGGCCAGTTGCAGGTGCGTGCCGGTCGCCGGCGGCCGGCCGTCGCCCTTGTCGCCGCCGGTGCCGGCGCAGCCGGCAAGTGCCAGCAGCAATGCAGGAAAAGCCAGTCGGGCGATCGTGCGGCGTACGAACATGAGCGAGGCCTCGTGCGGAATACACCAGTGTAACGTGTCGTTCCGCAGCGATCATGACCGCCGCCGTGCGGGGTGTTAAGAATCGTAACTTTCACAGCATGTGCATCGAACGGTGGCGACGGAAGCCGCGGCTGTCCGCTTCTGCTAATCTGGCGCCCCGTTTTTTGCCGTCCCGTCCATGAGTGTTCGAACCCGATTCGCCCCCAGTCCCACCGGATACCTGCATATCGGCGGCTCACGCACGGCACTGTATTGCTGGCTGGAGGCACGCCGGCGCGGCGGCACATTCATCCTGCGCGTCGAGGACACCGATCGCGAGCGTTCGACCGAGTCCGCGGTCAAGGCGATCATCGACGGCATGAGCTGGCTGGAGCTCAATCACGACGAGGGTCCGTACTATCAGACCCTGCGCATGGATCGCTATCGCCAGGTCGCCGAGGAAATGGTCAAGGCCGGCAAGGCGTACTACGCCTACGAGACCAAGGACGAACTCGACAAGATGCGCGCACAGCAGATGGAGCAGGGTCTCAAGCCGCGCTACAACGGCTACTACCGCGAACGCAACGAGCCGCTGCGCGACGATCCGAATCGCGTGATCCGCTTCAAGAATCCCACCGCCGGTTCGGTGGTGTTCAACGACAAGGTCAAGGACCGAGTCGAATGGAGCAACAGCGAACTCGACGATCTCGTCATGTTCCGCTCCGACGGGTTTCCGACCTACAACTTCGCCGTCGTCGTCGACGACATCGACATGGCGATCACCGAGGTGATCCGTGGCGACGATCATGTCAACAACACGCCGCGCCAGATCAACATCTATCACGCACTCGGCGCTGCGGTGCCGGAGTTCGCGCATCTGCCGATGATTCTCGGTCCCGACGGCCAGAAACTGAGCAAGCGGCACGGCGCGGTCAGCGTGCTGCAGTATCGCGACGACGGCTTCCTGCCGCATGCGCTGCTGAACTACCTCATGCGCCTGGGCTGGTCGCACGGCGACCAGGAGATATTCTCGCGCGAGCAGATGGTGGCCTTGTTCGACGTCGGCGACGTCAACAAGGCAGCCGCGCGTTTCGACATGGAAAAGCTGAAGTGGATGAATCAGCACTACCTGAAGAACGACGATCCGCTCGAAATTGCGCCGCACCTGGAATGGAACCTGCGTCTGCAGGGGCTCGATCCCGCCCACGGGCCAGCGCCGGCCGACGTCGTTGTCGCGTTGCGCGACCGTGCGCACACGTTACGCGAAATGGCCGAGAAGGCATCGATCTGGTACGGCCCGATCACGCAGTGGGACGACGCGGCGATCACCAAGCATCTCAAATCGGCGACCGCGGTGCCGGCATTGCAAGCGGCGCACCAGCAGCTCGCCGAACTCAAGGAATGGAAAGTCGAAAATATTCACGCGGCGATCGAGGCCGCCGCAGCGGCGATCGGCGAGGGCATGGGCAAAGTCGCACAACCGTTGCGCGTGGCGATGACCGGCACGCAGGTTTCTCCGTCGATCGATCATACGGTGTACCTGGCCGGCCGCGACCGCGCCCTCAAGCGCATCGAAGAGGCGCTGCAGAAGGCCGGAACCTGACGACTCGCGCATGGCCTGCGACCTGACCACGCTGGCGACTGTCGATACCAACGATATCGACGAACTGATGCAGGTGATCGATCAGTGCAGGAGCACTGCACTCGATCCGCGCCTTTGGTTCTGGGCCATCGCATTCACCATCGTCGGCGGTGTCGTCGGTGCGTGGATCGGCAAGCGCAAGAATGCCGTCGTGCGCGACGCGATTCTCGGTGCCGCTCTCGGGCCGATCGGCTGGCTCGTTTCGCTGTGCCTGCCGGTGCCGAAGCCGGCGCCGCGCTGTCCGGCCTGCAAGCGCGAAGTCGGCAGTGGCGATGCGCATTGCCGCTATTGCGGAGTGAAGTTGAAAAGTTCGTGACTCATTCTCCGGCGGCCTCTCTCGTCCATCCATGGCTTCCGAGGCCCCTGCCGACCATCCATGGTCTTCACGGCACTCGGACTCCTGTCCGTCGCACTTGGGCTTCTGCCCGGCGCCTTGATCCGGCGTCGTTTCACCCCACGTTTGGAGTTATCATGCACTTGGGGTCCGTTCATTCAGCAATGTCCGCCAAAGCCGCTCACGCCGAACAGCACCATCATTCGCACAATGCGAAGGGATTCGTGCGCGAAGTGTCGGCGGCCTGCGAGAAGCGCGGGCTGCGTCTGACCGAGATCCGCCTGCAGGTGCTCGAACTGATCGCCGCTTCGGACAAACCGGTGAAGGCATACGACCTGCTCGACCGCCTCAAGGACGACCGCAGCAATGCGGCGCCGCCGACAGTCTATCGGGCGCTGGATTTCCTGCTGGAAAACGGATTCATCCACAAGCTCGAATCCATCAATGCCTATGTGAGCTGCCACCATCCCAGCGTGGCGCATCACGTACCGTTCCTGATTTGCGATGAATGCGAATCGGCGACGGAAATCTGCGACGAACGCGTCGCCAGGCTGCTCGGCGACCAGGCCAAGGCGCTCGGCTTCCAGGCGCGTGCGCAGACTCTCGAAGTGCACGGCAAGTGCAAGCGCTGCGCCGCGAACTAGACGTCCCGGCCTGACAGTTCAACCGGATCGGACTTTGATTGCCGCTCCTGCGCAGCGAGCGCCCGTGTTCGGCTGGGCGGTGCGGCATTGGTGGCGCTCGTGTCCAGGACTGCAATCAGAAATCCTTGGTCAGCCCGACAAACGCTCCGAGCCGTGGCCCGTACTGCGGCGCGCCGACGCCGATGCCGGAGCCGTCGCGGATCTGGTAGATCTGATCGGTCGCGTTGATGACGGCGAGGCGTATGTTCGTTCTGCCGAACGCAGGCAGCTCGAAGTCCCGGCTCGCCGAAAGATTGATCTGGTAGTACGCCGGCAGGTGTGCGGTGTTCGCAAAGTCCGCGCGCAGGCCCGAGCCGTAGAGGAAATCCGCGCCGAAGCGCGTGCCGCTCCAGGTGTAGCTGACGCCGCCCGAGCCGGTGAGGCGCTGGTCATGGTCCAGATGCACCCAGTGCGTGGCGATGTAGTCTAGTTCGTCCTGCTCGAAGTTGTATTGGCCGGTGACGACCTCCTTGCCCATCGCGCGGTTCCACGACACGTTCAGATAAGCGCTGAAACTTCCACTCGTATAATTCGATGAAAATTCCACACCGCGCACGCGGCCCTCGTCGTAGTTGAACGGCGAGAAGATCAGCGCCGCGCCGAACTGGCCCTCGTCGAGCAGGTTGTGGACCTTGCGGTAGTAGGCGTCGAGTCCGAGCGTCAGATCGTTGCCGATTTTCTGCGACACGCCGGCATCGAGATAGTGCGAGCGCTCCGACAACGTCTGCGCGTTGACGTTGGTCGGCAGCTGGTTTGTCGTGCCCTGGAACAGCGCGATGTCGGTCGGTGAGATCAACTCGGCCGGCGGCGGCGTGAAGTAGCGTGCGTAGCCGGCGTGCAGCACGGTGCTGTCGGTCGCCTGGTAGACGAACCCCAGGCGCGGGCTGACCTGGCCTTCCTGCACGTAGGCATCGACCTTGTCGGCGCGCAGTCCGTAGTTCATCGTCAGCTTGTCGGTCAGGGTCCATTGGTCCTGGACGTAAAGGCCATACGTGCGCGCATCGATATGCGGCGCGTCGTCGACGATCGTGATCGGCGTCGAGCTCGTCTGGTTGCCGTCGGCATCGGCGGGAAACACCTGCGAGACGCTGTTGCTGACTGGATGCTCGTCGCTGGCGTACAGCCCGTAGCGCAGCGTGTGCGCTTCGCCGAGCGGCGTCGAGAAGTCGGCCTGCAGCGTGTTCGCGCGATTGCTGCGGTCGATCGTGCCGGCGACGCCGTTGAAGATCAGGTCGCCGATCGGATCGGGCGTGTAGTTCACGCTGGTATAGCGCTGGCCTATCGACACCTGGTAGTTCGTCGCGCCGAAGCGGCCCTGCAGGGCGACGACGCCGAAGCGCGTGATCTCGTGCTGGTGCTCGTCGAGTTTCGCCGAATCGAAGCCGTCGACGCCGTCGAGAGTGTAGACCGGCTGCTGACCCGGGTTGTTCGGAATCTCGAAACGGTTGTTCGCGACACCGGCCATGAAGCTCACGCGCGTATCGTCGTTGATCGTGTACGACACGCTGCCGAAGCCCTTGGCCTGGTCGGTGTGATCATGGATCGGATCGCGCGACGCGGTCGGATTCTCGATGCCGGCGTCGCTCTCGAGAAAGCTGCCGGTGACGAACCAGCTCCAGCGATCTTCGTTGCCGAATACCGCAAACGCCGGATTGATCGTGCCGAACGATCCGGCGGTCAGGCCGATGCTGCCGCCGCTGGTGTCGGGCGCCGGGCGTGTCGTGATCTCGACGACGCCGGCGGTGCGATAGCCGTATTGCGCCGGCAGCGCGCCGGTCAGCAGCTGCATGCGCTCGACCATGCGTGAATCGAGCGTCTGGCCGAAACCGCTGATGCTCTCGGGAATGATGATGCCGTCGATGCGGAACTGCAGGTCGGCGTGATCGCCGCGTACGTGCAACTGGCCGTAGGAATCCTGCACGACGCCCGGCGCCTGCAACAGCACCTGGTTGAGCGGCGTGGCGTCGCCGAGCGGCAGCTGATCGATCGCCTGGCGTTCGAACACATACTGGCTTGCGCCGATTTCCGGCGACAACTGATCGCGCGAGCGGTCGAGGCTGGCGCGCACTTCGACCGTGTTCAATGTCGCGGTCGGGTCTGCCGGTGCGGGGGCGGGGTCGGTCGTGGCCGGCGCAGGAGGCGTCCCAGTGACGGGGTCGGTGCTGTCTGCCGCGGCGAGAGAGCCAAGTGGAGAAAGGGCGGCAGCGATCGCGAGCACCAGGGTACGGGTCATTGCATGTCAGCCTCTTGCAGGAAGATATGCAATGTTATAACATAACTATTCACCTCGATGTCTACAGGCCGAAAGTCACGCAATGCGCACCCTTGAATCCAGGCGTCTGGCCGCCAATACTGCCTCTTCGCCACTGTTATGTTATAACTTAACCATGCGTTTACAGCCTGCCCCGCAATCGCACGAACCCACCGCTCAACGCGGTTTGGCACAGGTCGCCGACCGCGTCGGTGCGACTGCATCGTTCCTGTGCGCGTTGCATTGCGCGGCGCTGCCGTTCGTCTTCGCACTGTTGCCGGCGCTGGGCCTGGGCTTTCTTGCCAATCACGGATTCGAGCGCTGGTTCATCGCTTTCGCCACGACGCTGGCCGTGACCATGCTCGTGCGAGGTTTCCTGCGCCATCGCGTGCCGTATGCGCTGGCCCTGCTGCTGCCGTCGCTGGTGTTGTTGTGGCTGGGCGGCTTCGTCTACGACTTCGAGTCGTCCGGTGGCTGGCATGCGGCGCTGGTCGCGCTCGGCGGCTCCGGTGTTGCACTGGCGCACATCATCAACCTGCGCCTGGCACACGCCCACGACACGTGCTGTCCGCCGAATGCGATTGTGTAACGCCGACGATCTCTCCTAACATCCGGGGTCGACAATGAGTTGCGCGCGGTTCCTGCCGACGTGCGGAAGCACAAGGATTTTCCTGGATTGGCAGGGCGTCTTCGGCGCTCGTGCTTCGACAGTCAACGGCGAGCAGCACTCGCCGCACCTCCAATGTCACCGATCCTCGTTTGCAGCATGGCGATAACCGCACACGATCACTCCACGCATCACGATCATGCCGGCGAAAGCCGCTTGCTGCTCGCTGCCGCGTTGACCGTGGCGACGCTCGTCGCCGAAGGCGTCGGCGGCTGGATCTCCGGTTCGCTGGCACTGCTCAGCGATGCCGCACACATGCTGATCGACGCATTCGCGCTGTTGCTTGCGTGGGGCGGCGCGCATTTTGCGCGGCGGCCGGCGGATGGGCGGCGCAGCTTCGGTTACGCGCGCCTGGAAGTGCTTGCCGGTTACAGCAACGCGCTGCTGCAGTTCGTGCTCGTCGTATGGATCGCGGTCGAGGCGTTTTCGCGGCTGATGCAGCCTGAACCGATCCTCACGGGCGTCATGCTCGTAGTAGCGTTGATCGGGTTCGCGGTCAATGCGATCGTGCTCGGTGTGCTCGGTCATCATCATCACGACGATTTGAACCTTGCCGGCGCGCGCCTGCACGTGATCGGCGACCTGCTCGGCTCGCTCGGTGCCGTCATGGCCGCGCTCGTCGTGCGTTACCTGGGTTGGCTGCCGGCCGATCCGCTCGTCTCGCTGTTCGTATCGGCGCTGATTCTCTTCAGCGCCTGGTCGCTGTTGCGCCGCTCTGCGCACATCCTGCTCGAAGGCACGCCCGAAGGGATCGAGCCGCTGCTGGTCGCCGAAACCGTGCAGCGTGAATCGGGCGTGCGCAACGTCCACCATGTGCACGTTTGGCAGCTGGCCGGCGGACGGCGCATGGCGACGTTGCACGCGCGCCTGGATCCGCAGATGGAACCTGCCGGCGCGCTGGCGGCGATGCAACGTGTGCTGCGTGAACATTTCCACATTGCTCACGCCACAATTCAGATCGAAGACGATGGCGCGTGCCCTGAAGGCGATTGCCATGGCCATGCGCATCACGCTCCTGCGGAAAAGCACCGACACTAGAGCCAGCAAAGCGCTTGACGCGGATTACGCGCATGCACGCGGACCTTCCAGATTGAATATCGAAATTCGTTTGCTCTATCCGCGCAAACGCTCTCGAATCCGCGTAATCCGCGTTCACGCTTTTTCTTGACCTACCGCGATCGCGTGGATAGCCACCGATCGGCCCGCTCGCGGCCGATGTCACGCAGTTCGCGCAGGAAGCCCAGGGTCGGGCTGATTTTCGTCTTCGCACTGAAGGCATCGAGCGACTCGCCGGGTTCGACGGTGGCGATGCGCAGCCGCTTGATGCGGCGGCCGATCCAGCTGATCGGAAAGGTATACGCAAGGTACTGTTGCGCGCGGCGCACGGTTTCGAGTTCGCGCAGGAACGTCGTCGAAAAGCCCAGTTCGCTGATGCGCTCGCGGATCTCGCGTGCCGATCGCGGCGGCTGCGACTGTTCGAGCGGCTGTACGAGCACGCACAACAGATCGCGACTGCGTAACTGGTAGATCAAAGGCTCGAGCGCAGGGTTGCCGGCGTAGCCGCCGTCCCAGTAGATCTCGCCGCCGATCTCGACCGGCGCGAACATCTGCGGCAGGCAGGCGCTCGCCAGCAACACATCGAGGGACAGATTGCGGTCGTCGAAGACGACGAGCGCGCCGTCGCGTACACGTGTGGTCGCGATAAACAACCGGAAGGGCGCCGCGTGGCGCAGCCGCTCGAAATCGAACAGGCCTGCGGCGATTTCGCGCAGCGGATTGATGCCGAGCGGATTGATTTCCTGCGGCGTGAAATAGTGCGTCAGTCCGAGCAGCATGGATTTTCCGGCCGGCCCGGCGCCGGTCGCAAACGCCCAGCGCAACAGGCTGCTCTGCGCAGCGACGCTTTCCCACAGTTTGGCCAATGCCGCGCGTGCGCCTTCACGCCCGCCATCGAGCCAGCCCTGCGCCAGCGCCAGTGCATTCATGGCGCCGCTGCTGGTCGCGCTGACGCCGTCGAATTGCAGCGCGGGCTCTTCGAGCAGCCGATCGAGAACGCCCCAGGTGAATGCGCCGTGCGCGCCGCCACCCTGCAGCGCAAGACTGAGCGTCAGCGCCTGCCGGAGTCGTGGCAGTGTCGGTGCCGGAGTTGCCATGCCGGCGATCATAGCGCGCGCCTGCGCTGCACGCGTTCTGCTAAACTACGCGCCAAATTGATCGTCCCTGATCAAGAGCCGCACGCCTGAGTCGTGCGGATTTTTCAAGAGAACCGGAGAGCACCATGGGCAGAGGCGACCGCAAGACACGCAAGGGCAAGACCGCAATCCGCAGTTACGGCAATTCGCGGCCGCACAAGACGAAGACGACCGCGACGGGCGCAGTCGCGAAGAAACCGGCCATGGCCAAACCGGCAGTTGCGAAGAAGGCGGCGCCGGTCAAGAAGGCTGCACCGAAGAAAGCCGGTTGAGGCATGACCGCGCAGCCCTCGCGGCTACGTTGAAACCCCGCCGCGTGCGGGGTTTTTCATTTGTGGAATCGTGATTGCGCGAAGGCAACCGTCTCCGTCGCGATCCTGCTACAGTCAGTACATGGCGCGCGAAAAATTCCGTTTCGCCAGCAGTCGGGATCGACTGCAGTGCGGGGTGACGCGAATCGTCGTTGCCATCCTCGTCCTGTTCAGCGCGGACGCATTTGCACAGCGCAGTTACTTCCGGCTCTACGATCAGGACTACGGCCTCGACGTCGGCGAAATCGTCGCACTCGCGCAGGACGAACACGGATTCCTCTGGATCGGCTCGCATCGCGGACTGGTTCGCTTCGACGGCCGCAGCTTCGTCCTCTGGGGCCAGGACGAAGTCGATGAAGTCGTTGCGCAGATCATTTACGGTCCCGGCGATGAATTGCTGATACGCACGGCGACCGGGCGCGCCCTGCGGCGCACGGCGCATGGACTCGAGCCGATTCCCGGCCCGGACGGCAAGCCGCTGCTCGCGGTCGATGGTCTGGCTTTCGACGCCGACGGAAACCTGTGGATCGCAACGCGCAGTCAGCTGTGGCGGCGAAGTGTACGCAACGACTGGTCGCAGATCGATCATGGCATTCCCGCGGATGAAAAGCCCCTGCGTGTTTTCGCTGACGGCGCCGGCGTCGTCGCACTCACGGATCTCGCGGCGTGGCGTCTGCATGGGTCGGATCCGGCTCGGCGTCTCATGGCGCAGAAGGATCTGTGGTTCGCTGCATCGTCGCCGGATGGAACGGTCTGGCTCGCCACGCATCACGGTACGGGCCTTTGGCGCGTCGACACCGGCGGCACGCGCGCGCTCGAACGGCCGGGCGGACGCGCCATGGACATGCGCGAGCGCGGCGGCACACTGTGGCTGTCGCTGGACAAGCTGCTGCTCGCGTACGCAACCGATGGCAGCGTGCGCAAACTCGGCATCGCCGAAGGCCTGCCCAGCGGTGGGCCCTTGTTCGTCGATCGCGAAAACAGCCTGTGGCTGGGAACCTTCGTCGGCCTCATGCAGTTTCCCGAGCCCGATACGTGGCAGTGGGGCGAGGCCGAAGGCTTGCCTTCGGCGCACACCTACTCCGTCGCCGAGTACCAGGGCACGGTGTTCGCGTCGACGTGGAGCGGTCTGGCGTACTTGAATCCAGCGGATGAGCGCCACTTCGTCTTCAATGCTTCCGGCGCGATCTTCGCCGGCATTTGCGCGCTCGAAGGACACGGCGTGTGGGCGTTCGATCGCGATCATCTGCTGCAATGGCGCGAGGGCGGATTTGCAGTCGTCGGCACGCGCGCGGAGGCGGAACTGCTCGACAGCTGCGCCGCCGACGCAAGCGGCACGATCTGGTTCGCGACCACCGCGAGATTGCTGCGCCTGCCCGCGGGTGAGACGTCTCCGCATGAAGTCGCGATCGTCCCTGCAGGCGCCGTCGATGAAATCTGGCTCGATGCCGATGGCGAATTGCGCGTGCTCGATGACGCGAGCATCTGCCGCCTGCGGACCGGCGGCGACAGCGCAAATCGCGAGGATTGCCGCCCGATCGGCTCGTTGATCGTGCCCAACTCGATCGCATCGGTTGCGCCGAACCGCACCTGGATTGCGGCGAACAACGGCATCTTCGAGTTCGACGGCGAGCGCATGCGTCGCCTGCCCGGCAACCATCTGCTCGCCGGCGGCATCATCCAGTCGCTCACGCCGGCGACGGCCGGAGACTGGTGGGCGGCGGGCGCCGGCGCGCTGTTGCGCGTTCACGATTGCGGTGGCCCCTCTCGGCCATCCGTGGCCTCCGAGGCACTTGGGCTCCTGCCCGGCGGTTGCGACATCGGCTGGGAAGTGCGCGAGACGCCCGGACAGTGGCAAGGCCTGCCTGGAAATTCCGCGATTGTGGCACGCGAAAATGCCCAAGGTGATCTGTGGATCGCCGGCAACCGCGGCATCTGGCGCATTCCAAAGGCGGCGCGCGCGGCGCCGGACAAGGCGCCACCGATCATGCCCGTGCGCGCGAGCGTCGACACGGCCCAGGAGCCGTTGGACAGAACGATCGAGCTGTCGCCGAACGCGCACCGCCTCGAACTGGAGTTCGCCGCACTGAGTTTCCGCGACCGCACGTTGCTGCGTTTTCGTTCGCGGCTTGCGGGGCACGACGAATGGTCGGCGCCCTCGCGCTCGGCTGTGCTGCAGTTCGCCGCGCTCGAGCCTGGAACCTACCAGGCGGAAATGGCGGCCAGTCTCGACGGCGAACACTGGTCCGAGCCACCGGGGCAAGTCGAGTTCCGCGTGTTGCCGCCGTGGTACCGGACATGGTGGTCGCTGCTGCTTTTCACGGCCTTCGCCATCGCGCTGCTGGCCTGGATATATCGCCTTCGCGTCGCCGCGCTGCTGCGCGTCGAGCGCGAACGCACGCGCATCGCGATGGACCTGCACGACGAACTCGGCAGCGGATTGGGCAGTATCGGCATGCTGGCCGGCGTCGCGGCACGCGAAGGCATCGATGCCGGCGAGCAACGGCGCCTGATGCGCGAGGTTGCGAATCTTTCCGGCCTGCTCGGCAGCGGACTGCGCTCGCTGGTCTGGTCGCTGCGCAGCGGCCGTGCCGGACTCGCCGAACTCGCCGCGCAGATTGCCGATCATGCGCGCCGTCTGTTCCCCGGCGACGCTCCGCGCCTGACCGCGCAACTGCCGACGGAGGCGCCCGACACGGCGCTCGCACCGGAACTGCGCCGGCACATCCTGCTGCTCGCGCTCGAGGCGCTGCACAACGTCGCACGCCACGCCGGCGCGCGCAATGTCGCGCTGACCCTGGAGGCAACGCCGAGCGGCGGCCTGCACCTGACCGTGACCGACGACGGCCGCGGCTTCGATCCGGCACGGGACTCGAGCGGTGCCGGGCTCGAGAGCATGCGGCGCCGTGCGGCAGCGATCGGCGCGCGGCTCGAAATCAGTAGTGCGCCGGATAACGGCACGCGCGTGGTTCTTGACTGGCCTGGTCCGGCTGCGAGCGCCATCGCATGATCATGCGGTTGCAGAGGCCCGCCAGTCGGACGAAAGTACGGCCGTGGGCCAAGCCATCCTTCCCGAAATCGTGCCGCTGCGGCTAGCCACCGTCGAGGACGACCCGCGCTATCGCGGCAGCCTGGCGCTGCTGCTGAGCGGGCTGCCCGCGTTCAATCTGACGGCCAGCTACCCGCGCGCCGAGCCGTTGCTCGATGCCGCACGCAAGGCACGGAAGTTGGGGATGCCGCCGCCGTGGGATCTCGTACTCACGGACATGGGTCTGCCGGACACCGACGGCGTCGAACTGACGCGCGAGCTCAAGTCTCTGTTTCCACAATTGCGCGTCGTCGTGCTGACCGTCTTCGACGAGCCCGTGCGCGTGCTGGCCGCGATCTGCGCCGGTGCCGACGGCTACCTGCTCAAGAGCGCGTCCAGCCAGGAACTGATCGAACAACTGCACGTGGTCATCGATCACGGTGCACCGATGAGCACGGCGCTGGCAGGCACGATGATGCGGCTGGTGCGCGAAAGTCACGCCGAGCGCTTCGGCAGTGCCAGCCTGCCGCGCGATCTGGGCCTGTCGCCGCGCCAGCTCGCGGTGCTGAAAGGATTGGTCGAAGGCCTGTCGTATCGCGAGATTGGCGAGCGCCTGGACATCTCGCTCGACACGGTGCGCAGTCATATCCGCCAGATCTATTCGGCGCTGCAGGTGCACAGCGTTGCCGAAGCGGTCGGCTATGCGTTGCGGCACGGATTAGCCTGATCGCGCGACGTACCAAGTTGTGTCGAGGCAGCTTCTTGGGGGATGAGCATGCGCAAGCGAATCCGGGTGGTCGGGTTGTCAGCGGCAATCCATTTTTCTTGGCCCAAGGGTGTTCCGGACCCGCATTGAAGAGTGCGACGGCACTCGGACTGATCCTGTCCTGCGTATCGAGCGTCCATGCGGACGTGTTCACGGTGACATCGGCGGGCGACCCGGGTGCTTCTGGCCTCAGCTTGCGGCAGGCAATGTCTTCCGCGAATTTCATTCCGAGCAGCGTCATCGTTTTCGATGCGAGTCTCAACGGCAGCAGGATCACGCTGACTCAGGGCGAACTTTCGATCACGAAGCCGATGGCGATCGCCGGTCCCGGCGCGGACAAGCTGACGATCAGCGGCGGCAACTCGTCGCGAATCTTTAATGTCAAGTCCGGCAAATCCGACATCTCCGGTGACGATCAGTGGGCTGACGCTCACTGAAGGTTACTCCTAATTCTATTCCAATGGGGGTGCCGTCTACGCGTATGACGGCTCGCTGCTGCTTCAGAACAGCGTGATCAGCGGAAACTCCGGCCGTTATGTCGGCGCCATCTACATCGGTGCAGACAACGTGAACTACTACGCCAAACTGACGAACCTATCGATTCAGAACAATTCGACAGGAGTGCCCGGGCATTGGATGGTCGGTGTTGCAGGACGCAGCGGTTCGCTCTCGGTGGGAATCTACGATTCCACGATCAGCGGCAATACCGGCGGGGCAATTTACCTCGAGGGCAAGGCGCAACTCAGCATCCAGCGCACGACGATCTCGGGCCATACGGCGATCAGCGGCGGAGCGGTTTTTGCGAGCGCGGCCTCGGGCTTGTCGATCATCCGAAGCACGGTCGCTGGTAATTCCGCCAGCGGCGACGGCGGAGCGTTGCTGCTGTACGACACACCAACGATAGTACGCGCCAGCGTGATCAGCGGAAATTCAGCGGGCGGCGACGGCGGCGCGGTGATGATGACAGGGAATCCTGGCCTGCTCGTGCCGTCCGGCAAGCTCACGGTGGTCTCATCGACCATCAGCGGCAATCACGCATACGATTTCGGCGCCGGGATCGATATCGCGCGCGCATCCGGGGTCTACATGTATTACTCGCTCATCAACAACAACATGCTGGACGACTTCACGAGCGGCGCAAACGGTGGCGGGCTGGCACTGCTGTTCGTCGTCGGTCAAAGCCACATCGAGAACTCCACTTTCTACCAGAACTTCGCCTACCACAGCGCCGGTGGCGTCGGCATCTTTGACTCAGGCACCGGCAACAACGCCGAGTTCACCAACGTGACAATTGCGAAGAATGCTACCTTCAACGGTTACAGCAATGGCCTGCTTGGGGCGGGCCAGCCGACGATCACGAACAGCATCATCGCGAACAACGTCAATACGTACCAGCAGACGCAGGACCTGGTCGGCAATTTCAAGGTCACCTACAGCCTGGTCAAGAACGCGTCGTCGGCGACAATCACGGGCAGCCACAACATCACGAGCGGAGCGGACCCGCAACTCGGCCCGCTCACGGTGAACGGTGGTCCGATGCTGACGATGCTGCCCGCGGCGGCGAGTCCGGCAGTCAACGCAGGAACGGCGACGGCCCAGGGGTTTCTGACGGATCAGCGCGGAGTGCCGCGCCTCGTCGGCAGCCACGTCGACATGGGCGCCGTCGAACGCCAGAGTCCGGAAGTCATGATCTTTCGAAACGGATTCGACTAGGCATGATGCCGGCAGCGCGTGCGCGGATCGCCGCGTCCCGGATGTTCTTGGCCTGCAGTTGTCCGATCGACAGCAGGCGGCGTTGTCGTGAATATGCGCACTTCGCATCGGCCCGCTGCGTGCGACAGACGCATCGCATGATCATGCGATAGGCAATCACGACGCGTCTTGTTAGCGTGCGTCGAGTCGAGCAGGGGAGTAGTCCATGTGCAGGCCGTCCGGTGCGATTATCGCGTCACTCGTCGCCGTGTCGGCGCTCTGGTCCGTTGCGGCACTCGCCGACTGCACACTGCCATCGACGCCAAACGACGGCTACTTCGACCAGACCTGGGCCGGCAACGGCTGCATCACGTTCAATGTCGACAACCGAGACGCCACCGCCTACGGCACCGTGCAGAAGATCGCAGTCACCGGCAACGGCAATCTGCTCGTTGGCGGCGATACATCCAGCGGCGGCGGCTCGTGGTGGATCGGCGAACTGACGGCGCAAGGTGCTTTCGACATGACATTCGGTGATTCCGATGGCAGCGGCCGCATCACCGAATGCCAGTTGTTCCTGCCCGGCACATGCCCCTCGGACATTCCGGAATTCGACTTCCTGGCGCAACCCGATGGGAAGGTGCTGGTGCTTTCGGACCACTACCTGGCGCGTACGAACGTCGGTGGACACGCCTTCGACACGGCTGGCGTCACCGGCGGTCTCGGGTACGCCACTGCACAATTTCAGGTCGCACCGCCGGACGGGATAATGTATGGAACCTCCGGCGGCGGCATCACACTCGCCTCCGGCGGCAAGATCTTCGTCGGCGGCTACGGCTCCGACTTCGACATCGCCGCATACGACCTCAGTGGCCTTGCGCGCGTCAATGCGGACCTGTCGCTCGACACGGCCTTCCACGCCGCCACGGAAAACACGATCACCTTTGCCGGCGGCGCATTCGTCGACACAGGCGACAGAACCCACGGTCGCCAGGTGCTGATCCAGTCGACCGGCCGCATCGTGCTCGTAGGCACGAAGTTCGGCCAGGACTTCCGCATCAGCCGCCTCACCGCCGACGGGTCCCTCGACGCAAGCTTCGGCACGAACGGCACGGCATTCTTGCCCGCCGCGCCATCGCCGTGCACGAGTGCCTACTGGCCCTATATTTCCCCTCGTCCGGCAACCATCGATCGCGCCGATCGCATCGTGCTGAGCGGCGAATGCTTCGCAAGCAGCCACTACGCAACGGTCGTGACGCGACTCACCGCGGACGGCCAGCTCGACACGGATTTCGGCAGCAACGGCTATTACGTCAATGCGGAGTTCACGGCGTGCCCAAGCCTGTCCGTCCTGCCACGCGCTCTCGCGATCGACAGCGCCGGCCGCATCCTCGTCGGCGGCACTTGCGATTCGGAATTGGGCGTCCAGCGATTGCGTGGCAATGGCACGCTCGATACGTCGTTCGGCATTTCCGGACTCGCGCATGGCCGCTTCGATCCGGCCAGCTTCTCCGACGAAGTCGACTCGATCGTATTCGACCGCAGTGGCCATCTGGTCATTGGCGGGCGTTCACAACATGCGGGGCAGAATCCGCAAGCCGGAGTCGCGCGGCTCACCTATGACTTGATCTTTGTACACGACTTCGAGACCACACCAAGCGGCTGTTTGCCGCCGGAGTGCAATTGATGTAAGTGGCGCGCAATCCAACGTCGCATGATCATGCGATAGGCAATCACGACGCGTCTTGTTAGCGTGCGTCGAGTCGAGCAGGGGAGTAGATCCATGTGCAGGCCGTCCGGTGCGATCATCGCGTCACTCGTCGCCGTGTCGGCGCTCTGGTCCGTTGCGGCACTCGCCGACTGCACACTGCCATCGACGCCAAACGACGGCTACTTCGACCAGACCTGGGCCGGCAACGGCTGCATCACGTTCAATGTCGACAACCGAGACGCCACCGCCTACGGCACCGTGCAGAAGATCGTCGTGACCGGCAACGGCAATCTGCTCGTTGGCGGCGATACATCGAGCGGCGGTGGCTCGTGGTGGATCGGCGAACTGACGGCGCAAGGTGCATTCGACACGACATTCGGTGATTCCGATGCCAGCGGCCGCATCACCGAATGCCAGTTGTTCCTGCCCGGCGCATGCCCCTCGGACATTCTGGAATTCGACTTCCTGGCGCAGCCCGATGGGAAGGTGCTGGTGCTTTCGGACCACTACCTCGCGCGTACAAACGTCGGTGGACACGCCTTCGACGCGGCCGGCGTCACCGGCGGTCTCGGGTACGTCACTGCACAATTTCAGGTCGCATCGCCGTACGGGGTAATGTACGGAACCTCCGGCGGCGGCCTCGCACTTACATCCGGCGGCAAGATCTTCATCGGCGGCTACGGCGACGAGTCCGAGATCGCCGCCTACTGGCTCAGCGGCATTGCGCGCGTCAATGCGGGCCTGTCGCTCGACACGACATTCCATGCTGCCACTGAAAACGCGATCACCTATACCGGCGGCGCATTCGTCGACACCGGCGACTACACCAAGGGCCGCCAGGTCCTGATCCAGTCCACCGGCCGCATCGTGCTCGTCGGCACGAAGTACGGCCAGGACTTCCGCATCAGCCGCCTCAACGCCGACGGTTCCCCCGACAGCAAGCTTCGGCACGAACGGCACGACGATCTTGTCCACCGCGCCATCGCCGTGCGTCGCGCTTCCTACTGGACCTACATTCCCCCTCGTCCGGCACCCATCGATCGCGCTGATCGTATCGTGCTGACCGGCGAATGCTACGCAAGCAGCACACTACCTCAACGGTCGTGACGCGCCTGACGGCGGACGGCCAGCTCGACATGGATTTCGGCACCAACGGCTATTACGTCAATGCAGCGTTCACGGCGTGCCCAAACCCTTTCGTCGAGCCGCGCGCTCTCGCGATCGACAGCGCCGGCCGCATCCTCGTCGGCGGCACTTGCGATTCGGAATTCGGCGTCGAGCGACTGCGTGGCGACATGGCACGCTCGACATGACGTTCGGCATTTCCGGACTCGCGCACGGCCGCTTCGATCCGACCAGCTTCTCTGACGAAGTCGACTCGATCGTCTTCGACCGCAGTGGCCATCCGGTCATCGGCGGGCGTTCACAACACGCCGGGCAGAACCCACAAGCTGGAGTCGCGCGACTCACCTATGACCTGATCTATGTGAGCGACTTCGAGGCCACACCGCGCGGCTGTCTGCCGCCGGATTGCAACTGACGGCCGAATGCCTGTGTCGCGTGGTCACGCGATGCAGATCTACCGGTCCGCGGTGGCGTAAATGGGCCTTCCCGATGGAAACCACGCTGCGCGCGAACGCGCCACCGATCCAGTAACTCAATTCTGCCGGGTGCTCGACGTCCCAGACGACGAAGTCGGCGCGCTTGCCGGCTTCGAGTGTGCCGCGATCGCCAAGCCCCAGCGCTCGCGCGGCGTGGACGGTCGCGCCGCGCAGCGCTTCCTCCGGTGTCATGCGAAACAACGTGCAAGCCATGTTCATTGCCTGGCGCAGCGACAGTACCGGCGACGTGCCGGGATTGACGTCGGTTGCGACCGCGATCGGCACGCCGTGTGCGCGAAACCGGTCCAGAGGCGGCAACCGGGTCTCGCGCAAAGTATAAAATGCCGCAGGCAACATGACCGCGACCGTGCCGGCGGCGGCCATCGCCTGCACGCCGGCCTCGCTGGTGTACTCCAGATGATCGGCCGACAGTCCGCCGAATTCGGCCACGAGCGCAGCGCCTCCGGAATCCGACAACTGGTCGGCATGCAGTTTGACCGGCAGGCCGAGTGCGCGCGCTGTTTCGAACACGCGGCGAGTCTCGCCCGGCGTGAACGCAATCGTCTCGCAGAACGCATCGACGGCATCGGCAAGTTGACCGCTGGCGATCGCCGGCAGCATGCGGATGCAGACCTCGTCGACGTAATCGGACTGGCGCCCGGCAAATTCCGGCGGAACGGCGTGGGCGCCGAGAAACGTGGTGCGGACATCGATGCCGAGCTCTGCACCGATGCGGCGCGCCACGCGCAGCATCTTGGTCTCGCTGTCGAGATCGAGGCCGTAGCCGGATTTGATCTCGATCGTCGTTGCGCCGTCCGCGGCCAGCGCGCGAGCGCGTGGCAGCGACTCCGCGAGCAGTTCGTCCTCGCTCGCGGCGCGCGTTTTCGTCACGGTTGAAACGATGCCGCCGCCGGCACGGGCGATGTCCTCGTAGGTCGCGCCGTTCAGGCGCATTTCAAATTCGGACGCGCGATTGCCCGCGAAGACCAAGTGCGTGTGGCAGTCGATCAGTCCCGGCGTGACCCAGGCATTCCCGATCGATTCGACCCGCGAAGCGAGCGTCTCGGGCTTGCCTGGTAGTTGCGACTGCGGCCCGCAGAATTGAATCGCGCCGTCCTTCCATCCGAGTGCAGCATGTTCAATCGCGCCATAGGCCGTATCCGTCTCGCGCAGTGTGGCGAGGCGGCAATCGAGAAGCAGTCCATCCCAGCGGGAAGTCACGGCAGATATTTCCTCGTCGACAAGCTCGCGCCTGCAGTGCGCTGTTCTGTGCGGAAACCCAGGCAACATTGTATTCGGGATGGTTGGGCAATACATGTCCGACGGCGGGTTGGAGCGCTCGTAGTGTGTTCTGGCTAAGAGGGCCCGGAATTCAGATTGCCGTCGATCAGCGACCGCCCACGGCCGTCGAGTTTCATTGGCTGTGATTTTCGGTGTTTTGCCGCAGATGTCGTTTTGCTCGCGCGCATCTCGTATTGGAGGTTATGAGTGCCTCGTGCGGCATAAGGGGAAAGTCGTGAAACCACGGATGTTCTTGCTTGCCTGGGTTCGCAGGATCCGCCTGATCGGATTTTCGATTGCCGCTAGCCTGTTGTTGGCGACTGGCGCCTGGGCGCAGGTCACTTTCAATGTGAACACGACGGACGATGGTGTGGACATTAGTCCCGGCGACGGCAACTGTTCCACCGTAGCGGCGCCCGCGCTGCCCGTTTGCACCTTGCGCGCGGCGGTGATGGAGGCGAACCGAGCACCCAACCTCGGCGCCATCATCAAATTGCACTCTTCTGCTGTCCCTTACACCCTCAAGATATTTCCGCACGATGCGGATGGCGAGGACAACGGCGATCTCAATCTGCTCGTTCCATCGGGCTACGTTCCCGGACCGACCCAAATTATTGGCGATGGCGCTGCCACCACGATCATCGACGCCAACGGGATCGATCGCGTGCTCCACATCGATGGGCGAAGCGTAACGATCACCGGAGTCTCATTCGTCAATGGGCTCTTGCCATCGGGCCTGGGTGCGGCCTTTGGCGGCGGCATCTACAACGAGGGCAGCCTTTCCTTGAGTGATTGCATTGTCAGCCATAACACCGTTTCCTACGGCAACGGCGGCGGCATATTCAACGGGGACACGCTGGTGGCTACCAGAATCACGCTCACCGACAACACGGCGCAGTCTTACGGTGGTGGCATTTACAACAACTATCGTCTCGAGCTGAGCCAGAGCGCGCTAGGTGCCAACAAAGCCATCGAGGGTGCCGGCATCTACAATTCCGGCGGCTTCCCTTATAACCGGGTGGATTCCACCGAGATCACAGGCAACATAGCGACTCTTTACGGCGGCGGTATCGCCAATGTTTATGGAAGCACCCCGTTGAACATCACGAGCAGCACCGTGTCGAACAACACGGCGGGTACCTTCGGTGGCGGCGTTTACAACGAAGGTGTGCTGGACGCACAAAACAGCACAATCAGCGGGAATTTCGCTAAGAAGGACGGTGGCGGCATTTACAATGGAGGAACAGCCAAAGTCTACAATTCGACCATCGCCTACAACCTAGCGGACACCAATGCCGATGGCATTGGCGATGGCGGGGGAGTCTTCAACGTTCCTGACAAGACATTCGAAGTGCACAACACCATCCTGGCTGGAAATCGCCTGGTTTTAGACAACTCGAATAGCGACTGCTTTGGTTTCCTCGTACTCTATGGCGTCACCGGGTTCGAAGGCGGCGAGCAATGCTCTGGTGTCGGATCGGTCATCTTTATCGACTCGGCGACGGAATTGGGGATCCTGAAAAACAACGGTGGCCCTACCGAGACGATCGCACTGTTGACCGGGAGCAATTTGATCGGCAACGGCGCCGCAGAGGAGTGCAATGACGCCGACGGTCATCACCTGACCACCGACCAGCGCGGGAACCCTCGGCCGCCGATCTTGCAAGGGTGCGATATCGGTGCGTTCGAATACAACGAGCTGTTCAGAAGTTCCTTCGACCCGCCGATTCCCTGATTCGATCCACGCAGCCGGCTTTTCTATTGGTTCGTCAGGCGCGTGCGCAATTCCGTAGCGTAAGGCGTGGATGAAGCGGCGAGGAGGGGCTCGACTTCGGCGCTGAGCGAGTTTGACTCATCGGCCTTGCGCTGCGCGCGCAGAGCGCCGATCAGACCCACCTTGACCTCCAGGATGCGAGGGTCTTCGGGCGGGTGTACCGGGCTGCGCAGTGCGAGCGCTTCACGGAAAAACGGTTCGGCTTCGGCGGGCCGTGCTTGCGCCAGCAGCGCACGCGCCAGCGCAAATTGCGGCACTGCGAGTAGGTAGTTGCCGCGCAACGCCTTGTGACCGTAGTCGAGCGCCTGCATCGCGGTCGCGTAGGCGCCTTCGTTATCGCCGTTGTCGAGTTGTGCGTGACTCAGATCGGCCAGCGCCTGCGGACGCCAAGGGTCGTTTTCGGCAAGGCCGACCATGCACGCATCCGTGGTCAGCGCCTGCAGCTGTGCGATGGCTTCGGCGTATCGGTGCTGCCGTGCCAGCACGGTGCCGATGTCGCGGCGCAGGCCGCAGGCCGAAAGCGAGGTCATCGGGGCGCCTTCGAGCTGGATCGCCAGCGCGTCGCGGAACAGCGCCTCTGCTTCGCTGTAGCGGCCTTCGAAGCCGAGGACCAAGCCGAGATGGCGCAGTATCGGCACGGAAGCGCGCGCACGCGGTCCCTGCGCTTCCACGATCATCGCCAGTGCCTTGCGCGTCATGGCCTCGGATTCGGCAAAGCGGCCGAGTTCGCGATAATCCAAGGCAACCGCGTCGATGTGGTGCGCCTTGCGCACCGGGCTCAGTGCGGTCGAAAGCATCGCAAGATCGAGCAGGGCGAGCCGCTGCGGCAGCGCCTCGGCGATGCGACCCTGACCTTCGATGTCGCCAAGCAGATTGGATGTGGACGTCAGTGTGCTGATGTTGTCCGGTCCCAGACGTTCGCGATTGATGTTGACGACTTCTCGATGCAGTGTCTCGGCGCGCGCGAGATCGCCTCTTGCATAGAGCACGGTGGCTTCTTCGTTCAACGCATGGGCGACTCGGCGGCTGTCGCTGCCTGCGAACGCCCGCAGCATCGTTGCGCCGCGTTCGAACGCCGCCTCGGCCTCAGCGAAACGTGACATGTCGCCGAGCGCGACACCGAGCACCAGGTATTCGTTGGCCAGTGCCTCGCTGGGGTAGCCGCCGAGCATCGACGCATGGATCGGCGTGACCCGCTGCAGCAAGGCGATCGCGGCCTCGGGCTCGCGCCGGCGCACATGGCACAGTGCGATGATGCGATTGGCCATTGCGATTTCGTTCCAGTCCTTCTCGGCAGCGCGCTCGAGCGCCGACAGGCCTTCCGTGGCGTGAGCCAAGGCGATGTCGTAGCTGTCCTTGTTTTCGGCCTCGAGTGTTGCAACGCCGACCAATACGCGACCGCGCACGTCGTCGGGAAGTTTGTCGTCGACGCCGGCCAACGCGCGCTTGAGCAGCAGTTCGGCGCGTTCGGTGTCGCCGATGTCGCTGTACAAACCGCCGAGCATCGCAGTCACGTCGATCTGCAGCGCCGATTGCGCGTCGCCCATTCGTGCCAGCTGCTCCTCGCCCTTTTGCAGCAGTTGCTGCGCGCTGATCGGCTGGCCCCTGTTTTCATCGGGATTGGCCTGCGCGAAGACGCCGGACATGAACTGCTGGACCGCCGCGGCATGGCGCGCCTGGGCACGCGCGAGATTCGCCTGGCGCATGCTGATGGCAGCAGCGGCAACGCAGACCACACCGACGAACACGCTGGCGGCGACAGCGTATCGATTGCGGCGTGCGAACTTGCGGAACCGGTACCAGCGGCTCGCGCGGCGCACGCCGATCGGCAGGCCATCGAGATAACGTTGCACATCGCCCGACAGTGCCTCGGCCGACGCATAGCGCCGCTGCGGATCGCCTTCGAGTGCGGTCAGTGCAATGCGGTCGAGATCGCCACGCACGGCGCGGTGCCATGCAACGCCGCCGGTGCGGTCGCCAGCGGCGCTCGGAAGGGGTGGCGCATCGATGTCCGCAGCCGTACCGGTAAGCACGCGTCGCGGCGGCCGTGCGTCGGCCAGCAGTTCGTAGAGGACCACGCCGAGCGCATAGACATCCGTCGCTGTTGTGATTGCACCGCCGCTGAATTGCTCGGGCGCGGCGTAATCCGGCGTGAGCAGTCGCGCCGCGGTCTGCGTCTGCGCGGCTTCGTCGGTCGTTGCGAGCACCTTGGCGATGCCGAAATCAAGCAGCTTCAGTGTTCCGTCGGCGGTGACAAAAATATTGGCGGGCTTCAGATCGCGGTGCACGACCAGATTCTGGTGCGCGTACTGCACGGCGCTGCAGACGCGCAGGAACAGTCGCAGGCGCGCGCGCAGATCGAGTGCGTTGTCGCGCACGTATTGGGTGATCGGCACTCCTTCGACATACTCCATCACCAGATACGGTGCGCCGTGGTCGTCGACACCGCCGTCGATCAGATGCGCGATATCCGGGTGTTGCAGGCGCGCGAGGATCTGCCGTTCCTGGCGAAAGCGCTGCAGCAGTCCGGGTGTCGGCCAGGCGAGTTGCTTGACCGCCGCTCGCTGTTCGAACTCGCCATCGCTGCGTTCGGCGAGCCAAACCTCGCCCATGCCGCCGGCGCCGATGCGGCGCACGGCGTGCCACGGCCCGAAACGGGGCAGAGCATGCGTTCCGCTGACGGATGCGTCGATCGTGGCGGAAACGAGCGCCGGCGGGCGCTCCATGAAGTCGGCGGCGCGCGCATCGGCGTGCAGCAGGCGCTCGAGTTCTGAACGCAGGGCGGCGTCGCTGCCGCAGGCGCCCTCGAGCCACGCTGCACGCTCGTTGTCGGGCAGCTCGATGGCTTGCTCGAACAGCTCGGCCAGGCGCTGTCGATTCATCGCGGCGCTTCAGGCTTGCGGGTACAGCGTCGCATGCAGGTAGGCCTTCGCGCGCCGCCAGTCGCGATTCAAGGTGCGTTCGCTGACCGATTGCATCACGGCGATGTCGCTGACGCTCAACCCGGCAAAGAAGCGGTGTTCGACGAGCTCGGCCAGGCGCGGCTCCTCGGTTGCGAGCTTGTTCAGGGCCAGGTCGAGTCGCAGCAGTTCCTCGGGTCCGAGTTCGCTGTCGGCCACGTCCGCTGCCGCGTCGAGCGTGACGACACTCTGACCGGCGCCGCGCTTGTCGGTCAATCTCGCGCGGGCATGATCGATCACGATCTGGCGCATGGCCTTGGCGGCCAGCGCGAAGAAATGCGCTCGACTTTGCAGATCGTGCCCGGCGGGTTGCGCGAGTTTCAGGTAGGCCTCGTGCACGAGCCCGGTGGTGTTCAGCGTGTGCCCGCTGGATGCAGCCAGCTGGAAATGCGCCATTTGCTTCAATTCGGCGTAGACGCGCCCGAACAGCACTTGAAGCGCGACGGCATCGCCATTGCCCGCGGCTTGAATCAATGCGGTTACGTCACTCACCCCACGGCCCGTCTTTTCCCCCAGCAGGCCCCGAGTATAGGCGACGGCGGGTCAAATCCGAGCATTTTGACGTGCTGATGTCGTTTTACTCGCGCGCACTTCTCGTATTGAGGCTCAACGACGGGTTTTACGCGAGGGTCGCATGAGCCGGAATTCATCTGCAGCTTGGCGCCCAACGGCACATTTGGCCGCCCAGGGAATTTCGCTGCTGCTTTGCCTGATCACAGCGTTGAACGTTGGCGCGCAAACGATCTTCACCGTAAACGATGACGCGGACACCGTCGATGCGGATACGGCGGACGGAAAATGCAGCACCGCTGCGGGAAAGTGCACCTTGCGCGCTGCGGTAATGCAGGCGAACCGCATGGCCAACCTTGGCGCGACGATCATGTTGCCTGCCGGGGTCTACCAGCTTGGTGCGCCGGTCAATAGCGACGGGGAGGACAGCGGCGATTTGAATCTGCTTATCCCGTCCGGCGCCAATCCAGGCCCGACCAGGATCATCGGTGCCGGAAGCGCCACAACGATCATCGACGGCCAGGGAAGCGATCGCGTCTTCAACATTACCGGCGCACGCCAGGTGAGCATTTCGAAGGTCTCGATCATTAATGGATCGGTTCCATCGGGCAATGGTGGCGGCATCCTCAACTCCAGCGGCAATCTGGCGCTGAGCGACTGCGCCGTGGCGAACAATACGGCTCTGGGCTCCAAGGGAGACGGATATGGCGGCGGCATCGACAGCAATGGACCACTAAGCATCAATGGCTGCGTCTTCGACGGCAACCATGCTTCCATAGAAGGGGGAGCCGTCCACAGCTCCGCAAGCCTGAACGTGAATAACAGCCGGTTTTCTGCTAACTCCAGCGGCGTCGGCGGAGGCATCCGCAGCTCGAATACGCTGTCTGCGTCGCTCGTCACGATCATTGGCAACACCGCGACTTCGTTCGGTGGCGGATTGGTGACCAGCGGGTCAATGGCAAATCTGGATCTGTCGGAAGTGATCGGTAATACCGTCACGGGCTCCGGTGCGGGCATAGTCATTGTCATAGGCGCCACACTCAATATCACGCGAACGACAATTGCCGGTAACAGCACCAGCGGAATCGACTACCCGGAAGCATATGGCAGTGCCGGCATCCATAACCAAGGCTTTCTGTTCATGAGCAACAGCACTGTCGCCAACAATCAAGCGTCGGGCGACGCCGGAGGCATCGGCAACCGAGGTACTGCGAATATCTACAACTCTACGATTGCGTTCAACGAAGCTGACTCGGACGCCGACGGTCTCGGGGATGGCGCGGGGCTCTACGTCTATGCGGGAACCCTGAACGTCCGCAACAGCGTGGTCGCGGGCAACTATCTCGCCGGCCAACAGGTGTACCACGACTGCTTTGGCGTGGTCGGCGTTTATGGCAACAACAAGTTTTCGGGAACGCCTGGCTGCACCGCGAATCCGGTCAGCACCGGAACCGCCTCGTTTGTCGGCTCGCTGGATGAACTGGGAATACTCAAGGACAACGGCGGTCCGACGCTGACCGTCGCTCTGGTGCCGCCCAGTGCAATGATTGGCGGCGCAGTTCAGTGCGTGGATCAGAACTCCGTGCCGCTCCCAACGGACCAGCGAGGCAGGCAGCGTCCCCCGAGCGTAAGTTGCGACATCGGAGCATTCGAGTACAACGAGATATTCCGGGCCGCGTTCGATCCGTCGTCGTGATGCGTGCGTGTTCGCAGCAATGGAGTCCGCGCATGACGGCGACGTCTTCGCGGTGCTGCCAGCGCAACGCAGCGGCGCCTCGAGTCCGACGGTGAGTCGATGTGCGATTCACCGGACGGCGAAGCGCTCATAGGTGGCGCCCGCGTCTTGGCGCGCCCGCTGATCATGGAGCCTGACGATGGCCGGCGGAATCTGCGCTCATCCGCACCTATCGATGTCGTTTGCCCAGCGCCTTTCACGTAGTGAAGAGGAGGCAACAGGATTTCCGGGTTCGCCGGGGTTTGCACGCTGGGGTGGGGTACATGAACGCTGAAGAAAACGAAGGCTCGAGGAATTCGACCGCATCGGACGCTACGGGTCCGTCGCTTGCCCGCAGCGATTTCAGATCAGCATTGCGACCTAGGGCATTGCGCTTCGCAGTCCGGTCAGCGCCAACGAGCCCGCTCATTCGTGCCACACGATTGTTGGTCACGTCGATCATGCTGCTTGCGTCATACGCGTGGGCCACGCCGCCGCCGCCGATTCCAATCAATGTCAACGATACGGGGGACGCGGTCGACATCAATCCCAGCGACGGCGCGTGCCTCACGATCGACGGAACCTGCACGCTGCGCGCGGCCGTCATGACTGCGAATCATTACATCGTCGGCGTGCAGATCAATCTGCCGGCGGGCGTTTACATCCTGGGCAAACCGAGTGGCAGCGACGCCGATGATACAGGCGATCTCAATCTCGTCGCGGTGCCAGGTAATCCGCTCCTCAGCATTGTCGGCGCGGGCGCTGCGAGCACGATCATCGACGGCAATCAAACCGACGGCGTGTTCTACATAGAAAGCGATCGCATGGTGAATATTTCCGGCGTCACCGTGCGCAACGGCAAGGCAGCCTCGTCGGGAGGTGCGATTTACAACTTCGGCATCCTCGCGCTGACCGACGTGACAATTCTTTCCAATTCGGCGGATTTCGGCGGCGGCCTCGAAAACCAGGGCGTCGCAGTAGTGACCCGGGTTGCGTTCAACAGCAACGCAGCGAGCTACGGCGGTGGCATTTACAACTTTGGTTCGCTCACGATAAGCGCAAGCAGCTTCAATTCGAACAATGCGGACTTCGGTGCGGGCCTGGCAAATTACGGCAGTGACGCCGCGAACCTGAGCCACGTCACCCTCAGTGCGAACAAGGCAACCAGTTACGGCGGCGGAATCTACAACGGCGCCGAGCTGACCATCGCCGACAGCACGCTCAGCGGCAATGAAGCTGTGAATCAGGGCGGTGGCATCTACAACAGCGGTGGCAGCCCGCTCGAAATAGACCGCAGCACGATCATGGGTGGCAAGGCACAACAGGGTGCCGGGGTCTACAACTGGGGAGGCATGACCGTGTTGAATACCACGATCAGCCAGAACACGAGCACGGGCTTTGGCGGTGGCATCGGCAACAGCGGTGGCATCAATGTCTATAACTCGACCATTGCCTACAACACGGCAGGGTTCGGCACCGGCATATCTGGATTTGGCGGTGGCGCCTCCAACAGTCCAGGCAGCACGTTCAACGTGCGCAACACGATTGTTGCCGCGAACTACAGCCCCGCAACTGGCTTTTATGATGATTGCAACGGTACGTTGAACTCGTATGGCGTCAACCGTTTCCTCGGCGGAACGTACTGTGTGGTCAACCAGGTCGGCCCGGGAAACCACAACGGCCTCGTATCGCTGCTCGCGGTGGGTACGCTCAAGGACAACGGCGGACCGACCTCGACAATTGCCTTGAAATACGACGCGTCTACCGATTTGATCGATGTGAACTCTGGCGGGTGCCTTGACCAGAACAGCGTCAACCTCGCGACCGATCAACGCGGAAGGCCGCGCATCGTCGGCGCGTATTGCGACATCGGCGCGTTCGAGTACGACCCCGGCGATATTTTTGCGAACGGATTCCAGTGAGTCGAAGCGATTTCCGGGAATCGCCCGGGGTTGAACCAGTCGCGCTGGGCATCGGGGGACACATGAAACCGAAGAAAAACGAAGGCTCGACGAATTCGACCGCATCGGACGCTATTTGCCTGTCGCTCGCGCGATCCGATTGCAAATCGGCGTCGCGACCGGTGGTGTTGAGCTTCGAGGTGCGGCCAACGCCATCGACCCTGCACATTCGTGCCACACGAATGTTGGTCGCGTCGATCATCCTGCTTGCGTCATGCGCTTGGGCCACCCCACCTGCCGTCATTTTCAACGTCAACGACAACCGCGATACCGTGGACTTGGACGCCGGGGGCCTTTGCCTCACGGTGGATGGAACCTGCACCCTACGCGCTGCCGTGATGGCCGCCAATCACTATGATGAGATCGTTCAGATCAATCTGCCGGCAGGCGTTTACACCCTGGGCAAACCGAGCGGTAGCGACGGCGACGACACGGGCGACCTCAATCTCGTCTCGGTGTTCAACAGTCCGTATGTCATCATTTTCGGCGCCGGTGCGGCGAACACGATCATCGACGGCAACATGACCGACCGCCTGCTCACGATCGAAACTCAGCGCCAAGTGTCCATGTTAGGCGTCACCTTGCGCAACGGCAAGGCGTCCTCGGTTGGAGGTGCGATCTACAACAAGGGTTCCCTCACACTGACCGACGTGACAATTCTCACCAGTTCGGCGGGTTCCGGCGGCGGCCTCTACAACGTCGGCATCGCATACCTCACACGCGTCGCGTTCAACCGCAATGCAGCGAGCTACGGCGGTGGTGGTGTGTCCAACGAGGGCGCGCTGACCATGGGCGAAAGCAGTTTCGATTCGAACACCGCAGACTCTGGTGCGGGCCTGGCAAATTACCCCGGTGATGACACCGGCAGCGCCAACCTGAGCCACGTCACGTTCAATGCCAACAAAGCGGTGAATTCCGGGGGCGGAATCTTGAACAGCACTCAGCTGACGGTTGCCGACAGCACATTCAATGGCAACGAAGCGGTGGTCAAGGGCGGCGGCATTATCAACACGGTCGGCAGCCCGCTCGAAATCGACCGGAGCACCATTATGGGCGGCAGGGCGCAGCAGGGTGCCGGTATCCACAACTCCGGAGGGATGACCGTGTTGAATACCACGATCAGCGCGAACGCGAGCATCTCATTTGGCGGCGGCATCAAAAATGACGGCGCCATGAATGTCTTCAACTCAACCATCGCATTCAATGAGGCGGATGCGGCCGACCTGGGTTCGACTGGGGCGGGAATTGACAACACCGGTACCTTGAACCTGAGCAACAGCGTCGTTGCAGGCAACTATTTGTACGGGGCGCAGGACTATAACGATTGCACCGGAATCATTGGCATCTACGGCAACAACAAGTTCACCGGGACCGCCGGTTGCAGTGCGGCGGCGGGAAGCCCGGGCTCAGCTACGTACATGGGCTCCGTCTACGAACTGGACATCCTCAAGGACAACGGCGGCCCGACCCGCACGGTCGCGCTGATTCCGCCCAGTACCCTGATCGACGGCGCCACGGGATGCGTGGATCAGAACAACGTCCCGCTGGCCACGGATCAGCGCGGCCGGCCTCGTGCTGTCGGCGCGCATTGCGACATCGGCGCGTTCGAGTACGACCCCGGGGACATCTTCGCCAATGGGTTCCAGTAGTGCCCGTGGTCAGCGCTGATTCGCCAATGTCGTTTTGCCCTGGCAACTCACGTAGTAGGAGTAATAGGGCAACGCGAGGAGCGTTCAGTGGACCGAGTCTTGGGGAAAGAGGAGCGCTTGTCGGAACTGTCGTCTGTGCGGCGATCGCGCCGACACCGGTCGCCTGCGAACTGGCTGACTGCCATATCCGCCGGCATGCTCCTTTTCGCAGCGTCAGCCGCCTCCGCTGCCGTCGAGTTTACCGTCAACAGCACATCGGATGGCGTAGACGACAATCCGGGTAACGGGGTCTGCCATACCGTCGACGGCACCTGCACGTTGCGCGCCGCCGTCATGGAGGCAAACCGCGCGACGAACGCCGGAGCGACCATCAGGCTGCCCGCATCGGCCGATCCGTACCTGCTGCAGATCTTTCCCACCGGGGCCGATGGCGAGGAGAACGGCGATCTCAATCTCACGACACCGGTCAGCGGCAGTCCGGCCATCGAGATCAAGGGCTCCGGTGCGTCCAGCACCGTGATCGATGCCAATGGCATCGACCGCGTGTTGCACATTGCCGCAGGCCGTACCGCGGTCATTTCTGGGTTGACGGTTCGCAACGGTACGACCGTGGGGGCGATTTTCACCGAAACCAGCGAGGGCGGCGCCATTTTCAACGAAGGCGCCCTCACGCTGGTCGACTGCGTGGTGTCCGCAAGTTCGGCGTCCTATGAGGGCGGCGGAATTTTCAATGACTATGGAGCGGTGCTGCAGATTGGCGGATGCACCATCGATGGAAACCATGCTGGCATCGAAGGCGGCGGAATCTACACGGAGGGGACGACTGTCGTCGGCACAACCGCGGTCACCGACAATACGGCGGGAGGCACTGCAGGTGGCATCTACATCTATGCCGGAACGACCAGCATCGACCGCAGCACGATCAGCGGCAATACAGCGACCGACTCCCTGGGCGGCGGCATCTTCGTCGACGATACGGCAAATATTACAAACAGCACGATCTCCGGAAATTTCGCCCGGCATGGCGGCGGGATCTACAACGAAGGCGCGCTGTTCATTTCCGACAGCACAATAAGCCAGAATCACAGCCACCGGGACGGCGGGGGCATCTACACCATTGGTAATGCGCTGTTCGCAACCAACGTCTACAACTCGACCATTGCGTTCAACCAGGCAGATGACGACTCGAATTCGGTGGGCACGGGCGGTGGCGTATACGCCGAATCGGGTGGCGTATTCAACATGCGCAACACCGTACTCGCGGGCAATTTTCTGGGCGCCACTCATGACCCGAGCGATTGTGCCGGCAGCATCGGCATATACGGCAACAATCGGCGCGAAAGCGCGTCCGGTTGCTCGATTGCCGTTGGCAGTCCGGGTTCCGTGCTCTCGGTCGACTCGATCAGCGAGTTGGGCCCACTCCTCGACCATGGCGGCGCGACCAGAACTCATGCGCTTGTCCCTCCGAGCAATCTGATCGACGGCGCTGCCGCCTGTGTCGACCAGAACAGCGCGCCTTTGGCTACCGACCAGCGTGGCAGGGCGCGCAACATAGGCTCGGGCTGCGACATCGGTGCGTTCGAGTACGACCCAGGCGATGTTTTTGCGAACGGTTTTCAGTAGCGTTCGATCTGCTGAGGCGCGCGATGTCGTTTTGATGATCCTCAACAGTCTGGAATCCATCTAGGGCGGCGCCCGCTGCGTCGGTGGCGCCGAGCCCATTCCTGCGCTCGCATCCGTTGCAGCGCGAACGCTGGCATACTTCGAGCGAGTTCCCGCGGAGCTTGCCAATGACCTCGTATTTCGCCGATTTCGCCTGGCTGCCGCACGGCTGGGCATCGAACGTGCAAATTGACGTCGGCGGAGGTGCGTGGCACCAGGTCGGCGAGGATGTGCCGCGTGGCGCGCAGGAGCAGCTCGGCCGCTACGTGCTGCCGGGAATGCCGAACCTGCACTCGCATGCATTCCAGCGTGCGATGGCGGGCCTCGCCGAACGCCAGACACACACCGAAGATTCGTTTCTGGACCTGGCGCGAGACGATGTACGGTTTCGCCAGCCGCATCGGTCCGGATGATCTGCGTGCAATCGCCGCCCAGGTCTACGTCGAGATGCTGAAAGCCGGCTATACGCAGGTCTGCGAATTCCACTACCTGCATCATCGCCCCGACGGCAAACCCTACGACGATCCCGCGGCGATGTCGCTGGCGCTGATCCAAGCGGCGCGCGACGCCGGCATCGGCCTGACCTTGTTGCCGACGCTGTACATGACCGGCGGCTTCGATGGCCGGCCGCTGTCGGAGCGGCAGCGCCGCTTCGGTCACGACATCGACGGCTATCTGCGCCTGGTCGAGCAATTGCGCAAGATGGAAAGTTCCACTTTGCGCATTGGTGTCGCACTGCATTCGCTGCGCGCGGTGCCGGAAGCCGCGATGCAGACCGTGCTGGCATCGGGTCTCGTCGACGCGGCGCCGATCCATATCCATGTCGCCGAGCAGATCGGCGAGGTGCAGGATTGCCTGGCGCTGCGCAACGTGCGGCCGGTCGAATGGCTGCTCGACCATGCGCCGGTCGACGAACGCTGGTGCCTCGTGCACGCGACGCACATGACCGTCGAAGAAACGCGCCGCCTCGCCGCAACCGGTGCTGTCGCCGGGCTGTGTCCCACGACGGAGGCCAATCTCGGCGACGGCATTTTTCCGTTGAAAAAGTATCTCGAAGCGGACGGCGTCATCGGCATCGGCTCCGACAGCAACATCTCCGTTTCGCCAGTCGAAGAACTGCGCTGGCTCGAATATGGCCAGCGCCTGGCGACACGCCATCGCAATATCGCCGTATCCGATTCGAGCCGCAGCGTCGGCGAGACGCTGTGGGGCGATGCGTTGTTCGGCGGCGCCCTCGCTGCCGGCGTTTCGGTCGGCGTGATCGAGGGTCCCAACGAGGGCTCGTCGATTCCCGGTGCCCGCGCCGACCTGCTGGTACTGGATCACGAATCGCCGTTGCTGGCGGGACGAAGCGCAGCAAGTGCGCTCGACGCGTTCCTGTTCGCCGGCAACAGCAACCTCGTCCGGCACGTGATGGTCGACGGTACCTGGGTCGTGCGTGACTTCGCCCATCGCGACCAGGAGCGCATCGCCGCGCGCTATCGTGAGACCGCGAACCACCTGACCGAATCCCTGTAGCCGCGCACTCTTCGCGTCGATCTCGACACGCCTGTCGGGCATTCCGCGCGGCTGGATTTTCAGCTTTCAGCGCCTCGAGAAGGTCTGGATCCCGGTTTGCGCCGGGATGACGCGTTCGCCTGGCAGTGCCGGCATCACGCTTCCTCCGGCTGGAGGCTAAAAATATTTCGGGACGTGTCGTTTCGATGCTGCGGTTCTCGTATTGAGGATACGAGCCCATCGCGAGAGGCGTCAAATGACCCCGGCCGTTCACTGTTGTCCGCAATCCCCTGGCTGCAGGGCTGAACCCGATTTTTCCGCACCGCAGGTCGGAATCAACCAACAAGCAGCCGCGCAGACGACTGCGCCCGGGAGAGCGCAATGATTCGTCGTTCAATTTGGTCCGCATTGTTCACGCTGTTGCTCACTGCGCCACTGTTCGCCGCAACGGTTACGGTGACTTCGACCGATGACACGGTGACTGCCAGCGACGGCAAGGTCACCCTGCGCGAGGCGATAACGTCGATAAACGCCGGTAACGATCTGGGTGATCCGGACATCACGGCGCAGAACCCCGGCACGTTCGGCAGCAGCGACACGATCAATTTCAATATTGCCGGCGCGGGCGTGCACCTGATCGCGACCGGTTCCAGCCTGCAGGCGATCAACAAGAAGGTGTTCATCAACGGCTATTCGCAGCCGGGAACGAGCGCGAACACGAATGCGTTCGATGCCGGCATCAATGCAGTGCTGTTGATCGAAATCAGCGGCGTCCCGGGCAACGCCGTGCTCGACATTCTCGGCGCGGACAGCGAGGTACGCGGGCTGGCGATTCATGGTGGAACGAATATCGTTGCTGCGAGCGGAGTCGTCATCGCCGGCAATTTTCTCGGCACCGATGCAGCCGGCACGACCGCTCTGGGCCTGGCCGGTACCGGATACTGCGTCCAGGTGGTCTCCTTCGGCAGCACGATTCCCAGCAACGTCACGATCGGCGGGCCGGCTGCGGCAGACCGCAATCTGATCGTCGGGGCGGGCATCGGCGTGCAGCTTCCGTTCATCGCTCCGGGTCCGGGAACCGGCTATGTCATCCAGGGAAACTACATCGGAACCGATATCACCGGCACTGTCGCGCTGGGTCGCAACCTCGGCTTGGACGCAATTTCCAACGCACTCGTCAGCGGTAACCTGATTTCTGGAAATCCGTTTGGCGCAATTGCCCAGCTGCTGGACAACAACACGGTACAAGGCAATCTGATCGGCACGCAGCGTGACGGCGTGACTCCGCTGCCGAACGGCGGACACGGCATCGAAATCAGTGGCGGCAACTCGCTCATCGGCGGCGCCGGTGCGGGCGACGCGAACGTCATTGCCAACAACACCGGCGGCGGAGTCGTTATCTACAACGCGCAGACCGAGGGCAGCAGCAACATCAATACGCATAACCGGATCCAGCACAATTCGATCTACGCGAACGGTCAGCTCGGAATCAGTGTGAACGACAGCGAATTCGTGCTCGCGAACGACGCAGGCGACGCAGATACCTGGCTGGTCGATCACGTCGGCAACGACGGCCAGAACTATCCGGTGATCACGGCGGCCGTGCTGAGTGCCGGCAGCGCTGCCGTTTCCGGAACACTCAACAGCCTCGCGAACGGTACGTTCACGCTCGAGTTCTTCGCCAACCCGGCCTGCGATACGAGCAACCATGGCGAGGGAAAAACCTACATCGGCACCACGACGGTGAATACCGATGGCAGCGGCAATGGAAGTTTCGGTCCGCTGACGTTGGCGCTGCCGGCAGGTCAGTCGGTCATCACCAGCACGGCCATGGATTTCGCCGGCAACACGTCCGAATTCTCGCAATGCTTCACAGCGACCGGCGGCCCGGGCCCGACGAGCACGGCCGTGATTTCGTCCCTGAATCCCTCGACGTTCGGTCAGTCGGTCACATTCACGGCGACCGTGACCGGCAACAATCCCACCGGCACCGCACAATTCAAGGACGGCGCGACCAATCTCGGCGGTCCCGTGTCGTTGAGCAGCGCGATGGCGATCCTGACGACATCGGCATTGACCCTCGGCACGCATCCGATCACGGCCGTCTATTCCGGCGATGCGCAGAACAGCACCAGCACTTCACCGGTGCTCGATCAGCTCGTGAATGACGTCATGCCCGCGACCACGACCACCACGCTCGTTTCGTCGCTGAATCCGTCGAACTTCGGCCAGTCCGTCACGTTCACCGCAACCGTCACCGGCGACAATCCTACGGGATCGGTTCGGTTCGACGATGGAGCGACGACGCTCGGTTCCGGTACCGTGAGTGCCGGCACGGCCTCGATCACCACCTCGGCGCTCGCCGTCGGATCGCACCCGATCACAGCGAATTACGCTGGTGACGCGTCGAACCTGCCGAGCAGTTCGTCGATATTGACGCAAGTCGTGTTGGCGGGTGGCGGAGGGGAGGCGTCGCCGCCGGTGCGGCCGGCGCCGCTGTCGCCATGGATGCTGCTGGTTCTTCTGGGCTTGCTCGGTGGCGCCGGATTGCATCGTCTCGCACGACGCAATTCATAGCTTCGGTCGATTGCCAGTACAGAACGGACAGGCGACCCCTTGCGTGGCAAGGGGTCAGGGTTGTGGAGGCGCGGCACCGCTATCGAAAACCGAGGAGAGCAGGGCTCCCCACGAAGCGATCGATCAGGTGTGGATGAACCGCCCGCCGCCGAACACCCAATTCTCCCAGCGCGTTTCCTTGAACACGATCATGACGTTGTCGGCGACCAGATTCAGCGGTTCGCTCGCCAGCACGGCGAGGATGTCGGCGACGATCTTCTTCTTGATCTTCACGCTGCGTCCCTCCGAGAACAGGATCTCGATCAGGGCGAAATCGGCGTTGCGCTGCGTGGCAAGATCCGGATAGCTCGGGTCGAAGCGGAAATCGGCAGGCTCCAGTTCCAGTACGCGCTGGAAGCGGTCGGCAAGCGGCACCCCGGACGCGACCAGCGCGCTGTGCACGGCGGCGAGCACGTTTGTGGAGGCCGAAGTCGACGGGTCGGTCAAGTTCGCGCCGGCTGAATGTAATCCGCAGGCGTTTACGCCGAATTAAGGTAATGAGGTGGTCGAATTCAAGCGCAAGCCATAGCCGATGGCGCTCAAACGAGTGCAAGCGAACCTCCTTGGCTATAGAACTTCCTGGAGAACACCATGAACGCAATGCAAACAATCGCTCGCAACAATTTGCGCGTCAAACCTCTCTTCGCCTGTCTGTTGGCGCCTCTCGCGATCGGCAGTCTGGCGTGTTCCTCGGTTTTGGCTGCCACGCTGCCGGTAAGCAATTGCAACGACGCGGGCGCGGGCAGCCTGCGCGACGCCATCGCCGCAGCGCACAGCGGCGACACGGTTGACCTCACGCAGTTGACCTGCGCCAAGATATCACTTGCCTCGGGAGTCCTAACAGCCGCCGTCGACGACCTCACATTACGAGGCCCGGGCGCGAACGCGCTGACCATCGACGGGGGCGGGCTCGGTGTTTCTTACTCGGGTGTGCTCGACCACAGTGGCAACGGCACATTAAGCGTCGAGGGACTACGCGTCACGGACAACCGTCCTGCAAGGTATTACTCGCAGGCCTGCGTTGGGTCGAGCCATGGCGTTTCCCTTAAACACTCGACCATCACGGCGTGCATGGCTGGCGCAGTAGTTGCCCATGACTTTTCTGCCAGCGACAGTACGATCAGTGACGGCTCCTTCGGTATCAGCACCGGCGACGGAGGCTTCTCGATGGAGCGTTCGACGATCAGCGGCAACTCGGGCTGCCCCTTGCAGTTCTGGCATAGCGATCCATTCAATCCACCGACGACGTCGATCAGCAATAGCACGATTACGGGAAACGCTTCTGCAGGCTGCTTCGAGCGGCCCGTGACGATTCGCAATAGCACCATCGCTTTCAACGGAGGGCCGCTAGTCCTGGAATTCGGTCCATCGTCCATTACCGGCCCACTCACCATTGAAAGTAGCATTCTTGCGAACAATGGCTCGGCGGATCTCTTTACGACAGCGCCGGTCAGTGGGCATAACAACCTGGTCATGCAGACTACGACCGCACTGCCGACGGACACGATCCGCACGGACCCGCAGCTCCTGCCGCTGGCCGACAATGGCGGACCGACGCTCACGCATGCGCTCGCGCCAACGAGCCCGGCTATCGATGCCGGTAACAACAACGCCGGCCTGACCACGGATCAGCGCGGCTTTGCGCGCGTTGCCGGTGCGCGGCCGGACATCGGCGCATTCGAGTCGAACGCGGCCGCGTCGATCAGCGGGTCGATCGGTCCGGGCTTCACCGGAAGCTGGTTCGATCCGGCTCAAAGCGGACATGGTCTGATGCTCGAGGTGTTGCCCGACAACCGCCTGTTGGCACTATGGTTCTCCTTCAACCCGCAAGGCAGCCAACAATCCTGGTTCGGCGGCGTCGGCACATACAGCGGCAACACCGCGACGATCACCGATGTCGCACTGCCCACCGGCGGTCGCTGGATTCCGAATTTCGATCAGAACGCGATCGTGCTCAATCCGTGGGGCACGCTGACGCTTACCTTCACCGATTGCAATCACGGCAAGGTCGACTTCAATTCCGTGCGCGGCTATGGCAGTGGCAGCATGAACCTGACCCGCCTGACGCTGCCGGCAGGTTTGACGTGCCCGTGAGGAATCCCTGCGGCGCGCTTGCGGCGCGCAGTCGCTTCTTTGGCGTGGGAAGGCGGGACTGGCTCACCTTCGTGTCATCTTGGCGTTACCGATCGCGGGTAACGCCAAGCCTAGGTATGGATGAACCGCCCGCCGCCGAACACCCAATTCTCCCAGCGCGTTTCCTTGAACACGATCATGACGTTGTCGGCGACCAGATTCAGCGGTTCGCCTGTCAGCACGGCGAGGATGTCGGCGACGATCTTCTTCTTGATCTTCACGCTGCGTCCCTCCGAGAACAGGATCTCGATCAGGGCGAAATCGGCGTTGCGCTGCGTGGCCAGATCCGGATAGCTCGGGTCGAAGCGGAAATCGGCAGGCTCCAGTTCCAGTACGCGCTGGAAGCGGTCGGCGAGCGGCACGCCGGATGCGACCAGCGCGCTGTGCACGGCGGCCAGAACGCCGGACTTGAATTCGAGCGTCTTGGGTTTGAGAACAGTCAGTGTAATGAGAGGCATGGCAGGCTCCTTGTTGGGCTGGGAGAAGATCTTAGAACTTGTGAACTGCTAACGATGGATTTGCTGAGCATCGTGATGCTCTCGCGAAGCGGAGTTGCCCCCTTCCGACTGCCGCCACCTTCCCCCGCGACGCAGGGGAATGGATTGACTTGCCGCGCTCCGCGGCTCGCCCTTCCCCTGCGCTGCGGGGAAGGTGCGCGAAGGCGGATGCGGGCGCTCCGCAGTCCGCTGCCGCAGGACATGACGGCACCATTTCGAATCGTTATTCAGTCCACTAGGCGGGCGACTGGCTGCAGGCGCGGTGTCGGCTCGCGCCGGATCAATAGCACCATCATCGATGCGATGACGCAGGCGAGTCCGGCGAGCAGAAAAGCCTCGACATAGCGATTGGTCTGCACGCGCAGCACGCCGGCGCCGAACGCAGCCGTCGCGGCGCCGAGCTGGTGGCCCGCGCCGATCCAGCCGTAGACCAGCGGACCGCGCTCGACGCCGAAGCGCTCGGTCGTCAGGCGCACCGTCGGCGGCACCGTGGCGATCCAGTCGAGGCCGTAGAACATCGTGAACAGGCCGAGACCGTAGAAACTGAAATCGGAATAGGGCAGGTAGAGCAGGGACAATCCGCGCAGGCCGTAGTAGACGAACAGCAGCCAGCGATTGTCGTAGCGGTCCGACAGCCAGCCCGAGAACGTCGTGCCGATGATGTCGAACACGCCCATCGCGGCGAGCATGCCGGCGGCCTGGATTTCCGGAATGCCGTTGTCGGCGCAGAACGCGATCAGGTGCGTGCCGATGAGGCCGTTCGTGCTGAGGCCGCAGATGAAGAACGTCGCGAACAGCAGCCAGAACGTGCGCGTGCGCGCCGCTTCGCCCAGTGCGCGAAACGCCGCGACGATCGGGTTGACGTTCGGCCTGGCGACGACGGCATCGTTCTCGCTCGCACCGTAGCGCGCGAGGCCGACATCGGCGGGGCGCTCCGGCATCAGCAATGCGATCAACGGAATCAGCAGCACCGCGGCGCCGGCGACGATCCACACGACGTAGCGCCAGTCGGCGCGCGAGACGACCCAGGCCAGCAGCGGCAGGAACAGCAGTTGTCCCGTCGCCGTGCTGGCCGTGAGCAGGCCGAGCACGGTGCCGCGCCGCGCATCGAACCAGCGGTTGGCAATCGTCACGCCGAGCACCATCGCCATCGTGCCGGTGCCGATGCCGCCGAGGATGCCCCAGGTCAGCACGAGTTGCAGCGGTGTGCGCACGAGCGAACTGCCGGCCATTGCCGATGCCAACAGCACCAGCGCGGCGATCATCGTCACGCGGATGCCGAAGCTCTGCATTGCCGCCGCGGCAAATGGGCCCATCAGGCCGAACAGGCACAGGCCGACCGAAACGGCGAGCGTGATCTGGTCGCGGCCCCAGCCGAAATCGTGTTCGAGCGGCACGATCAGCACGCTCGGTGTGGCGCGAATGCCGGCGACCACGAGCAAGGTCAGAAACGTCAGCGCGGCGACGATCCAGGCATAGTGGAGGCGGCCTTGCAGGCGGCGGGCGAGGCTAAGTTTCATGCGAATTTACCAAGTCACGTCTTGCGTTTCCAGTCAAAAGGAGTATATACACCTTTAAAGGAGTATATACACGTATATATGAAACGACAACCGCAGTGTATTTGCGTCAACCTGCGCCGCGCCGCCCGGGCGATGACGGCGCTTTACGATGACGCACTGGCCAAGTCGGGCATCAAGATCACGCAGTTCTCGCTGCTGCGCGCGGTCGAGCGCAACGAACTGGCCTCGGTCAGCTTGCTGTCGGAGGAGCTCGATCTGGACCGCACGACGCTCGCCCGGAACCTCAATCCCCTGGAACGCGACGGCCTGATCGAACTCGCTGCCGGCGCTGACCGCCGCGTGACTGAGGTGCGATTGACGGCGAAGGGACGCAAAGCCTTGGCGAAAGCGCTGCCGTTGTGGCAGAAGGCGCAGATCGAGGTCGAACGCCGCTTTGCGGCCGGCCAACTCGTTCAGCTGCGCGCGATTGCGGCCGAAGCGACGGAGATGGCCCACGACATGCGCGTGCGCTGAGTCCACGTATAGCCGCTCAAAGCGGCTGAAGGGCAACGCCTTTCGGCACCATACCCAACTGCCGTCATCCTCGCGAAAGCGGGGATCCATGTTGATCCTCTTGAAGAATGGCGAAAGGGCGAGATCAAGATGGATTGACTCGCCGCATCGGCGGCTCGCGCTTCGCGCCATTCGCTGCGCGAATGTTCGCTTCGGCTCCGGCAACTGCTCCTGCGTTGCTCTACCTCCGGCATCCATGCCGTCGCCTGCCTTCGCAGTCCGCTTTCGCGGGAATGACGACCTAGGGGGAGCGGTTATTAGCACTTCCGCCGGACGGAATCTTGGCGCTCAGTGCGAACGGAATTCTTTCAATCATTTTTCGCCGAAGTGCGCACAGAATCTTCAATCATCGCCCGCTGACTCGCTGATGGCGCAAAAATGGCGAAATCGCGATTTATTTTCGCGCGAGCAATCCGGCGCGCACTGTGCGAGCGAATCGCGCTAGATTATGCGCATGAACCGACGTTCCTTCATTCATCGCACCGGTCTGCTCGGCGCGACCGCGCTGGCCTCTTCAGCCATCCCTCTGCTCGGCGGCTGCGTTCGTTCGAGCCAGCGACCTGACGCGCTGCAACGCGCTTACGCGGCGCCGGATATTTCGTTTCCGTCGGACGGCTGCATGCTGCCGCCGGTGCGCGTATCCGCGGAGCGTGAAATCCGCACGGTGGTCGGCTTGCGCCCTTACCGGCCGTCGGGTTTTGTCGTGCGGGCCGAGCGGCTCGGCGACACGCTGGTCGTGCACAACTACGGCCACGGCGGTGCCGGCATCACGCTGTCATGGGGCACATCGAAACTGGCGGTGGACATCGGTGCGCCCGGTCATCGCGGCAGCGTCGCCGTCATCGGTTGTGGTGCGGTCGGCCTGGCCAACGCGCGACTGCTGCAGGAAGCCGGCTTCGACGTGACGATCTACACGAAGGCGATGCCGCCGGAAACGACGTCGAACATCGCCGGCGGCCAGTGGTTTCCGGCCTACGTGGCCGATTCGGAGCATCGCACCGATGCGTTCAACCAGCAGCTGCTGGCAGCTTCCTCGTATGCGTATCGCCGCTACCAGATCATGGTCGGCCCGCGCTTCGGTGTGCGTTGGATGCGCAACTACATGCTTCGCCATCACGCATTCGCGCCGGGCGGCGACAGCAGCGATACCGGCCTGCTGCACGAACTGCTGCCGGAAAACCGCATGCTCACGCCGGACGAACATCCGTTTTCGGGTTATGAATTCGTGCGCCGTTATGACTCGCTGATTATCGAGCCGCCGATTTACCTCGCGGCGATGCTCGATGAGTTCCGCATCGCCGGCGGCAGGATCGTCGTTCGCGAGATTCCCGATCGCGCAGCAATCCAGGCGCTGCCGGAAAAACTCGTCTTCAATTGCACCGGCCTCGGCGCGAAAGCGCTGTTCGACGACGAGGAATTGACGCCGGTCAAGGGCCAGCTCACGTTCCTGCTGCCGCAGCCCGAAGTGCAGTACGCGACGATCGTCGGAGACCTGTACATGTTCTCGCGCTCCGACGGCGTCCTGCTCGGCGGTACGCACGAGGAAGGTGTGTGGTCGCTCGAACCGGATCTCGAGCGCAAGAAGGAAATCATCGCCGGCCACAAGGCGTTCTTCGATTCGTTTCGGCGCTGCTGACCACACCGCGATCGTAATCTCATGTCGTCATTCCCGCGAAAGCGGGAATCCATTTTTCATCGATCGAGAGACGGAGGATCAAGATGGATCCCCGCTTTCGCGGGGATGACGTCATCGTTTATGGGCGCACATCATTGGAGGCGCGGCGCTCTCAGGGCTTGACCAGCATCGACTTGACCTCGGCATAGTTGCCGTCGTTCGGCTGCGGCTTGATGTGCAGCACGTGGGTCAGCAAAGGATAAATATCCACATTGTCGAATTCCGGCACGACGAGGCCGCGCTTGAACGCCGGTCCGTGCGCGACGAACAAGCGCGCGCATGTTCGGATCGTCGTTGTCGTAGCCGTGCTCGCCGACCGAGATGTGCCGGTTCGGGCGATTCATGAACTCGCGCGTGAAGATCTGCCAGCCGTCGTCGGCCAGGCACAGCAGCGGCGGAACGCGCGCGTTCGTGCCGTAGTGCAGGCGCGCCGGCACTTCGGTCTTGCGCCAGCAGCGCATGTGGTCGTGCGGCTGCAGCACGGCGTGTTCGACTGCCGCTTCGTGCCCTCGGCTTCGCTGCGAATCCGGCGAGAACGCCGGTATTGATGAGGTCGATGTCGGCGACGTTCGACGAAGTCGTCGAGTCACGACGACCTTGTCCGGCCCTGGACGCCGTTCCGCCGTGATCGGAGACGATCACGAGTTCGCCGCGTCGTAGATGCCGCGTTGCTTCAAGCCATCGATCAGGCGGCTGAGGGCGGCGTCGACTTCGCGCAAGGCCGCGTCGACTTCCTTCGACTCCGGACTGTAGTTATGCGCGGCGTGGTCGACCTGCTCGAAATACAGCGTGACGAAATCCGGCCGCTCGGACGAGCGGGAGGTCGAACCACGCCAGCGTCTGGTCGACGCGTGCGGCCGGCGACATCTTGCTGTTGAACGGCAGCCAGTGCTCCGGGCGCACGTTGCCGATGGCGACATCGGAGCCAGGCCAGAACATCGTCGCCGCATGCATGCCCTGGCGTTCGACGCTCACCCACAACGGTTCGCTGCCCCACCAGGCCGGATCTTCGATGGTCTTCGGATCGCTGTAGACGAAACGCTTGCCGCTGACCGGATCGACCATGCGGTTGTTGACGATGCCGTGATGGTCGGGATACAGGCCGGTCACGATGGTGTAGTGATTCGGAAACGTCAGCGTCGGAAACGCCGAGCGCATCGCCTGCGCGTGCACGCCGTCCTTCGCCAGCCCGGCCAGCGTCGGCGACAAGCCGCGATCGATGTAGTCGGCGCGGTAGCCGTCGAACGAGATCAGGATGAGCGGGGAATAGTTCGGGTTTTTCTGCGCTGGCTGCGCGGGTGGCTGCGCGGCGCAACCGGCGAGCAGCAGGACGATCAGGACAATCGTGCGATAGGTCGGCTTCATGGGCGATAGCAGGGACGTTTGTTCCTACTATCGCCCAGACCCGTGACAGCGCCAAGCCTCAGCCGTCACGTTTTTCGTTTTCTTTACAGCGATGCGGCGCCGAAGGTATCGCAGCTCTTGAGGTCGCCCGAGGTGAAGCCGGCCTTGAACCAGCGCGAACGCTGTGCCGACGTACCGTGCGTGAAGGAGTCCGGCACGGCATAGCCGCGCGCCTGTTTCTGCAGCGTATCGTCGCCGACCGCGGAGGCCGCATTCAGCGCGGCATCGACATCGCCGGGTTTCAGCCAGTCGAGCTGCGCCTGCGACTTGTTGCCCCACACGCCGGCGAAACAGTCGGCCTGCAGTTCGAGGCGCACCGAGGTCCCGCTGGCGCCTTCCGATGGGCCGGCCGCCGACTTTCTGCATGATGCCGAGCAGATTCTGCACGTGATGACCGACCTCGTGCGCAACCACGTAGGCGCGCGCGAAATCGCCTTGGGCGTGGAAGCGCGTATCCATCTCCTGGAAGAAATCGAGATCGAGATAGACGCGATGGTCGTTGGGACAGTAGAACGGTCCCATCGACTTCTTCGGCCGCGCCGCAGCCGGACGTCGTGCGGCCGTGGAACAGCACGAGCTTGGGCCGCTCGTATTGCTGGCCGCCGGCCTGGAAGTACGAACCCCACACGTCTTCGGTGCTGCCGAGAATCGAACGCACGAAGTGCGTCTGCGGATCGTTCGACGTGGCCGGGTGCGTCGGCGCCGGCGTGCTCTGCTCCACCGTATCGGCCCCGCCGCCGAGGAACAGGCCGAACAGGATCGGGCGAATACCAGGGAAGATCAGGCCGATCAGGACGACGATGATGATGCCGCCGAAGCCGAGGTGGAATCCGCCGAAGCGCATGCCGCCGCCGCCAAGTCCACCGCCGCCGCTGCCATCGTCCTCTACGACGTTGTCGCTTTCACGGCCTTTCTGCCAATCCATGAAACACCTCCGCCTGCGTTTCGATCAAGCCCGCACACTACTCCGACGGCTGTCGCCGTCGCAAGCGAGAAAGCATCGAATGCGCGATGGCGAAAGGCAACGGTTCAGCTGACAGACGCGCTTGTCGGCCGCAGCATGTCGTTAGGCGTGCACCCGACAGATTCAAATGAAAGCCGTCATTCCCGCGAAGCGGGAATCCATGTTGATCTGCTTGATGAATGGCGAAGCGAACGCGTGAGATCAAAATGGATTCCCGCTTTCGCGGGAATGACGACAACTAATGTGGTATTGGCGGGTGTTGCAGCCGAGCCGCTTGAGCGGCCGCACGGCGTACGTTCAACGATCCACGTTGCGACACGCAGCGATTTCGGAATCGGACATCACCGGCTTGATATCGCAGCCCGAACCCGCGGATTGCGATGCGACCGATGGTCCTGCGATTCTCGCCGCCGGCGGTTCCGTCGCCGATGCGGATGTCAGTCCCGGATTGACAGCGATCGAGCGCGGGGCAGGGTGCGCGGCGCATTCCTCGACCGGCCGCGACCAGCTCGCCGGCATCCAGTAGGAAGTTTCATCGCCGGACCTGCGCACCGCGGTGCGCTCCTGGCCCGCGTCGATGGCGAAGACGCGCTCGCCTTCCTTGAACGTTTGGCACACGCCGGACGAAAGGTCGGCGGCGATGATCTGGCGCAGCGCGTCCGGATCACCGCGATACATCGTGGCCTGCGCGATTTCCCGCTCGCTGCGACAACCGAATACGGACTCGCCGACGATGCAGTGGTCCGGCGCCGGCACCGTCGCAGCCATGCCGTTGCCGGCACAGAACATCGTCGCCAGAATCGCGGGCAGGTAAGGCAGTACCAGTTTTCGACGAGCGCAGAGTCATGTCGCAGCTCCTAGGTTTGCAGAACTGGCGTGCGCAAAATGAGTCGCTATCGGAACGTCGAATGTCACCGGAGCGGGCATGCACGCCAACCGCAACCGCAATGATTGTGGTGTGCTTTTTACTCCGCCGCGGCTGAAGCGCAGCGAACTGGACTTTTAACGTCGGCCTCGCGTCCATTACAGGTTCGAAGAAGGCCGTGGAAACTGAACACTTGGCGCCACGTGATTGCGGCGCCTGCGGCAGTACAGCGCGGTCGTCGACGCGCTTGCGCTGTTCGCGTTCAGCACGGGAACGATCGTTTGCTTCCATGACGAAATGAACAAGTAGCATCGCCGGTCTGTTCAGGCGTACAGTGGACCTGCCATGCTTCGTACCGCCCTCAAAATCCTGCTCGCACTGGCCCTGATCGCTCAGGGCGGGATCAGTGCGTTCGCTCAGGACGGCATGGGGTCGGCTGCCGCGAAGATGCACTGCCATCACGCGGACGAAAACGGCAAGCAGGCGAAAATGCCCTGTTGCCCGGATGGCTGCACGCCGGACGGAATTTCGGCCTGCGCGGCTTGCGCCATCGCCTTCATCCCGCCTGCGCCCGTCGTGTTGCCGCTTGTCGAGCGCATGCCACAGAGTTCACAAGCGGCCGGCGTGATGGCGGCGTCCAGCTCTCCGATCCCGCCGACGAGACCTCCGATCGTCTGATTCGCTCACCTGGGACCGCGCCGACGTGCGCGGAAGGTGCGTGCGCATGCACGCACGATTCGGAGCGAATCAATGTCCAACTCATATCTCGTCCGCCTGAGCGCGGGCGGCCTGCTTGCATTCCTGCTGGCCTCACCGGCCCAGGCCAAGCCGATCGCATTCGCGAACGGCACGACGATCATGACCGAGTATGGCGCCGGCACGATGGAGGAGGTACAGGCGTTCTATGCACCGTACTACTGGCTGTCGCTCGGCGGCGGATTCCTGCGCCTCGACAGCGACAGCATTCATCGTCGCGCGACATCAGCTACCTGCGCGCGAACTACCTCGTGCATCGGTGGAATCTCGACGACGCCCAGGCCAACGTTTTTGCGTGGGGCGGACTGGGACGGCGACCGGCAATGACTTTGCCGGCAGCAAGCTCGATCGCGAAGTCGGATTCCAGGCCGACTACGAAACGCGCCGCATCTATGCCTCGCTGATGAGCGATCTGCACGAATCCTCGGCCTACTCCCATCGCATCGACACGTTGCAACTCGGCTTCGCGCCCTACGCGCACGACTACGAAGACCTGGCGACGTGGTTCGTCCTGCAGGGACGAAACTACACGGGGCAACTGCATCGAGGCATCGAATGGGCCGCGCTGATCCGCCTGTTCAAGGGCGGTGCGTGGGTCGAGGCCGGCGTCACCGACAGCGGCAAGCCGCAAGTCATGGCGATGTTCAATTTCTGATCCGGAGCTGTTATGAACAAATTTATACTTTTTCTTGTCCTGTTCGTCTCGCCGGCTCTGCTTTCGGCGGCGACGATAGAAATGGATGTCAGCGGGCTGGTCTGCGCATTCTGTGCGCAAGGCATCGAAAAGACGCTGCGCGGCTTTCCGGCAACCAGTGATGTCGTCGTGAGCCTCGAGAAACGGCTCGTCGCGGTGGCGACGAAGGATGGCCAGGACATCGCCGACGACGAACTCAAGCGCGCGTTGACCAACGCCGGCTACACGGTCAAGGCGATCCGGCGCGAGGACGAAACGATTGCCGATGTCCGCGCGCGCCTCAAGGCCAAGCCATGAAGGCACCACTGCAGCGCAACGCCGCGCTCGCCTTCACGGCATTGCTGGCCAGTTCCGGCACGCTGGTATGTTGCGTCCTGCCGGCATTGATGGTCGCGCTGGGCGCCGGAGCGACGCTTGCCGGCCTGGTCACGGCGGTTCCGCAACTGATCTGGCTCAGCGAGCACAAGGTCGAGGTATTCACCGTTGCCGCGGTGGCGCCTGGCGATTGCGGGGATTTCGATCTGGCGCGCAAGGCAAATGCCGTGCCCGGCAGATCCCCTCGCCGCCGCTGCCTGCATGCGCTTGCGTCGCTACAGTGCCGTCCTCTTCACGCTGGCGCTGTTCGCGTTCAGCGTCGGAGCGACGTTTGCGTTTATCCTGCCGGTCTTATCGAGCCAGTCGCAGTAGAGGTTATTGAATGAACGCCGCCGTGATTACGAAATGTGAGAGGACCATTGGATGAGCGCCGTCGTGATTACCCTGAGTGAATTGAAATGTCCGTCCTGCGGCAACGTAACGGAAGAAACGATGCCGCTGAACGCGTGCATCTTCTTCCACGACTGCGTGCAATGCGGCGCGATGCTGCAACCGAAGCCGGGCGACTGCTGCGTCTTCTGTTCGTACGGATCGGTGCCATGTCCGCCGATCCAGCAGGACCAGCGCTGTTGTGCTTCGCGCCCGACAGCATCCCTAGACAAACTGAGAGTCACCCGGCTGTGCCGGCCAGGCAGTAGCGAGTCTGACGTTTACTGGAGTATTTCGCAGCAACGGATATCGGAGTAAGCTGCGTCATTCCCGCGAAAGCGGGAATCCATTTTGATCTCAGCGCTTTCGCCATGCTGCAAGCAATGCAGCATGCAATAAGCAGTGCAACATGGATTCCCGCTTTCGCGGGAATGACGCCAGTTGAGGGTGTTCTTGCTCTTCAGCTGCTTTGCAGCGGCTCACACAACGAAAGGCCCGGCCGGCTGCGCGTTCCGTGGCGTCCTCTCCGCTTTTTAACTCCGAGCGACGTAAACGTAAGCCTCGACCGTGCCACCACCGTCGACGCGCGCAGTCGTCAACACGCGCTCGTAGTCATCGCCCTCGAATTCGTCCAGCGCCTGCCAGTGCTGCGCGAGGCGTTCCGAAGTAAACACCAAGCCGTACACTTCCGCGCCGTTCTCGTCGAGCATCAACGCGGGATAGCCCTGGGCCGCGCCCCAGCCTACCGGCTGCAGCGTCCCGATCACCGACGCAGGCTGCCACATGCCGCCGATCGCCTCGAGCAGGTGCGCGTTGGCGTGGCCGGGCTTCAAGCTTCCGTAAACGAACAATCGTTGGATCATTGAGTCACCAATCCAGATGTCCTGTGTTCATCCTTCTCCTTTATGCTAGTTGGGTTGCCGATGGCTGAGTACAACCCCAAGCGCAAGCTTGGATCCATTTGATGCAGGTAAGGCCGCATCGTTTTTTGTTTAGAACGGGAGACCAGCGATGGATTCGATCGTCGCCCAACCAGACGAGTCAAAAGAATTCTCCACGCCCGAGCGCTGCTCCATTCTCGAAGTCTGGAACGACGCGCGCGATTCCGCCGCATCCATCGCGCGTGCCCGCGTAGCGCCTGGCGCCACCACGCAGTGGCATCGACTGCACGGAGTCGTCGAGCGTTACCTGATCGTCGAGGGTTCCGGATTCGTGCAAGTTGGCGATTCCATTGCACAGCCGGTCAAGCCAGGGGATGTCGTGGTGATTCCGATGGAAGTGCGCCAGCGGATCGCCAATACCGGTACCGACGACCTCGTCTTCTACTGCATCTGCAGTCCTCGATTCACGCAGGAGTGCTACGAATCGCTGGAGTAGGACGCGAAGAGTCGTTGCGCTGTTATCGTGGGTTGCCCTTAAGCCCTCCCCTTCAAGGGGAGGGTTGGGTGGGGATGGGTTTTCTCTCGCTCATCTCTCATTTTTTCCCGTCATTCCGGCGAAAGCCGGACTGCGGAGGCAGGCGACGGCATGGATGCCGGAGGTAGAGCAACGCAGGAGCAGTTGCCGGATGCCGGAGCGAACATTCGCGTAGCGAATGGCCCGAAGGGCACGCGACAGGAGTCGCGTGCAATCCAGCTCTCCTCATGGTGGCATTGACCGATGACGCCGACACCTTGATCAATGACTCTTTGAGCTTGATCTGCGACCGCGAAAGCATGACCGATGAACGCGAGAGCTTCACCATTGTCCGAGCCGGTTTGATCGATGACCCAGTTAGCGAGGTCGACGAGGGAAAAAGCGTCGCAGACGACGGAGAGCGCCGTGATCGATGAAGGAAAAAGCGTCACCGGTAAACAAACAAGCGTCACCGCATTCCAAGCGCACCGTGACTGATCGACAAAAAAGCGGCGACGACGACCGAAAACTGGTGAAGCGAGTCGCTGGTAATTTGATCCGGATGCGCGTCGCATCGCCGCGGTCACGAGCGGGTCTCGGCGAGCAAGGTACAATTCCTGCCCAGTGGGCAAGCCTGCGAAGCTCCATAGGTCCAAGATGAACAAGATCTCGGTAAATTCGCCACGCGACAAAGCGGAGCACACCGCTGCAGCCGCCGCGTTCATGGACAGGGTCGACAACATCGCCGCACTCAAATCCTTGCCCGCTGAAACCCGCGAACTCAAGCGCAGCCTGATGCAGGCGGCGGGGCACATCCGGTCGCCATTCGGAACCATGGCATGAGCAGCCGCTACGATGCTGGTGAAGAAGCAGGATTCGAGCCCGGTTCCGGCGGCGAGGTCTTACGCAACATGCTCGGGCTTATCGATCCGGCCGACATGGACGAGGTCGAGCTATCTCTGCTGCAGAAATTGTACGAAGCCGTATTGGTCGAATCGTTTCCCGACCGCCGCTTGCACTTAGCCGATCTCAAGACCTGGCATCGTCGTTGGTTGGGCAACGTGTACGCGTGGGCCGGCGAGGAGCGTTCCGTCAATATGGGCAAGGGCGACTTCCAGTTCGCCGCCGCGGCGCAGATTCCGCGCCTGCTCGATGTTTTTGAGCGCGATTGCCTGGCGAAATACACGCCCTGTCACGACGTCGACGATGCCGCCGCAATTGAGGCCATAGCCCGGACTCACGTCGAATTCATCCTCATACATCCTTTCCGAGAGGGCAACGGCCGTTTGGCGCGCCTGTTGGCGGACGTAATGGCTGTGCAGTCCGGACACGATCCTCTCGATTACACAGCCTGGGACGCGAACAGGGAAGGTTACATCGGCGCAATCCACGCGGGACTTGCAGGCGACTACGCGCCGATGCGACAACTGGTGCAAAGCGCCTGGGACCGTGATAACGATGCTACTTAGCGAGCGAGACCGATGTGAGCAAACTTGCGTTGTTTGCTGCGCAGATGCCGTTCGATTTGCTCGATGTTCTGGCCGGTTTCAATTGCCGTTGAACTGGCAACCGCGCGTAGGATCGCCTGCTGACTGGGGGCTTTGGCACGGCGTGTCGTAGCCGTTTTCCGAGTGCTCTGCTTCATGATGCGCCAATTCTATCGCATGATGGCCGCAGAATGCGGCCGCCTTTAGCCCCCTCTCCCGCTGGCGGGAGAGGGCTGGGGTGAGGGTGGCGGCCTGGAAGAGGAAACAAAAGAAAAGCCGCATCGCTGCGGCTTCTTAAAATTCTAGCAAGGGAAAGGCTCTTATGGGTTCGACGGACTACGCAGCCTTGGCCTCCGGCACCGCCTGAGGCTGCGGCGTCGGCTGAGCCGCCCGGCGCGAGGCCTTGGTGAAGCGCACGCCCAGTTCCTGCCGCAGCGGCTCGAGGCCTTCGGCACGGCCGGTGAGCTTCAGCAGGCTATAGCCCTGCAGCGCCACCGCCATCACGTCGCTGCCGAGCGCGACGTCGGTATCCGACGCGCGTTCGCTCAGGCGCGACAGCCGAACCATGCGCGGGCGCAGCTGCTCCAGCGCGTTGAGATCCGCAATCGCCTCCGCCAGCGGTACGTTCGCAGGCACGATCTGCGGGTTCTGTTCCAATACTCGCAACGCCTGGCGGCAGAATGCCTCCGACTTCTGTCCCATCCTCTTCAACGACCTCTTCTTGGGTGGTGGCAACGCGATCAGACCGGCAAGCTGTGTCTCCAGCTCGGTCAGGGCCGCATCCACGGCGGTGAGCTGCGCATCGGTGAGGTTCAGCGTAACGAGGTTCTGCGTCATCGGTTTCTCTCTCCAGTTCATTGAACCGGTCCCGGCCCCCATGGCCGCGATCGGCGTGCCTCGCGGCACGTGGAGATTGGACCATGAGCAGGTCTCAGGGGCTGCGACGTAGCGGAACGAAGGTGTTCTCTGATGTCGGTGTAGTCGGATCGAATCGCTCGCGCTATGGCTTCTTCTTGCCAGGTGGACTTGAACGAACCAATCTTCGGCCCGAAGGACGATGCACGTCGCCGGAATGGATGCGCATCGGCTGAGATTGCGTCGGCTCGCCTTGCTCGCTGGCTATCGCGTTTGTTGGTTCCAGGGAACCGCGAGTAAGATCGCGCCATGGCACACCTTCTGTGGACGCAAAAGCAGGACATCGGTCCGGAAGCTCGCTCGAGCGTCGGCATGGCGTTTGACGCCGCACGCGGGCGCATCGTCCTGTTTGGCGGCCAGATCGGGATTCGTCCGCTGCGCGATACCTGGGAATGGGATGGCAGCCTGTGGACGCAGGCCGCCGACATGGGTCCTGCTGCGCGGGGCGGCCATGCGATGACATATGACAGCAACCGAAAGCGAATTGTGCTCTTCGGTGGTAATGGCGCTGCTCCGGCTTGTTCGGAGATACCTGGGAGTGGGACGGATCCGAGTGGACGCAAATCGCCGATACCGGCCCCATTGCACGGGAGGGTCATGCCCTCACCTACGACAGCAACCGGCAGCGCGTGGTGCTCTTTGGCGGCGTCAACCAGAGCAATCAAACGTTTGCCGATACCTGGTCCTGGGACGGAGCGGAGTGGACACAGGAACAGGACTCCGGACCTTCAGCACGTCTTGATCACAAGCTGGCTTACGACAGTGCGCGCAATCGAGTCGTGCTCTTTGGCGGAAATGACAGTCGATTCCCCAGACCGTCGCAGATGGCGGCGAGCACCACACTCCCTACGTCGTCACCCCGTCAACGACACGTGGGAATACGACGGAGCGCGATGGGTCTGCGTGGACGATACCGGCCCGGCCGCGCGGGGTAGCTACGGCATGGACTACGACTCAATTCATGTCTTGCTCTACGGCGGGTCTGGTATGGAGCAGACGTATTTGGCGATACTTGGGCATGGGACGGAAAGCATTGGACGCAATTGCAGGACATCGGCCCCGGGCCTCGTTCGGAGCCTCGGCATGGCCTTCGATAGCGCACGGCAACGCGTCGTTCTTTTCGGCGGTCTAAACGCGGGTTCCAGTCCTCTTGGAGATACATGGGAAACGTTTGAGCAAGCCATCCAGGCTTGAGCGGGTCGTGCGGGGGCGGCTCTGACTAGAAGGACGAAGCAACATCTCAGAGCGCTGCGAGACCAAGGTGAACCTGACCTCCGAACTTTCCGATGAGTTGATGCGCACAGCGGCGTTCGACCGTGTGCGAAGCCTTTCTCAAACTCGCGACCATCTGACCTCAGAAGATTTGAAGTCGGGCTTTGTGTTCAATGACGAGCGAATTCCGCTCACGAATCCGCAACGCGGTATCTTCAAACCGCGCCAGATGCGCTATCTGCTCTCGATCAAGACGGTCTTCCCCAGAGCTGGTGCAAGGGTCTGGTACGACGACCAGCGCACTGTGCATCGGCAGATTTTCGAAAGTACGGAAGTGGTGGACTACGCGTTCATGGGAACTGATCCAACGGCTGCAGACAATCGGTGGATGCAGGAGGCGCATGCGAATCGAATTCCGATCATCTATTTCGTGGGCGTGTCGCCAGGGCGGTACGTACCTCTAACTCGAGTTTTCATCGCGGGATGGGATGGCATTACGCTCAAGGCGCAGATCGCTTTTGGCGAACCACCTACAGCGAGTCTTGACGCGCAAGAACAAGTGTTGGAACGACGCTATGCACTTCGTGCGGTGCAACAGCGGTTGCATCAAGCGTCCTTTCGCGACGCCGTAATCAGCGCGTACAAGGGTCGATGCGCTCTTTCCGGACTGCCAGAATCCCTACTACTGGACGCCGCGCATATCGTCGAAGATAAGGACGAAAAGCTAGGTCAACCGGTAGTACCAAATGGTCTCCCGCTTTCGAAGATTCACCATGCTGCGTTCGATGCCCACCTGATAGGGATTGATCCAGACTATCGGCTTCATGTTTCAGAGCGACTAATGGTCCAGAAGGATGGGCCAATGCTTGAAGCCCTAAAACATCTGCAAGGCGGGCGTATCCACTTGCCGAGCCGTGCTCGCGATTGGCCCGACCGCGACCGCCTCGCCCTACGCTTCGAGCGATTCAAAGCCGTGGCGTAACCTTTACGTTGTCCATACGTCTACCGGCGCGCCACGACTTGTCTTTCACGCTATGATTCTCGCCGTGCCAGCCGGGAGGGGCGCGGAATGGCTTGCTTAGGACATCATGCAGCCAGCCAACAGGGGTTGGAGCGAACGAAGAGTCACTATTCAGCTGTACGGCCTGCGTGTCCTGAGGCAGCGGCGAAGCGCGCGTGTGCTCTAGGGGTAGTGTCTCTGGCGAGACGTCCGACGCTCCATGCCTGACCTGAGCACCAGAACAACGCGCCCGTGAACAGATCGACGCGCAGCTCGCCGCGTGCGGCTGGCTCGTGCAGAGCGCCGACGCGGTCGATTTCACGGCCGGCCGCGGCATCGCGATCCGCGAAGCGCGGCTCAAGTCCGGCCCCTGCGATTATCTGTTGCTTGTCGACCGCAAGCCTGTCGGCGTGGTCGAAGCCAAGAAGGAGGGCACGACGCTCTCAGGCGTCGCCGAGCAGTCCGCCGTCTACGCGGCGAACCTGCCCGATTACCTTGCAGGCGGCGTCGAAGGCCCGCTGCCTTTTCTCTACGAATCCACCGGCGTCGAAACTCTCTTCCGCGACCAGCGCGACCCCGAACCGCGCTCGCGGCACGTCTTCGCTTTCCATCGCCCGGAAACGCTCGCCGAATGGCTGCCGAACCCGACACGCTTCGCGCCCGCCTTAAGGCAATGCCCACCGCCATCCGCTCGCAACAACCGGCATGCGCGACTGCCAGATCGAAGCCATCAAGGATCTCGAAGAATCCTTCGCCGAAAACCGCCCGCGCGCCCTGATCCAGATGGCCACCGGCGCGGGCAAAACCTTCACCGCCTGCGCCTTCACCTATCGCCTGATCAAATACGCCGAGGCGCGCCGCGTTCTCTTCCTCGTCGACCGCTCCAATCTCGGCGACAGGCCACCGGCGAATTCCAGCAGTTACGTCACGCCCGACACCGGCCGCAAGTTCACCGAGCTGTACAACGTCCAGCACCTGACCTCGCACGCACATCGATCGCGTCTGCCGCGTCACCATCTGCACCATCCAGCGCCTTTACTCGATGCTGCGCGGCGAAGAACTCGCCGAAGACGCCGACGAACATGTCCGGCTCGAACTCGCGCGCCGCGGACGGCACGCGCACCAAGGACGTCGCCTACAATCCCGCCGTCCCGATCGAGACCTTCGACTTCATCATCACCGACGAATGCCACCGCTCCATCTACAACCTCTGGCGGCAGGTGCTCGAATACTTCGACGCCTTTCTCATCGGCCTCACCGCCACGCCGGCAAAGCAGACCATCGGCTTCTTCAACCAGAACCTCGTCACGGAATACAACCACGAGCGCGCCGTCGCCGACGGCGTCAATGTCGGCTACGACGTCTATCGCATCAAAACGCAAGGTCACCGAAGCAGGGCGGCAAGGTCGAGAAAGGTTTCTACGTCGACCAGCGCAGCAAGGCATCCCGCGCAAGCGCTGGGAAGCAGCTTGACGACGACCTCGACTACACGCCCGCCAGACTCGACCGCTCCGTCGTCGTGCCGGACCAGATCCGCACCGTGCTGCAGGCCTTCAGGGATGCGCTGCTCACCGAACTGTTTCCCGGCCGCACGCTCGTGCCCAAGACGCTGATCTTCGCCAAGGACGATTCCCACGCCGAAGACATCGTCCACATCTGCCGCGAAGTGTTCGGCAAGGGCAACGACTTCTGCAAGAAGATCACCTACCAAGCCAAGCATCCCGTCACCGGCAAGCCGGCGAGACACCGAAGCAACTCATCCAGCGAATTCCGCACTGTCGCCGCACGCTGCGCATCGCCGTCACCGTGGACATGATCGCCACCGGCACCGACGTCAAGCCGCTCGAAGTGCCTGATCTTCATGCGCGACGTGCGCAGCCGCGTCTACTTCGAGCAGATGAAAGGCCGCGGCACGCGCGTCCTCACGCCGACCGACCTGCAGGCCGTGTCGCGGCGCAGACGCCCGCGCCAAGACCCACTTCGTCATCGTCGATGCCGTCGGCGTGTGCGAGAGCGACAAGACCGATTCGCGCCCGCTGGAACGCGAGCCCAGCGTGCCGCTCGAAAAACTGCTGCTCGCGTGATCGCTCCCGGCAAACGCGACGAAGACACGCTCACCACGCTGGCCGCGCGCCTCGCCCGGCTCGACCGCGAACTCGATGCCGCGCAGCGCCAGCAGATCGCCGACCGCGTCCGGCGGCCACACCCCCGCCAGCTCGCCGGCGCGCTGCTGCGCGCGTCGATCCCGACGCCATCGCCGAACGCGCCACCGGCAAGCCCGGCGCCGATCCGCCGAAGTCGTGACGCCGCAGACAATTCGAAGCCACGCGCCAGCAACTGATCATCGACGCCTGCGCGCCGTTCGACAAACCCGCGCTGCGCGACACGCTCGAAACGCTGAAGCAGGAAACCGAGCAAACCATCGACATCGTACACCGCCGACGCCGTGCTCGAGCCAGGGCTTCGACGCCGCGGCGAAGGCGAAAGCCGCCGGCCTCGTCCAGTCCTTCCGCGACTACCTCGCGCAGCACCAGACGCGAGATCGACGCGCTGCAAATCCTCTACAGCCGCCCGTATCAAACAGCGCCTCACCGAACCGATGCTCAAGGAACTGGAAAAGAAACTGCGCGACAACCACGCCGCGTGGACCGAAGACCGCCTCTGGGACGCCTTCGCCGTCACCGCGCCGGCCAAGGTCAAAGGCCGCTCGCAGGCCGGACGCTTTGCCGATCTCGTCGCCGCTCGTCCGCTTCGCGCTGGAGCAACAGCCGGTGCTCGCGCCGTTCGCCGACTCCGTGGCGGAGCGGTTCAACGAATGGCTCATGGACAAAGCCGAAGCCGGCACGTCATTCAGCGCCGAGCAACTCGCCTGGCTCGAATCTGATTCGCGACCACATCGCCACGGCCTCAGCATCGAGCCGGAGGATTTGGAACTACTCGCCGTTCAATCAGCGCGGCGGTTTGGGCAAAGCGCACCAACTTTTCGGCGAGCAACTGCCCAAGCTGCTCGATGAACTCAACGAGGTGCTCGCGGCATGAGTGGCGGCGTCGGCACTTCTGTTTCGAGCGTCGGCCCTATTCGAGGTCACGGGCCTGAATACCCCGTTGCTTCGCGGCAAACGAAAAACGGGAGCGATCTTCCAATCGGATGGCAATGGAAGACGATCGCCAACCTAGCGGGCGACGAGGGCGTCTTCATCGACGGTGATTGGGTCGAAAGCAAAGACCAAGATCCAAATGGCGAAGTTCGTCTAGTCCAGTTGGCCGACGTTGGTGATGGCGTTTACCGCGACAAGTCCAATCGATTCATGACAATCGAAAAAGCCAGAGAGCTGCGATGCACTTTCCTGCAGCGGGGTGACGTGCTGATTGCGCGTATGCCTGATCCTCTCGGCCGCGCCTGTATTTTTCCGGGCGACGCTAAGCCGTCAGTCACCGTAGTGGATGTCGCGATTGTCCGGTCAGCCAATGGGGAATTCGATCACCGCTGGCTCGCTCACTTCGTCAACGCGCATCCATTCCGCTCTGCGATTGCTTCCCTTCAGGCTGGATCGACGCGCAAGCGGATTTCACGCGGAAACCTTGCGACAATCCCATTGCCGGTTCCGCCCCTTCCCGAGCAGTGGCGAATCGTCGCAGAGATTGAGAAGCAATTCACGCGACTGGAGGCGGGAGTGGCGGCGTTGCGGCGAGTGCAGGCCAACCTCAAACGCTATCGCGCCGCCGTCCTCAAAGCCGCCTGCGAAGGCCGCCTCGTCCCCACCGAAGCCGAACTCGCCAAAACCGGAAACCGTAAAACGAAATTCGAAAAGGGCGAAGCCCTGCTCGCTCGCATCCTCACCGAGCGCCGCCAAAACTGGCAGGGCCGTGGCCAATACAAAGAACCTGCCGCGCCCGTCACTGCAAACTTGCCGGCTTTCCCTGCAGGATGGGCAGTCGCCAGCTTGGAGCAACTGACCAGCCCGGCTCGGCCAATATGCTATGGCATCCTGATGCCCAAAGAGAATGTCGCGACTGGCGTGCTCTTCGTGAAGGTCAAAGACATGAAGGGCGACACTATCGATTTGGAAGGACTTCATCGGACGACGCCAGAAATTGCGGCAAAGTATGCGAGGGCTTCGCTTAGAACTGGAGATTTGCTGCTTTCGATTCGTGGCACGTATGGCCGGGTCGCGGAAGTTCCCGAAGGAGCTTGATGGCGGAAACATCACGCAAGATACGGCTCGCTTGGATGTCACGCGGTTTGTCAACCACCGCTACGTCGCAACATGCCTTCGAAATCCCGACTGCCAGAACCACTTCAAACGTGTGGCGCGCGGTGTCGCCGTGAAAGGTGTGAACATCGGAGACGTGAGGCCGACGCCTGTTCCGCTTCCACCGCTGGCCGAACAGACGCGGATCGTGGCGGAAGTGGAGCGGCGGTTGAGCGTGGTGGAGGAATTGGAAGCGGTGGTATCCGCCAACCTCCAGCGCGCTGTGCGCCTACGAAAGTCGATCCTGCAGCGGGCTTTCGCTCCGATATGTCATAGCTCGAGGCCAGGGTAGACCAGGAGGATACAACTGTGGATCACTTGGAGTTCAAGTCGAAGCTCGCGGTATCTACGCTTGACGATGACCATGAGTACAAAGCGTTCTTGCTAGCCGCTGCGGGCGGCCTTGGCTTCGTGCCAGAGCCATACCAATCCGTCAGTGCTCCGAGCCTTGCTCACGACTTCGGCGATTTCGCAAAATGGCTTCGTGGCAAAGATCCATCCGTCCCGATCTCCATCCCAGCGAACGTCCCCAAGCTGGTTCGTAGGAATGCCGACATATGGCTACCACTTGTATACTTGGCAAGCGACACATCGGTCCAAGTGTTTCTGAACATCGCCGCCAACTATCTTTACGACAAAGCCAAAGGGTTGCTGAAAAGCGACAAAGCTCGGATTCAACTGTGCGCAGTGTATCAAGACAAGACCACGGGAAAGACAAAGAGGCTTGAATTCTCGGGAGACGCTGAGGCGCTACGTAAGGCGATCGGGAGATTTGACCTCAACAATTTTTTCGATGATGCGCCTTAGAACCCTAGTCGCCGAGAGCTTATACGAGGAACTTCGGGAGCCGTTGCGACAGTTTCTCAGTGAAGTTGATTCAAATATCGGGCTGGAGACATCCACCAAGATCGAGAACGCACGTGACCGCTTAACAGTTTTCGCGGCACAAAACTCTGACGGCCCAGACGAGCTATTCGATGATATCTATGTTCTGGGCCGCTACGTAGATTTCTTTGGCCACTATGGTCACGTTTGGAGGCTCATTGCCGATGAGAGCTTCGCGGCGTCATGGAGCAAACTTCAGGACGCACTCGACTCATTGCGTATCGTGCGCCGATTCTCGAACATCGACATATCCGGCTTTGAGGATCAACTCGTCGAACTTGAAAAGACATATCCGTACAATGTGTTCTTCAGCATCGGCGTCTTGGTGGAGCACTTTGAGTGCAGCATTTGTGGTCAAGATATAGACTCTTTCGAATGCCAACACCGCAAGGGTGAACTGTACCGCGGTCGAAGGGCTGTTGGAATCGCCCGCAATCTTGTGAGTCTTGATCACGTCGGGATGGTTGACCAGCCACAGGATCGCCGATGCGTTGTCTCGTACGACGATACAGGCGAACAATTCATGGTTGTACGCTTCCTTTCCGAGCTGCTGCGCGAGCGTTCGTTGTCGATTTCTGATTTCGGATTTCTATCGTTCTCCAAACGTATGAAGCCAAACCCCGACTACAAGGAAATGAGCAGGAATGCACGTTGCTATTGTGGCAGTGGCCTCAAGTTTAAGCGCTGCTGTATCGCGAAGGCACTTATCGAAGGCGATCACGTCGATATTATCTGTCGGCCACTCCCGCTTGAACGCGCTGTCGTCTAAGTTGTGGCGGACCGAATTCAAATGAACTCGACGACTCTCGTTCAAAAACTCTGGAACTACTGCAACATCCTGCGCGATGACGGCCTGTCCTACGGCGACTACGTCGAGCAGTTGACGTTTCTGCTGTTCCTGAAAATGGCGGACGAGCAGTCGAAGCCGCCGTTCAACAAGCCGTCGCCGATTCCGAAAGGTTACGGCTGGGCCGCGCTGCTGAAGCTGGACGGCGACGATCTGGAGATCCATTACCGCCATACGCTGGAGGAACTCGGCAAGCGGTCGGGCATGCTCGGCGTCATCTTCCGCAAGGCGCAGAACAAGATCCAGGACCCGGCCAAGCTGCGCCGGCTGATCGTCGACCTGATCGACAAGGAGCAGTGGTCGAGCCTCGACGCCGACGTGAAGGGCGACGCCTACGAGGGCTTGCTGCAAAAGAACGCCGAGGACGTGAAAGGCGGCGCGGGCCAGTACTTCACGCCGCGTCCGCTCATCGCCGCGATGGTCGATGTGATCGCGCCGCAGCCGGGGCAGACGATCTGCGATCCGGCCTGCGGCACGGGCGGCTTCCTGCTCGCGGCGCACGATTATCATCGCCGAAGCACTACGCAGCTCGACCGGGCGCAGAAGAAGAAGCTCAAGAGCGGCACGTTCTTCGGCATCGAGCTGGTCGACAGCGTCACGCGCCTCTGCGCGATGAACCTGCTGCTGCACGGCATCGGCGGCGGAGTCGGACGAGGACTTGCCCGTCGTCACCAAGGACGCGCTGGCCGGCGAAGCACGGCGAATACGACATCGTCCTGGCCAATCCGCCGTTCGGCAAGAAGAGCAGCGTCACCATCGTCAACGAAGCGGGCGAGACGTCCAAGGAATCGCTCATCATCAACCGCGACGATTTCTGGGCGAGCACGAGCAACAAGCAGCTCAACTTCCTCCAGCACATCTTCACCATCCTCAAGCAGCACGGCCGCGCGGCGGTCGTGGTGCCGGACAACGTGCTGTTCGAAGGCGGCGCCGGCGAAACGATCCGGCGCGAACTGCTCAAGCAGGCCGACGTGCACACCCTGCTGCGCCTGCCCACCGGCATCTTCTACGCGCAAGGCGTGAAGGCGAACGTCCTCTTCTTCGACCGCAAGCCCGCGCAGGAAAAGCCGTGGACGCAGAAGCTCTGGATCTACGACCTGCGCACGAACCTGCACTTCACGCTCAAGGAAAACACCCTCAAGCGCACCGACCTCGACGACTTCGTCGCCTGCTACAACCCGAAGAACCGCCACGACCGCAAAGAGAGCGAACGCTTCAAGTCCTTCACCTACGAAGAGCTGACCAAGCGCGACAAGGTCAACCTCGACATCTTCTGGCTGAAAGACGAGGCGCTGGAAGAATCGGCGAATCTGCCCGCGCCCGAGGTCATCGCCGCCGAGATCGCGGCGGACCTGGAAGCAGCGCTGGAGCAGTTCGCTACGATTGCCGAGGATTTGAAATAGGGCTTGGTTCCGACAGGAACACAGTTTTTGAGAAGGAAAGATTCGCAGAATCCGAAGGCAGTCGCAGGGAGTGCATCGAGCATGATGACGAAAGCGGTATCGGTAGACGGACTTGACCTAGTCGTCGTCCTCGTCGTGGGGGCGCTCACGTTTACCGATTTCTTGATTGGCGCAAAGGGTCGCCAAGCACTTAAAGAGCGCGTTGGTTATTGGTGGATATACGTCGCAGACACCAGTTTTGCAGGATTTGTCAGCAAAGACGCTGAACGGCTTCAAAGATACCTGCAGAGAGTTTTCGGTCGCCGTTGGTGGTCTTGGCGATGTTTCGGTATTTCCTTCCTCATTGCGGTAATACTTGGATATCCGTGCGGTGCCATAGCATTTTATCTCTTATTCGGAGAGGAACCGATTTGGGACATCTTTAAGCAGTCCCTTGATCTTTTTTTCCTTTTCGTTGCACCTGCCGCGGTAATGAGTATTTGGCTTTCATTCGGGATCTCAAACTTCATTTTCGGAAAGATGAGCCAATCGGTTTCCTGGGCACGTCTCGCGGGGTTTATTGCACTCGATCTACTAGGCATACTTCTCCTGCTCGCGATGTCTTTATTGCTCGTTCAAATCCCAATCTTGCCATTTGTTGTTATGAAGATAGAAGACGCTATTTCAGGTTGAACGCGAGGAGTAAGCGATGGGAACGGTCCTTGGAATGATAATCGTCGTTCTTTTTGCCTCCGCAGTGGTGCCCGCAGTTCTGCCCCTGATGTTGCATGCCGCGATGGTCCTAACGTTTATGTTGTCCAAGCTATTTCGGCCGCTCCTGCAAAAGCCGACAGAGCTGCTTCTCCTTCGATTCTATGAATCGGAAAAAGGCGTACTTACTTTACTGGCGGTTGGCTTGGGAGCAATAACGGAGCTCGCAATCAAAGCGATAAAATACGCAGGGTCTTGATTCGCTGCGAGGACAGAAGTGCGTGCAAGCTGGTTCGGGTTCTGGAAGTGCGCGAACGGCGAATTCAGGTAGGCTGACGGATTATAGGGAAAGTGGGATAAGCGACATAAAGCTGTTGCGGACCATCATGGCGAAGGCGACTGAGCTTCACGGCGAGGCGTGAGACCTCGAAAACCCTAGTATCTAGTGTCACGAGTATCCCCATGCCCGCCAGCCTCCTAATCGACCGCCGCCACCTCGACTTCACGCTGTACGAGCTGCTCGGCGTCCGCAAAACGGTGACAGGATCACTTACGCGGTGCGGCCCGGCAGCCGCTAACTCAAACGATTGACGACCACCATGTCCGGCCTGAAACAAATGATAGACGCCCGCGACGAAGCCTTCCAGACGGTACTGACCGAACTTGGTCTGGCCGTCCTGTTCTATGCAGACATCGAGCGGTCGCTCAAGCTCGTCCTGCCATTCATTCGCCAACCTGGTTCTCCGCATTCTTCTGATCCATTCGCGGATCTGTGGCAACTGCTCAAGGGCAAGAACACGATGGGGCCGTTGGTGGAGGGTCTGAAGTCAGCAGTAAGTATCGAAGACCCGGAAGGATTCTCGCGATATCTGGCCCAGGTGGTGGAAAACCGCAACGAGCTTTTTCACGCATTTCGTACACTTCCGTTCGGGTTGCTGCGCGACGCATCCGAGTGTTCCGAGGCAGCTTTCTATCTTGCGGATCGTCGCGCTTATGCAGAGCCGTTCAGTCGCCTTCTCACGGAGTTGGCAGCGCGGATTTCCCTTGGCTTCGTGAACGCCGAGCGAGTCGGTACTGCCCAGCATGACACGGTGTCTCTTGAGGTCAAGGTGTTTCAAGCCCCCTAGGTTCTCTCCCGGAAGAGTTCAAAGGCCTCAACGCGGCCCTAAAGCCCCTCGATCAGGCGGACATCCCGCTCGGCTGCGCCCGCGAGCTCGTGTACCGCCTCCTGATAGTCTGCGCTCGCATAAGCTTTGGTTGCGCTGTCGATGCTGTCGAACTCGACGATCGCGACGCGCTGGGATAGGCCGCTCTCGAACACGGCGGCCGGTACGCCCGCCGCGAGAATGCGACCGCCGTGGGCGCGAATCGCAGGCCCGGCTATGGCGGCGTAGCGGTCCACGCCGGCCTGGTCGGAGGTCGATCGAAACGTCATTACCCAATATCCACGTGCCATGGTTCACCTAGACCAACAAGGGAGTCCCCCGGCTCTGCCGGGGAGCAGTAGCAGTTTGACATTTGCCTTAGCATTTCGCGCCCAACGGATTCAAGAAAGTCGGCATCCCCGCGCAAGCGGGGATCCATGTTGATCTTGTTGAAGAATGGCGAAAGCGCGAGATCAGAGATTGCTCGCATGCGTCGCGCTGCGCCTTCTAAGCGCGAGTCGAATGACGGCAGTTGGGGAAGGTGCTGCATTTGCGTGCGCGTAACTGCCTCAGTGGCCGGCACTCTGGCCGCCGTCGACGTGCAGGATCTCGCCCGTGACGAACCCCGCCGAATCGAGGTAGAGAACGGCCTGGACGATGTCGCTGATCTCTCCCATGTGGCCGACCGGATGCAGGGCCGCCAGCCATTCATGCGTCGCCGGGGCGTGCATCGGCGTGTTGATGATGCCGGGCGACACCGCGTTCACCCGAATGCCGCGCTTGGCATACTCGGTCGCCAAAGATCTGGTCGCCGCATTGAGCCCGCCCTTGGTCAGCGATGCGATGACGGACGGAACGCCGTCGATCGCATGCTCCGCCAGTGTCGTCGTGATCGAGACCACGTGGCCGCTGCGCTGTTTTTCCATCGCCGCGATCGCGGCCTGGGTGACATGGAAGAATCCGCCCATGTTCACCGCGACCACGTGGGCGTACTCTTCCGGCGAGTAATCGGTAAAGGGTTTTGCGATGAATACGCCGGCGTTGTTGACCAGCGTATCGATGCGGCCGAAGCGGTCCAGACCTTCCTGGACGATGCGTTTGGCGACGGCGCGATCGGCGATGTCGCCGGGAACGGTGAGGACGTCCGGATCGCCGGACGGCTGGATGGATCGCGAATTGGCGACGACGCGATAATCGCGATCGCGAAACGCCCGTACGAGTCCGGCGCCGATGCCTTGCGACGCGCCGGTGACGATGACGACCTTGCGTGACTTGCTCATGACGATGTCGCTCCTGGTGTGAGTGTGTGGCTGGAATGGCGACCCGAGGTCGGCCGTTCCGACACGCACAATCTAGGACTGCGACATCGATTAGCGAATCCCTGCTAGTCGGCAGACACTCTTCCGCGCCGCGGCACAATCGCGGTTTTTTTCGCTGCGGATTTTGTCACGCTCAGGCCGGCGAATCGCGCGCGCAATCGCGGCAGCGCGAAATCCACGAACGCGCGCACCTTGGGCACGGCCAGTCGTCCGAACGGGGAAACCAGATGGATCGGGATCGGTGCCGGTTCGGCATCGGCGAGGACGATCTTCAGCGCACCGCGCTTGAGTTCCGGAGCAACGTGATACGAGAGCAGCCGCGTGACGCCATGGCCTTCGACCACCGAGTCGATTGCGGCGCGGACGTTGTTGACGGCCAGTCGCGGCGTTACCGAAACAGACCGCGGTACCGTCGATCCTTTCAGCGGCGGGAAGCTCCACGAGTCGAGGCCCATGTGATAAATGGAGATGATCTGGTGCTTGGCCAGGTCTGCGGGTTCCTCGATGGCGGGATTGGTCGCGAGGTACCGCGGCGAGGCGACGACAATGCGCCGGACCTCGCCGATTCGGTGCGCGACCAGCGTCGAGTCCGGAAGATGGAGGATGCGCAGCGCGAGGTCCATGCCCTCGTCGATCAGGTTGACCTGCCTTTCCAGCAGGTACAGCTTCGCGTTGACGGTGGGGTATTCCTGCATGAACGCGTCGACGATCGGACGCAGCAGTTCGGTGCCGGCGAAGACGGTTGCTGAAATCGTCAGCGTGCCGCGGGGCACCGAGCGCTCGCCCGCGGCCTGCCGATCCGCCTCCTCCAGCTCCGCCAGGACCTTGCGGCACGAGAGCGCGTAGCGTTCGCCCGGCCTCGCTGAGCTTGATCGACCGCGTGGTTCGGTGCAGCAGGGGCACGCCGACATGTGCCTCGAGAAACGCGACGGCCCGACTCACCGCTGCGGCCGATCGGCCGGTCTTGCGGCTGGCGCCCGCAAGACTGCCGGCGTCGAGCGCGGCGATGAAGACTTTCATGGCATCAATTCGGTCCATCACCTTCACCTGCGCGTCGTCGAAGCGGACGCCGTTTGCCGGCGCCAAGGGTACAGCCAGACGTCAATGTGTTTTCGATGCGCGGAGAGCAAGCAGATTTTGAGTCCAGCGCGTCGATCACGCAGCAGGACGAATCGTCCGGAGCTCGGCAGCAAGGGCGCGCTCGGCGTGCCAGAGATCGTAGTCCTGCTGCATGCGCAGCCACAGCGCGGGACCGTTTCCCGCAAGCTTGCCGACGCGCAGCGCCATTTCCGGAGTGAATGCTTTGCGCTCCGCCAACAGGTCGTGCAAGGTTTGTCGCGAGACATGCAGACGACGAGCTGTTTCAGCGATGCTGAGCTCGAGCGCCGGCAGAATATCTTCGCGCAGCAACGCACCCGGATGCGTCGGCGGGCGGTTGGGATTGCGCTTGGCAGTATGCTCGGTCACATTCGTTCAGTGGTATTGCTCAAGGTCTACACGCATTGCATCGCCATCGAGCCATTCAAATGTATGCACCACGGGCCATTGACGTGCAAGCTATACCGCGTGGGCCTGAAGCCTTTGAGTGGGTGAAAGTCAAAGCCAGGCAAGTTCAACTCGGACAATTCGTGCGCTGCGTTCAATGCGTCCAATCGTCGCAAAGCGCGGGATTGCAGATCCGGCCGAACCTTCGCGCTTCTGCCTGTGTTGTACAGGTCGGCCAATCCTTTGTGCCGAAAGGTTCGAATCATGGGGAATTGTCAAGCAGTGCTTGACTGATGTCAAGATGTGCTTGACACCAACACGAGATCAACCGTTCGAGGGTGGAACTGGATTCCGGCTTGCGTGCAGCGATCAACCGTCAATGGTAGTCGTCTTCGCGCTGATGACGCACAGCCAGCACCGTAACCGTTTTCGCATCCTCGATTTCGAACAGGGCGACGTAACCGGCCGCGCCGAACGAGATAACAAGTTCTCGCAGGAAGGCATTCCCGGGGGCAGCCTTGCGGCAGCTGAAGGGCGAGGTCTCGAGCAGGGCGATGCCGTTACGAATGGCATCCAGCGCGCGCGTCGCAATGGACCAGTCTGCGTCGTCTCGTTGCAGGATGAAGTCGTACAGCCTTTCCAGATCGGCTTGCGCATCCTGCGTGAAGCGAACCCGGAAAGGCATGCGGGTTACCTGGTTTTGGCTTTCGCCAGGCGCGCTTCCAGGTTCTTTACGACCGCGCCGGACGATACGTACTTGCCGCTGCGCCCTGCATGCTCACGCGACTTGAGCCCGCGCGCGATAAACTCCGCGCGCGCTTTGCGCCGCTCGATGTTTTCGCGGACCGATTCCTCGACAAAGCTCGAGAGGCTCTCGCCATCGAGCAGAACTTCCTCGGCGGCCTCGCGTAGCGCGGGATCGACTCGGAGCGACGGGAAAGTTGCACTCTTCATGGCTCACCACGTGCGTTGCAAATGCGATGCAATCATCGCGCGATTCGGCTTGCATTGCAATTCAGGTTGAAGGCGCCGGATATTTATCCGGGACACTTGCTGAATGGTGCCGGTGGAGGGAATCGAACCCACACTCTGTTGCTGCTCGTCATTCCAGCGAAGGCTGGAATCCAGCCCTTCAGCAGATTGCATGAGAACTGGATCCCAGCCTTCGCTGGGATGACAGCTTGTAGCCATCTATTGGCCAACTCGCCGCTGCCTATGCAGAGGCCGACTTGGGACGTCTTGACGTTATAACGTTTGTGGATACAATAAGGCCATGGTCCTCGAACTGAAACTCCGCAAGGTCGGCAATTCGCTCGGCGTCGTACTGCCGAAGGAAGTGCTCGCTCATCTCAAGGTGGAAGAAGGCGACACCGTGACGGTCACGGAAGCCCAAGATGGCGTGCGCCTGAGCGCAAGCAATCCCGAATTTGCCAAGACAATGGCCGTGTTCGAATCCCTCAATCGCCGCTACCGCAATACGCTTCGCGAACTGGCGAAATGAAGGAGCCGTATTGGCTCACGCGTGAGGAGTGCCTTGCTCTGAACGACATGATGCTCTCGCAATACGGCGGCATCGTTGGCGTTCGTGACGAGAATCTTCTGGAATCCGCACTGGCAAAGCCGCGACAGCTTTTTGCATACGGCAAACCGAGCATGGCGGACTTGGGCGCTGCCTACGCAGCAGGAATCGTGAAGAGTCATCCGTTTCTCGATGGCAACAAGCGCACTGGCTTCATGATGGGAGCGGGTTTTCTCGAACGCAACGGTTTCGAGTTTCATGCAGCGGAGGTCGACGCGGTTCTTCGGACGCTGGCACTTGCTGCCGGCAAGATGACCGAACGCGCCTACGCGGATTGGCTCAAGGCCAACTCGAAACGCGCGTAATTTCGATCGAGGCCGGTAGTCTCAGAATCCACGGCACGCTGCGAGACTGCGGAAGTTCGTGGTGCCGGTGGAGGGAATCGAACCCACACTCTGTTGCCAGAACTGGATTTTGAGTCCAGCGCGTCTACCAATTCCGCCACACCGGCTTAGTGTCTTTGGATGCGCGCAGAGGTGGCGCATCGCGGGGCAGGGTGGGGATTATAGGGGATTTGGGTTCTGACCGAATACTGTCCTGCCGGCCAATCAACCTATCCCAACAAGCTAACACCATCCCAACAAGCTAAACCCATCCCCACCCAACGTTGCCAGGCTCGGCCATCCAGGCCTCGCACGGCAACCCCGCCCTCCGCATCCTGCTGCGGGCGTTCATCGGCGCGCGAACCATGGTTCGCAAGCGCGCCGATTCACCCCCTTGAAGGGGAGGGCTTTAGAGCGAAGGGAGGGCTTGAGAGCGAAGGGGAGGGCTTGAGGGCGCGAGGGGAGGGCTTCTGTTGCGGCGTTTGTAAACCTTTGTACGCCTCACGCGTTTTTTGGCCTGGCTTAACTCTTGGCGGTCATGCTGTGCTGACCATATGGAGCCGTCAGTTAATGGAGCCGGGCTGGTGATCTCGAAGCGGAATCTTGTTGGAGTATTGGGCTTGGCCGTCGGCACGCTCGTTGGCATGCCTGCTGTTGCGGCGATTCCGGCTTCCGAGCGCCAGGCGTTGCTCGATCTGTATTCGAGCGCTGGCGGTGCGAACTGGATCTACAACCTCAACTGGAACGGGCCGGCGGGCAGCGAGTGCGGGACGACAGCCAACCCGAGTCCGTGGTTCGGCGTCACTTGTGACAGCGCAAGCGCGCACGTCATCGGCATCAATCTTTCCGAGAACTATCTGATCGGCACGTTGCCGCCTTCGCTGTCCGCGTTGACCGCGCTGCAAAGTTTCAACGTGTCCGACAACAACTACTGCGGCGGTGACGATTCCGGCTGCAGTCTCGGCGGTACGATACCGGCGCTGTCTGCGCTGACGCAGCTGCAGGGCTTCAGCATCGATGGCAACCAGTTTTCGGGTTCGATACCGTCGCTCGCGGGCCTTGCCAAGCTGCAGGGGTTCGATGTCGCCGGCAACAATCTGACCGGGACGATTCCGTCGCTCACGGGGCTCGCGAGCCTGCAGGGATTCAACGCCGGCGGCAACCAGCTCAGCGGGTCGATTCCGTCACTGGCGGGCCTGACGAACCTGCAGGTGTTCGATGTGCACGGCAATCAATTGACCGGCGCGATCCCGGCATTGAGCGGTCTTGCGAACCTGCAGGCTTTCTACGCGTTCGGCAATCAGCTCGGCGGAAGTATTCCGTCACTGACTGGTCTTTCCGCGCTGCAGTTCTTCAACGTCGCGAACAATGCGCCTGACCGGCTCGATTCCGTCGCTGGCGGGGTTGGCGAGCCTGATGAGTTTCGATGTCGACTCGAACCAGTTGACCGGATCGATCCCCGACCTTGCCGGCCTCGGCGCGCTGAGCGCGATCGACGTCGGCGGCAATCTGCTCACCGGCACCGTGCCGGCGCCGCCGGCGACTCTCGCGGCGAACGGATCGGTGCTGTGCGGCAATGCGCTGACCGCGACGCCCGCTGCGAACTGGGATGCAGCGACGGGCGTTACGCCGTGGTACGCGGCGTGCCCGCAGGCGGTCAGCTCGATCAACATCGACCAGTTCGGCTTGACCGGATCGTGGTTTCAGCCGAGCACGGGCGGGCAGGGCCTCGTCATCGAGGTCTACCCGGACAACGCCGGCCCGGGCGCCGGTACGCTCGCCGCCGGCTGGTACACGTACGACGACTCCGCCTCCGGCCAGCAGCGCTGGTATGCGCTGCAGGGCAACGGCGCGGCAAATGGCGGCAGCTATCCGCTGCTGATCGCGAACGGACTCGGCGGCAATTTCAATGCGCCGCCGGTAGTCGGTGCGAACGTCGTCGGTTCGGCGACGCTGCTGTTCGCCAGTTGCACCGATGCGCTGCTGAGCTACGACTTCAGCGACGGCCGCCACGGCGCGATTCCAATGATCCGCATCGATGCCAACGTGTCCTGCACGGCGCAGGGCGCGATTCCCGCAGCTTCGGACTTCCTGCTGTCCGGCGCCTGGTTCAGCGCGGCGACGGGCGGGCAGGGTTTTTACTTCGACATCAATCCGCTGCAGAACCTGCTGTTCGCCGGCTGGTACACCTATCTGCCGAACGGCGCACAAACCGGCGGCGCGGCGAGCGAGCGCTGGTTCACGCTGCAGACCGCCGCGTTCGTGCCGGGCACGAAGGTGCTCGACGGCATCGGCATCTACTCGACCAGCGGCGGCGCGTTCAATGTGGGCGGTGGCGTTTCAACGCAGCAGGTCGGCACGGCCAAGGTGACGTACACGAGTTGCTCGGCGATGACGCTTTCGTACACGTTCACGGCTGGAGCGAATCAGGGATTGAGCGGCACGATCGACCTGCAGCCCGTTGGCCCGGTTCCGGAGGGATGCAACCTGTGACGAACATGAACCTTTGCAACCCGCCGCCTGATTTCCGCTCGCATCGTGTCGGACTGCTCCTGCGCGCCGCGGCGCTTCTTTCGATCGCGCTGGCGGGCGGCAACGCACGTCGCAGCCGCGGCGCCGCCGACACTGATCAACGCACCGATCGACGAGAGTTCGCTCGTGACGCTGCCTGGAAACACGCGTCCCGAAGCGATAGGCGCGAACGATCTCGGCGCGGTAGCCGACAGCCTGCCGATCCAGCATATGCAGTTGCTGCTGCGTCGCTCACCCGAGCAGGCGCAGGCGCTCGACCGGCTGATCGATGCGCTGCACGACCCGAGCTCGCCGAGCTACCACCAGTGGCTGTCGGCGGCCGACTTCGGCCGCACCTACGGCCTCGCGCCCACCGACATCAGGGCGGTTACCGGCTGGCTGCAAGGCCACGGCTTCCGCGTGAACGGCGTCGCGACCGGCGCGGCGACCGTCGACTTTTCCGGAACCGCCGGCGCGGTGCGCGACGCGTTCCACACCGAAATCCATCGGCTGCGCGTCAAGGGCGCGCGGCACATCGCGAACATGAGCAACCCGAAAATTCCGGCGGCGCTCGCGCCCGCGATCGCCGGCATCGTCTCGCTGCACGACTTCCGCCCGCATGCGCAGTACCGCCGCGTGCAGCCGAAGTATACGTTTTCGCAAAGTGGACAAACCAACTACTACGTGACGCCGTCGGACCTGGCGACGATCTACAACTTCACCCCGGTGTTTTCCGGCGGCGTCACCGGCAAGGGCCAGACGATCGCGCTGGTCGAGGACAGCGACGTCTACAGCGCGCAGGACTGGGCCGCGTTCCGCGCCACGTTTGGCCTGTCGGGCTACGCCGACGGCAGGCTCGTGCAGCTGCATCCGGCGCAGGCCGGCGTCGCCGGGAACTGCACGGATCCCGGCGTGAATGCGGACGGCATCGAATCGATTCTCGACGCCGAATGGGCCAGCGCCGGCGCGCCCGACGCGACGATCGAACTGGCTGCCTGCGCCGACACGACGACGACGTTCGGCGGCCTGATCGCGCTGCAGAACCTGATCAACCAGGCGGCGCCGCCGGCGATCGTCAGCGTCAGCTACGGCGAATGCGAAGCCTTCAACGGCGCGACTGCGAACGCGGCGTACAGCGCGGCATACCAGCAGGCGACCGCCGAGGGCGTTTCGGTGTTCGTCGCCGCGGGCGACGAAGGCGCCGCAGGCTGCGATCCGGTCTTGAATGCGGCGTACAACGGCATCGCGGTCAACGGCTTCGCGTCGACGGCGTACAACGTCGCCGTCGGCGGCACCGACTTCGACGACACGGCGGCGAACACGAACAGCAGCTACTGGAACGCGACGAACTTCCTCGGCTTCTCGTCGGCGAAGTCGTACATCCCGGAAATTCCGTGGAACGACTCCTGCGCGGGATCGATCTTCCTGCGCTACACCGGCGTGGGCGGCGGCTACGGCGTAAATGGCCTGTGCAACTCGACGCTCGCCACGCAGGTGCCGATCGATACGACGGCGGCAGGCAGCGGTGGCCCGAGCAACTGCGTGACCGGCACGCCGGCCGGCACGCAGCAGATCACCGGACCCGGCACCTGCGCCGGCGCGCCGAAACCGGCGTGGCAGAGCGGCGTGGCCGGTTTGCCGAACGACGGCGTGCGTGACCTGCCGGACGTGTCGCTGTTCGCCGCGAACGGATTCTGGAGCCACGCGTACCTGGTCTGCTACAGCGACATCGCCAACAACGGCGCGTCGTGTTCCGCGCCGCCGAACCTGTGGGTCGCGCTCGGCGGCACGTCGGCGGCCACGCCGATCCTCGCCGGCGTGCAGGCGCTGATCAACCAGAAGACCGGTGCGCGTCAGGGCAATCCGAACTACACGCTGTATCGCCTCGCCGCATCCGAATACGGTGCCGGCGGCAGCGCGAGCTGCGATTCGAGCCTCGGCAACCAGGTCGGCGCCAACTGCGTGTTCCACGACGTGACCCAAGGCGACAACGTCGTGAACTGCTACGGCCCGTTCGACTGCTTCGGTTCCGATGCGAACGACTACGGCGTGCTGTCGACGTCGAGCACGTCCAACCTGCATGCGTATGGCGCCGGGACCGGCTGGGACTTCGCCACCGGCATCGGCACGGTCAACGTCGCCAATCTCGTGTCGGCGTGGGGCGGCAACTGAGTCGGTGCGCGGCTACGGCGGCGCTCGATTCGGAACGGGCTAAGAGGGAGTCGTCATTCCCGCGAAAGCGGACTGCGAAGGCAGGATTCCGGAGCGAACATTCGCGTAGCGAATGGCCGAAGGGCAAGCCGCGGGATGCGGCGAGTCAATCCAGTTTGCTCTGCTCGAGAGCGCAGAGGTTAAAGTTGAAATCAAAATGGATTCCCGCTTTCGCGGGAATGACGGCAGTTGGGTGTTCTTGATCTTCTGCCGTCCCAAGCGGCTACAAAATCGCCGCCCCTTCGGGATAGCCGGTAGCCCGGATGCGGCGAAGCGGAATTCGGGGTCCCCTTGAATTGAGCTAAGCCCTTGGACTCGCCCCTCACCCCGGCCCTCTCCCCGCCAGCGGGGAGAGGGGGAAAAACTAGTGCGTGGCGTCGAGAGAGAGTTGGCGCTGGTCGCGGCTGTACCAGTGGTTTTCGATCGGGCGGAAGACGGCGCACTGCGTCATCGAGCCGCGGTACACGTGCACGGTGACGGCGGTGTCTTCGCGGCTCGGGTTGCGGATCGTGTGGAATTCGTGCGGCGGGATCAGGCTGCCGGCGGAGCCGGGGCCGACGTTCATCGTGCCGCGCGATTCGAAGCGGTAGCGGTCGTCGGCCTGCTCCATCAGTTCGTACGGCGTGATCTCGAGCGAGCCGTGCCACACGCCTTCGACGCACCACATGCCGGCGTGGTCGTGGATCGGCGTGCCTTGTCCCGGGCCCCAGGTCATGGCGATGACGCTGAAGCCGTGCTCGTCGCTGCGATACAGTTCGCGCCGCGCGTAGTGATCGAACGCGCGCTCGTAGCAGCAGTCCGGCAGTTTCACTTCGGGATCGCGGATCAGTTCGCACAGCGTGTTGCGCAGCGCGTCGGTGATTTCGGTCGGGCAGTCGTGGCAGACCGCTGCGGTGAGCGAATCGACGAGGCGGGTCGAGCCGGGGAATTCGAGGGCGAGCATTTTCGCGGACAGCGCAAGATTTGGTGGGCGCATTGTAGCAGCGATGACGTCAGGTATCTGTGCGGGGTTTCAGGAGCGAGATGCGTGGCTATCGGCGGTGGCCTCCGGAAGCTACGGAGCAAACCCATCCCCACCCAACCCTCCCCTTGAAGGGGAGGGCTTCAGAGCTGCGGCGACGCACGGCGCTTCGATCCGGTTGGATTTCAGACCTGGGTAGGTTGTGAAGGGGTTGCGGCCGTGCCTGCGATGGCGCGTGCATCCCGGCCGAAGGGGCGTGACGGATCCTGCGGCGACGTGCGAAGGTCGTCTGGGCTTAAAGCGCGTCGAGGAAGCGACGGATCGCGGCGCCGAAGCGCTCGATGTCGACGAGGAAGGCGTCGTGGCCCTGCGGCGAGTCGAGCGGCACGAAATCGACGGTCGCACCGCCGACGCGCAGGCCGTCGGCGATCTGCTCCTGCTGAGGCAGCGGGAACAGGATGTCGGTTGTCACGCCGATCACGAGCGCGCGCTCGACGCGGATCTGCTGGAGAGCTGCGGCGACGCTGTCGTCGGAATGTTTCGGCGGGTTCTCTGTTGTTTCCGGCGGCCGCTCCCGGCCATCCATGGCCTCCGCGGCACTTGGGCTCCTGCCCGGCGCATATTCGGCAACATCGAACCAGTCGCTGGCGCGCGACAGGTAGAGATAGCAGTTCGGATCGAAGTTGCGCACGAAACGGCGCGCGTGGCCGGCGAGGTACGATTCGATCTGGAACTCGACGCCGAATGGATCGTCGTCGGCGCGCGCTTCGTGATCGAGGCGGATGCGCGCGAAGCGGCCGACCCATTCCATCGCCGATCGGTACGTGATCACGCCGAGCTTGCGCGCGATCGACATGCCGGCTTCGGGATAGTGCTCGTCGTCGTAGTTGCCGGCGCGCCAGTTCGGATCCAGGCGAATGGCTTCGCGCTGCAGCGAGCGGATCGCGATGGCGAACGGTTGCGCGGTCGGCGCGGTCGAAATGCTGATGTGCGTGCGCACGCTGCCCGGATGCTGGACCAGATAGCCGAGCGCGCTCATGCCGCCCATCGAGTTGCCGAGCAGGCAGGCGAGGCGTTCGATGCCCAGGCCGCGCACGAGTTCGAACGACGCGTTGGCGACGTCTTCGAGCGTGAGGTCGGGAAATGTGAGTTTGTATACTTTTCCGGTTGCCGGATCGATCGAGGCCGGTCCGGTCGAGCCCTTGCTGCTGCCGAGCGTGTTGGCACAGATCACGTACCAGCGATTCGTGTCGATCGGCTTGCCGGGACCGATCATTTCCTCCCACCAGCCGGGCGATGGATCGGCGGCACTCGACGCCGCGTGCGCGCTCGGCGACAGGCCGGTGAGGATGAATATGGCGTTGTCGCGCGCGGGGTTGAGCGCGCCCCACGTCTCGTAGGCCAGGCGCGCGCCGATGAGCGCGCCGCCACGCTTCATCGGAAACGGCGAGGGCAGGTCGAAATACTGTTTGGCGTCGGTCATGCGCGGCGTCGAGCACGCACGGACAATGGCCGTGCATCAGCGCGGCACTTTAGCCTGCCCGCGGAATCTTGTCAGGTGCGGCCGCCGGCACGCACGGAATATGCTTATGCTTGCCCCGTCGCAGGATCGTCCGGGCTTTCACGATGTACGCCAATTCGCCGCAAGTCGTGAGCACGCAAGGCCAGGCGCATCCGCGCTTGCACGAGGTCGTGCGCCGCCACCTGCGGGCGCCGTATCGGCGCATGCCCAGTGATGCCGGACGCCAAGCGTTCGCTTCGATCGCGACGCGGCTGGCTGCGCGGCCGTTCGTGCTGGATGCCGGATGCGGCACGGGCGCGAGTACGTTCGAACTGGCGCGTCGCTTTCCGGACTGCGTTGTCGTCGGTGTCGACAAGTCGGCTGCGCGCCTGGCTGTCGGCTTGCGGCAGATTGCGGAGCATGGCGCGCCGGCAAACGCGCTGCTGCTGCGTTGCGATCTCGTCGACTTCTGGCAACTCGCCGCGGCGGCGCAATTGCGCTGCGTGCATCAGTTCCTGCTCTATCCGAACCCGTGGCCGAAGCCCGAACACCTGTTGCGTCGCTGGCATGCCCATCCGGTATTGCCGGCGATCCTCGCGCTTGGCGGCGAGATCGAATTGCGCAGCAACTGGCGCACCTATGCCGATGAATTTGCCGAAGCGCTGCGCGTGTGCGGCAGGCGGGTTACCTGCGAGAAGCTGGCGGAGGCGCAATCGCCGCTGACGCCATTCGAGGCCAAGTATTCGGCATCCGGTCATGCGTTGTGGTGCTGTCGCGCCGATGCCGGATGACGGCGCGAGCTAGGTCATCCTTGCTGGTGAAGATGCCGCGCGGTGACGCGCCGCTACGATCGCGATATGCTCGGCGCGGGGAAACACAACTGCAAATGGGGAGGTTCGATGAAAACGTCGATTCGTTTCGTGTTGGTCGCTGCGCTCGCGCTGTCCACGTCGGCACTGTTCGCAGCGGCGGCAGTCGAAGGAACCTACAAGGCCAACGGCAAGGACGGCAAGCTTGCTTATGTTCTGGCGAAAAAGGATGAGCCGTTCTCCGGCAAACCGGTGACGATGCTCGTCTTCACCGAGAAGGACGCGAGCAAGGACTCCAGACCGGACATGCATGCGCAGTTCGGTGACCTCGGCGACGCGTTGGTGATCCGGATGTCGCAGGACGGCAAGGAATGGCAGGTCATCGGCAGCGAGCTGGCGCATTCGGCGCTCAAGCATTCCGGCGTCAGCGCGTCCGGCATCATCAGCGCAAAGGACGTCACGATCGCCAACGGCGAGATCAGCGGCCACCTCGTGACCGACGCGAAGGCCGATATCTTCGGTGAGCCGATCGCGATCGACCTCAAGTTTCACGTCAAGCAGCCATGAGGTAGGGCAGGGCTGAGGGCTGAGGGCCGCGAGCGACATCGTACGCGGCATGCCGATTCACATCGTGCATCGCGCGGCACAGAGGTGTGAGCAACGATGCTCTTCGGCCCTCAGCCCTCAGCCCTCGCTTTTCAGGGCACCGTCTGGTCGATCGTCAGTGCGATCGGCGTCGTGGTTGCGACATCGAGCGGTTTCGACACGGTTTGCATGTCGCCGCTTTGTGCGATTGCGTTGCCGGACTTCGAGATGCGTGCGCCGATGATCACTTGTGGAAATTGCGACAACTTCATGCTCGGCAGCATACCCATGCCTTCGCTCAGCACGACCGTTGCCGGCAGCTGATCGGCGCGCAGGCGCTGGATCGCCAGTGGCATCGGCGGTCCGCTCGCCGCCTTGGCATAGACGAACACGGTATCGGCGGGGGAAACCTTGGCCGTCAGTGCGGGGTCGAGCGTGACCTTGACGGTCAGGTGCGGACCGGCGCCGGCTGCTTCCGCCGTTGGTGGCTGCGCTGCTGCTGGTCGCTGCCCCGCCGCGGGCGTGGACTGCGGCGGTGGCGCCTGCGCCGTTTCGGTGTTCGCGGCGGATGCAGCGACAGGTTCGTCCGGCAGCGGACGTCCATCGCGTGCGGCTTCGGCTCGCGCGATCTGGCTCTTGACCGATTGCGCGACGCTCGAATCCTTCGGCAGCTGTTCGAGCAGACGGTTCCAGCTGGCGATCGCGGCGTCGAACTTGCCGGCCTGATAATCGGCGATGCCGAGCAGCCAGATGCCGCGCTGATTCTTCGGATCGGCCTTGAGCGCGCTTTCGAGCATCGATCGCGCCTGCGCATCGAATTGGTGCGATTCGCTCGCCAGCGTCAGCGCCTCGGCATAGGCGACGGCGATGTCGGGATCGTTAGCGGCCAGGTCGTGTGCATGTTTCAGCGCATCGCGCGCCTCGGCGAAGCGTTGTGTTTCCAGGTACGCGCGGCCGAGCAGAGTCCAGCCTTCGGCGTCGTCGGGACTCTGCTTGAGTTTCGCAGCCAGGCCGCTGATCGCCTGCTCCATATCCTGGCCGTGTTCCGCCGCTGCCGGCGCGGGCGTCAGTGCCGCCGGATCGAGAGCCGCCGGATTGCCGACGAACCGATACAGGCCGATGGCCAGTGCCGGAAGCAGCAACGCGACGGCGACTGCGGAGAAGAAAGTCGTGCGCGATCGCGGCGGCGACGTATCGATCACTGTCAGCAGTTGCTCGCCGAGTTCGGCGCGCTTGGCGGCGAATTCCTCGTCGTTGAGTACGCCGGCGGCGTGTGCTTCGTTCAAAACCTGGATGCGCCGGCGCGCGGCGGCAGCCGGATCATTCGGCGCATGACGCGACAACAGCGGCCGCAGCACGACCGCGAGCGCAATCGCCAGCATCAGCGCGGCGAGCATCAGGAACAATCCCATCACCAGTCGTCTCCGGATTGAGCCTGGGCCGATTCGGCCGGCTTCGATTCGGCCTGCATCGCCGGGGCAGACGCGCTGCGCGATTCGGCGGACAGCAGCGCGCTGCGCCGGCGCACGATGACGACGACCACGCAAGCACCGATCAGCACGAGCGCGAAGGGCGTGAACCACAGCAACCAGGTTCCCGGTTTCAGCGGCGGATCGTAGAGCACGAAATCGTTGTAGCGCGCGACGAGATACTGCTTGATCTCGTCGTCGGTCTTTCCACTGCGCATCATGTCGAACACCTGCTTGCGCAGGTCCTTCGCCAGGTCGGCGTCCGAGTCGGCAAGATCCTGGTTCTGGCAAACCAGGCAGCGCAGTTGCCTGGCCAGGTTCTGGAACCGCACTTCCTCCGCGCGATCCTTGAACGGCAGTGGATCGATGGCGTTTGCCACGAGTGGCGCCAACATGAGTAGCACCACAAGCAGGCATGTCGCGATAAGACAAAGCCCACTCCCCCATCGAAACGATGGAGGAGAGGTTTGGGTGAGGGGTAAGCGCTTCGGATCGCGACAAGCTGGATGAAGAGCCTCGCGCGCCGGGCGTTGCTCTCCGATGTTCGCAGTCGAAGCTTCGTTTCGCGTCGCCCCCTCACCCCAGCCCTCTCCCCCGAGCAAGCTCAGGGGAGAGGGAGTGTGCAAGGCTACGCGTTGCTCTCCAATGTTCTCAGGCGAAGCTTTGGCTGTCGCTGCCCCCTCATCCGAGTTCTCTCGCCCAAGCGAGCTCGAGGAAGAAGGGGCAAAGAAGTCCGCCGCAACGTGAGCGCGCGTCATGGCGTCGTCTTCTTGGCATTGCCAGCGGTCAACTCGGCGATCTTCGGCAGCAGTTCGTCGCGGATGTTCTCTGCCGTGAACATGCCGATGCGCTTGTAGCGGACGATGCCGTCGGCGTCGACGAGGAACGTCTCCGGCGCCATGTACACGCCGAAATCGATGCCGGCGCGGCCGTCGCGATCGGTGATCAGCACGTCGTACGGATTGCCGAATTGTTCGATCCAGCGTTTCGCATCGTCGGGCTCGTCCTTCCAGTCGAGTCCGATGAGCGTGATGCCGAGCGGCTTGATCTGGCCGGTCAGGATCGGATGCTCGTACTGGCAGGTCGGGCACCAGCTGCCGAACACGTTGAGCAGATAGGGCTTGCCGAGCAGATCCTTGCCGCTGACGGTCTTGTCCGGCTCGTATAAAAGTGGAAGAGTGAACGGCGGCGCCGCCTTGCCGATCAGCGGGCTCGGCACTTCGGTCATCTCGTGATGCGTGTTCCAGTAGATGCCGAATCCGAGCAGCGCGACCAGCGCGACGAAGACCGCCAGCGGCAACAATCGCCTCAGCATGTGCAAACCCCGCAGCAAGCCGTTTTCACTCGTGTCCCCGCATCATGCCGCACGCTCAAGCCCTCCCCTTCAAGGGGAGGGTTGGGTGGGGATGGGTTTGTTTCGCGCTCGGCGCAGGCGTAATGCCGCCGACGGCGTCGGTGCGCTCCGGCAGCGCGCGAAAACGCCGATCAGTCGCAGCGACAAGCCCGCCGAACATCATGAACAAGCCACCAAGCCAGATCCAGCGCACGAACGGCTTGACGTAGACGCGCACGGCCCAGGCGCCATCCTGCAGCGGTTCGCCGAGCGCGACGTATAGATCGCGGAATAGACCCGGATCGATATCGGACTTGGTCTGCACCTGGCCGCCACCGGAGTACTGACGTTTCTGCGGATGCAACGTCGCAATGACCGTGCCGGCGCGCAGGACTTCGACCGTGCCCTGGTCGGCGACGTAGTTCGGGCCTTGCGCACGCTCGACGCCGCGGAAGCGGAAGTCGAGTCCGCCGACGGTCTTCGTTTCGTTCGGCGCGAAGCGCAGGTCGCTCTCGACGCTGCTCGCTTCGGTGATCAGCACGCCGGCGAGGAACAGAGCGACGCCGAAGTGCGCGAAGATCATGCCGAGCATCTCCGGCGTGAAGCGCGCGCCGCGCGGCGCAGTTGCGCCAGCGCATCGCTGCGTACAGGATGATTCCGGCACCGGCCCACAGGGCGGCGGCGACACCGGCCAGCCCGCGCCACGACAGCGAGGGAAACCAGAATTTGGCAACGACCACGGCGGCCAGGGCGAGAATCAATGCGGGCCGCAGCGCGCGCCATGTCGCGCGCCAGTCGGCGGAGGCCCAGCGGAAGAACGGGCCAAGTGGAACGAGCAGCACGATCGGCGCCATCAGCAGCACGAACATGAAACCGAAATACGGCGGGCCGACGGAGATGCGGCCGACGCCGAGCGCGTCACCGATCAACGGATACAGCGTGCCGAGCAGCACCATCGCGGCCGCGCAGGTGAAGAGCAGGTTGTTGATCAGCAGCAGCGTTTCGCGCGACAGCAGTTTGAAGGGCTTGCCGCCGGCGACTTTCGGCGCGCGCAGCGCATGGATCAGCAGCGAGCCGCCGACGACCACGCTGAGGAAGGCGAGAATGAACAGTCCGCGCTTCGGATCGGACGCGAATGCGTGCACGCTGGTCAACACGCCGGAGCGCACGAGGAACGTGCCGAGCAGCGAGAGCGAGAACGCGAATATCGACAGCAGCAGCGTCCAGGCGCGGAAGCTGCCGCGCTTCTCCGTCACGGCCTGCGAGTGGATCAACGCCGTACCGACGAGCCAGGGCATGAACGAGGCGTTCTCGACCGGATCCCAGAACCACCAGCCGCCCCAGCCGAGCACGTAGTACGCCCACCAGCTGCCGAGCGCGATGCCGAATGTGAGGAACGCCCAGGCGACATTCGTCCACGGCCGCGCCCAGCGCACCCACGCCACGTCGAGCTCACCGCCGAGCAGCGCCGCGATCGCGAAGGCGAACGCGACCGAGAAGCCGACATAGCCGGTATACAACATCGGTGGATGCATGATCAGCCCCGGATCCTGCAGGATCGGGTTCAGATCGTTGCCGTCCGCGAGCGCAGGCACGTGGCGCGCAAACGGATTCGAGGTGAGGATCGTGAACAGCAGGAAGCCGAACGCAATGAAACCCATTACGCCGAGCACGCGCGCGATCAGCGCATCGGGCAGCTTGCGGCTGCACGCGGCGACGGCTACCGACCAGATGTTGAGGATCAGCAGCCACAACAGCAGCGAGCCTTCGTGCGCGCCCCACACCGCGGAGAAACGGTAGTACCACGGCAGCGCGAGGTTGGAATTCTGCGCGACGTACGCGACCGAAAAATCCTGCGTGACGAAGGCGTAGGTCAATATCGCGAACGCCAGGACGATGAACACGGCCTGGCCGGCAACTGCCGGACGCGCCACCGCCATTAGTGCTGCGTTGCCGCGCGACGCGCCGACGATCGGCAGCACGCACTGCACGCAGGCGAGCAGCAGGGCGAGGATCAGCGCGAATTGGCCGAGTTCGGGAATCATTGGGTAAACACATCCGCGGGCCGTGCCGGCCCATTGGCCCCTAGCTTACGCGAGACGGCGGAAGCTGCGTGATCTGGATCAAGTCGAATCCACGGCCCGCGCAGCCGGCGCGGACCGCGGAACGATCCTACCTTCAGGCTTTCTTGGCGTAGCCCGAGCACCAGCCCTTGGCATTGACGGACTTGCCGGCGAACAGCTGGCAGGGACCGTAGCCGCTCGCGCCGCCGGTGTAGAAGTTGCAGTTCGAGCAATCCTGGCCTGCCTGATGCGGCGCACCGGCCTTGGTGTTGTCTTCAGTGTAGTTCAGCGCCTTGGCGGTCGGATCATCGAGCGTCAGGTGCGGCAGATCCTCGGCGCGCGCAATCTGCGGCAGAGCGCCCGCAATGACGACGGCGCCAAGCGCGCCTCCGGCCGCCGCGAAGAAGCGCCGGCGGCTGTCATTCGTCTGCTCTGTGGACTTGTCTACTTTTTTCATAAGTATACACCTCTCTGACGGGATCCAGGGATTTTCGGCCGTCGCGTCTGACAACGCGGCGGTCGAAGCGGATATGCCAGCGGCGAGTTTACGCGCAACCCGACGCGTAATGAAGCCGCTGGCTTAACCCTGGCTGTCCCGATCGCAGCGGCGTGGCGTCGACTGTCCCGCGCCGATGAAGAACGCGCCTCAGGCTGCTTTGCGCGCCGCCACGTCGAGTGCGGCGAAATCGGCCTCGCTCAACGAAAGTCCGGCCGCTGCGACGTTCTCCTGCAGGTGCGCAACGCTGCCGGTACCCGGGATCGGCAGCATGACTCTCGAGCGTTTGAGCAGCCACGCCAGCGCAACCTGGCCCGCACTCGCGTGCAGTCGCGCGGCGATCCTGGCCAGCACCGAGTCCGGCCCGGCGAGCTTGCCGGCGGCCAGCGGGAACCAGGGGATGAAGCCGATGCCGTTCGCCTCGCAGAAGTCGAGCACGGCCTCGCTCTGGCGGTCGGCAAGGTTGTACATATTCTGCACGGTAACGACCGGAAAGAACTTGCGTGCCGCACGGATTTCCTCGACCCCGACTTCGCTCAGGCCGGCGTGCCGGATCAATCCTTCCTTCTGCATCTGTGCGATTGCGCCGAACTGTTCGTCGCGCGGCACGGCCGGGTCGATGCGATGCAACTGCCACAGGTCGATGCGTTCGACGCCGAGCCGGCGCAGGCTCATGAGCACGCACTGGCGCAGGTACTCGGGACGGCCGAGCGGTTTCCAGATGTCAGGGCCGTGCCGCGTCAGGCCACCTTTCGTCGCGACGACGAGGCCGGTGTACGGATGCAGGGTCTCGCGAATCAGGTCTTCGCTGACGTACGGGCCGTAGCTGTCCGCGGTGTCGATCAGGTTCACGCCGAGTTCGGGCACGCGTTTCAACGTCGCGCGCGCCGCGGCGGGATCGGCGGGGTCGCCCCAGATGCCTTCGCCGGTGACGCGCATCGCGCCGAAGCCGAGGCGGTTGACCGTGAGATCGCCGCCAATCGTGAACTGGCCGGATGCGGCAGAGGAAATTGAGTTGGACATTTACTGCTCCTTTGTCTTGGGTTGAGCTCCCCTTGAGCTGACTCGTGTCGAAGGTTGGAAAGCGAACCTTCCCGCCAGCGCACGCGCCTGCGTGCACAAACGTACGGTCTGTTCGATTGCCTTCAACCTGTCAGCGGCGGGAATCGCATGAAGAAATCTTCATCTTGCGCCGGGCCGCTCGGGCGCGCGCCAGAGTCGCAGGTCGCTACTGCGCGCCGCCCTCGGCCTTCGCCATCTTGGCCTTCGCGATCGCGTCGGCGACTTCTTTCGGCATGTAGGTTTCGTCGTGCTTGGCGAGGATCTCGCGCGCGGCAAAGTGACCACCCTCGGTGCGGCCGGTCGCGACGATACTCTGCCCCTCGCGGAACAGGTCGGGCAGGATTCCGGTGTATTCGACCGGCATGTCGTGAAAGCGATCGGTGACGGTGAACGCGACCTTCAGCGATGCCGGATCGCGCTGCAGCGAATGTTCGAGGACGACGCCGCCGAGGCGGAACGACGCACCTGCCGGCACCTTGCCGGCCAGCACCTCGCTCGGCGAGAACAGGTAGGTCATGTTGCGGCTGAGGGCCACGGCCGTCAGGGCGGCCGCCACACCGACGGCGAGCAGGATCAGCGCCGTCGCGATGAGCCGGCGTTTGCGTGTAGGCGTCATCGGGAAGTTCTCGTGGCCTGGCGCTTCACGCGCCCGCGCAATTCACGCAGCACGCGGCGCCGTTGCCACCACGGCGCCATGGCGTCGAAGGCAAGTACGACGAAGAACACGGCGTAGGCCGCCCAGACGTAGCCGGCGTAGCCGCCCATGGCGAGAAACTCAGACATGCGCGGTCTCCGCGGCGGCCGGTTCCTGCACCAGCGCGCGCACCCAGTCCTTGCCCGATTCCAGGCCGAGCAGCGTGACGCGCGAGCGCGCCAGCACGCTGGCAAAAAAGTATACGTGCGTCGCGGCGGCCAGCACGAGCAGCGGCCAGAGCATGTCTCCGGAGATTTTCGACTGGCCGAGCAGGTTGACCGTCTGCGCCTGATGCAGCGTGTTCCACCAGGTTACCGAGTAATGCACGATCGGCAGGTTGACGACACCGACAAGGGCAAGAAAAGCCGCGGCGCGCGCCGCCTGGCGCGTGTCCTCGATCGCGTGGTACAGACCGATCACGCCGAGGTACAGAAACAGCAACACAAGTTCCGAGGTCAGGCGCGCGTCCCAGGTCCACCACGTGCCCCACATCGGCTTGCCCCAGAGCGAGCCGGAGACGAGCGTGATGAACGTGAAGGCGGCGCCGACCGGCGCGCTCGCCATGGCCAGCGTTTCGGACAGCTTGATTCGCCATACCAGCGCGATGAAGCCGTTGGCCGCCATGAACAGGTAGGCGAACAGGCTCATCCACGCGCAGGGCACGTGCACGTAGATCATGCGGAACGATTCGCCTTGCTGGTAGTCGGCCGGCGCGACGAAGAGGCCGCCATAGAGGCCGATCACGCCGCCGACCAGCGCAAGCCCGTAGAGCCACGGCAGCAACTTGCCGGCGAAGCGATAGAAATACGGCGGCGAGCCGAATTTGTGGAACCAGAGTACGAGCGGATTCATCAAATTCCCAGACAATCAAAAAATTGAATCGCGAAGAATCACGTAGGGCCTGAAGGTTAAGACTTCTGCGCCTTTGCTTTCTTGACTTCGGTCAAGTGACACAGTTTCCCGACCCCATCACCTCATCCCGCGGAAGGTCATTGCTCGGATCTCGATCGCCCGTTCGCGGGAATGACCTGTAGGTGTCAGATTCTCTCGCGTCATTCAGTTCGGCGCTCACGTCAGCGAAATCTTCAATGCCGCCGCCGAGGCCAGCGGCGCGAGCACCAGCGCCAGGACCAGCGACGCGCCCAGCCACAGCAGCGGAGCGTCGAATGGCAGGCTGAGCTGCGCTGCATTGCACGCGCCGGCGCCGAAGATCAGGACGGGCACGATCAGCGGCAGCACGAGCAGCGTCAAAAGCATACCAGAGCGGCGCATGCCGATCGTCAGGGCGACGCACACGGCGCCGATCAGGCTCAGCAGCGGCGTCGCCATCGCCAGCGCGGCAAGCAATACCGGCAGGACCGGGTCGGGCAGATGCAGCAACTGGGCGAGCAGCGGCGTGACGGCGATCAGAGGCAGCGCAGTTGTTGCCCAATGCACGACGATCTTGCACGCCAGCAGCAGCGCGAGCGGATGCGGCGAAAGCACGAGTTGTTCGAGCGATCCGTCCTCGAGGTCGCTGCGAAACAGGTTGTCGAGCGACAGCAGTCCCGCCAGCAATACGGCGACGAAGATCGTGCCGGCAGCGATGCGCGCGAGCATCTCGGCTTCCGGTCCGAGCGCAAATGGAAACAGCGCGACGACGATGACCGCGAACAACAGCGGGTTCAGCGCATCGCCGCGTCGGCGCCAGACCAGTGCGAGATCGCGGCGCAGCAGCGCCGCGCAGGCGGCCGATGTGCTTCCGGGTTTCATGCGGGGACCAAGGCCTGCGTGCTGACCACTGAAGGTTGGCGAGCGCTGATGAATCCACTCCCTCTCCCCCGACGTAGTCGGGGGAGAGGGTTGGGGTGAGGGGGAAACGCCAAACCCATTCGTTGCAACTCAGTCACGCGCAGCCCCCTCACCCAACCCTCTCCCCCATCCAGCGGATGGGGGAGAGGGCAGATTTTGCGACGCTGTCGCAAGTGCAATCCGCCGTGGCGTGCCTGAGGTGTAGGCGTAGGCCCCATGCGAAGTGATCAAGGCCGCACCGCCGCGGCGTGCGTGATCGTCGAGCACGCGGTTGACGAGTTCGATACCGCCGCGATCGAGATTCGCGTACGGCTCGTCGAGCAGCCACAGCGCGGCCGGAACCAGCAGCAGGCGGGCGAGCGCAACGCGCTTGCGCTGGCCGGCCGAGAGCATGCGCACGGGCTGATCCTCGTAACCGTCGAGCCCGACGCTGGCCAAGGCCAGTTGTGGCGTGATGCCGGCGCGCATGCCGCCCATGCCGACGGCGAAGCGCAGATTCTGCAAGGTGGACAGTTCGGCTTTCAGGCCGAGCAGGTGGCCGAGCAGGGCAACCTGGTGCGAGAGCCGGGCCAGCGTCAGCGGAGTGCCGTGCAGCAATACCGCGCCGGAAGTCGGCTCGAGCAGTCCCGATAGCACCTTCAGCAGAGTCGTCTTGCCGGAACCGTTGTCGCCTTCGATCAGTACGATCTCGCCGCGATGCAGCGAAAAATCCAGCGGACCGAAGACCGGTTCCTCGTTGCGCGCGTAGGTGAGCGCGCGCGCCTGCAGCAGCGGCATGACCTCGTCGTCTTTCGGCGGCTTGTTCATCCGCGGCGATGCTACCGGTACGGCGGCGCGCGCGCCATGCCGCAGCGCAAACGATGTGATCGAGGCGGCATTCTGCCGCTTGTCTGAAGACGAATACGCGGGCCGTCGGCGCCTGCGACGAATGGTCTAGCGCGAACGGCCTAGCCTGCTCGGGCATAGTTGTTCATGACGCAGAATCGACCGTGGCGCTACACTCGACGCAACGTTTGGCGAGGCTGAATGATGACGTATGCAGGCAGGGGATTCGCGCTGGCCGCGATGCTGACGATGTTGGGCGCTGCAGCTGCCGAACGTAGTGACGGCGCGCGAGCGGTCTACCTGATCGCGTTGAGCGACCCGCCACTTGCGGCACAGGCAGCAGCGCGCGTTCGCTCGCCCGGGCTCGACCCGCAGCAACAGCGCCGAGCCGTGCGCCGGGAACTGGAGTCCACCGCGAGCCAGGCGTGGCTGAAACATCTCGACGAAGCGCGTGCCGGCGTCGTCGACCTCGCGCAACAACGCATTGGCCGCACGCTGAGCGCGAGCCAGGTCTACCGCTACGCGAGCAACGGGATGGCGCTCGAACTCGACGCGGACGAAGCGGCGCGAATTGCCGCTTTGCCCGGCGTCACGGCCGTGCGGCGCGAGCGTGCTCTGCGCATTTCCACGGATGCCGGGCCGCAATGGATCGGCGCGAACCAGCTGTGGGCCGGCGTCAACGGCGTCGCCGCGACGAAGGGCGAAGGCGTCGTCATCGGCATCATCGATACCGGCATCAATCCGACGCATCCGTCGTTTGCCGCGGCCGCCGGCGGCTTCACGATCGCGAATCCGCGCGGCCACTTCTACGGACTGTGCGCATCGGGCCAGGCGCAGTGCAACGGCAAGCTGATCGGCATCTACGACTTCACGACCGAGGGCTCCAAGGGCGTCGATACCGTCGGTCACGGCAGCCACGTTTCGGGCATTGCCGCGGGCAACGCGATCAGCGATTCGCTGCAGGGCTACACGGTCTCGCTGTCGCGCAACGTCTCCGGCGTGGCGCCGCACGCCAACCTCATCATGTACAAGGGCTGCAATGCCAAGCCGATCGATTCATCGTCGGATGGCACCTGCGCCGAATCCGCTTTGGTCGCCGCGATCGATCAGGCCACCGCCGACCAGGTCGATGTCATCAACTATTCGATCGGCGGCGATCCGGTCGATCCGTATGAACTGCTCACCGACCATACCTCCGACGCCTATGCATTCTTCAATGCGCGCGCGGCGGGTGTCGTCATTTCGGCAGCGGCAGGCAACGACGGGCCGGGCGCGAGTTCGATTTCCGAACCCGGCAACGTGCCGTGGGTCATCGGCGTCGCCAACGCCAGCCACAACCGCCGCTTCGTCAATTCGATCGGCGGTTTCAGCGGCGCGCCGAATGCGCCGGCAACGTTGACCGGGCAGGGCTACACGTCGGGATATGGTCCGGCGAACATCGTCTACGCCGGCAACTACGGCAATGCGCTGTGCGGCACCGGCGATACCGAAGGCGTAACGCCGACGGGCGCCAGCAATCCGTTCGCTGCCGGCACGTTTCACGGCGAAATCGTGATCTGCGATCGCGGCATCTATGCGCGCGTCGAAAAGGGCTACAACGTCAAGGCCGCCGGCGCCGGCGGCTACATTCTCGCCAACGCCTCGAGCGACGGCGAATCGATCATCAGCGACAACCACTTTCTGCCGGCGGTGCATCTGGGCTACAGCGAGGGCCAGGCGTTGAAGTCGTGGGTGGCGGGCGGCGGCACGCACAACGGCACGATTGCCGGCGTCAGCGCGGCGCTCGATCCTTCGTTCGGCGACATCCTCGACGCGACGCAGTTCGCGCGGGCCTTACGGCTTCGGTGGCGGCGTGCTGAAACCCGACCTCACCGCGCCGGGCGACAACATTCTCTCGGCGGCGCAAACCGGCAACGGATTGGCGCTGCTCAGTGGCACGTCGATGGCCAGTCCGCACGTTGCCGGCTCGGCCGCGCTCGTGATCGCTGCGCATCCGGATTGGTCGCCGGCGCAGGTCGAGTCGGCGCTGATCGGCACGGCGCTGGCGAACAGCGTGCGCATGCAGGACGCGACCACGCTCGCGTCGCCGCTGGATGCCGGATCCGGACGCGTCGAACCTGCGCTGGCGGCGCAGGCTGGATTGTTTCTGCCACTGGAAGGCGCGGACTTCTTCGCCGGCAGCGGCAGCCTCGCCAATCCGCTGGCAGCATGGCGATCTGACCAAGCTCAATCGCATCGGCGTCGAAAGCGAGAACTGTTTCGGCCACTGCAGCTTCAGCCGCACCGTCACGGACATGTCGAACGGCGGCACCTGGCAGGTCACCGCGACGGCGACGACCGGCGCGGTGCTCAAGGTCACGCCGAGCCAGTTCACGCTCGGCGCGGGCGCGTCGCAAAACCTGAACATCGCGCTCGATGTCAGCGATCCGCACCTGCCCGGCAACTGGGTCAGCGGCCGCATCGTCCTGCACAAGACCGGCGGCGGCCACAGCGCAACGGATACGGCACTCACGGTTGCCGCGTATGCGACACCGGGCGCCACGCAGGCGTTCCAGCAGTTCACGGCAAACGCGCCGGGCGGTTACGTCGACGTGCCGGTCAGCGGCCTCGTCGAGTTGCCGAACGCCACGTTCGCCACGACGACGCTGGCACCGGCCAACGTCACGCAGATGACGCTCGGCGTCGACACAGCATCGTCCGACCAGGTCTACAACCCCGGCACCGGCAAGCAGTTCGTGCTGTTCCCGATGCTGGTGACGAGCAATGTTCCGGAGTTCCTCGATACCGTCGGCCGCGTGTTCATCGTCGAGATCACGGCATCGAACGCGGTGCAGGCCGTGCTGTATGCCGGCATCGACAGCAACAATGACGGTACGCCGGAAGCCAGCGAGCAGGCGTGCAAGACCTCATTCTCGGGTGTGCAGACGGTCGCGCGCTGCATCATCGACCTGCACGGTGCGCCGGCGGGCACGCAAAACGTCTGGGCGCTGGTCGACGTGCCGCAGGGAAGTCCCGGCACGACCTATTCGGTGACACTCAGCGGCGCCGTGCCGATGATTCCGTTGTCGTCGGCGACGACTGCAGCCATCTTCAACAACGCGCCCTTCGTCGTCACCGGACCCGGACACGTCGCCGCATCGACGAACTTTCCGATCCGCCTGGCATGGGGCGGTGCGACGACCGACTCGCAAAGCCTGATCGCGCCGGGCAACTACTACGGCGCAGTCCTGATCGATGCGGCGGCCGGCGCGCAGGGCCTGGCCGGCTTCGTGCCGTTCTCGTTCAAGCGCAACGCCGGCGGCGACGACGTTGCCAACGCGATCGAGCCCGGCGCGTTGCGCACGTTCGTGATCGAACCGAACGAAACGCTGAGCCACCTGTTCATCGACGTGCCCGCCAATGCCACATCGCTGCAGCTGATCACCGGCGAAGCCGCGGGCGCGCCGGCGAACAATCTGAACTTCTATGTCGTCAGCGAGCCGTTCCCGGCGCCGTCGTCGTCGCCGCAGGTTCCCGCCGCGCCAACGCCGCCACCGGGCACGATGCCGTGGACGATCGGCGGTAGCACCAGCGAAAAGAGCGTTACGCTTCCCGTCGGCGCCGGACGCTGGTATCTGGTGGCGACGAACAACGGCAACAGCGAAGCGACCTTCAGCGTCAGCGCGCAGCTCGTGTACGGCAACGGTACGGCGCCGTCGCTGACGCCTGGCAATTACTTCAACCCGCAACGTTCTGGACACGGCATCTTCCTCAGCCGAGCGGCCGGCCAGCAGGTCGTCGACTGGTATACGTTCCGCGAGGACGGCACGCCGATGTGGTATCTCGCGCAAGGAACCGCGCCGGCAGGTGCGGTCGGCGCCTGGAGCGCCGATCTGTATCGCGCGAGCTGGAACGGCAGCAGCGGCGCGCCGACGCGTGTCGGTGAAGTCGTGCTGACCGCGACGTCGCCCGATCATGCGATGTTCTCGTGGCACCTCGATGGCACGAGCGGCAGCGAAGCGTTCGAATTGATCGCAAATCCGGCTTGCGTAAACGTGAGCGGCAATGTGAATCTCAACGGCGAATGGTTTCCGCCGGCGCAAGCCGGTTACGGCTTCGACGCACTCGTCTTGCCCGGCCAGCAGTTCGATGCGTTCTACATGTACGACGCGAGCGGCAATCCGCGCTGGGTCGTCGGCGCCAACGGCCCGTTCGCCGCAACCAGCACGATCGCGATGCTGCAATCGACCGGCTTCTGCCCGGTGTGCGCATATCAGGCGTTGACCACGCAGCCCGCCGGCAACATGACGGTGACGTACACGAACGGATCGAGCGGGCAGTTGAACACGGCGATCACGCTGAACGCGCCGCTGAACGGAACCTGGAACATCAATCAGCCGATCGCACGATTGACCGGCACGTCCGATTGCAATCCTTGACATCGCCGGCCATGGCTGCTTTCGAAATCCACAAACGATGAACGCAAACACAGGAGAGACATGATATGAATGGACTTGGAGAAAAAGTGTTTACCGTGCTGCTTTGCATGCAGGCGGGCGCGGCGCTGGCGAATACGGTGGTATTGCCGCTCCAGGAAATTGCGGCTTCGGACGAATCGGGTCACACCGTTCTCGATGTCGCAGCGGGCCAGGTTGGAGCAGCCCTGACGACGTTCGATTCGACCAGCCTCGAGTTGGCCACGACTGGCAGTTACACGCTGACCGCGAATGCGGGTGATCCATACGATAACAGCAGTGGCCGTGCGCAATTTTTCCTGCTTCAGGAGAGGTATGCGCAACTCGACGACGTCGGGAATCCCTTCCTTCTCTACCCACCCAAGGTACTGATTGCCGAACTGCTCGCGGGCACTTCGCCGGGCGTCGTGCTGTACGTCGGTGCCGACACCAATCACGACGGCAAGCCGCAAGCCGATGAGTTGCTCTGCCAGAGCGAGTTCACCGCATCGTCGACCGCGCGATGTGTTCTGGGTCCCGATGTCCTGCAAGGTTCGAATCAAGTCTATTGGGTGATGGCCGTGGCGCCGAGCGGCACAGGGGCGAGCTACAGCGCCAACCTCAGTGCCGGACTCCCCTATGTGCCACAACCGATTTCTGATCCGCTTGTCCCGAACGGCCCACTGACAACCCTGTCGGGTCATGCCGTCACGGTTACCGGTCCCGGGCTCGTCGGTGCAAACCTGCCGTTCCAGGCACGCATGACGTGGGTGCAGGGTGCACCGGCGCCGAACCGTTACTACGGTGCCGCGCTGATGGGCAACGGCGAACTGAGCAATCTCATCGACAAGGCGGCAGCAATGCTGCCGTTCGTGCTGGTCAGAGCGGTTACGCCGGATACCATGGCGCACCCGATCCCGATTGATCCAGTGGCTGGTTTGACTGCCGGCTATTTCAACCTGCAGCCGGGCGAGACACAGCGGCGTATCTTCTTCGACTTGCCGCCGAGTGCATCGGCCTATGATTCGATACGCGTCAACACGGGGCTGGTCTTGGAGGATCCCGTCAACGTCGAGTTTTCCGCTGTCCGCTCCGACTTCCCGACAGCGAGCGCCGATGCGGTCGTTGCCGAAGCGCCGCAAGATGTCACTCCGGCAGCGAGTTGGAATGCGTTGACTCCTGCCTTTTCGAGTGTGATTCCGCATCCAGCCAGCGGCCGCTGGTATATCGTCGCCACGAATCATTCGTCCGCTCCGGTCACTATTGCGATCAGTCTTTGGGATGCTTCGAATCCGGATGCGCCGTTCAACGCGTATGGCCGCGCGGCGAATCCGCTGATCGCGCCGGGCTCATATTTCAACCTGCAGCGTTCCGGACACGGCATCACGCTCAGTCGCGGCAGCGACCAGCAACTGCTCCTGTGGTACACCTATCTCGAGGACGGCACGCCGACCTGGTATATCGCGCAGGCAGCGGCACCCGCAGCCGACACCGGCTGGTGGACCGCGCCGCTGTATCGCGTCGCCTGGAACGGCAGCGGCACGCCGACCCTCATCGGCAGCGTCGAGCTGACGCCGATCGCGACGAACCGCTTCATGTTCACTTGGCAACTCGAAGGCCAGCAAGGCAGCGAAGTATTTGACTTGCTTTCGCCGCTGAACAACTGCCCGAGTCTCAACGGACAAACGACGAATCTTGCCGGGAACTGGTTTGCGCCGGCGCAGTCCGGCTATGGTGTCGACGTCGTCGCTTTGCCGAGCCAGCAGTTCGACACGTTCTACTTATACGACGGGCTGGGCAATCCGCGATGGGTGATCGGCGCCAACGGACCGTTTGCTGCGCAAAGTACGCTGGCGATGCTGCAGTCAACCGGTTTTTGTCCGCTGTGCGCCTATCAGCCGCTGACGACGCGTCCCGCCGGCAGTCTCACGATGAGTTACACCGACGCAACGAGCGGAACGCTGACCAGCGCGATCACGTTGCAAGCGCCGCTGGGTGGCACCTGGAACGTCAGTCAGCCCATGTTGCGTCTGACCGGAACGCCAGTCTGCGAGTAGCGCGATTAGTCATGCATGCTGAGGCGGCGGCAGCCGTTGCGCAATCATTGCGTCGGCTTCGGGCATATCGATTTCGTCGAGCGACGTCTTGCCCTGGGTCAGTTCACGCAGGATCTGCGCCTGGATTTCGCCGCGGGCGAATGCCGTCGCATACGGCAGCCGGGAGAACGTGACCATCCAGTAGCGCGGCACGAAGCGTCCGGGGTGCCGCGCCGCGAGCGCGCGTTCGAGCGCGCGCATCAGCAGGAAACGCGCATCTGCCACGCTGTCGCGCATCTCGACGTAATTTTCCAGCGCCATCGCGGCTATCGCATCGGCATTGGGCTTGCGCCGATGCTGGAATTCGGCAAACACGCTCGAGATGTCGTCCGGCGAATGCTCCATCAATTCCGCCAGCTCGACGGCGTCCTCGAAACCACAGTTCATGCCTTGGCCGTGGAACGGCACGATGGCATGGGCCGCATCGCCGACGAGCAGGGCGCGCCCATCCATGTGCCAACGCTCGAGGTACAGGGTGCCGAGCGTGCCGGTCGGATTCTCCGCGAAGTCGCGCTCGTAGTCCGGCATCATCGGCACGGCGTCGGCGAAATTGCGCGCGAAAAAATCGCGCACTTTTTGTGGTGCATCGAGATTGGCAAAGCTCGGCGCGTCGCCCTGGGACCGATTTGCCAGGAACAAGGTGACGGTGAAACTGCCCTCGGCATTCGGTAGCGCGATGCACATGTAGTTGCCGCGCGGCCAGATATGCAGCGCGTTGGGTTCCATGGCGAAGAGCGAGGGCTGAGGGCTGAGGGCTGAGGGCTGAGAAAGCGTGCGCACCCTTGCTGCGTCCATCTTCTCATCCTGGAAAGAGCGTTGCGCCTCAGACTTCTGCTGCGCCTGCTTTTCAGCCCTCAGCCCTCTGCCCTCAGCCCTCTGCAAAGCCGGAATCTCGAGTTCCTTGTAGCCATGATCAAGCGGCTCGAATCGTTCGCCGAGATCGATGTGCCGCGCCATCGCCGCACGCAATGCCGAGCCGGCGCCGTCGGCGCCGATCACGCGCGACGCGTTGTATTCACGCGCGACGCCGGCCTCGTCGGAAAATTGAAACGTGGATGTGTCCCAATCGACCGCGGCGAGGCGCTGATCGAAGTGAATGCGCGCACCGGCTCCCTCGGCGGCATCGAGCAGCGTCATGTTGAGGCTGCCGCGATTGACCGACCAGATCACCTCGGAATCATCACGGCCGTAGCGCAGCAATTCGGTATGGCCGTCCAAATGATGCACCATGCGCCCGCGCATCATCACTGCGATCGGTTGCATGCGTCGCTGCAGGCCGGCGACGCGCAGGCCGTGCCAACCGCGCTCGGCCAGCGCCAGATTGATCGAACGGCCGCCGAGAAACCCGGCTTTGCGCGGGTCGGGCCGCCGCTCGAAAACTTCGACGGCGAAGCCGCGCTGTGCAAGCAGCGTCGCCAGCAGGGCGCCGACGAGGCCGGCGCCGACCAGGGTGATCTTGTCGCGATTCATCGGTGAAGTATGCCGGATTTGTCGCGCGGAGCGCCTGCGTTTCTGCGCCGCCGTTTGACTGCTTCGCAACGCGCAAGCACGATAGCGTCGATCGTTGCGCAACTGCACAATCATGTCGGCGTTGCGTTCGCTGCTGGATGCAAGGGGAATTGCAATGAAGGTTCTTCGCTGGACGGTCGTGCTCGGCGTCACCGGATTTCTGTCCGGATTCATCGGGCCGATGATCCTGGCTCCCGACGCAAACCAGGGTCCCTTGCTGGGGATTCTGATCACCGGACCTACCTGCGCTCTGCTCGGCAGCGTGCTCGGAGTGGTGTCCGCCCTGGCGAAGCTGTCGCCGCGAAGCGAAGCACGCGCGCTGGCCGCGACGACGACGATTGCCGCCCTCGTCACGCTGTATTTCTGCGTGCCGTCGCCGCGCTTGCGCGCGACGGTTGTCGAGGGCGAGGTGCGTGCCTGCGTCCCGGCCGAGTCACTGCGCGCCGAAACCGTCGATCGCCTCAACCGGCTCGCCGCGGCGCGACCGGTTCCCGAGCAGGTTGCCTGGGCGAAAAAGTTCGACGAGGAAGTTGCGGCGAAACCCGGCGTCGTGATCGGCATGCATGTCTATCGCGACGCGCAACTTTATGAAAAGCAGGCCCGCTGGAACGACGGAACGATGGTCGCACGGCCGTGGCATGACGGCGAGAAAGACGAACGCTATTTTGCCGGCGATCCCGGATCGGAGTGTTCGTACTATCCGCTCGGCTCGCGATCGATGTTCGTCGTGACCGGCAACACCGGCATATGGCGTCCGTATGGGATCGCCGAAATGCTCGATTTGAAGGTGGCTGCACCTCTTCCCGCCGACTATGCGAAGCTGCTCGATGCTCGCGAGCATGCTCGTTGATTCGAGATTGCTGCAGACCGGCATCGACGAGCGCGATGCATTTGACTTGCATCGGCGAATTCTGACGGATTTGGCGGGCTAGGAACCGTCGAACTTGACCAGCCCACGGGCCGCGGCGCACGATAAACCGGCCGTTGAAAACGGCGCTCAGTATTTGGGGAGTTCGGGGCAACTCTGCTGTTTCTTGGCGATCGCAGGCGCAGAGTTGGCGCTGGAGACGCGGAATTGTTCCAGCCATCACGACCAATTGGGGAGTTTGCGTAGATGCCATCACTGATGAAATCTCTCTTGCTGGCAAGCCTCACGACGATCAGCGCATGCTCGCGTCCGCCCGATCTGGCCGCGGAGCAGGAGCGTTTGTTGGCGCGAGATCGGGAATGGGCCACTGCCGCTGCGGCAGGGCAGGACGTTGATCGCGTGGCGTCATATTGGAGCGACGATGCAGTCGTCATGCCGCCCGGCCAACCGATTATCGAGGGCAAGGCTGCGATCCGCGAATTCGTTGCGGCGTCGTTCAAGATTCCCGGTTTCAAGATTCACTGGACTTCACAAAAGCCGAGCTTCTCGCCGGATGGCCAAGTGGCCTACATGCGCGCTGCAAACGAGATAACCGTGCCGGGCGAAAATGGACCGATGACGATAGCCGGCCGAGGTATGACGGTATGGCGGGTCGACAAGGACGGCCAATGGCGATGCGTGATCGACATCTGGAACGATGCGCAGCCGCCGGCCGCGGCACGCTGACCGGAGCGGCATCCACGGAGCGCATCGCCGGAGCGTAGTGCAATGCGAACTCACGGCACGCTGACGAAATGGAATGACGAACGCGGTTACGGTTTCGTCACCCTTCCGTCCAGCGGCACCGAGTTATTCGTCCACATCTCCGCGTTCCCGAGAGATGGAATGCGACCGCGCGTCGGAGAGATGCTGGCGTTCGACATCGAGCGCGGCACGGATGGAAGAGATCGCGCCGTCAATATCGCGCGACCTGGCACGCGCGCGCCGGCGCGCAACGTGCGCAGCCGTTCGAGCGGAACTTCGCGCGCGCTTCTGGCTGCGATGCTGTCGTTGCTTGTCGCCGGCGCCGTGGTTGCCTCGCGTGGTCAGATTCCATGGCTTCAAAGGGTGGGTGTTCCTGGAACCGAACGTGAGCCTGCCGATGCAGCGGAAAATCATGCTGGCGCAGAGGAATCGTTTCGATGCGACGGCCGTACGCGATGCAGTCAGATGACATCGTGTGAGGAGGCGACGTTCTTCCTTCGCCACTGTCCGAACACGACAATGGATGGTGACCGCGACGGCATACCTTGCGAACAGCAATGGTGCAATTGAAATGCGCTCGTGACAACCGGCGTTCTCGCCGCATGAGTGCAAAAAGAAAAGCCGCACGCCTCAAGCATGCGGCTTTAAGTGCGTTATCGCCTGCGCTGCAGGATTACTGCACTGCCGGCAGCAGGTCAGTATCTATGTACCGCACACGCGGGCCCGACCAAAGCGACAGATCCGGCTCAAAAGTGGTATTGGTTCCGGCGGTGCAATCGACATCGGCGGACGGCACGAGTGCCAACAGGGCGTCGGGCGGCTGCGTCGATGGATCAGCCGTCGGATCCAGACTCGGCGGCAGATTCGAATTCAGTTCCACCGAACCGGCCAGATGCAGCTGTCCACCACCGTTGACGGTCGCATTGCCGAGGCAAATCACTCCGGCCGAGGGCAACGGCTCAGGCTGATACGTCAGGGTCCACTGGCCGCCGGCGAGAAGCCCATGTGCATTGAGCACATAGTCGAGTGTCGAGCCGTACCAGAAATACATCATCGTCGCAGACGAACTCGATGAGACCGGGTCGCCGGTGGTCGGGTCGATTTTCGTGAAATCCGTGTGCGCGACATGAGATGCGCCGGATTGGCCTTCGGGACCCTGGAGGTCTATTCCGGTGCTGTCAGCCGCAGAGCAGACGCCTTGCGGTGGGTGCACCTTGGTTTGGCCGCTGTTCCCCGGGGGAGTCGCCGGCGGTCCGCCCTTGTGGTCTCCACTATTGCCGGGATTGCCATTGCCACCGCCGGGCTTGGTCATCGGCGGACCATCTGGATCGCCACCATCACCGTGACCCGCAAACGCGGGAAGGTAGATAGTCAGCAGGGCGGAAGCCAGGATCAGGCTGCAACGGCGCGAGTTGAAGCGCATGGGAGTGCTCCTTGAGGATGCAAAAATGCCCTCCCGATTCCCCAAGCGCGCATTAAGAATACGGCAAGTGCAGTGAAAATCGCCTGAATGCGTCACAGATTCACTTGCTCGTTCAGGCCGAGGCTGCATCGTCGCGAGTTCGCACGCCTGAGTCGGTGGCATCACCGCGTCATGTAAGAAAAACGGCAGGGATTGCTCCCTGCCGCGTTTGTCGTATGGCTTGCTGAGGTTAGTGCTTGGTCGGCGCCGGCAGATTGACCTTGTCGATGCCGTGGATGATGCCATTGCTCGACGAGATGTCGGCCGATACGACGGCGGCGTCACCGATGCTGATCTTGCCGTTGGCCAGTTTCACCGGCGTGGATTGGCCGTTGACCATCGTTGCTGACGCCCACTTGCCGATGTCTGCGGCCATCTTGCGGCCCTTGATGACATGGAAGTTGACGAGGGCGACGAGTTCTTCCTTGTTTTCCGGCTTGAACAGATTGTCGAGCTTGCCGGCCGGCAGCTTTTCGAATGCAGCGTCGGTCGGCGCGAAGATCGTGAACGGACCAGCACCGCGCAGTGTTTCGCCGAGTGCTGCCTTCTCTACTGCCTTGCCGAATGTGACGTAATGGCCATCGGCGGCAGCCGTGTCGAGAAGATTCTTCTGGGACGAGTCGGGGGTGGCGTTATTGATGTTATTCATAAATATGTGGCCTTTGATTGGATTCGCGTGTTGGCGAATCGGGAATGGCCGAAGCCATGACTTCTGCGATGCGCAGAAGTGCGATGCTCAGTGCGGTAAGGGGAGGGAATTGCGGCGCGGCTGAGTGGCCGTTACGACCTTGCGTCGTAGTGCAACACGGACCATACGCTGCAGGCTGTTAGCTAAGCGTAACGCGGTGATACTGTTCAGGACCACGTGCAGCGCCCGTTCACACGCGATCGCTTCGCTATTCGCCGTTCGCCGCCCATTGTCGAACAGCCAAGACAAATCGCAGGCAGTCGATGTGACGGTTGTACAGCGGCGTCGGCGCGGCGCGAATGACATCCGGTTCGCGCCAGTCAACGACAATGCCGTTGGTGTTGAGGTGGTCGAACAGGTTGCGCCCGGCTTCGCGCGGCCCCTTGACGCGCAGCGACAACTGACTGCCGCGTCGATCGGCTTCGCGCGGCGTGGCAATATCCACAATGCCGCTTAGTTCACTCTCGATCAGGTCCGCGAGGTAAGCCGTCAGCACGATCGATTTCTGCCGCAGCCGTGCCATGCCGGCGCGATGGAAGACCTCGAGCGATACGCGCAGCGGCGCGAGCGCGAGAATCGGGGGATTCGACAACTGCCAGCCGTCGGCGCCGGGCGTCGGATCGTAGTGCGGACCCATGCGGAAGCGCGTCGCCTGGTCGTGTCCCCACCAGCCGGCGAAGCGCGGACGCTCGCTGCGTGCGTGGCGCTCGTGCACGAAGCAACCAGCCACGGCGCCGGGACCGGAATTGAGGTACTTGTAGCTGCACCAGACGGCGAAGTCGGCCCCACTGTCGTGCAGGTTCACCGGTATGTTGCCGACGGCGTGAGCGAGGTCGAATCCGACGACGCAGCCTTGACGCCGTGCCAGTTCGGCGACGACGCTTAAGTCGAATGCCTGGCCCGTCAGGTATTGCACGCCCGGCCAGAGCACCAGCGCGATGCGCCTGCCGTGCTGGTCGAGCGTGCGCGCAAGCGCGGCCATCGAAATCGCGCCATTCGGTTCGTCGCTTTCGATCTCGATCAGCGCGTCGGCCGGATCGTAGCCGTGGAAACGGATCTGTGCTTCGACGGCGTAGCGGTCGGACGGAAACGCGTTCTTCTCGATCAAGATCGCCGGCCGTTCGCGCGTCGGCCGATAGAAGCTGACCATCATCAGGTGCAAATTGACGGTCAGGGAATTCATCGCCACGACTTCGGCCGGCTGCGCTCCGACCAGCTCGGCCAGATGGCCGCGCACCTCGGCGTGATACGGCATCCACGGATGGCGGCCGCGGAAATGCGCCTCGACCGCGAGTTCGCTCCAGTCGTCGAGCTCACTGATCAACGCGTCGCGCGTCGCCCGCGGCTGCAGGCCGAGCGAATTGCCGCAAAAGTATACTTGTTCCCCGTGCGCGTGCGGTGGGATATGGAATTCGTCGCGGAACGCAGCGAGCGGGTCCGCTGCGTCGCGCGCGAAGGCCCATGCCTCGGAGCTGGCTTCGACGCCGCTCATCAACGCGGCTTCAAGGAGGCCATGAGGTCGCCGCAGCCCTTGTTGTAGGCGTCGGTCCACGCGGCCGTTGTCGCCGTCAGCATCGGACGCGAGCAGCGGATATGCAGGAACAGGTGGCTGACGAGATAGAACGTCTCGCGGTATTCGTAGCGCGTCTTGCCGTTCAAGGCGAAGTAACGCATGACGGTTGGATCGACGCCTTCGCTGACCTGCTCGAAACCGGGCAACTGTTTGGCCTTGTCGGTCGCTGCGTCGACCTGCTGCTGGAAGAACGACGAATCATGCATCAGTCTTGCATTGATCGTAACCTGGCTGATTTCGTTGCTGCCTGGATCGGCCGGATCGCGGATCTGGAATGCCATGAACTGCGGATTGCCTTCCTTCTTCTCCATGATCACGCTCCAGTCCGCGGGCGTCTTGAACTTGATGATGTTCTCGTAGATCGCGTAGTCAGCTGCGGAGGCGGACGCACAAACGAGCAGGGCGAGGGCAGCGATGAGACGGAAGGGCGACATGGAAGCTCCAATTCTAAGCTGGCGTGTTCAGGTGAAGCGTGAAAGGGAGAGATCGAGCCACTCCAGGGCGCTGGCGTGAAACAGGCGTTCCTGCTGCGCCGCCGGCAGGCCGAGCGCGGCAATGCCGGAGCCGGGTTCCTGTTCGCCGAGCGGGAAAGGGTAGTCGGTGCCAAGCATGACGTGGTCCGCGCCGGCGACGTCGAGCAGATAGCGCAGCGCGCGCGCGTCGTGCACGCAGGAATCGAACCAGATGCGATCGAGGTACTCGCGCGGATTGCGCGCGTTGTCGGTGGCGACGAGATCGGGGCGCATGCGGAAACCGTGTTCGATACGGCCGATCGTGTAGGGAAACGCACCGCCGCCGTGGGCAAAGCAGACGCGCAGTTTCGGCAGGCGTTCGAGCACGCCGCCGAATATCAGGCAGCAGGCGGCACGCGACTGCTCGGCGGGCATGCCGACGAGCCATGGCAACCAGTACTTGGGCATGCTTTCGCGGCCCATCATGTCCCACGGGTGCACGAGGATCGCCGCGCCCAAGTCGGCAGCAGCTTCGAAGAACGGAAACAGTTCCGGCGCGTCGAGATTCCACATATCCACATGTGAACCTATCTGCACGCCCTGCAAGCCGAGCTGTTCGACGCAACGCTCCATTTCCTGGATCGCCAGGCGCGGCGACTGCAGCGGCACTGTGCCGATGCCGGCGTAGTGGCGCGGGCGCGTGCGGCAGATTTCCGCCGTGTGTTCGTTGAGGAACTCGTGCAGTTCCAGCGCCTCGTTGGGTTTGGCCCAGTACGAGAAAAGCACCGGCACGGTCGAGATCACCTGCACCTGCACGTCGAACTTGGCGTAATCGGCGATGCGGTGTTCGGCATCGAATGCGTTCTCCCAGACCTCGCGGAAGAACTTGCCATCCTTGTAGATTCGATGACGCCCTTCGGTTTTGATCATGACCGGGAAGCGGTCGTCGCCGTATTTGTCGGCCAGGTTGGGCCACTGCGGCGGCAGGATATGGGCGTGCGTGTCGATTTTCAGCATGCGGGCGATTCTAGCGTTTATCGCTGGGCTTCGTTGTGCGCCAGGTTATGAGAGGAGAGGGCTGAGGGCTGAGGGCCGAGGGCTGAAGATCAAGAGGCGCGCTCCTCGCTGATGGTTCGGCTGCTCATTGCGACTGCCCATCCGCTGCCAGTTCCTTGGCTCTTGCTTTTCGCCCTCAGCCCTCAGCCCTCAGCCCTTTCTCCATCAAATGCGCCAGTGTGCCGATGCTGTCGACGATGCGGTCGCTCGCATCGATCCAGGCAGCGGCAAGCGCCTGCTCGTCGTCTGTCCGTGCGGCGCGCTCGATCGCCTGTGCCAGTTCATGCTGCTGCGCACGCAGGCCGGCATCGCGGTGCAGGGTTTCGCCGCTGCGCAGGCAGCCCGCGATGCCGGCCAGGTCGCCACCGACGCGCTCGGCAAATGCGGTTGCGAGGTCGCGCGCCGGCAGTTGCACCGGACCCTGGCGCGCGGCTTCGAGCGCCATCGCGGCGCGCATGAAGCGGTTGGCATTGGCGAACGTGCCTTCGGCCAGGGCTACGAGCCGCGCATTGCGGAGTGGTTCGCCGCGCAGGCGGTCGAGCGACGCCTCGGCGTTGGTGCGAGCGCTGCGCGCCTGCGCGCGAATGTCGGCGCGCACGCGGCTGCTGTCGTTGAGCATGGCCAGGAAATAGCGCCGATAGGCGTCGAGCATGTCGGCAAGAACCGAACGCACTCGACCGCGTTCCCATGTCGGCCAGACGAGATAGGCGAACAGGGCCAGCGCGCTGCCGATGCCGGTACCGAGCGCGCGTGCGTTCATCGTTTCGCCAGGTGCAATGCCTTCGAATGTCAGCAGGACGACGATCAGCGCCGTCAGCAGCATGACGCCAATGCCGTAATGCACCGTCGTCAGTTGGCGGAAACCGAAACACAACACGGCGAACAGGGCGATGCGCTGCCAATCGCCGCCAAACGCGAAATGCAGCAGCGCGGTAGCCAGCGCGAGCCCGAGCAGCGTGCCGATCACGCGCAGCAGGCCGAAGCTGAAGGTGCCGGCAAAATCGGGCTTGAGCACGATTGCCGCCGTCATCGGAATCCAGTAGCCGTGGGACATGTCCATCAGCCGCGCGCCTGCCACGGCGATGGCGAGGCATACGGCGCAGCGCAGTGCATGCCGGCAGGCGATCGACGACAGACGCATGTTTGCGCGCAGTATCGCGAACGGATTGCGCGGACGCAGCGCGCGCGGAAAGCGCTCTTCCTGTGCGTCGAGGCGCAGCTCGCCACGGCTGCCGGCGAATTCCGCGTTATGCGCAAGCGCACGCAGTTGTCCGGCGAGCCCATGTGCGTGCGCGAGGGCGATCGTCAGCGCGCGACGCGCGTGCGCATCGCCGCCGCTATTGTCCGGACGGTCGATCGCCGACAGCGCCGCTTCGTAGCCTTCGAGCGCGGCGGCGGCGGCCAACGGGCTGACGCCGGCGTCGAGCGCACCGGCGACCGAATTGAGCGTGCGTGCGGCATATTCGCGCAGGCGGGCCAAAGTCGCCTTGAGCGCTGGGTCCTCGATGCGTTCGGTAAGGCCACCGAGTGCAAGCAGTTCGAGGCGGATGCGCTCGACGATCTCCGCAAGCACGCGGAATGCTTCCATCGTGGTGCCGCGGGCGCGAAAGGTGCCGTACAACAGGTTTTCGACATCGGTCAGGGCCTGGGACACCGGCGGCGGCTGGGCCGGATCGTCGTGCCGTCGTGCACTTGTCGCAAGCTGCCGACACAACCTGGCGAGCGCCGCGCGTTCCGGGAGGTAGCGTTGCAACGGCCATGCGGCGATCGAGAACAGCATTTGCAGCAGGCCGCCGCCGAAAAAGAGCAGGGCCGGACCGATGGCGTCAGCCGGCGAGCGCGGGTCTGATGCGGTGATGACGAGCAGGATCATGCTTGTCAGGCCGATGCGTCCGGCTTCCGGACCCAAGGCCACGAGCAGGCCGCCGCAGAATCCCCAGACCAGCGATGCGATCACGGTTGCCGGCGTGCTGGCGCCGACGACGTAGCCGACCAGCGCGGATATTCCCGCTGCACTGGCCGCCAGCAGCATGCGCCGCACGCGCAGCCGGTACGGGCCCGGCTGGTCCGAGAACATCGTGTTCAAGGCACCAACCGAAACGCCGAGCCCGGCGCCGAGATTTCCGCTGGCGACGCCAAGCAAGAGCGGTAGCACGACCGCAGCCGTGTTGCGCAGTCCGACGATGAACGGGACGTCGCGCGGCTTGAGTTCGAGGAGTCTTGTCAGCATTGGCGCATGATAGCCAATCGCCAGCGGTTGATTGTGCTGGCGCGCCGTTACGACCACGCGTTTCAGCGATATCTGTCCGGCGCTGGATTGATGTTGCCGCAGGCCTTGCACGTGCGTGCATCGAGCGAGCGGTAGAAGCGGTCGAACACAGCTGGGAAGTCCTCCTCGATATTCTGCAGCACGAAGAACTCTTCGAAGAGTTTGTGGTTGCAGCGTTCGCAGAACCACATCAGGCCGTCTTTCTCGTGCGCGAGGCGCTTGCGTTCGATGACGAGGCCGATCGAGTTCGCCGTGCGCTGCGGCGAATGCGGCACGCCAGGCGGCAGGTAGAAGATCTCTCCGGCCCGTATCGGGATGTCGCGTGCCTCACCGCCATCCTGCACCTTCAACACCATCTCGCCTTCGATCTGGTGGAAGAATTCCGGCCCGGCGTCCCAGTGGTAGTCGGTGCGCGCGTTCGGGCCGCCGACGATCATGATGATGAAGTCGCCGTCGACGATGCACTTGTTGCCGACCGGCGGCTTGAGCAGGTGGCGATGCTCATTTATCCATTTGTGGAAATCGATCGGCGCTGTCAGCATCTTCTGGTGCCCATGAAAGAACTTGAACACGGATTGCGCGGATTGATATTGAATTTTCGCGGATAGGGCTGCATTCCTGTTAATCCGCTCTGATCCAGTGGTTATCGATCTTATCCGCGTTCATCCGCGCTCAAAATTTTCTCTTCTCACTCGTCGGTTACGTCGCCGAGCGCCGCGATGCATTTCAGCTCGATCGCGATTGGCGTCGGCAGTGCCGTGATGCCGAGCGTCGTGCGGCAAGGCTGCGCGGCCGTGAAGTACTCGGCGTAGACGCGATTGTACGCGGCAAAATCGTGCTCGATGTTGGTGAGGAAGACCGTCACGTCGACGAGGTCTTCCCAGCGCGCGCCACTGGCCTCGAGGATCGTGCGCACGTTTGCAAACACGGCGCGACATTGCGCTTCGATGTCGTAGCTCAGCAGGCGGCCCTGGGCATCGTAGACGTTGCCGATGACGGCATTGGTCGCCGCATCGCGTGGACCGACGCCGGACAGGAACAGCAGATTGCCGACGCGGCGTGCGTGCGGATACGCGCCGACCGGCTTCGGCGCGTGGCCTGCGCGAACGATCCCGCTCATTGCTTTGCCAAGCCGTCCGCGCCGATTTCGATGTCGCGGCCGAACACGTTGTGGCCATGGCGATCCATGGCGCTGAGCTTGTACTTGCCCGGGCGCAGGAACAGTCGCCCGTTCGCCGTTGCGCGAACCGACACGATGCGATTCGACATGGGGGAATTCTCGTCGATGGTGTTCAGGATCACGCGGTCCGCCGGTATCGAGTCCGCTCCTTCGCTTGCATAACGCGCCTCGACCATGCACGGAAAATGGGTATTGCAGGCTTCACCGCCGACACCGTATGGCACACGCATGCCGCCGACGCGTAGCCACTCGGGGCGATCGGTCGAGGCTTCCTGGGGCGGGAAAATCACGCTCATGTCGTATTGGTCGGGCTTCAACGTCCAGGTCTTGCCACCGGCGGCGACGAAGACGCTCGGCTCGCTCAGGTGCTGCGATTGGGTCAGTGCGATGTAGTACGGGTGATCCTGATCCGCACGAGCATGCTGAATCATCATCGTCTGCTCGATCGTCAGCGGGTCGATGCCCGAAACCTTCTTGAAGAATTCCCCCATGCTCGTGCCGCCGAGATACTTGCCGGTCTTCTGCACGTGCGCAAAGCCGGCATTGACGACGAGCCGGGCGTTCGGGTCTTTCTTGAAGACCCGGTCATAGAGGTTCTGCGCGCCGGAGCGTTCACGCGGATCGCCGACGCCGGCGTTCTCGGCGTCGTAGGCCACGACCTTGTAACCGAGGTGCAAGGCTGTCCGCACCATTTCGGCGTACAGCGGCTCGTTCGTATAGAAGCCGGATTCGGGAACGGGGTAACCGCGCGAATTCAGGTTCTTGTCGGTCTCGTAAAGTGTCTCGGCGGCAAAATAGTCGAAGCCCTGTTCGCGCAGTTTGGTCAGGAGCCGGATGGTCAGCGTGCGCGTCAGCGGCGCGCTATGCGCTTCGTTGAAGAAAACAGCTTTGCGATCCTTGGACATTTCCAGGATCACGTCGGCTGCCGGGCGCAGCTGCCAGGCGCCGCCGAGTGGCGAGGGTCCGTCGTCGGCCTGCGCCGGCTGTGCAATCGAAAATGTCGAGCGCGCGCCATCGTAGTCGCCGACGTAGGTAAGGTACCAGCTCAGATACTGGCCGAAGATCAGCTGGAACGCGCGGTCGTGATTGGCGTCGTAGGCGAGCTGCATCAGCCCGTACTGGCCGAGCAGGCCCTGCTGTTTTTGCGCGTCTTTCATGATCTGGTCGGATTTGTCGGCCGCGGCCAGCTGCTGTTCGCGCCATTGCTCTGGCGTGACGTCGCGGCTCGACGGCGTGCTCCTGACCGTCTCTGCGAGCGCCGCGGCGGTACCCACGGTCGCAAGCGCAACCAAGGCGGCGGTGATCAGACGGCGGCGGCAGTCTTGCGGCATGCAGTTCTCCCCCAGAGGCTTGGATTCGTCTTCATGATGACGTCTCCAAGCATCGCAAACGTTGCAGTCGATGCGAATGTGATGTCAGTCATGGTTGTCGCCCGTTCGCTGCGTCCCCCAGATTGGCCAGCGCTTCGGCGTACTGCGCGGGAAGGTCGGCCGGGTTGCTCATGTCCAGGCCCAGATCGCGCACCTGGCCGTCGTGCAGTCCATAGACCCAGGCGTGGACGCTCAACGCCTGGCCTCGCTGCCACGCATCCTGCACGATCGTGGTCTGGCAGACGTTGACGGCCTGCTCGAGCGCGTTCAGTTCGCACAGGCGGTCCATGCGCAGCGGCTCAGAGTCCAGCGCCTGCAGCGCGTCGCGATGTTTTTGCGCGACGTCGCCGACGTGACGCAGCCAGTTGTCGACCAGTCCGAGGCGTTCGCCGACCAGTGCCGCGCGCACGCCGCCGCAGCCGTAGTGGCCGACGACCATGATGTCTTCGACCTTGAGCACGTCGACCGCGAACTGCATCGCGCTGAGGCAGTTGAGATCGGCGTGCACGACGACGTTGGCGACGTTGCGGTGCACGAACACCTCGCCCGGCGCCATGTCGATGATCTGATTGGCCGGAACTCGCGAATCCGAGCAGCCGATCCACAGGTACTTGGGCGTTTGCAGTTGCGAGAGGCGCTCGAAGAATTGCGCATCCTGCGCGCGCACGCGCGCCGACCAGGCCCGGTTTCTTTCAATCAGTGGCGTGAGTTTGGTCATGCTGTATGCAAGTCGATGCAGATGTTCTTGGGTTCGGTGAAGAAGCGCAGTGCCTCGAGTCCGCCTTCGCGGCCGACGCCGGAGTTCTTGACGCCGCCGAATGGCGTGCGCAAGTCGCGTCGCAACCAGCAGTTGATCCAGACGATACCCGATTCCAGGCGCGCGGCGACGCGATGCGCGCGCGACAGGTTCGTGGTCCAGACGGAAGCGGCCAGGCCGTAGCTCGTCGAATTCGCCAGCTCGACGGCGTCATCGTCGCTATCGAACGGCATCAGTGTGACGACTGGCCCGAAGATCTCTTCCTGGTTCGTGCGGCAAGCGCCATCGAGACCCTCGATGACCGTCGGGGCGATGAACCAGCCGTCCGCGCAGCGCCCTTCGATCTTCAGCGCGTTGCCGCCGCAAAGAATCGTGCCGCCTTCTTCGCGTGCCAGTGCGATGTGACCCAGGATCTTGTCGAAATGCGCGCGCGAGACGACGGCGCCGAGATCGCTGCCCGCGTCATTCGGGTCGCCTACGCGCAGTGCGCGCACCTTTTCCACGAACGCATTCCTGAACTTCTCGTAGATGCTTCGCTCGATCAGCAGTCGCGAGCCGCAGAGGCAGATTTGGCCCTGATTGGAAAACGCCGAACGCACCACGGTCGCCCAGTTGGTTTCGTTCGGCTCCCAGTCGGCGAAGATCAAGGTCGGATTCTTGCCGCCCATTTCGAGCGAGAGTTTCCTGAACTTCGGCGCCGTGATCGCGGCAATCGCCGCGCCGGTGCGCGTCGAGCCGGTGAACGAGATTGCCTTGATGCCGACGTGTTCGACCAGGGCCTGGCCGGCGCCGGGTCCGCTGCCGTGCACGATGTTCAGCACGCCGGCGGGCAGACCGGCATCGATGCATACCTGCGCGAACATCGATGCCGTGTACGGCGTGACTTCCGAGGGCTTGGCCACGACGCAGTTGCCCGCGGCCAGCGCCGGCGCGATCTTCCAGGTGAACAGGTACAGCGGCAGGTTCCACGGCGAAATGCAGCCGACCACGCCGAGCGGTTGGCGCAGCGTGTAGTTGATGGCATCCGCACCCATCGCGTGCGCCTCGCTGGCGAACTGCGTCGCGGCGGCGGCGAAGAAACGCAGGTTCGCTGCGGCGCGCGGAATGTCGAGACTGCGCGCCAGCGCCAGGGGTTTGCCGTTGTCGCGCGATTCGGCCCGGGCGAATTCGTCGAGCCTGCCTTCGAGCAGGTCGGCGATGCGCTCGAGCATGCGCGCCCGTTCCGATGCCGGGGTTGCGGCCCACGCTGGAAACGCTCGCTGCGCAGCGGCAACGGCTGCGTCGATTTCGGCGGCGCCCGAGTCGGGACAATGTGCGAAAACCGTGCCTGCCGCAGGCTCGAAAACATCGAGATAGCGTCCGGAATCCGGCGCGCTGCAACGTCCGGCGATGTAATTGGTCAATTTTGGTGACGACTCTTCCATGGGGCAAAGCTTAGCGGCTCTGCCGTGGCTTGGGGAGTTTCGAGTGCCGTTTCGTCGGACCCATTCGGATCGGCGTCATTGATCGTGGCCCTTCGGCGATGATGACTCTGCAGCTGCGACGCGCAGGCGCTGCGCGCCGAACACGCGGCCACTGCTGGTGAAGGCAGCGACGCGGTACTCGCCCGGACGCAGGAACAGTACGGTTGGAATGTCCGCACGTTCGACGAGCGCGCGATCGGCCGGCACGGCCGCATCGCTCTCGCTCGCATAGCGCGCCTCGACAACGCATGGCAGCGATGCCGGTTGCAGGTCGAGTCCGATCGGCGTGGCGATGCGCTCGCCGCCGAGCGCAAGCCAGTCCGGCCGGCCGTTGACCAGATTCGTCGGTGGCAGTATCACGCTGACGTCATAGAAATCGGGTTCCAGGCTCCACGCCGAATGGTCCGAGCGCAGTAGCACGGCCGGCGCCGAGACGGCGAAGCGTTGCTGCAGTTCGCGATACGCCGGATATTCGCGCGGCGGAGCGATCGGCCGCAATATCGTCTGGTCGATGCTCAGTGGATCGAAGCCGGTCATGCGTTTCAGGCGCATCGCCAGCGTGTCGGCGTCGAGATAGTCGGCGCGTTTGTGCATGTGCGCGTATCCAGCATGCACGACGAGACGCGCGTCGTCGTGTCCGCGAAAGACGCGCTCGAGAATGTGGCGTGCCTGATCTTCCTCGCGTCCGTCCAGATCGGCATCGGCGCGCGTCGACTCGTACGGCACGACGATGAAGTCGAGGCGCAGCGCGATACGCACGATGTCGCCGTACAGCGGTTCGCGGATGTACGGGCCGCTGGCCTTCGCCGGATAGCCGCGGGCGACGAGATCGCGGTCGTGTTCGTCGAGTCCTTCGACGGCGAGATGCGTAAATCCCATTTCGCGCAGGCGCGGCAAAAGTGCGAGCGTCAACAGGCGTGTCTCGCCGACGTGATGGGCTTCGTTGAGCATGACGATGTGCCGATCGCGGGCCAGCGCGACGACTGCATCCGCCGCGTTGGACGCATGAAACGATCCTGCGTCCGGCAGATCGCCGATTTTGCTGCGCAGCGCCATCGGGCGCTGCGAGAATTCCTGCACTGCACTTTCGTAGTTGCCGAGTTCGGCGTCGTTTGCCGCCAGAACCTGGCCGAGGAAATCGCGCGTCAGTCCGCTGCTACGCTGGTGTTGCGCTACCAAGTAGTCGTGAACGGCGAGCGCGTTAGGCAACGTGTCCGCGTGGCGTTGCACGGCGTTGAGCTGGGCGAATGCCGCCTTGCTGGTCTGCGCGTCCAGCACGTTCTCTTCGCCGGATGTTGCCGGCTTTGGTCCAGGGGGCGCGCAACACGCCAACGCCAGTGCCGACGACGCAACGCAGAAGATCCGGGCCACGGCGAGCGCGTGCGGCCTGCGACGGTAGCTGGCACGTTCGCTCCAATTCATGGGCGACGCAGGCAGTTGCCGACGGTGTCTGCCGAGGTCAGAGCGACTGCATGCGCCCGCCGTCGACCGGCACGTTGATGCCGTTGACGTAGCCGGCCGCGGGTGAGGCGAGAAATGCTATGACCGCGCCGATCTCGCTCGCCTCGGCGAAGCGGCCGAGCGGAACCGTCGAGAGCATCGCCGCGGCAACAGCGGCCTCGTTCTTGCCGGTCGCCTTCGCGCGCTCGCCGAGTATCTGCTCGAGACGTTGCGTTTTCGTATACCCCGGCAACACATTGTTGACCGTGATGCCGGCGGGCCCCAGTTCGCTCGCCAGCGTCTTCGCCCAACTCGCCATCGCACCGCGAATCGTGTTCGACACGCCGAGGTTCCTGATCGGTTCCTTGACCGAGGTCGAGATCACGTTGATCACGCGGCCGTAACCCGCCTCGCGCATGCCGTCGAGCACGCCCTGCAGCACGATCTGCGCCGCGATCAGGTGCTGGTTGAATGCGATGCGGAAATCATCGAGCGACGCCGTGTGCGCCGGTCCGCCCGGCGGACCTCCGCTGTTGTTGACCAGGATGTTGACCGCGCGGGTTGCGGCGACATCCTCGACCTTCGCGCGCAGCGTGGCGTGATCGTTCATGTCGGCGGCGACGAGCGCATGGGACTGCGCCGCATGGACCTTGGGCAGGGCCAGCAATGCCGCCTCGAGCGGCTCGCGCGAGCGAGCGAGAAGCGTGACGTGCGCGCCAAACTGCGCCAATTCGATTGCTGCTGCGCGGCCGATGCCTTGCGAGGCGCCGCAGACGAGCGCGTGCTTGCCGGTGAGATCAAGATTCATGTCGCCTGTTCTCCGCTCATCATTCCTGTGCGAGGCAAACGCCCGCCGGCCTGTTGTGAATGCGTGTCGTGGTGATTCTACATTCGACGAATCAACTTCTCGGTCATCAGCGGCACCAGTTCTTCGTCGTTCTCGGCTTCCGGCGGCTCGATCGAATCCAGGTGGAATCCCAGCATCGCAGCGTCGTCCTCGTCCAGGCCATCGAACGCGCGGAAATCGGCATCGAGCAATGCGGCGTGCGCGCTGTCTTCATCGTCGTAGCGCAAGGTTTCGCCGTCGGCCGAGAACACTTCGGCGTGGCCGGACTCGACTACGCGCAGGCGTGCCCAAACGAGGATGTCGCCGAGCGAGGCGACCCACCATTGCTCCAGGGTTTCCGAGTTTTTCATGGCGCTTCGACGGATCCGGTCGTGTCCGGTTCAAGCTGCGGTTCGGAATTTTACACGTCCGCAGGTGCAGCGATCGCGTTCGTAATATTCGGTGCGCGCATGGAGTAACGGCGGCGCAGCCAGAGCTCGCAAGGTTGCGAGAACCCGCGGGCGACGATCCAGCCGAGCAGCCATGAGGCGATGATCGCAAACGGATACCAGACCCAACCCCACGCCGCATCGATGCCGCTCCAGCGCGCGACGGCAACGACGGCGAAGACGCAGAACATGTGCGTCAGATAGATCTCGTAACTCAGCCGTCCGCACGATCGCAGCCAGTCGAGACCGCGAATGCGTCGGCGCGGACTCGTCGTGTTCCAGTGCATGCCGAGCACCAGCGCCGCCGCCGACCCGGTCAGCACGAGCAGGTAGGCGTCGAGCAACCAATGCCAGACGAGGCGGCCGGCGAAGAGGATCGCGCAGATGCCGAGCGCGCCGCTGATGCGCATCAAGAGCGCCGTGCGCTGCGAAGGTCGCGGCAGGTGGCGCGCGAACAGGGCGGCGAGGATGCCAACCGAGATCGCGCCCATTCCGGGCAGATAGGCCTTTTCCTGCCAGATTTCGTTGCCTTGTGCCGCGGCGTGCGTGAAGGGCATCGACAGCGCCAGCACGGCGAGCATGGCGACGAACCAGCGCGTGCCGCCGCAGAGCAGGCAGAGCAGGGGAAAGGCCAGATAAAACACTTCCTCGATCGACAGCGACCACAGGATGTCCCAGCTACCGGGCAGATAACCGGTCACGCCTTCGTACCAGTTCAGGTACAAGCCGAGTGCGGAAAATATCGCGCCCGGCAAAGACTGATTCGGCCGCGCAATCACGTAGCTCGGCAGCGCAAGCAGATGCAGGATCGCCAGTATGCCGACCAGCGCGAACAGGCATGGCAGGATGCGCGCGCCACGGCGTACGTAGAATTCGCGCAAGGAGATTTCGCCGAGAGTTCCCCAGCGCTCGAGCGACCGCCGTGTGATCAGGAATCCGGAGATCACGAAGAATACGATCACGGCCTCGTAGCCGTTGTAGTTGAGATCCTGCAGGAAGCGCCTGGGCAGGATTTCCGCGAGTGCCGTTTTCGCCAGCGGAATGCGGATGCCGACATGATTGAGAATGACGAGGAGTATCGACACGCCGCGCAGCACGTCGATGCCGCGGTTGCGCGAGTCCGTTGCCGCGACGTTTGCTTCAGTCATGAAGGTGTCGGCAGGAACGCTGCCGCGAGTGGTGCAGGCGCAAGTCTACAAGGGGCGCGGCGCTCGACCGCCGCTGCATGCGCGAGCCTCATGATCAGTGCGCGGACGCGGCCGGCGCGCTGCCGACGTAGCTCACGCGCCAAATCGATCGCGAGCCGTCATCACTGACCAGCAGGGCTCCATCGGCGGCGACGGTAACGCCGACGGGACGGCCCCATACATCGCCGTTGTCGAGTACGAAGCCGGTCAGGAAGTCTTCGTATTCGCCGCTGGCCTGTCCGGTCTGATGTAGCGGAACGCGGATGACCTCGTAGCCAGTGCGTGTCGCCTTGTTCCACGAGCCGTGCTCGGCGGCGAAGATATCGCCGCGGTATTCGTCGGGGAATTGCTTGCCGTCATAAAACGTCAGCTGCAGCGATGCGTTGTGCGGCTGCAAGAGCACGTCGGGCACGATCACCTTGTCCCTGAGGTCGCGACGCTTGCCGGTATGGCGCGGATCCTGATGCGCACCGATATACCACCACGGCCAGCCGTAGAAACCGCCATCCTGCACGTGCGTGATGAAGTCAGGCACGAGATTGTCGCCAAGGGCGTCGCGCTCGTTGACCGAACACCAGAGCGTGGACGTGCCCGGCTGTATCGCCAAGCCGACCGGATTGCGGATGCCGGAAGCGAACACGCGCATGCCGCTGCCGTCGGGGGCGAACGAGAGAATGTCGGCGCGATGCTTTTCTGCGGGTGTGGAGTCCGGGTCGTCGACGTTGGACGCCGATCCGACCGACACGTACATCGTCTTTGCATCCGGGCTGAACTGGATGTCGCGCGTCGAATGCCCGCCGCCGGAGGGCAAGTCGGCGATGTGCTCGGGTTTCCCGCGCGCTTCGTTGTCGCCGTCCTGATAGGCGATGCGCACGATGGAGTCGGTGTTGGCGATGTAAATCCATTGCGGCTTCTGCCCCGGCGGGTAGAACGCAATCCCGAACGGTTTGTTGAGCCCGCTGGCGAAAACCGAGGCCTGGCGGGCCCTGCCGTTTTGATCGACGCCGCGTAGCAACACGATTTTGCCGGCTGCTGTCACGGCTGCGAATACGTCGCCGTTCGGTGCGGTGCGCAGCAGCCGCGCATGACCGACATCCTCGGCATAGAGGTCGACCTTGAAGCCCGGCGGCGCTTTCGGCCAAACATTGGCAGGGCGGGGGACGATTTTCGGGCCGTTACCAGCAATCGGCGTCGCATAGGGCTGCGGCAGGTCGGCAACGGTAATTTTTCGCGTATTGCCAGGGGCTTCGTAGCGGAAATCCGTAAACGGCGCCGCCGGGGTGGGGGCAGCGTCCGGCTTGGCGGGAACAGCGTTCGGATTGGCGGGGGGCGCTGCGGGCGTCTGCGCCTCGCAGGATGCCAGCGCAAGGAGACAGGCGAACCCCATCAAGATTCGGGAAGAACGAGCCTGGGACTCAGCTGACATGCAGGATATTCCTTGCGACTCAGGGCGATTCGAACGGTATCGCAACGATTGAACCCGCAGCGGCTGGAATACGGCCTTAATCGTTACAAAAAAGCGCCAAACGGCAGCGAACCCCGGCCATTTCAGCTAGGAAAAACGGCAAATCGGGCTCAGCTGCGCCATTTGTGTTATTATGCCGATCGCTGAGTTTGCCAGGCTCATTGCAGTCTGTGGCTCGATAACGCGGATTAATACCCCGCCGTCTTCGTCTCCCTCTCCCGCATCCCCTCGCACCCAGTGATCAGCGTTGCCGTTTTGGCCGCGCATTTTCCGTTCATATGTCAGGAGTTACACCCATGTCTGATCGTCAGATCGGCACCGTTAAGTGGTTCAATGATGCAAAAGGTTTCGGATTCATCAGTCGTGAAAGCGGCCCGGACGTGTTCGTCCACTTCCGCGCGATCACCGGCTCCGGTTTTCGCACGCTGCAGGAAGGCCAGCGCGTTTCGTTCGAAGTGACGCAGGGCCAGAAGGGCCTGCAGGCCGAGAACGTCAGCGCAGCCTGAGACGGTGCGACAAAAACAGTGCGGGACGCGCAAGCGTCCCGCACTTCTCAAGGAGAGAAACCGATGCTGACCATGCTCGTACGCGGCCTGCCGCGATCGATGACGCAACCCTTGCTCGAACAGTTGTTTGCGAGCCACGGGCGCGTGTTCGATTTGCAGATGTCCAGAGACCTGTTCAGCGGTGAATGCAAGGGCTTTGCCCAGTTGAAAATGGAAGGCCATCAGGCACGCGCGGCCATTGCTGCGCTCAACGGTTCCGAGCAGCAAGGCTCGCACATCCGCGTTTCGCTGGATGATGGCAAGCGGCGCGGTGGTCGTCGCTGATCCCATGGACACTGCGGTAGCCAAGGTCGTTGCAGCCAAGCCCGCCTACTTCAGACTGGTCGGGTCGAAAGGCATGCTTGCCGTGGTCGGCGAGGTTGTCGAACTCGGCGACGGCAACGTGTGCTGGAAACTTCATCCGGCCTATGCGGCGTGGTTCTGGCCGCTGATGCTCAAGGCCGTATCGCTGGCGTTGTTGCTGCCGCAGTCGATGCTTGAGCCGGCCGGCGAGGACGACAACATTGCGGCGCCTCGGCCGCCAACCGAAATCGAAAAAAGCGCGATCCTCAAGACGCCGGAATCGGCAGAGGATTCCGCACGCGTCTACACGCTCGTTCTGAAGGGCAAGCAGCCGTCAGTGCATAAAGCGTTTCCCACACGCTCCGTGAACCTGGCTACGCTGCGCTACTGCCGCAAGCGCATCAACGCCGACCCCAAGATTCCGCCAGCCGTCAAGCCGGAATAATTCGGCGCGTGTGCCCGCGCGACTAGCGCCGGCCGACAAGTCTTTTTTTGCAGAACTGCTAGCTGCCAGCATGCGGGGCGAACTCGTTCGCGCGGGGCGTCCTCGAACCATCCTTCTATGCTCTGTCCCTCGGGCTCGCTCGCGAATATCGCGGCGTATTTGTTCAGACAGATGAATGACTTACGAATGGAAGTCTTCACTGCTCTTTAATAACAGCGGTGCTAGGGTCCGCGCGGCATGGTTGTTTGGAAGGGGGCGAATGACGTGCGATTTACCCCTTCTATGGAGAGACTGACATGCAACATCTTGCAAAACTCGCAGCGGTCTTCGTGGGTACCTGCCTGGCTTCTTCGGCATGGGCTCAAAACGGCGCCCCATCCGGCCCGCACTACAACCTCAACATCATCGGCGTGGAGAACGCCAAGAACCCCCCGATGGCGGGATCGGACCGGCACACGATCTTCGTGCCGCTGGTTAGTACCAAGAACAACGGTAAGGTTTCGACCTGCACCGACAATACAACCGGCGGCACTCTGACCGGATCCTGCACCGCGATCGTCGACAATCCCATTTGGCTGATCCCGGGCGCCGATTTCCAGGTGTGCGATGGCAACGGTTTCGATGCTGCCCGCGACTGCAACGGAGCCCTGCTCGGCTCGAAAATCGGGGCGGTGTTCAGCCTGCCATGCAACACGGACATCACCACGGAAGACATAAACTTACCGTGCGATCCCACCCTTCCCGCCGCATCCTACACGGTGTGGGCCCGTGCGCTCGGTAAGCCGGGGGGTTCTGCTGAAATCACTACCTGCGCGACCGTGGATGGCGGCCTGTTCTGCTCCCTGGAAAACGTCACGCAGCCGTTGATGCGCAAGAACGGGCAGCCCATCTTCCAGAACGTAACCGACGAGCTTACGTCCATGTTGGTCCTGTTTTGCGATACGGGGTTCCTTGCGGACGGCACGTGCGCCGATCCGGTCCAGAGGGAGCGGATCGCCCTCTTCGCAAGCGGCACCGAGGACTGGTTCTGGAACTACGACAACAATGGCCTGCGGCTCGCTCAGCTGCGGTTCTACTTGAACGATTGAGAAACCGAGGCCACTCCGCTCACGGGAGAGCCGCGACCACCTGGTTGCGGCTCTCCGTTTTTTTATTGTCAATACCTTGAAGGGCTGCGACTGATGTTCACCCGCACAATCGCCCTGACGCTGGCGCTGTTGGCCTGTGTGGGCAGCGCAAAAGCGCAGGTGCCATCACCGAAGGCAATCGCTGAAGACCTGTCCTGGGACTTCGGTCGGGTCGAATCCGGAACCGCCCTGGAACACAAGTTCGCGCTCCGCAATACCGGTTCAGCGCCGCTTCGCATCGAAAACGTACAGCTCTCGGGCAAGGAATTGAAGGCTCGCATTCCGCAGTCAATCGCTCCGGGCGAGACCGGCGAGCTGACTGCGCTGATCGATACGCAAAGCGTCGCCGGACCCTGGAAGTGGAGCCTCACGCTGCAGACGAACGACGAAACAACGCCTGTCGTCACATACAACATCGTGGCGTACGTTTACGCGCCACTCGAGGTCGATCCGCTGGAGCTGTATTTCAGTCTCTACGACGATGAGACCGCGGCAAAGAGCGTCACCATAACCAACCATCAATCCGCTCCACTCACCATAAAAGGCGTCGAGAAAAAGGGAAGCCACTTCACGACGGCCCTCTCGACCGTGGAGCCCGGCCAAAAATACCAGCTTCAAGTGACTGTGCCGAAATCCGTCGGGCCTGGTCGATATCTCGAAGCAGTGCAGCTGCAAACCGATGATCCCAAACACCCCACCATGCAAGTCGGGGTCAACGTATTCGTGAAGCTAGATGTATACGTTGCCCCGGAATCGGCAAGTTTCGGGCAAATAGCCATGAAACAAGCGAAGAATCCCAACATCGGCGGACTGCTCACGCAAACGCTCCTGGTCAAGAAACGCGCTGGTGACTTTGCGATCACAGGCATCGAAACGAATATCCCTTTCCTGTCGATCCAGAAGACGCCTTCGGCGGGTCGTGCGGGCACCTTCCGCCTCGACATCGGTCTCTCCGCAGAAGAACTCAAAACCGGAGCATTCGACGGCGAGATCAAAATCAAGACTGACGCGCCAGGCTTTTCGACCTTAGTTGTTCCGGTGACCGGCGAAATCATGTGACCGAGTCGCAACCGCGCAGGCCGGGAAGGTGTTCACCGTGACGGCGCGCGCCGCGCTGCACACTTCTCTGGCAGGTATGAATCGCTCAGGCTGGTGACGGACGATGCAACTCTCGGCACCGTGACGATCCCATTCCATCTTTGGATCAAGCCGGACCTTTATCACAGCGCTCGTGGAACACACTGGGGCTGGCGCCCGGCAGCCGCGTTGGGCGCAGGTCAAACGGTCGCGTTGATCGGGTGACCAGAGGCAAACGCACTTCTAGAACTCCGCGCTTCCGGGCACGCGCGGATACGGAATCGCATCGCGGATATTCGCCAGACCGCAGGTATAAACGACGAGACGCTCGAAGCCGAGGCCGAAACCGGCGTGCGGCACCGTGCCATAACGGCGGAAATCGCGGTACCAGCCGTAGTGGGCCGGATCGATCTTGAACTGCTTCATGCGGCGGTCGAGATAGTCGAGGCGTTCCTCGCGCTGGCTGCCGCCGATGATTTCGCCGATGCCGGGCGCCAGCACGTCCATCGCCGCCACGGTCTTGCCGTCGTCATTGAGGCGCATGTAGAACGCTTTGATCTGTTCCGGGTAGTTCATGACGACCACGGGGCGCCCGACATGCTTTTCCGTCAGGTAGCGTTCGTGTTCGGTCTGCAGGTCGTGCCCCCACTCGACCGGGTACTCGAACTTCTGCCCCGACTTTTTGAGGATGTCCACCGCATCGGTGTAGTCGATGCGTTCGAACGGCGCGGTGATGAAATTCTCCAGTCGCGAGATCGCGGTCTTCTCCTGGCGTTCGGCGAAGAACTTCATGTCGTCCATGCGCTCGTCGAGCACGGCCTTGAAGATGTACTTGAGGAAATCCTCGGCCAGTGATGCGTTGTCGTTGAGGTCGGCGAACGCGATTTCCGGTTCGATCATCCAGAACTCGGCGAGGTGGCGCGTGGTATTCGAGTTCTCGGCGCGGAACGTCGGCCCGAACGTGTAGACCTTGCTCAGGCTCAAACAGTAGCCTTCGACATTGAGCTGGCCGGAGACCGTCAGATAGGTTTCCTTGCCGAAGAAATCCTGGTGCCAGTCGATTGCGCCGGTTTCCGGATTGCGCGGCAGGTTGACCATGTCGAGCGTCGACACGCGGAACATCTGGCCGGCGCCTTCGGCATCGCTCGCCGTGATGATCGGAGTGTTGATCCAGAAGAAACCGCGCTCGTGGAAGTAGCGGTGGATCGCCTTGGCGATGCAGTCGCGCACGCGTGCAATCGCGCCGAACGTATTCGTGCGCGGGCGCAGGTGTGCGACCTCACGCAGGTACTCCATCGTGTGCGCCTTGGGCTGGATCGGGTAGGTCTCCGGATCGTCGACCCAGCCGACGACTTCGACGCTCGTCGCCTGGATCTCGAAGCTCTGACCCTTGCCTTGCGACGGCACCAGCGTGCCGGTCGCGATCACGGCACAGCCGGCGGTCAGCTTCGCGATCTCGTCGGCATAGTTGGCCAGCGTATTCTGCGCGACGACCTGGATCGGATCGAAGCACGAGCCGTCGCTGACGTTGACGAATGAAAGCCCGGCCTTCGAATCGCGCCGCGTGCGCACCCAGCCGCGGACCGAGACTTCGCTGCCGGCGGCGAGGGAGCCGGACAATGCTTGCTTGACGCTGGCTACGGGCATGTTTGCTTCCGGAAATTCGTGCAAGGCGCGCATGATAGCGGAACTGCCGATTCACATATCATTGGCGAGTATTTCGCTCGCACGACTACGAGGCTGGGATGATCATTCAGCGTATTCTGCATGCCTTGTGTCTGTATCTCGTCGTTGCCGTTGCCTGTGCGCAGACGTCCGCTTTGCCGCCGCTCGATACGGCGCAGGCGGAGCGTTTCGCCAAACTCGCACTCGACTGCATCGAGCGGGAATATCCGAACAAGATCAGCGTGGAGTTGCGCAGCGATGCCGATGTCCGGCCGCCGCGCGTGCTCACGCCCGCATTCTACGGCTGCTACGACTGGCATTCTTCCGTGCACGGACACTGGCTGCTCGTGCGCCTGTTGCAACGCTTCCCCGATGCCGACTTCGCTGCGGCTGCCCGCGCGGCGCTGGCGCGCAACCTCACCGCCGAGCACGTCGCCGGTGAGCTGGCGTTCCTGCGCGGGCAGGGCGACGAAACCTTCGAGCGGCCCTACGGTCTGGCCTGGTTGCTGCAGCTCGCCGCCGAGCTGCGCGGCTGGGACGATGCGCAAGCGCGCGAATGGGCGCAAAACCTGGCGCCGCTGGAAAGCGAAGTCGTGCTGCGCTTGCAGCGCTGGCTACCGAAGCTGACCCGGCCGATCCGCGTCGGCGAGCATACGCAGACGGCCTTCGCCTTCGGCCTCGCGCTTGATTGGGCCGCAAGCCGCGGCGATGGCGCGTTCGCCGATGGGCTGCGCAGGCGCATTCGCGAGTTCTATTTCGACGATCGCCGTTGTCCCCTCGATTACGAACCGTCCGGGCAGGACTTTTTGTCGCCCTGCCTGGCCGAAGCCGATCTGCTGCGGCGCGTGCTGGCGCCGCGCGAGTTCGCCGCGTGGCTGGATCGGTTCCTGCCGCAGATTCCGCGCCGCGCCGACGATGCCTGGCTGATACCGGGTGAGGTGCGCGACCACAACGATGGCAAGCTGGCGCATTTAGACGGGCTCAACCTCAGCCGCGCCTGGATGCTTCAAGGCATCGCCGCGGGCCTGCCGCCGCGCGACCCGCGCATCCCGGCGCTCACGGCGGCGATGCGGCGGCATGCGCAGGCCGGTTTGGCAGCCGTTTCGGAAGCGAACTACTACGGTTCGCACTGGCTCGGCAGCTTTGCCGCCTATTTACTGACGAATTCGGGAGCGCAGCAGTGAGAACCTGCACAAACACCTGCTGCGCTCGATATTTTGCTGCGCCGGCGGGCTCGGGATCCCTTGGCCCTTGCAGCGCTTGAATAGCCTGATTCCGGAGTCATATCGGGAACGGCGATTCCTGTTCCTGCAGCGCGCTCTGTAGAATGGCGGTTGCGCATCGAGTCGCCCGATGCAAGGTACGATATAGACATGCCGATTCAGATCACCGACTCCGCGCGCACGCGCATGCAACAGTTTCTCGGCGCCAACCCGCAGGCCGCGGGCGTGCGCTTCGGCGTGCGCAAGACCGGCTGCTCGGGCTATGCCTACGTCGTCGAGATCGCCGACACGATCGCCGCCGACGACCGGATCATCGAGCAGGACGGAGTCAAGCTTGTCGTCGACGACAAAAGCCTGCGTTTTGTCGAGGGCACGCAGATCGACTTCGCCCGCCAGGGCCTGAACTCGACCTTCGTCTTCCGCAATCCGAACGTCACGGGCGAGTGCGGTTGCGGCGAAAGCTTCACGGTGAATGAGCCAGGGCTGAAGCCTGAGAGCTGAGGGCGGGGAACCAGCTTCGAGGCCGCATGCTGCGGCACTCGTCACTTCCAATCTACTGCAGGTGCTGGAGGGCTTCAGCCCTCGATAGTTGCACTAATCCCCTGATTCACCTAGAATTCGCGGCCCTTCGCTCAAGCGAGGGACCTTGCCTCACCGCGCCGCGGGAGGCTATCGCGACGGAATCGTCTGCCGCGGTATCCATAAGGAGACAACATGCGTCACTACGAGATCGTGTTTCTGGTCCACCCTGACCAGAGCGAGCAGGTGCCCGCAATGATCGAGCGCTACAAGGCGCTGATCGAAGGCGACAAAGGCCGCATCCATCGTCTCGAGGACTGGGGCCGCCGGCAGCTCGCGTATCCGATCGACAACCTGGCCAAGGCCCACTACGTGATGATGAACGTCGAGTGCGGCGCGACCGTGCTCACCGAGCTCGAGACCGGCTTCCGCTTCAACGATGCCGTCCTGCGCCACCTCATCATCGGCCGCGAAGAGGCGGTCACCGAGCAGTCGTTCATCCTCAAGAACAAGGACGACAAGGGCGAGCGTCGTCGCCGTGACGAAGACGGTTTCGGCTTCGGCGAAGAAGACGAGCCGCGTCGCGAGCGCACGCCACGTCCGCCGCGCGCCGTTGCGCCGACCGCCGCTGCGCCGAGCGCCGCTGCGCCGAGCGCCGACACCGAACAGTCCGGGAGCTAAGCCATGTCGAAATTTTTCCGCCGCAAGAAATTCTGCCGTTTCACTGCCGAAGGCGTCGTGGAGATCGATTACAAGGATCTCAACACGCTGCGCCAGTACATCAGCGAGACCGGCAAGATCGTGCCGAGCCGCATCACCGGCACCAAGGCGCGCTACCAGCGTCAGCTCACCGCCGCGATCCAGCGCGCCCGGTTCCTGGCACTGCTGCCGTTCTGCGACAACCATTGAGAGAAAAGCGGTCGCGCGCAAGCGCGACACCGCGCCTAGATCCGACCGTTCGACAGGCGTCGAAGGGTCGCCAGGTCCGCCATTCGGACAGCCACAGTTGCGCCGGACTCCGGCGCTAACGAATCGGAGAACAGCATGGAACTTATACTTCTGCAAAAAGTGAAAAACCTCGGCAATCTCGGCGACAAGGTCCGCGTCAAGCCGGGCTACGGCCGCAACTACCTCGTGCCGCAAGGCAAGGCCGTCGCCGCCAATGCGACAAACACGGCCGAGTTCGAGAAGCGCCGCGCCGAGTACGAGGCCAAGGCGAATACGATTCTTTCTTCCGCCGAAGCACGCAAGGCGGCGCTCGAGGGCGTCAGCGCAACGATCAAGGCCAATGCAAGTCCGGAAGGCAAGCTGTTCGGCTCGGTCGGACCGCGCGACATCGCCGAAGCATTCAGCGCCGCGGGTCACCCGCTGGAAAAGAGCGAAGTCGTCATGGGCGAAGGCCCGCTTCGCCACACCGGCGAGTTCGAGATCCACGTGCACCTGCACGCCGACGTGCACACGACCGTCAAGGTCGTGGTCGCTGCCGAAGATTGATTTCGCAAAACACCGCGTGAATGAAAAAACGGGCGCCTCGGCGCCCGTTTTTCTTTCTACGCCGGCAGCGTACCAGCGGACGGCACCAACAGCCTCAGCCCTCAGCCGTCGGCCCTAAAGCGTTGCCACGTTCGTCCAGCAGAATGTCGCGCCCGACGCGTTGCACGTCCGTCTGGCCGGTCAGCGCGAGACTGACGCTGAGCTCCTTGCGGATGATCTCGATGACCTGGGTCACTCCGGCCTCGCCGCGAGCGCCGAGTCCGTACAGGAAGGCCTTGCCGATCAGGCCCGCGCGTGCACCGAGCGCAAGCGCCTTGAGCAGGCTTTGCCCAGTGAGTATGCCGCCATCGAACAGCACTTCGCTGCGTCCGGCCACGGCATCGACGACGCGCGGCAGCGCGTGGATCGAAGCTGGCGCGCCGTCGAGCTGCCGCCCGCCATGGTTCGACACGACGATCGCGTCCACGCCGGCGTTCGCCGCCGCTGCGGCGTCCTCGGTATCGAGAATGCCCTTGATGATGAGCTTGCCCGGCCAGAGCGAGCGTATCCACTCCAGGTCGCGCCACGACAGGGTCGGGTCGAACTGCTGCGCGATCCACTGCGCGAGCGTCAGCAAGCTGTCGGCGCCGCTGATCCTCCCTTCGAGGTTGCCGAACGAGCGACTCGGCGCACGCAGGACGCGCCAGGCCCACATCGGCTTGCTCACGATGTCGAGAAAGTTTCGCAGGGTCAGCTGCGGCGGTACGGTCAAGCCATTCTTGATTTCGCGATGACGCTGGCCCTGGATCTGCAGGTCCGCCGTGAGCATCAACGCCGAACACTTGGCGGCAATGGCGCGTTCGATCAGGGACCGCGTGAAAGCGCGGTCGCGCATGACGTAAAGCTGGAACCAGAACGGCGTGTCGACCGCGGCCTGTACCTGCTCGATCGAGCAGATCGACATCGTCGACAGGCAGAACGGGATGCCTGCCGCCGCAGCGGCGCGCGCGCCGAGAATTTCCCCGCCGCCCCACTGCAGCCCGGTCAATCCGGTCGGTGCGATGGCCAGCGGCATGCTGACCGGCGCGCCGAGGATGGTCGTGGCCAGATTGCGCTTGTCGACATCGACCATGACCCGCTGGCGCAGGCGAATTGCTTCGAGTGCCGCGCGATTGCCGCGCAACGTGATCTCGTCGTACGAACCGCGATCGGCGTACTCGAAAAAAGCGCGTGGCACGCGTCGCTGCGCCAGTTCGCGCAGGTCGAGCACGTTGGTGATGGTGGTGCCCATGGACTCTCCAACCGCTGTCGACGAAAATTGAACCACGAAGCTGCGACGAAGATGCGATAATGACGGACGGAGCGCAAGACTCCAGCCGCTCGACTTTGCAAGGCCTGCCACGCGTTCGTCGGTTCGGCCGGCTGCGAGGTTGGCTCTTTCTGCACTTCGCTCCTCCAATTCACAAGCTATCCACAAGTTATCGTATCGCGTGCCCACCGGCGCATGTGCGACGATGCGCCGGCGCAGTCATGGCCGCACATGCGGATTCGTTGCGCCGTTGCAGGGAGGGAGGGGGATCATGCAGGTTTCCGGTATGTTTCGCGGCAGAAGACCTGTGCCCGTCTCTATCTGCGAGACGGCCATGAGCAAGCATGCGGGCGTCGGTTCCGCTGCGCCGAAGAACAATAACTGATCACCGAGATTCGAATCGTCCATGGCTGCTTCGCCCGATCGTTTCAGTTCCGCGCGCATCGACGCCCTGCGCGTGCCGCCGCATTCCATCGACGCCGAACAGGCGGTGCTGGGCGGGTTGATGCTCGACGAGCGTGCCTGGGAGCGCATTGCCGACAAACTCAACGAAGAGGATTTCTATCGCAAGGATCACCGCCTGATCTACCGCGCGATAGGCGAGCTGCAGGACAAGAACATGCCCTGCGACGCGGTCACGCTCGGCGAATGGTTCGACTCGAACGGGCTGGCAGAACTCGTCGGCGGCTCGAACTACGTGCTGCAACTGGCGAACTCGACGCCAAGCGCGGCGAACATTACGGCGTACGCCGAGATCGTGCGCGAAAAGTCCGTACTGCGTCAGCTGATCGATGCCGGCACCGAAATCACCGGGGACGGCTTTCAGCCCGAAGGGCGCAGCACCCAGGAAATCCTCGAGACTGCCGAGCAGAAGGTATTCCGCATCGCCGAATCCGGCGCGCGCGGACGCAAGGGCTTCGTCGCGATGCGGGCGGCGGTCAAGGAAGCTTTCCAGATCCTGCATCAGCGCTACGAAAGCAAGGGCTCGTTGTCCGGGCTCGCAACCGGCTTCGACGATCTCGATGAGAAGACCGCGGGTTTGCAGTCGTCCGACCTGATCATCATCGCCGCGCGTCCTTCGATGGGCAAGACCGCGCTGGCCGTCAACATTGCTGAGCACGCTGCGCTGAAGTCGCGCAAGGCCGTGGCGATCTTCTCGATGGAAATGTCGTCGTCGCAGCTGGCGTTCCGTTTGATTTCGTCCCTCGGCCGCATCGATCAGCAGCATTTGCGCACCGGCGACATCCAAGAAGAGGAATGGCCACGCGTGACCAGCGCGATCACGCTGCTTTCCGACGCCAAGATATTCATCGACGATACGCCGGCGTTGTCGCCTGGCGAACTGCGCGCGCGCGCGCGGCGCCTGAAGCGCGAGCACGACCTCGGCCTCATCGTCATCGACTACCTGCAGTTGATGCAAGTGCCCGGCAATAAGGAGAACCGCGCCACTGAAATCTCGGAAATCTCGCGTGGGCTCAAGGCGCTGGCCAAGGAGCTGAACATACCGGTGATCGCGCTGTCGCAGCTGAACCGTTCGCTCGAGCAGCGCACCGACAAGCGTCCGGTCATGTCCGACCTGCGTGAATCCGGTGCGATCGAGCAGGACGCCGACCTGATACTGTTCATCTACCGCGACGAGGTATATGACAAGGAATCGGCGAAGAAAGGCACCGCTGAGATCATCATCGGCAAGCAGCGCAATGGACCGATTGGCGTGGTGAATCTGACCTTCCTCGGCCAGTACACGAAGTTCGAGAGCTTCGCCTCGGAAGGCTACGCCGGCAGCTACGAATAGGCAGCCGCCCGCGTTTACGTTTTCAGCTTGTAGCCGGTCTTGAAAACCCAGTAGACGGCGGCTAGGCACAGCGCGAGGAACGCCAGCGTCATGGCGGCGCTGACGACAACATTGACGTCGGATGCGCCGTAAAAGCTCCAGCGAAATCCGCTGATCAGGTAGACCACCGGATTGAACAGCGTGATCTTCTGCCAGATCGGCGGCAGCATGTTGATCGAATAGAAAGCGCCGCCGAGAAACGTCAGCGGCGTGATGACCAGCAGCGGAATGACCTGCAGCTTCTGGAAATCGTCCGCCCATAGGCCGATGACGAAACCGAACAGGCTGAAGGTGACGGCTGTGAGCAGCAGGAACACGACCATCCACAGCGGATGCGCGATCTCGTATGGTACGAACACGCGCGCCGTGATCAGGATCAGCGTGCCGAGGATGATCGATTTCGTCGTGGCCGCGCCGACATAGCCGATGACCACCTCAATGGGCGACACCGGCGCCGACAGCAGCTCGTAGATCGTCCCGGACCACTTCGGCAGGTAGATGCCGAACGAGGCGTTGGACGTGCTTTCGTTGAGCAACGCCAGCATGATCAGCCCGGGAATGATGAAAGCGCCATAGCTGACACCGCCGACCTCGCCCATGCGCGAACCGATCGCTGCGCCGAACACGACGAAGTACAGCGAGGTCGAAAGTACCGGCGAGGCGATACTCTGCATCAGCGTGCGGAACGTGCGTGCCATCTCGAACCTGTAGATCGCACGGATCGCATGGACGTTCATGCCGGCGCCCTCACGAGGTTGACGAAGATGTCCTCGAGCGAGCTTTCGCTCGTGTGCAGGTCCTTGAAGTCGATGCCGTGTTCGCGCAGGCGCCGCAGCAGCGGGGCGATGCCGGTTTCATCGGTGTGCGTTTCGAACGTGTAGACCAGCGTCGTGCCGTCGTGCGACAGCTCCAGCGGCAGCCCGGCCAGCGCTTCGGGGATGCGTTCCAGCGTGCTCTGCAGCGTGAGGGTCAGCTGCTTCCTGCCGAGCTTGTGCATCAGCACGCTCTTGTCCTCGACCAGGATCAGTTCGCCCTTGCGCACCACGCCGATGCGGTCGGCCATCTCCTCGGCCTCTTCGATGTAGTGTGTTGTCAGGATGATAGTCACACCGTTCTCGCGAAGATGGCGCACCATCTGCCACATGTCGTGGCGCAGTTCGACGTCGACGCCGGCCGTGGGTTCGTCGAGAAACAGGATCCGCGGTTCGTGCGACAGCGCCTTGGCGATCAGCACGCGCCGCTTCATGCCGCCGGACAACGTCATGATCTTCGCGTCCTTCTTCTCCCAGAGCGAAAGATCGCGTAGCACCTTTTCCAGGTAGGCCGGGTTCGGCGGCTTGCCGAAAAGGCCACGGCTGAATTTGACAGTGGCCCAGACGCTCTCGAAGGCATCGGTGTGCAGTTCCTGCGGCACCAGGCCGATGATCGACCGGGCGGCGCGATAGTCGCGAATGATGTCGTGCCCATCTGCGACTACTGTACCTTGCGTCGGCGTGACGATGCCGCAAATGATGTTGATGAGCGTGGTCTTGCCGGCGCCATTTGGCCCGAGCAGTGCGAAGATTTCGCCTCGCCGAATGTCGAGGTCGACGTGCTTGAGCGCGGCGAGGCCGCCGCGGTAGGTCTTACTCAGCCCGCGCACGGAAACGATCGCCGAGTTGGCCTCGAGCGGGTTCGCGTTTGTCGTTGGCTGGTCCATTGATTTGTGGTCTTTACTTTCCGGATGAGTGAGTTTACACATTGCATGTTCGCGCCGCGCATTGCCACGGCAAAGCCACAAAACTCCTCACCGGCTCAGGCATACTGCCGGCCACATTCCGCGTGGAATGCACTGGAATCCCGGAGTGATCGGGTCGATGGACTGGACTGAATGCAGCGGCCCGGCGCGCAGCACACCGCGCGAAGGACGCCTGTCACAAGCAGACGAGGGCGCGCAGTCGCGGTTGCGTCGATGAGCCGTGCAACGGTCGCCACGATTCACCTCGGCGCATTGCGGCGCAACCTCGCGCGTGTGCGCGAGCTTGCGCGCGGCGCGAAGGTCATGGCCGTGGTCAAGGCCGACGGTTACGGTCACGGGCTGGAGCGGGTGGCGCGCGCGCTGCGTGACGCCGATGGTTTCGGCGTCGCCGCGCTCGGCGACGGGCTGCGTTTGCGTGCCGCCGGCATCCGCAACCGCATCATCGTACTCAGCGGACCGGATGAATCCGCCGATCTCGCCGAGTTCAGACGCCTGCAGCTCGATGCCGTCATCCATCACGAAGCGCAATTGCAAGCGCTCGAAGCCGACCGCGATGCACGCCCATTGCGTGTATGGCTCAAGCTCGATACTGGGATGCATCGGCTTGGCGTCGCGCCCGAGCGTGCCGAGGCAATTCTTGCCCGGTTGCGCGCGCTGGCGAACATCGATACCGACATCGGTCTCATGACACATTTCGCCGCCTCGGACGAGTTCGACAAATCGCTGACGGCCGATCAGGTCGCGTGCTTCGAGAGCGCGACAGTGGCGTTGCCGGGCCCGCGGTCGCTGGCCAACTCTGCCGGCGTGCTTGCTTGGCCGCAAGCTCGTGGCGACTGGGTGCGCGCCGGTGGACTGCTCTACGGCTTGTCGGTCGTGGAAGGCAAGAGCGGAACGGACCTTGGTTTCGAGCCGGCGATGACCTTGTCGACGAAACTGATCTCGACAAAGAGCTTGCGCAAAGGCGAGTCGATCGGCTACGGCGCAACGTGGCAATGCCCGGAGGACATGCCGATTGGCGTGGCCGCAAGCGGCTATGGCGACGGCTATCCGCGCAATGTCCACGCCGGGACGCCCGTGTTGATCGCCGGCAGGCGCGTGCCGATCGTCGGCCGCGTATCGATGGATCTGATCACGGTCGATTTGCGTCAATTGCCTGATGCCAAAATCGGCGACCGCGTGGTGTTGTGGGGCAAGGGTCTGCCGGTCGAAGATATCGCCGGGCACGCGGCCACGATCTCGTATGATCTGACCTGCGGCATGACCAGGCGCGTGCTTTTTGTCGAGGATGAAAACTGATGGCCAAGGCGAAGACCGCCTACGTTTGCGGTCAATGCGGTGCCGAACACACGAAGTGGCAGGGTCAATGCGAAGCCTGCGGCGTGTGGAATTCACTGACCGAGTTCGTTGTCACGCCAGCCAGCTCGGCGCCAGCGATGTCACGGCGTTCCGGCTACTCCGGCGCCAGCACACCGCCACGCGTCGTGGGGCTGACCGAGGTTGCGGCGAGCGAGGAGGTGCGTACGCGCATCGGCATCGGCGAACTCGATCGCGTGCTTGGTGGCGGCCTGGTCGATGGCTCGGTCGTGCTCGTCGGCGGCGATCCCGGCATCGGCAAGTCGACTTTGCTGCTGCAGACGCTCGGTGCGATCGGCGCGCGCATGAAGAGCCTATACGTCAGCGGCGAGGAGTCGCTGGCGCAGATTGCGTCGCGTGCGCAGCGCCTGGGGTTGCCACTGGATCCGTTGCGCTGCCTGGCCGAAACCTGCGTCGAGCGCATTGTGGAAAATGTGCAAAAAGACGCCCCACGCGTGCTCGTCATCGATTCGATCCAGACGATCTGGACCGAGTTGCTGACGGCGGCACCGGGCTCGGTGAGCCAGGTGCGCGAATCGGCAGCGCGGCTGGTGCGCTTTGCCAAGGAAACGGGCACGAGCATCTTCCTCGTCGGCCACGTGACGAAGGAGGGCGGCATCGCCGGGCCGCGCGTGCTCGAACACATGGTCGATGCCGTGCTTTACTTCGAAGGCGAGCCGGGCAGCCGTTTCCGGTCTGCTGCGCGCATTCAAGAACCGCTTCGGCGCGGTCAACGAACTCGGCGTGTTTGCAATGAGCGACAAGGGCCTGCGCGAAGTGCCGAATCCGTCGGCGATATTTCCTTTCCGCGCACGGTGCGCCGACGCCCGGAAGCGCGGTCATGGTCACGCGCGAGGGCACGCGGCCCCTGCTGGTGGAGGTTCAGGCGCTGGTCGATCAGTCGTCGCTCGGCAATCCGCGCCGCGTCGCCTTGGGCCTCGAGCAGAATCGACTGGCCATGCTGCTCGCCGTGCTGCATCGGCACGGCGGCATCGCGGTGTACGATCAGGATGTGTTCGTCAACGTTGTCGGCGGCATCCGCGTGCAGGAAACCGCGGCCGACCTGCCGGTCATGCTGGCGGTGTTGTCGAGCTTTCGCGATCGGCCCTTGTCGGACAAGCTGGTGGCATTCGGCGAAGTCGGGTTGTCCGGGGAAGTCCGGCCCGTGCCGAACGGCGAGGAACGCCTGCGCGAAGCGGCGACGCACGGCTTCAAGAAGGCGATCGTGCCGAAGGCGAATGCCTCGAAAAAAACCCGGATCGGGGAAATGGAAATCGTCCCTGTCGAACGCTTGCGCGATGCGCTGGATGCGGCGACGGAATGATCGACGAAAGCACAACGAAACGCTGCCATGGCCGTTCGCGCGCCAAGGCGTGCGTCCTTGCCATTTTGCTGTCGACTTGCGGTTGTGCCCTCGCGGATGATCAGGATACCGACCCGAGCGTAACGCCCTATCGCCCCACCGTTTCCAATCCTGCCGATCTGCCGGTGCCGGGCTGGCTCGAAGGAGAGTTCGGCGGCCTGCACACATCGGGCGAGGACTATTCCCGCGCGGACAGCGTGCCCTGGCTGCTGAAATATGCCTTCGACGAAAACCACGGCCTGCTGCTCGGCGGCAACGCCTATGTAAGCGCCCAGCCCTCGGGCGCATCGAAACAAAGCAGCTTCGGCGACACATTTGCCGAATGGAAGCAGCGTTTCCCGGTCAATGACAAAACTGCGTTTGGAATCGAGGCCGGCGTCGTCGCGCCGACCGCGTCGCATGATCTGGGCATCGGCAAGGCGCAGTGGGAAGCAAACGGCATCTTCAGCAGCGATCTCGGGGCGATGCATCTCGATCTGAATCTCGGCGAAGCCCGCGGCGGCGAGCAGCCGATGAATGTCTCGCCGTGGCAGACTACCTGGGCCGCGGCGATCTCGACATCGCTGACCGACGCATGGGGAACGGCGTTCGAGTTTTCTGGCGCGCATCAGCGCGGACTCGCGACGCAGAGTCAGGCGTTGCTCGCGTTCACTTGCAACGTTTCACATCGACTCGTGCTCGATGCCGGTGGCGCCTATGGACTGACGCATGCCGCACACGATCGCAGCGTCTTCGCCGGCGCAACGGTGTTGATCGGACAGCTGCGCTGATCTCGATCGACTCGAGTCAAGGCACGCGCTTGAGCAGGAGCTCAAGCACGAAGCGACTGCCGAAAAACGCCAGCAGCAGCAGAATCATGCCGATCAGGATCAGGCGCACGGCGCGTCTTCCGCGCCAGCCGTAGCGCCAGCGGCCGAACAGCAGAGCGCCGAATACGACCCACGCGGCAATGGACAGCACGGTTTTGTGGATCAGATGCTGCGCGAAGAGATTGTCGACGAACAGGATGCCGCTGATCAGGGTTAGCGTCAGCAGGATGAAACCGACGCCGATCAGCTGGAATACGAGTGACTCGAGCAAAGTGAGCGGCGGCAAGGCACTGGCCAATCCGCCGAATTGACGCCGGCGCAGCGCGCGTTCCTGCAGCGCCAGCAGGATTGCGAGGAGCGCGGCGATGCTCAAGACACTGTAGGCAAGCAGGGCGAAGACGACATGCAACTTGATCTGCCATTCGATCGGCAGAGGCTGCGTCGAGGGCGCAATGAAATCGGCCAACAGCAGCAATGCGGCCATTGGAAATGCGATCACGCCCAGCGTCGCCACCGGTCGCATGACGTTCACGAGCAGGCACAGCGCGGCCATGCACGCGCCGACGAGCGACAACGCGGCAAAAAAATGTAGGTCGACGCCGCCGCTGTGCTTGCCGACCAGAACCGCGGCGTGCATGACGACTGCCGCTGCCGCGATGCCGAGACCGAACGTGCGCGGCAATGGCCGGCGGTGCAGCAGGGGCAGGGCGAGGATGACGGCCGAGGTGAGATATAGCACCGCAGCCAGATAGGTCAGGGGTCCAATCGGCATGGCGCAAGTTTGGCACAAAGGGGCAGGGCTGAGGGCTGAGGGCCGAGAGCTGACCGGCGGAGATCAGCGCCACGGTGCGTAGTAATACACGCATGAGTGCCGCTATCAGGCCGCGCCCAGGAAGCGCGCGCTCAGCGTTGGGTATAATCCGTTTTCCGAGTTGCCCGACATCATCCAATGTTCGAATCCCTGAGCCAACGCCTTTCCACGACCATCGAGCGCTTGCGCGGCCGCGCGCGGCTGACCGAGGCGAATATTCGCGAATCGCTGCGCGAAGTGCGCATTGCCTTGCTCGAAGCGGACGTCGCGCTGCCGGTCGTGCAGGCGTTGATCCAGCGCATCCAGGTACGAGCGGTCGGCCACGAGGTGCTCAAGAGCCTGACCCCGGGTCAGACACTGGTCAAAGTCGTGCGCGACGAATTGACCGCCGTGATGGGCGCAGTCAATACCGACCTGAACCTGGCCGCCGCGCCACCGGCGATCGTCCTGATGGCGGGCCTGCAGGGCGCCGGCAAGACCACGACGGTTGCCAAGCTGGGTAAATTCCTCAAGGAGCGGCGCAAGAAGAAAGTCATGGTCGTGAGTTGCGACGTTTATCGTCCAGCTGCGATCGAACAACTGCGCCTGCTCGCAGAACAAGTCGACGTGCTGTTTCATCCGAGCGCCGGCGATCAGGATCCGGTCGCGATCGCAAAGTCAGCGCTCGACGCGGCGAAGCGCAATTTCGCCGATGTGCTGCTGGTCGACACGGCGGGCCGCCTGGCGATCGATCAGGAGATGATGGCCGAGATCAAGGCGCTGCATGCGGCGTTGAATCCGGTCGAGACGCTGTTCGTCGTCGACGCGATGACCGGCCAGGACGCCGCGACTACGGCCAAGGCGTTCGCCGAGGCGCTGCCGCTGACGGGTGTGATCCTGACCAAGACCGATGGCGATGCGCGCGGCGGTGCGGCGCTGTCGGTGCGTTACATCACCGGGCGGCCGATCAAGTTCATCGGTGTTTCGGAAAAACCAGAAGGGCTCGATCCGTTCCATCCCGATCGCCTCGCCCAGCGCATTCTCGGCATGGGCGACGTGCTTTCGCTGGTCGAGCAGGTCGAGCAGAACGTCGACAAGGAAAAGGCGCAGAAGCTCGCCGAGAAAGTCATCAAGGGCAAGCGCTTCGACATGAACGACATGCGCGACCAGTTGCAACAGATGCTGAGCATGGGCGGCCTTGCATCGATGATGGACAAGCTGCCCGGCGTCGGCACGCTGCCGGACAACGTGAAGTCGAAGGTCAACGACAAGGAAGTGCACCGCATGGTCGCGATCATCAACTCGATGACGAAGAAGGAGCGCCGCCATCCGGACCTGCTCAACGGCTCGCGCAAGGTGCGCGTCGCGCGTGGCTCCGGCACGCAGCCGGCCGACGTGAACCGGCTGTTAAAGCAATACATGCAGATGGAAAAAATGATGTCGAAGCTCTCCAGCGGCGGCATCAAGGGCCTGATGCGGCAGATGGGTGCGGCCATGAAGGGGATGGGGGGTGGGGGCATGCCGCCTGGCGGCATGCCGATGCGTTAATCCCGACGCGTATCTCCTTGCAGGGGTTTATTTTTTTCTATCCGGACGCTAGAATATCGGGCTCCCGATCCGGGACTGTCTGAGACGGCAGTCTCCGCGGTCAATGAACTTCGCAAATATCGAGTAAAAACAATGGTCAAGATTCGCCTGTCCCGTGGCGGCGCCAAGGGGCGTCCGTTCTACCACGTCATCGTCACCGACGAGCGCAATGCGCGCGACGGCCGCAACATCGAACGCGTCGGCTTCTACAACCCGGTTGCTTCCGGCAAGGACGTACGCCTGCACCTCGACACCGACCGCATCAAGCAGTGGGTGGGCAAGGGCGCGCAGATGACCGACAAGGTGCGCTGGCTCGTGAAGGAAGCCGGCAAGCAGGCCAAGGCGGCCTGAAGCGGCTGATCCGTCGTACAGGCTGAGCGCTCGCATGGACTCGGCCCACGGCAAATCTGCTCCGGCAAAGCCTGTTCGGGCCGAACCTGCACCGGACCAACCTGCACTGAAGCGTGTTCTGCTCGGCAAGATCGTCGGCCTGTTCGGCGTCGATGGCTGGGTAAAAGTGGAATCGTATACCGAACCGCGCGTGCGCATCTTCAAGTACCTGCCCTGGTACCTCAAGACCGCCGCCGGCGAGACGGAAATTGCCAGCGTGCAGGGACGTGCGCACGGCAAGGGGTTGGTTGCGGCGCTGCCCGAGGTCGAAGATCGCGACGCAGCGTTGGCCTGGATGGGCGCTGAGATCTGGGTGCCGCGCTCGGCGCTGCCCCGGGCGAGGCGTGGTGAGTACTACTGGATCGATCTTGAAGGTCTCGATGTCGTCACCGTAGACGGCGTCGCACTCGGAAAGGTCAGCCACTTGTTTGCCACCGGCGCGAACGACGTACTGGTCGTGCGCGACGGTGGAAGAGAACGGATGATCCCATTCGTTCTTAAGCAGTTCGTCAAGGAAGTCGATCTTGAATCCGGCCGGATCACGGTCGATTGGGATCCGGATTTCTAGGTCGCGATCAGGGACGAGCGCAGGAACAATGTGAAGGCGGGATGCCTGGTTTGTGATTTTCGCGATCAGGACGAGCGCACAAACTATGCGAATCGATGTCATAACGCTGTTTCCGGAGTTCGTCCAGGGCTGCGCCGCGATCGGCGTCGTCGGACGCGCGCAGGAACGCGGGTTGCTCGAGGTGAAGACCTGGAACCCGCGCGACTATACGGTCGACAACTACCGGCGCATCGATGAAAGGCCGTTCGGCGGCGGGCCGGGGATGGTGATGCTGATCGATCCGCTGCGCGACGCAATCGCTGCGGCGCGCGCTGCGGCAGCAGGGCCGGTGAAGGTGGTTTATTTGAGTCCGCAGGGAGCGCGACTGACGCAGGACAAGGTGTCCGAGCTTGCGCAGCGGGAGCGGTTGATCCTGCTGTGCGGGCGCTACGAAGGTATCGATGAGCGCCTGATAGAACATGCGGTCGACGAGGAACTGTCGATCGGCGATTACGTTCTGTCGGGCGGCGAACTGGCAGCTGCGGTCGTCATCGATGCGATCGGCCGGTTGCAGGAAGGCGCGTTGAACGACGCACAGTCGGCACAGCAGGATTCGTTTTCGGACGGATTGCTCGATTGTCCGCATTACACACGCCCGGAGCATCATGCCTGGGGCGAGGTACCGGCGGTCCTGACCTCCGGGGACCATGCGGCGATCGCCCGCTGGCGCCGCCAGCAGGCTCTGGGAAGGACCTGGCAACGGCGTCCCGACCTGTTGGTGCAGGTCGAACTGGATCAGCAAGACAAAAAACTTTTAGTTGAATTTCAAGAAGATATAGACAAGTTGTAAACGGGCCCGTCAGAACGGTCTGAACTTCAGGGTATACTTAATCACAATATCGGTGAGCGTCATGAACATTCTCCAGCAATTCGAAGCCGCACAGATGACCCGCAAGTTGCCCGAGTTCGGGCCGGGCGATACGGTCGTCGTCAACGTAAAGGTCAAGGAAGGCAATCGCGAACGCGTGCAGGCCTACGAAGGCGTCTGCATCGCAAAGAAGAACGCGGGCCTGAATTCTGCGTTCACGGTGCGCAAGATTTCCCATGGCACCGGCGTTGAGCGCGTGTTCCAGTCGCACAGCCCGGCGATCGATTCGGTCACGGTCAAGCGTCGCGGCAAGGTGCGCGGCGCCAAGTTGTATTACCTGCGCAACCTCGAAGGCAAGGCCGCTCGCATCCAGGAAGACCTGGGCAAGCACGCCGGCGACGAAGGTTGACGAAAGTGCCGGCACGTCGCCGGCGCTTGTGAAAAAAATCCGGGCGGGACGCCCGGTTTTTGATCTTCGCGCCGGAGAATTGGCGCAAGAGTACCTGCCTTGGGGCATTGAGTCGCGTCTATGCTCCTCGTCCAAAGCGGCCGTCAGCAATGACGGCCGCTTTGTCTTTCCTTAATTGTCGATGGATCGGGCATCCTGCCGCGACCATCGACCAAACGACCGCGGCGCAGCCGCGGTACGTTTGTCGAATCGGCGATGAAGCTGCCGATTCGCGGCACCTCCCTGTGCCGAATATCGCGTCCTCACGCGGTGAGGTGTTGATCGAGGCCAAGTGCGATCAAAAAAATGGAACGCGTACGGCGGATCAACGCGGGACATAGCTCTTGCTGCTTCAAAATCCGCTCTGATTCGCGTTCTTTGCTGTTCATCCGTGTTGATCCACGTTCAATAGGCTTACGGCTCTTGCGCAAGACCTGCAGGCGCGGCCTTTGGCCTTGAAATTGGCCGGCGCTGACACTACACGTCGTGCATTCCCCATTTCCTCTGGCCCCATACCGATGACTGCCACTGCTGAAACCCACAAGTTCCAGGCCGAAGTCGCCCAGGTTCTGCATCTGGTCACGCATTCGCTGTATTCGCACAAGGAAATCTTCCTGCGCGAGCTGATTTCGAACGCCTCCGACGCCTGCGACAAGTTGCGCTTCGAGGCGATCGCCAAACCCGAACTGCTTGCCGGTGACACTGCCTTCCATATCGACGTAAGCGTCGACAAGGACGCGCGTACGCTGACGATCCGCGACAACGGCATCGGCATGACGCGCGACGAAGTCATCGCCAATGTCGGCACGATCGCCAGTTCGGGTACGCGCAAGTTCCTCGAGGCACTGTCATCGGAACAGAAGGCCGATGCGAACCTGATCGGCCAGTTTGGCGTCGGTTTCTACTCGGCGTTTATCGTGGCCGACAAGGTTACCTTGACTACGCGTAAGGCCGGCCTGGAAGCGGGCACGGGCGTGCGCTGGGAATCCTCCGGCACCGGCGAATACACGCTCGAAACCGTGGATTCGGCTGAGCGCGGCACCGCAGTGACGCTGCACCTGAAGAATGACGAAGACGAGTTCCTGCAATCCTGGCAGCTGCGCAGCCTGATCGCGCGTTACTCCGATCACATCGGTTTCTCGATCCGCATGCAGGCGGAGAAAGACGGTAAGCCGAGCGATGAATGGGAAGTCGTCAACCAGGCTTCGGCGCTGTGGACGCGGCCGAAGGCCGAGCTGAAGGACGAGGACTACCAGAATTTCTACAAGCACATCGCTCACGACTACAGCGATGCGCTGGCCTGGACGCACAACCGCGTCGAAGGCAACCAGAATTTCACGTCGCTGCTGTACGTCCCTGCCAAGTCGCCGTTCGACCTGATGATGGGCGGTCGCGACGAGCGCAAGGGACTCAAGCTCTACGTCAAGCGCGTTTTCATCATGGATGCCGCCGAACAATTGCTGCCGGCCTACCTGCGTTTCGCACGCGGCGTGGTTGATTCGGACGATCTGCCGCTGAACGTGAGCCGCGAGATCCTGCAGCAGAACCGCAATCTGGAAAAGCTCAAGTCGGCATGTACGCGGCGCGTGCTCGATCTGCTCGACAAGCTGGCCAAGGACGAGCCGGAAAACTTCGCCACGTTCTGGAGCGAGTTCGGCGCGGTGTTCAAGGAAGGCGCGGCTGAGGATTTCGCCAACAAGGAACGTGTCGCGAAGCTGCTGCGTTTTGCGTCGACCAAGTCCGACGGTGCGGCGCAGACCGTCTCACTCGACGATTACATCGGCCGCATGAAGGCCGGCCAGGACGCGATCTACTTCATCACCGCCGACGGCTACGCGGCAGCGAAAGGCAGCCCGCAACTCGAAGCGCTCAAGGCCAACGACGTCGAGGTATTGCTGCTGTACGACCGCATCGACGACTGGATGGCGACCTATCTGACCGAGTACGCCGACAAGAAGCTGCGTAACGTCGCCAAGGGCGATCTCGACCTCGGCAAGATCGGCGCAGGCGATGAAGAAAAACGCAAGGAAGCCGAGAAGGCGGCCGAAGGCGTCGTCAAGAAATTGAAGGACCTGCTCGGCGAACGCGTGCGCGACGTGCGCGTGAGCACGCGCCTGACCGATTCGCCGTCGTGCCTGGTGCTCGACGAGCATGACATGGGCATGATGATGCAACGCCTGATGAAGCAGGCCGGCCACGACGTGCCGGCAGGCAAGCCGGTGCTCGAAATCAATCCGGCGCACGCGCTGGTCAAGCGCCTCGAAGCCGAGAGTGATTCCGCAGCCGCCAACGACCTCGGCCTGTTGCTGCTCGAGCAGGCACAGTTGCTCGAAGGCGCACCGCTCGACGATCCGGCGGCATATGTGCGGCGGGTGAACGCATTGCTCGTGGGGAGCGCGGCTGCTTGATTACACTGTTACCCTGTCTTGGCGTTCGAGCAGGGCGACATTGTGGAACTTACCGACGAATTGAATGCAGGAATGGCCGAGCTTCGCTCCGGCCGCATCGATCTGGCGCGGGCGTGTTTCCAGCGTGCCGTCGAAATGGAACCCGGCAATGCCGATGCCTGGTTTTTCTTGGCAGAGGTCGAAGCGAAGTCTGGCCGCCTCGCAGTCGCTGTCGATCATTTTCGCGAGTGCCTGCAGCGTCAGCCGCTGCACGCCGAGGCCTGCAACGGATTGGGAATCGCACTTCGCGAATCGGGTCACCGCAAGGAATCCATCGGCGCCTTCGCCGACGCGATGAAGGCAAGACCTGGCTACGTCGACGCGGCTTTCAATCTCGGTGTAGAACTCGAAGCGATCGGCGATCACGCGGGCGCTGATCGAAGTTACCGAACGGTTCTCGGCTGGCGTGGCGATCATCTCGCCGCACTGACAAGGCTTGGGCGAATGCTTTGCCGAATGTCCCGCCCGCAAGAGGGTCTTCCGTTCCTTCAGTCGGCGCAGCGCCTGCAGCCGGACTCCGCACAGACGAACGGAGATCTGGCGGTAGCCCTCATCGAACTCGGGCGGGTAGAGGAAGCACTGGTTCATGCGCGCAAGGCAATCGAGCGGGCACCGGGAGCTGGAGTCTGGTGGCGCACACTGGGAATTGCCGAGCGCCTTCAACGGCACAATGATCGCGCTATCGCGGCTTTGCGCAAGGCACTTGAGCTGTTGCCGAACGATGACCTCGCCTTGAGGGAGCTCGGGATCGTGCTGTTCGACAGCGGTCTGGTCGCGGAAGCTCGTACGGCGCTCAAGCGGGCGGCGCCAGCCAAGGGGGGCGCCGAGCGCTTGCGCTGGTCGATAGGCCTCTCCCTGCCTTCAGTCTATGCCGATGAGGATGAAGTCGATGCCGAGCGCACGCGCTTCTCGCGCGAACTGGATGAGATCACCCGCAATCTCAAGCTCGACACGCCAGCGCAGCACAACGACGCCTACGACGCGTTGTGCAGTTCGGGAACATTTCTCCTGCACTACCAAGCGCGCAACAACACCGATCTGCAGGTCCGATTCGGCAATCTGGCTGGTCGCGTAATGGCCGCCCGGTCGCCGGAATTGGCGCAGCCCTGCAATTGGAGCATGCGATCTGATCGGCGCACGCGCGTCGGCATTGTGAGCAGTCACCTGATGCATCACACGGTCTCGCGCTATTTCCGCAGCCTGATCCTCGGACTCGACAGGTCGCGTTTGACGTGCACCTGTGGTACAGCGGCGGGATTCGCGACTCGAGCACCGGGCAGATCGAGCGGCACGTCGCGCAATTCGAGGATACCGGCGCGGACGCGCTCGAATTGGCGGCGCGAATGCGTGAAATGCAACTCGACGTCGTACTCTATCCCGAGATCGGCATGGATCCGCGACATCACGTTCTCGGTGCGCTGCGCCTGGCCCCGGTTCAATGCGTGCTCTACGGGCATCCGGTGACCACCGGACTGGAGAATATCGACTACTTCCTCAGTGGAACCGCGCTCGAACCGGCGGACGGCGACAGCCACTATCGCGAGGCTCTGGTGCGGCTGCCGGGTATTGGGGCCCGGCCTGCCGTGCCACCTGCGCCTGGCGATGGCAGCTGGCTAGCTGCGCACGCGGACGGGATGCCGATGCTTCTGTGCCTGCAGAATCCACTGAAAGTGCCGCCGGGGTTCGACGGCGTCCTGGTCAAAATCGCGGCTCGGAGCGACGCGCGGATTGGCTTCTTCTTTCGTCGCGATACCAGCGTCGGACGGCTGTTCGAAGCGCGAATCCAGGCGGTATTCCGGCGCGAAGGACTCGATCCGACAAGATCGCTGTCGTTCCTGCCGCCGAGCAGCCATGAATCGTTCCTCGGCGCGATCAGGAGCGCTGACCTGGTGCTCGACTCGCCTGGGTTCTCCGGTGGAGCAACGAGCCTCGACGCATTGAGCGTCGGCGCGCCAGTCCTGGCGTACCAGGGACAAATGGCGCGCGGGCGTCAGACGGCGGCGATGTTGCGCATGATCGGTGCCGACGAGTTGATCGCTGAAGGTGATGACGGTTACGTCGATGCGGCGGTCAGATTGTGCAGCGACGACGCATTGCGCCAGGACCTGCGCAACAGAATCGCTTCGCATGTGCGGCTCCTGTTCGAGGACGAACGGCCGGTGAAGGGGTTTGCGGACTTCCTTGGATCGGTCGAGCCGCGATGAGGTCGGTTCCGTATCCGAGTTCAACGGTTGTTCAATAAGGTCTTCAACCGATATAGCGCTTCGAGGGCATCGCTTGGTGTCAGTGAGTCCGGATCGAGCGCGCGCAAGGCTTCTTCGGCAGCCGAAGGCATGGCGGCGCGAACAGGCCGAGTTGCGCCGAGCGTCCGTTCGTCCGGAACCGGCGCAGCAGCGCGCTCGACGGCGGCATGCTGCTGCTCGAGCACCTCGAGATAGCGTCCTGCCTGTGCGATCACGTCCTTCGGCAGACCCGCGAGCGCAGCCACCTGCAATCCGAAGCTGCGATTCGCCGGACCTTCCTTGACCGCGTGCATGAACACGAGCTGGTCGCCGTATTCGATCGCGTCCAGATGCACGTTGGCGATGCTCGTGATATTGCCCGGCGAGATCGGTCAGTTCGAAATAGTGCGTGGCGAACAGCGTGTACGCGCGGTTCTGCGTCGCCAGCTGCACGGCGCAAGCCTGCGCCAGCGCCAGGCCGTCGTAGGTCGATGTGCCGCGGCCGACTTCGTCCATCAACACCAGGCTCGATGCCGTGGCGTTGTGCAGGATGTTTGCCGTTTCGCTCATCTCGACCATGAAGGTCGATTGGCCGCGGCTCAGGTCGTCGCCGGCGCCGATGCGCGTGAAGATGCGGTCGATCGGCCCGATCGTGGCTGCGTCCGCCGGCACGAAGCTGCCGATGTGCGCGAGCAGAACGATCAGCGCGGCCTGGCGCATGTACGTCGACTTGCCGCCCATGTTCGGGCCCGTGATGATCAGCATGCGGCGCGCGTCGTCGAGCACGAGGTCGTTCGGTTCGAACGGCTCCGAACGCACCTGTTCGACGACCGGATGGCGGCCGCGTACGACGCGCATGCCGGTGGCAGTCGAGAGTGTCGGTGCCTTCCAGTCCAGCGCGTCGGCACGTTCGGCCAGATTCGCCAGCACGTCGATGTCGGCGACGGCAGATGCCGCCTGCTTCAGCGCGGCCAGCTGTCCGCCGAGAAAGTCCAGCAACGCTTCGTATAGCGCGCGTTCGCGCATCAGCGCCCGCTCGCGCGCCGACAGCACCTTGTCCTCGAAGGACTTCAGCTCTTCGGTGATGTAGCGTTCGGCGCCCTTCAGGGTCTGCCGCCGGCTGTAGTGCGTCGGCGCCCTGTCGGATTGCCCCTTGCTGATTTCGATGTAGTAGCCGTGCACGCTGTTGTAGCCGACCTTGAGCGTTGCAATTCCTGTCGCTTCCTTCTCGCGCTGTTCCAGGTCGATCAGGAATTGATCGGCATTGGTCGACAGCATGCGCAATTCATCGAGTTCCGCATCGAATCCCGCGCGAATCACGCCGCCGTCGCGCAGCAACGCCGGCGGCTGATCGAGCAGTGCTGCGGCAAGATGCGTCGCCGTTGCGGTGTGTTCGCCGAGCCGGTCGAGCAGCTCACTCAGCAGCGGGCTGTCGGCCGAGTGCAGTGCGGCGCGCAGGATCGGCGCCGCGAGCAGGCCGTCGCGCAGCGTCGACAGATCGCGCGGCCGTGCCGAGCGCAAGCCCACGCGCGCCAGGATGCGTTCGAGATCGCCGATGCCGCGCAGGATTTCGCGCACGTTGTCGAAGCGACGGCCATCGATCAGCGCCTGGATCGCCTGGTAGCGGCGGCGCAACACTTCATGATCGCGCAAGGGGCGATGCAGCCAGCGCCGCTGCGCGCGCGCACCCATTGGCGTGATCGTGCGGTCGAGAACGCCGAGCAGCGTATGTTCGTTGCGGCCGCTCGGATGCGTGTCGAGCTCGAGATTGCGCCGCGTCGCGGCATCGAGCGTAATCGTCTCGCCGGCATTTTCGACGGCGAGTCCATTCAAGTGCGGCAGCGCCGATTTCTGTGTTTCCTCGACGTAACCCGAGAAGACATCCAGCCGCGGCGACCGCCAGAGGCATTTCCGCGCAACCGAAACCGGACAAGTCGCGCGTCGCGAAAAACGCACACAGCTGGCGCGTGGCCGTCTGCGTGTCGAAATGCCACGGTGCGCGCTTGCGCAGTCCGGGCAGCCCGGTGACGAAGTCCGGCCAAGCGACATCCTCACTGACCAGCGTTTCCGCGGGCGCAAGTCGGGCCAGTTCGGAAGCCAGCGCCTCGAGGCTTGCCGCTTCGCTGAGCAGGAAACGGCCGCCGGCCAGGTCGATCCAGGCCAGGCCGTAGCCCTGCTGCCCTGCGGCGAGGGCCAGCAGGAGATTGTCGCGGCGCTCCTCGAGCAGCGCTTCGTCGGTGACCGTTCCGGGCGTGATGACACGTACGACCTTGCGCTCGACCAGACCCTTGGCCAGAGCCGGGTCGCCGATCTGCTCGCAGATGGCGACCGATTCCCCGAGCCGGATCAGCTTTCCCAGATAGCCTTCAACCGCGTGATAAGGCACGCCGGCCATCGGGATCGGTGCGCCGGCCGAGGCGCCGCGCTGCGTCAGCGTGATATCGAGTAGTCGTGCCGCCTTGCGCGCGTCGTCGTAGAAGAGCTCGTAGAAATCGCCCATGCGGAAAAAAACCAGCGTGTCCGGATAGTCCGCCTTGGCGGCGAAGTACTGCCGCATCAACGGCGTGTGCTGGGCGAAGTCGTCGCGGTTCATGCGAGATGGAACGTCGTTCGAAGCATGAGCCATTGTAGTGGAGTTGCGTCTGCTTACTCGCGCGGCGGCGAGCGGCGGTCGTTCCGGTATTATCGGAGTTTGGCGACACTTCGGAGTACTGCATGAGCGACGATGACGAGCTGCACAATCTTGCCGCGACGATCGCGGCGGTATTTTCGCAACGCGGCGCGAGCCTGGTTACTGCCGAGTCGTGCACAGGCGGCTGGATCGCAAAGACGCTGACCGACGTGGCGGGATCGTCGAGCTGGTTCGAGTGCGGCATCGTCGCGTACAGCTACGAGGCCAAGGAATCGCTGCTCGGCGTTCGTCCCGAGACTCTGGAACACCACGGCGCCGTCAGCCGCGAGACGGTGATCGAGATGGTGTCCGGTGCGCTGGCGCGCTACGGTGCGACGGTCTCCGTCGCAGTGACGGGTATCGCAGGTCCTTCCGGCGGCACCCCGGACAAGCCGGTCGGCACGGTGTGGATCGGCTGGAAGCGCCGTGGCGGTTACGCGCAGACCGAGTTGTTCCATTTCGACGGCGATCGCGAATCGGTGCGCCGACAGACGGTCGCTGCGGCGTTGCGCGGCGTTCAGAGAATTCTTACAAGTTGATGCGTGATTTTGCTCATGCGCAGGTGTCGTTGGTATGAAATACTGTTACTCCGACATTGGAGCCTGTCGGAGTAACTCCCGCCGTTGCAGCGGCGGAAGAACGCCGCTGAACGCCGGGGAAAGCGTCCACGCACGGAGTGCGAACCCCCGCGTCGAGCGCTCGAATTGGCAATCGCAAGCTGTGAGATTGGTGCAGCGCAGGCTGCGGTCGACACACAAACCTTCTGAGGATTTGCAAATGGATGACAACAAGCGCCGCGCCCTGAGTTCAGCCTTGAGCCAGATCGAAAAGCAGTTCGGCAAGGGCGCGGTGATGCGCATGGGCGACCGGCCGTCTGACGCGATCGACGCCATTCCGACCGGCTCGCTGGCGCTCGACATCGCGCTCGGCATTGGCGGCCTGCCGCGCGGCCGTGTCGTCGAGGTGTACGGACCGGAATCGTCGGGCAAGACGACGCTGACGCTGCAGGTCGTCGCCCAGGCGCAGAAACTTGGCGGCGCATGCGCGTTCATCGACGCCGAACACGCGCTCGATCCGGGCTACGCGGAAAAGCTCGGCGTCGATGTCGATGACTTGCTGGTGTCGCAGCCGGATACCGGCGAGCAGGCGCTGGAAATCGCCGACATGCTGGTGCGTTCCGGCTCGGTAGACGTCGTCGTCATCGACTCGGTCGCGGCGCTGACGCCGCGCGCCGAAATCGAGGGCGAGATGGGCGACCAGTTGCCCGGCCTGCAGGCGCGCCTTATGTCGCAGGCGCTGCGCAAGCTGACCGCGAACATCAAGCGCTCGAACACGATGGTCATCTTCATCAACCAGTTGCGCATGAAGATCGGCGTGATGATGCCGGGCCAGAGTCCGGAAGTGACGACCGGCGGCAATGCGCTGAAATTCTATGCCTCCGTACGCCTGGACATCCGCCGCATCGGTGCGGTCAAGAAGGGCGAGGAAGTCATCGGCAACCAGACCAAGATCAAGGTGGTCAAGAACAAACTGCCGGGCGAGCGCTTTTTCGAAATTTTGTTCGCGGTCGTCACGCGGCATGAGGGGCTCCTAAATTAGAACGAAAGGCGGCGTGGGGCTTGCAGGTAGACGGGCACGGCGATGCCGTGCCCCTACGGCTGCGGCGGCGCGAAGAATTACAGCGGTGAGGAAAGCGAAAACGTCCTTTCGCAATCGCGGCGATGGCGAAGTTGGCGCGTCATGAGTCTTGCCTTTCGGGCTGAGGCGGCTGTGGTTTTTTCGCGACGCGCGGCGGACGTTGTGGCTTGCTGCCTGTGCGACGGCTGGCGCGGGCGGGAAAACCTGATCGAAATTGAGCGGAGCGTCCTCGGCGGCGTATTCGAAGCAGAGCGAGATTTGCTCGTCGCTGAGAGCGGGCTGAGGATACGTTCCATTTTGGGACTGAAATTGGCCGGAGCGCAGAGCGGACTCGACCGAGGCGCGGAGTTCGCGGCGGATGCGATCGAGATTGCGCGAGACGCTGGATTCGTGTTCGCCGAGTTCGTGGCCGATGTGCGCGAGGGTTTGCTGGTCGGCGTAGTAAAAGCGGAGGCGGCGGAGGTCTTGCGGGTCGAGAGCTTTGAAGGCTTTGTGAAGCGCGTCGGAAAAGAGCGCGAGATAGCGGGAGCGATGCGGGTCGGGAGAGGAGTCGTGAGAGGGATTGGGGAAAGCGGAGGCGGAGTCGATGGGAGTGACGCGTTCCCGAAATGGGACTCCGTCATTGGAGGCGGAGGTGGATTGGTCTTCGATTTCGACGAAGCGGCGCGAGGCGCGAATGGAATCGATGTGGCGCTGGGCGAGAACGGCGCGGAGCCAGGTTTTGAGCGAGCTGCGGCCGTGGAAATAGCGGAAGAGCGAGCGGTCTTCGGATTTGCCGGACGCGGTGGTGGCGATGCCGTAGAGGTCGGTGAAGAGTGAATCGGCGAGATCCTGCGCGGCAACGGAATCAGCCTTGCAGCGAAGAATGGCGGCAGCTGCAGCGCGAAGGTAACCGCGATAGGTGATGACGAAAAATTCCCAAGCGGCGGGCTGGCCGCTGGCGCACGCGGCGGCGAGGCTGAGATCCTGGAGGTGAAGCGCGCCGAGAAATTGTTCGAGCTTTGGGCGAGGGACTTGCTCGGCTCGACTGCACGAGGCGAAGCGCTTTGTGGCGCTGCGTTCGAGCGCGTCTTCGAAACGCTGGCGCGAAACAGACCACGGAGAGGCGGAAACTTCGGAATAGAGACGATCGACGAGATCGGGATGCGCGGCGAGCAGACGCGGCGGTTTGGCGGAGCCGCGCGCGGCGCCGTCCATGCCCCCCGTATTGCTACTTGATTGCGCGCACATTTCGCGGCACCCTATTCCGTACGACCGGCATCACAGGACATACCTCCGGGCGGTTCGAAGAGCACCGACAAGAGCGTCAGTGCCAAAACAGAACCGGAGACAGCCAGGGAGCCGGTACATGTCCCCCCTGGTCCCAACAACGCGGTATTCTAGACAACGTTGCGTCCCTACCCGCAACGATACGCCTTCACCGGGTCAGTCGGTGAAGATGGTTCGCTACTAGCATTAGCGATTTAGCGACGCTAGTACCATTGGCCTATTAGGCGGTCCCCAGCCCCATCTGTACTCTTGCTTGGCCAAAGCCCAAGGCCTGTCCGGCCCGGCGAACACTAGAAGACTCTGCGTTGCCGGACGCTTGCTTGAAAACTGGAAGAGAAAAAACTAGGCGGACAGGATGAATACGGTAACAGAAGAAACGCCGACACGGCAGACGCGTCTCAACGTGGGATTTGAGGCGCATCAGGGCTGCGATGGGGCACGGGGAAGCGTGGAAGCGCTCGATCGGAAATAAGGGTGTGGCAGCGCGTCTGGAAATGCTGCCGGAAGGCGAATCGCGGCTGGGCCGAGTAGGCGTCAGCCTGATTCTGCAAATTGCGATTTTAGGATTCTTTGTAGCCCTGCCGATTTTCTTTCCGGAAAGGCTAAAAGCCGTTTTGAATCAGCAAGTTATACCGTTGGCGATGCCGGTCACGGAGATCGCGACGCCGCCGCCTCCGCCGGTTGTGAAGGCGAAGGTCGAGCCGGTGAAGCCGGCTCCTCCCGTCGAGATCAAGCTGAACCCGAAGCAGCCGCATATCTTCGTGCAGCAGAAGGTGCTGCAACCGAAGATCGAGAAGGTTGAGGCGAAGGCTCCTGAGCTGACGCCGGCGCCGGTGATTCAGTCGCAGATTGTGGATCAGTCGAACCAGCCGAAGCGTCCGCGCGAAGAAGTGAAGATGGCGATGGACACGGGCAGCGCGGCGACGCCGACGATCAAGGCGGATCCGAAGAACGTGCAGACCGGTGGCTTTGGCGATCCGAATGGATTGCCGGGCAAGGGCGACCCGAACAAGACGACGAATGTGAATCGCGCGGGATTGCAGGCGCTTCCGGGCGGACCGGGATACGGCAACGGAACGGGTGGCGACAAGGGCGCGCGCGGCGTGGTGGCGAGCTCGGGATTTGGAAACGGGACCGCGGTGCAGGATGGCGGCGGACCGAAGCACGCGGTTTCGACGAGCGGATTTGCGAATCAGACCGTGGCGGACAACACGCCGAAGCAGAAGGCAGTGGAATCGGGAACGACTCCGGTCGAGCTGCTGGAGAAGCCGAAACCGGTTTACACGGAAGAAGGCCGCAGCCTGAAGCTCGAAGGCGACGTGGCGCTTGACGTTGTGTTCCAGGCGAACGGCACGGTGTCGGTGACGAAGGTTGTCAGCGGACTGGGCCACGGATTGGACGAAGCCGCAACTCGCGCCGCGCAGCAGATCAAATTCAAGCCGGCGAAGCGCGACAACGAAAACGTGGATTTTCCGGCACGAATTCGAATTCAGTTCCGACTGGCGTACTAACGCCAGGTTGTTGATGGGCAAGGTTTTTACTGAGGAGAGCAACAATGCGTACGTTTGTTTTCAAAGGGATCTTGGGGCTCGCGCTGTTGAGCGGGCTCGGGACCGTGGCTGCCGCAGCGGCCACGCCCACACCGGAACCATTTCCGGCTGATCAGGCGCGGACGATGGAAGAAGTGACGGACCGCGTCGTCAAAGCCGAACAGCAGATGAACAGCGACGTCCGCAAGTATTCGCCGCTTGTGGAGACGTACATCCAAAATTTGAGGCCGGATACCGAGTTGGGCTATGTGCCGGCCGGCGACAAATATTTTCTCGGCAAGGCGGATTTCGGCAAGGGCGTGAACCTCGTGTCGCTGTCGGACACCGACAGCAAGGGCAAGAAAGTGTCTCGGCGGCGTCGGCAATTTCTTTTCGTTCGCGATGCAGTATTTGCCCGACGGCTTCTTGCAGATGATTTTTATCGACACGAACGGATTCGACAAGCAGCACTACAAGTTTGACTATGTGAAGCGCGAATTTTTGGGCGAAGTGCGCTGCCTCGTGTTCGACGTGACGCCGCTGCCGAAGTCGGGCAAGGGCCGCTTCCTGGGCCGCATCTGGGTTGAGGATCAGGACTATCACATCGTGCGCTTCAACGGCGGATACGGCGGCGCGGGCAAGACCACGTATTACTTCCACTTCGACAGCTGGCGGACGAATTTGCAGCCGGGACGTGTGGCTGCCGTCGTTTGTGTACAGCGAAGAAAAAGAATTGCATTACGCGATGACGAAGAAGCTCGACTTCCGCGCACAGACGCGGCTGTGGGGCTACAACATCGGCAAAGCGCAGCAGGAACAGGAATTGAGCAAGATTCTGGTCGAGACGCCGGTCAACGACGATACGAAGACGGCGAACGATCTGACGCCGGTCCAGGCGCAACGCTCGTGGGATCGCGAGGCGGAGAACAACGTTTCGGATCGCTTGCAGCGGCTGGGATTGATGTCGCCGCCGGGTGAAGTCGATAAGGCGCTGGAAATTATCGTCAACAACCTGGAAGTGACGAACAATCTGGATATTCAGCCGGAAATTCAGTGCCGCGTGATGATGACGACGACGCTGGAGTCGTACACGCTGGGACATACGATCGTGCTGAGCCGCGGTTTGATCGACGTGGTGCCAGACGAAGCGAGCCTGGCGATGATCATCGCTCATGAAATGGGACACGTCGTTCTGGGTCACCGGATGGATTCGAACTTCGCGTTCTTCGATCAGTTGTTGATCGACGACAAGGATTCGTTCCGTCACTTTGGATTCGCGCGCACGCCGGAAGAAGAGACGGCGGCAAATGCGAAAGCGATCGAAATGCTGAAGAAGTCTCCGTACAAGGATCAACTCGCGAACGTGACGCTGTTCCTGACGGCGCTCGATGCGCGGCAGAAGCAAGTGCCGAACTTGATCAGCGCTCACCTCGGGAACCGCGTGCCGAACGTTGGCGATTTGAAGTCGGGCACGGCGCCGGACACGAAGGCGAATCCGCAGATCATCGCGGCGTTGCCGATCGGCGGACGCGTGAAGCTCGATCCGTGGTTCGACAACCTGGCGCTGCTGAAGAGCAAGCCGGTGGGCCTGGTGGCGGAACGGGAGAAGATGCCGTTCGAAGTGACGCCGTTCATGCCGTATCTGACGCGGTTTAACACGGCGGATGCGACCAAGCCGGTGAATGCCAGCGCTAATGATGGCAAGACGCCGGAGTCGGCCAATGCTTCGCCGGATGGCGCGGCTAAGCCGTAAGCGACCCACTCTAACACCTCAACTTTCAGACGGCTCGGCGATTTGATCGCCGAGCCGTTTTGCTTTTGGGATGGATTTCGCGGATCGTGTGTGCGGAACGGGCGAGCAAGTCTCGCCCCTACAAATCAGACAATTTGATTTGTGTTGACAACGTCGACTTAGTTGAGCATTCAACTCAATGAAGGTGCCACGCAAACCTACTCGGGAACGGATTGTCGAGGCTGGTCTGTATCTCTTTTGGTTGCAGGGATATGCGGCCACCGGGATGGCGGAGATTCTGACTCGAGCCGAGGCGAATGCCGGCAGCTTCTACCACTTTTTCAAGACGAAGGAAGAGCTGCTGCTGGCGGTGCTGGAGCTGTATATCCAGTCGCTGGAGCCGGTGGTGGTGCAGCCGGTGTTGGGGGCGATTGCCGATCCGGTCGAACGCGTATTCGGGATCCTGGAGTTCTACCGGCAGAACCTACTGAAGACGGGATGCACGTACGGATGCCCGATGGGCGACTGGCGCTGAGATTCCCGAAGAGCAGTTTCGCGTGCACAAGCGGCTGGCGGACAACTTTGACGGGTGGACGGCGGCGATCGAGAAGTGTCTTGAGGATGCGCGGGAGCGGTTTCCGGAGGGGACGAACTTCGCGACGCTTTCGAAGTTTGTGCTGACGGTGATGGAGGGCGGAGTCATGCAGGCGCGGGCACATCGGGATGTGGCGCCGTTCGATGCGTCGGTGGAGCACCTGCGGGAATACTTTCGGTTGATGATGGCGCGAAGTGGGGACAGCGGTGGGGCCAAGGGGCAGGAGTCGTCAGGATTCGAAGTGAGATTGATTTGAGGCGGAAAAATTCAAGACGGGGTGAGGCGATGAAGCGAGCGATTGTGTTGGCGGTGTTTTGTGTTGGGTTGGTTGGCATCGCGATGATGAATAACGCGCGAGGGCGTCGCGCGTGGAGCGTTGAACGTGCAGCGGCGAACGGGCCGTGCTTGGCGGTGGATGCCAAGGCCAAGCCGATTTCGGATTTGTCGTGGCTCGTCGGCGGCGTCTGGACGGCGGACGCGAGCAAGATGGGCGACGGGATGAAGCGATCGAGACGCGCTATGTTTGGTCGGACAACAACGCGTTCATCCGGTTCACCACGCATTTCGTTTCGGATAAAGGTACGGCGAAGACCTACGACGGGAATTTTTTCTGGGAGCCGGCGAAGTCGCAACTCGCGATGTGGTACATGGACTATGCGAACGAGATCATTCAGGGGCCGATCGCGATCGCGGAGAGACGACGAAATTTTCATTCCGCGCCACGGATTTCGATGGCAAGCCGGCGGATATGCAGGTCGAGCTGCTGAAAAATCGAACGACAAGTATCAATGGATGCTGGAAGAAAAGAGTGGGGATTCGTGGAAGCCGTTGGCGACGCTGGAGTATATGCGGACGGCGGAATAGGTCGGGACGAGTCTTCCCTTCACAAGCTTTTATCTTTTAGTTGGATGAGGAGAGGGCGCGGATCAGGTTGTAGTTGAAGGTGATGCCGTCGTAGAAATCCTGGACGCCGACGCGTTCGTCTTTGCCGTGGGCGCGGTTGTCGTTCATCTGGAAAAACATGCAGGAGATGCCGTAGGTGGGAATGCCGGCGATGCGCGTGATGCGGCCGTCGGTGGCGCCGGTGGACATCGTGGCCATCACCGGAATGTTTCCGTACAGCGACGAACGGTCTTGTCCATCGCCTGGGTGACTTCGGGCAGGAGCGGCGACGGCGGCACGGTGACTTGGCGCACGATCGAACCGTCCGCGGCCTTCGACTGCCACTCGGAGACGGCGACCTTCGGATCGGCGACGACGCGCTCCAGCGTCTTGCGAACGTCGGCGGGATCTTCACCAGGAAAAATGCGGCAATTGACGTTGGCGCGCGCCATCTGCGGGAGCGCGTTGGGCGCGTGGCCGCCGGTGAGCATTGTCGCGACGCAGGTCGTCCGCAGCAACGCGTTGTAGTACGGCGTTTGCGAAAGACGCGCGACGGCCGCTTTGTCGGGCGGCTCTTTCGCAGCGGCGCGCAAGTCGGCCGCGCCCGAACCTTTCGTCAGCTCCGCAGTCTTCAGAAAATAATTGCGCGTGATTTCGTTGATCTCGACGGGAAATGTGAACGCCTGAATTTTCGCCAGCGCATTGGCGAGATGATAGATCGCGTTGTCTGGCGACGGCAGCGAGCTGTGACCACCGGGATTGAGCGATTCGAGTTGGAAGTCGGCGTAAACCTTTTCGCTGGCCTGAATCGCGGTCAGAATCCGCTGGTTGCCGTTTCGTCTCGAATTCGCCGCCGTCGAGATTGATGCAGTATTCGGCGTCGATCCAATCGCGGTGATTTTTCACAAGCCAATCGACGCCGTTGAAATTGCCGCCTTCTTCGTCGGCGGTCAGCGCGAGGATCAGGTCGCGATCGGGCTTGTAGTTTTCTTTCTTCATGCGAATGAAGTTGGTGACGAGGATCGCGTCGCCTTCCTTCATGTCGTCGGTGCCGCGCCCGTAGAAGTAGCCGTCTTTCTCAATGAATTGGAAAGGATCGGTGGTCCAGTCTTCGCGGCGCGCTTCGACGACGTCGAGATGGCCGATGAAGAGGATCGGTTTGCGCTGACCGGTGCCGTGGATGCGCGCGACGAGATTTTTCTTGCGGTCGTTGGGGCCGGCGACGATGACGTCATTGCCAGTGAAGCCGGCATCGCGCAGGCGCGTGGCCATCGCTTCGGCGGCGGTGGTTACGTTGCCGACGGAGTCGGTCGTGTTGATTTCGATGAGCTGCTGAAAGATTTCGCGCGCCAGCGGATTGGGTGGTGCCGGTTCGAGACCGCGCCTGAGCGGAGCGTTAGATGACGACAAAGCATGAGAATAAGAACGCGGAAGCGATTTTCATCGGGAACTACGCGAAAACCAGGCGCCCCTTGGGCTCCGGTATCTCACGCCCAAGTTATTCAGCGGTCTGCACTCGGTATCCTCAATCGGCACTGTCGAGTGGCGGAAACGTTGGTGCGGCAAGCGCGCGGCGCATACATTCCGAAATATAGGACAGCGGAAAAAACAGCAAGATCAACCCAAACCCAGGATCGAAAACTCGCAAAATAAGCGCGCCCAGCACAGCGACGCCGACCGGCGTCGGCCGCATCATTTTGATGCGGACGCGAAAATTCACGAAGCCGAGCGATTTCCTTGGGCCACTTGAAGACCCAGTACAAGTTGTAAAACGGAATGAAGTGAAATCCGACAGCGCGCGCAGGCGAAATCGGATGCTTCCATCCGGGCACCATCGCGAGAATCACGTGGTAGCGATAGATGCAGACGAACCAATACACGCCGCCGACAAAGCTGACGAGAAAAAGATAAAGCGGCGGAATGCCGCCTTCCTTGGCAAGCTCAGGATGCAGGCTGACCGCGACAAATTCAGCGATAATGGTCGCGACGCCGAGCAGGTAGCCGATCCAAATCATCGGCAACGGCGGGAACGGGCAGCAGGCGGGTGCGTTGATCCGGGAGTTGTCTGGTGTCGGCAGGATTCATTTTGGGCAGAAATGTCGAGAGATGTCGAGCGTAACGTTGCGGTGGCGGGCGCGTCAAACGTGGCTGCGAGCAAAAGAGACTTGCGCGAATTTTTCGCTTACGCGATGCGTGATGCGATGGAGGATGGAATGATTGACGGCGAAGCGTTGGATCGTTCGGGTAGCGGCAGGCGCGGTGCTGTTCGCGGCGGGAATCGGCGCCGGAACCTGGCACGAACGCAGCGTCGAAGCACAAAACCGCTTCGGACAGCCGAAGACGGTGGTTCACATGGTCGTTTACAAATGGAAAGCCTTCGCATCAGAGGACGACAAAGAGCAGGCGCTCAAAGGAATCAAGACGCTCGCCGCTCAGATTCCCGGCGTGAAAAATATCTGGCTGAAGACCGGGCGCAACCAGATCCGCGATTTCGACGGCGTGTTCGCGATCGAATTCACGAGTCGCTGAAGCCGCCGCGGACTACGCCGAGAGCCCGAAGCACGAAGCGTGGGCGAAAAAATGGGAAGCGTTGCGAGAGAACAGCCTGTCGTTTCAAGCCACGAATCCGTGAGCCGCTCTGGTGACGCGGTGACGCCGCCGCGAGACGCAAACCACACAAAACGAAGGGCGCGCTGAAAAGCGCGCCCCACGTGCCCTCAACAATCCTCAATGAAAAATTTCTAAAACTTCACTCCCCAAAACGAAGCGTCCGGCTTAACCAGCTCGAGCCCAACATCCCAAGCCTCGTGATCGCGCCAAACGACTTCGGCCTCAGCTTTGCGGCCGCTTTCGGGATGAATCAGCCGCACTCGCCGATGCAACGGAAACGGCGCGCCGACCACCGCCATGCAGCCGGAATGGCTCACATCGACGGTAACCGCATTCGCGCGCTGCTGCGCTGACTCCTCGTCCCATTCGACGAGCAATTTCACTTTCGAAATAACGCGCTTGTGACTGCGCAGTCGAGCCCAACGCTCCTGCATCGCCATCGATGTCGGGTTTGTATGTGTAAAGGTGGCCATGGTGACCTCGTGGTCGCGAAATTCGCAGGAAAAAGGCCGGGATAGGAAATCCCAAAGTACTGCGACGATCGTACCGGGTCAATAGTACTTTTCCTGGGAATTACTGCCCGAATCGGGATATTCTGGCCAGCGGTCGATACATGGACGACAGAAAAGAGACAAAATAAGGCGGCCGCCGTCTGATGGAAAGGCGTACAATTATCAACATAGGATAGACACCAAGTTCGTGTTCGCTCACAGGTCTGCTCCCAGATCACCAGCGGTGCGCGCAAGCGGCTTTGAAGCGTATCCCTCCGTCCATCGACGAGTTCCCTGCAGAGCCATTTCCGCCCTGCGTCAGAGCGTGACGTTCGCTTTTTTCCTCCTGCATTCTTAACGTTTTGATCTCTGCCCGCGGCCTTCGGCCAGGCGGCGGGCGATCCAGCAACAGCAGACCACAGGCGCAGTCGACCTCGCGGCGGCGTCACGGTTCGCGTTCAGCTACCCGACAAATCTCCCTTCGACAACGCTATCGTCAACCTCAGGACATTTAACGGCGGGCAGATCGGCACGCAGACGACCGTCGGCCAAGGTCAAGCCAATTTTCAGGATTTGCCGATGGGCGACGTACAACGTCGAAGTGATCGCGCCGGGTTTCGACACCGACCACCGAAAAGGTTGAGATTCTGACGCAGCGGCGACCAGCAATTCATCACCATCATCTTGAAACCGCTGCCCGGCACCGACCTGTCGCTGGCTCGCTCAGGACCGCCGGTGCTCGCGCCGGGGGCGCAGAAAGAACTCAACAAGGCGATGGAAGTTGCTGCGCGCCGACAAAGCTCGACGAGGCGAAAAAGCATCTCGACAAAGCGGTGCACAGCGCGCCGTCGAATCCCGACGTGAACTACATGCTCGGCATGTATTACGTGCAGCAAAAAGATTACGCGCACGCCGAAGAGTATTGGAAGAAAGCGATTCAGATTTATCCGCTGCACACGTTCTCGTTGTCGGCGCTGGGATCGCTCGAAGTCCAACAACGGACAAGTCGATCAAGCGATCACGTATTTCAAACGCGCGGTGCAGGCTCGCCCGATTCCTGGCGCTATGAAGCGCAGCTTGGGCCAGGCTTATCTCATTCACAAGGAATGCGCCGAGGCGGCAAAGCACGAGAAGCGTGCGGTCGAGATTGGAAAAGATCGCGCGTCGGCGGCGCAGTTCATCCTGGCGAAGTCTTATGTTTGTGAGAATCAACGCCCGGAAGCCGAACAGGCGTTGAGCAAATTTATCGCGCAGAGTATCGATCCGGCAGATCTGAAAGAAGCTCATCAGCTGATGGACGCCATGAACCGTCCCGCTGGCGGCGCTGGAACACAACGAGTAAACGCATCGACGGGCGCAGCGGCGGGTGGCCCCGCGGATCACAGCACATACGGCGGAGACGCGCTGCCGCCTTCGCCAGAAGAGGTCGCGGTTGGAAACGACCATGCCGACTTCGCGCGCGCCGATCTTCTGCCGCCGTCGAAGTGGATGCCACCCGATGTCGACGAAAGCATGCCTCCTGTCGAGCCGGTCGCATCGCTTGCCCGATGCAGCAAATCAGCGACGAGACCGCGAAGCGCGTCGCGAGCTTTCATCGACGGCGTCAATCGCATCAGCGCGACCGAAACGCTCGACCACGAAGTCATCGATCGCTTCGGCCTGACCGCCAAGCACGAGTCGCGGCACTTCAGCTACGTCGAGTCATTGACGGAAGTGAAGCCGGGGATGTATCGCGTCGAGGAATATCGCGACGGCACGATGGGGCTCGACGTGTTTCCCGAACGCCTCGCGTCGCTCGGCCTCGGCTCGATGGTGCATGATTTTTCATCCTGTCTATCGCGACGAATACGAAATGACTTGCGAAGGCCTCACCCACTGGCACGACCGCAAGGTCTGGCAGGTGCATTTCCGCCAGCGCAAAGACAAGCCTTCGCGCATGCGCGAATACAGCGTGGGCAAAAATGTGTACTCGGTCGGGCTCCGTGGGCGCGCATGGATCGCCACCGACACTTTCCAGGTCGTTAGCATCGAAACCGATCTCGTGAATCCCCTTCCCGCGATTCGCCTGGCCGCCGAACATATTTCGATCGACTACGAACCCGTCGCATTCCAGAAGAAACATGAAGAATTGTGGTTGCCGCAAAATGCCGAGCTGTTCTTCGACTTCAATGGGCGTCGAATCCACCGGCGGCATCATTTCGACGATTACCGACTCTTCTCTGTCGACGAAAATCAGAAAATCTCGGCGCCTCCGTCAGAAGCGAAACTCGATTCAACGCAGCCTTCCTCTTCGCAACCGTAAGAACCTCACCCCCGCGATCTATTCGATTCCTTCTTGCACTTCGAATTGAATTTCTAAATTCAGGCGATGCGTTGTTTAACTTTGACTTGCCTGTGCGATAAGCGCAGCATTCGCCAAACCTCGGCAACGTCGCCGATTCATTCCATCCACCTCTTCGTTGAGGCCGGATCACCCAGGGGCGAATATGGGCGTGTGTTGTAGCAAATCCTCGAGCTTCGGTTTCTAACAAGTTCCGAAATTCAGATTGCCTTCCGGCGATAACGCCGGCACACCTCTATTCACTTCAACACCTGCTGCCAGGGGCAGCATCGGTCGGCTCATCTGTAAAAACTCGATAGTGGGAGAACGGGGAGATGAAAAAATTCTTCGCAGTGGTGTTATTTCTATTTTCTGCCGTCTTACCGGCGGCGGCGCAGACGTATCGCGGCGCGATCAACGGCTCCGTAACCGATCCTTCGGGAGCGGTTGTGCCGGGCGCCGCGGTAAAAGCCACAAACAAAGCAACTGGAATCGATCACGCCACCGTATCGACCAGCGACGGCCAATTCGTGTTTCAGGATCTACCTGTGGGTGCGTACTCCGTGACGGTCACGGCCGCGGGCTTTCCTGTCACGACCATCGAAAATATTCTGGTCGAGCAAGGCGCGATGTACACGCTGCCTGTCTCGTTGAAAATTTCACAAGCGGCGACTTCGGTTGAGGTCTCCGCCGCAGCGCTCTCGCTCGACACAACGTCGGAAACGCAAACGACGCTGGTCGGCGGCGCCGATCTGCAATCCATGCCGCTCAACGGACGCGACTTCACGCAGCTCATCAGCGTGGCGCCGGGATTCGCCGGCTACTCGGCCGGAGGCTTCGGCTCGCTCAATGGCACGCGCGCCAACCAGATCAACTGGCAAATCGATGGCGTGGACAACAACGACCTCTGGCACAACATTCCGGCCGTCAATCAGGGTGGCGTTTCCGACATTGCCGGAATCGTGCTTCCGATCGATTCGATCGATCAGTTTTCGGTACAGACGCAAGCCGCTCCGGAATCGGGCCGCAATCCCGGCGGCACCGTCGACCTCGCGCTGAAATCCGGTGGCAACGACTTCCACGGTTCGGCGTACTTCTACATCCGCAACGAAGCGTTCGCTGCCGCATCGCCGTTCGTCGATTCCAAAAAGGAAAATCGCAACCAACAGTACGGGTTTTCCGTCGGCGGCCCGATCCTGAAAGATCGCCTCTTCTTCTTCCTGTCGTTCGAAAAGCAGCGTTTCACGATCGGTCTCCCTGGACTCGGCACCGAGCCTTCTGCTGACTATCAGACGGCGGCGATCGCTGAGATGGCTAAGTTTGGCATCACCCCCAATACGGTGTCGACGAACCTCCTCGGCACGCTCTGGCCGTCGTACGCGCTGACGGGCCCTGCGACTCCCGATAACTACTCCAGCCCCGATCCCGAGTACGGCTACAGCTACAACGGCCTCGGCAAGATCGATTACAAGATCAACGACAAGAACAGCGTTTCATTCCACTACTTCGCCGGCCAAGGCAACCAGGTTGCGCCCGTCGGCGGCACCGCGCTGTCCGAAGCCGCCTCCGAGCTGAAGTATTACTACGAGGTCGCCCCGATTCACGTATCCAACTACGCCGCTTCGTGGAACTCGTTGTGGTCGCCGAAACTTTCCAACCAGGTCCTCGCCGGCGTGAACTACTTCCATCAGACCTTCAGCGACTTCAACACCAACTTCGACCTGCCCGCCGCCGGCTTGAATCTCTACAACGGCTTCAATCTTGCCGGCGCTCCGAACATCCAGATCACCGGCTTCGACGAAATCGGCCTGACGCCTCCGGAAGGCCGCGAAGACATCACGGGCCACCTGACCGACGTCGTTTCCTACACCACCGGTAAGCATCAGTTCCGTTTCGGTGGCGAATATCGCCGTGCGCAGCTGGAAGAGTTCTATCACCGCCACGCACTCGCCACCATTTTGTTCGACGGCTCGCAAGGTCCATGGGCGGGCGACACAACGGCATCGAGTAACGTCCTCGCGCTCGCCGACTTCCTCGCGGGCGACGTGAGCCGCTCCAGCGTCGCCATCGGCGACCCGGTTCGCACCGTCTACGTGAAAACGTTCGCGCTCTTCGCGCAAGATGCGTGGCAAGTCAGCCAGAAACTCAGCGTCAACTATGGTCTGCGTTGGGATTACGAAGGCCCGCTCGGCAACGACAAGAAAGACCTCTCGGTTTTTGATCCGAGCAAGGGCGGACTCGTCTTCCAGGGCGCCGGCATCGACAGCGTCTACCCGAAGGACTTTCATAACTTCTCGCCGCGCGTTGGCTTCGCTTACAAGGTCGGCCAGAAGGGCGACTTCGTCGTACGCGGCAGCTTCGGCACCTACTTCGATACGCCGAACCTGAATCCGTTCCTCGATAACCGCCCGAACAACGGCGCGCCGAACGGCCTCGAAGGCAACCCGGCGGGTCCGACTCCGGTGCAGACGATTTCGAACAATGGTTTCACGATCGCTTCGGGTGTGCCGCTATTCATTCCGTCCGCGACTACCTGCCCCACCGGCAACGGTTGCAGCCAGGTCTTCAACATTTTCTCCGTCAGCCAGGACTTCCGCACACCATACAACTACAACTGGACACTCCAGATTGAGAAGTCGCTCGGTCGTTCCCTGCTCTGGCAGGTCGGCTACGTCGGCAGCGCCGCTCATCGCTTGATGACGACCGCCGACATCAACCAGCCGCCTCCAGGCATCTACGCGGACGAGGCTGCGACACAAGCCGCGCGGCCCTACTTCTCGACGTTCCCCAACTTCGGCATCATCAACCAGATCGAAACCAACGGGAACTCCAACTACAATTCGCTCCAGACCGTACTCAAGGTTCGCGACTGGCATCGCTTCACCAGCCAGTTCACCTACACCTATGCGCACGGCCTCGACGACATGACCGCATATCGCGGCACGCTTCCTCAGGACAGCTTCAACCTGAAGGGCGACTACGGCAGCATGGACTTCGATACGCGCCACAACTTCACGGCGACGTTGAACTATGACCTGCCCAATGCCAATCGCATGCGCCTGTTGCTCAATGGATGGGAACTCAGCAGCTTGGTGTCTCTCCACACCGGCCAGCCATTCACCGTCTTCTCCTCCAACGACACCAGCGGCACCGAAGAAGGCGAGCAGCGCGCCAACCTCATCGGCGATCCGTATGCCGGTGTCTCGCATAAATTCAGCAAGAGCGGCGTCACCTGGATCAACCCCGCCGCATTTGCTGATCCAGCGGCGGGCACATTCGGCAATAGCGGCCGCAACGCGTTTTACGGACCGGGCTACGCCTCGGTCGACTTCAGCGTGGTGAAGAACACGAAGATCACCGAGCGGATCGGTACGCAATTCCGCATGGAGTTCTTCAATCTCTTCAACCGCATCAACCTTGCTCCGCCAAGCGGCACCAACGGCAGCGGCCTCGGCATCACCGCCGACACCATCGGCGATTACAACGGCGCTCCCGGGATAGGCCCCGGCGAAGCCTTCAACCTTCAACTCGCGTTGAAGATCATTTTTTAACCCCCAACCTTTCGCGAACACGCGATGCGGCCTAGACCACCGCATCGCGCGTCCCGCGGAAGCCGCAACGTTGGTGGCATTCGCCGAACGCTGTGCCCCCGCTGGAACATGGAGGGACGCGGCACGTTGCGCCCCATGTCCGCACCGTGTAATCCGCAACACCCTGTAGCCGCGATCGTTTCGCAGGTCGCGGGGTTTAGACGCCACGCAAACCCAGCACCAGACGACAAATTCCCGAAATGGAACGCGATAAACGTTCGAATTCTCAGAAACAATTTGACGGAGGGATACCTTCGGCGTAACATATCACCTGTAACAACTACGCCTTGCGGCAGATCATCTGCCGCTTTCTTATTCCCCCTGCCATGGGGCGAATAACTCCTTTAGAATCAAATTCTTGCCACAGTAGCAGATGTAACCCCTTTAGAATGAAATTCTTGCGAAATAACCCCCGGGGGAGGGTAAGCCCGCTCCATCCTGGCGTCTTAGCTTGAGGGTTTTCAGCTGGAAGTCCCCAACGCGTCTTGCCGCCTCTGCAAGAATCGGCGCACCGCCGGATCGCGCTCAAGGCCAATCGCAATCTGATAGGCTTCGCGAGCTTCGATCCCCTTTTTCATCTTCGCCAGCAATTCCGCGCGGACGGCCCAATACGGCTGATACTCCGCAAGCCGCGGATCCACCGCGATTTTGTCCAACTCCGCCAACGCGACCTGCGGCCCTTCGGTCTCCGCGACAGCAAGCACTCGATTGACCGCAACGACCGGCGATCCAGTCAGCGCAAAAAGCACGTCGTAAAGTTTTACGATCTCGCACCAGTTCGAGACTCCAGTACGGATTCGATGCACATGCGCCGATTGCAGCGCCGCTTCGAGTTGGTATCGGCCAGGAACGCCATGCTTGCTCGCACGCAGCAACAACTCTTCCGCTTCAGCGATCGTGTCGAAATCCCAAGCGGAAGTATCCTGCTCGGCCAGCGGCACATATTCGCCGTCGCCATTGCGCCGCGCTTTCCGTCGAGCCTCGGCGTGCAGCATCAACGCCAGCAGCCCCAGCGTCTCCGGCTCATCCGGCAACAACTCGACGACGACGCGCCCGAGATAAATCGCCTCTTCGCTGAGATCGCGTCGCGCGACGTCGTTTCCAGCCGGATCGCTCCAAGCCTCCGCGAACGCCGCGTAAATCGCATCGAGGACGGTATCGAGCCGCGCAGGCAATTCATCCTTCTCCGGAATCCGAAACGGAATCCCCGCTTGCCGAATTTTTTCTTTAGCGCGCACGAGTCGTTGCCCCATCGCCGCCGGAGAAACCAGAAACGCCGACGCAATTCGTTTCGCATCGAGTCCGAGCACGACCTGCAAAATCAACGGTGAACGCACGCTCGCCTCGATCGCCGGATGCGCGCACGCAAACATCAGCCCGAGCCGTCGATCCGGAATCCCGACAGTCTCTCCCGCAGCCGCTTCGAGCCCATCCGCGATTCGTTTCAACTCCGGCTCAGCAGAATCCCGCGTCTCGCGCCGGCGGATGTTATCGATCGTTTTTCGTGCGCGCCACGGTCAGCAACCATGCTTCCGGATTTTCGGGACATCCATTGCGAGCCCAGTCCTCGAGCGCCGTGGCGAATGCATCTGCGAGCGCATCCTCAGCCGCAGCGACGTCGCGGGTGCGCGCCGCGAGAAACGCAACAAGTTTCCCGTAGCTGCGCCGCGCCACCATCTCGGCTGTGCGCTGCGCATCGGCCACGTCGCCATTCGGCCGCGAATCCGTCCCTCTCCAAATTGTTCTGCCGCAGTTCATTCGGTTCCATCACACAGATATTTCTAACGCCGCAGATCGCCCCACGCCGGATGTACTGCAAATCGTTAAGCCGGCTGATACCACAGCATCACCGTGCCGTTGCCAAAAGCGCGAGTCTTGGTCAATTTCAAGTTTGTCTTATCGACGGCCTCGAACATTGATTTTCCCTTGCCGATCACGATCGGCGTCAACGCAATTTGGTATTCATCGATCAGATTTGCATGCGCCAGCTGCGAAATCAAATTCCCGCTGCCCATGATGACAATGTCGTCGCCAGGCTCGCGCTTGATCTTGCGCGCTTCGGTCACGAGATCTCCTTTGACCAATCTCGTATTGTTCCACTTCGCTTCGTTCATCGTGCGCGAGAAAACCAGCTTCGGCTGCTTGTTCATCGCTTCGGCTACAGCCGGCATATTCTTCATCGCCATCGGCGTCGGCCAGTAGCCCGCCATCATGTCGTACGTTTTTCGCCCGAACGCAAGCACGGCGCCGCCTTTCGCGTTCTAGTTCGTGAACTCCATCCATTCCGGATCGAACTTGTGCGCCCAGCTCATGTCTCCATCGAGTGAGGTGTAATAGCCATCGAGCGTCACATTGTTGAATACAATCATCTTTCGCATCTCATCTCCTTGCGTCTGATAATTTTTTGGTTCTCATAATTGTTTAAGATTTGGTGACACGACCGCAGGCAGCGGACCTACTCCGGCTTGATGAAATCGTTGATATCGCGCGTAAGCCAGGTGCCTTCAAAAATGGGCCGCACCTCGACGACACCGTGCAAAGAGGTGGGCGAACGCGCAGCCCAAGCGAGTGCCTCGTCCAGATTCTCAACTTCGATCAAATGAAATCCGCCAAGCTGCTCCTTGGAATCGGTATAGGGGCCATCGAGCACTTTCGGCTTATCGTTCACGACGCGCATGGTCGTCGCCGTCGAAGTCGGCTGCAATCCGACACTATTCTTCAAAACGCCGGCGCGCGTCATGGCCTCCATGTAGGCCTTGTAAGCGCCAAGCCAATGCTTTTGCTCTTCGCGCGTCAACTTGCGGCCAGCCGCTCTCGCCCACATAATCCAGCAATACGTATTTCATCTGCTTTCCTCTCAATAAGTTGCCGTTATCGCTCTAATTGCAATTTCGCTTTCACTACGATGACGTTCCACTCCGCGCTATTCAGACATCGCTCAAAAGAATTTTCATGGAGGTCGATAGCACGTTCCGCTTTCCAAACTAAGGCACAGATAGATTCGTCCCGAAGCGAGCCTGGCGGGATGACTAGTACAAAAGTAGTATGAGGTACGTGATGCATACAGCAACTACCTGATTGCGGCTGACCTCCACAGTTGTGCTAAAAGCCCACACATTCGAGGTGAGCCAGGTCTTCGCGAATCACCTTCGCGAAAAGAACGACGGTGTGCCCTGCCGTTTTTCGTTTCCTGGTCTCTTCGTCTATCTCATCTCTTCCAAGTCGAATCGCGGAGTCCGCGTGGCGGATGGGGGTCCCCATGAAAGCTCGGTTCTACCGAATCGCAGTGGTTGTGTGCATTCTCCTTGTAGCTGCAGGCTTGTCACTCGCGCAGTCTGATCTTGCAACCATTTCCGGATTCGTTCGCGATCCGTCGGGCGCCGCCGTCGCAGGAGCCAAAATCACTATTACCGGGCCCAGCGGAACTCTGCGTACGGCGACAACAAATGAGTCTGGCTACTACGTATTTACGAACGTGCCGCCCGGCCTCTACACCATGAGCGCCGAGTCGGAAGGATTTCAGAAATTCGAGTCGAGAGCCAACAAGATCGACCCCGCTGCACATATGGCGATCGACGCGAATCTCGTAGTCGGTGCAACAAATCAGACGGTGGAGGTATTGGCATCCGCGGTTACGTTGCAGACAGAGTCTGCGTCGGTGCAGCAGCTCGTGACGCGCCAGCAGATCGATTCGCTGGAACTGAACGGACGCAACCCCATTTTCATGGCGAATCTCGTGCCTGGCACCCACGGCGGCACGCTGGCGAATTTGAGTTTCAACTTTTCGCAGGGACCCTCGAACATCAACGGCGCGCGGACGCCGGAAAGCTTGATCACGTTCGACGGCGCGCCCGCAGTTCGCACGCGATCGAACGGCACAAGCATCGGCGCAGCGGATGTCGACTCCACTCAGGAAATCCAGATTCTAACTGCGGATTACGCGCCGGAATATGGCCGGTCGTCGGGCGGACAAATTCGCATTACGTCAAAGAGCGGAGGCCAACAGTTTCACGGAGCCGCTTACGAGTACGTGCGCAACACGGTATTCGACGCAAATCCGTGGCAGCGGAATGCCGTCCCGGCGACGACAAAGATCACCGCGCCGATTCACTACAATCAGTTTGGGTACAACATCAGCGGGCCAATTTATATTCCAGGTCATTTCAATACGAACAAGACAAAAGCCTTTTTTTACTGGGGCGAAGAATGGGTACGCTACATTTTCACCGACACGAGCGCCCTGACAGTGCCAACGGCGGAAATGCGGACGGGGAACTTCAGCGAGCTACTCGATCCCAACAACATTTTCTATCACAAGGTAGTGCAACTGGTTGACCCCAAGACCGGCTTGCCGTTCCCTGGAAATATCATTCCGACGAGTTCGCTGAGCCCCAACGGGCTGGGCATCTTGAATGCCTACCCGATGCCGAACTTGACGACGCCGCTGAACGGCAACCAGAACTGGTTTTTCTCGGCATCGCATCCGCAGAATCAACGCAAAGACACGGTCGCGATCGATTTGAATCTCACCGACACGCAGCACATCCGATTCCGCCGCGTTTATTTCACATTCTTTGAATATCAGCCGCTGGACGGCGGCACCAACGAAACTCCGAAATTCTTCGATCGCCCCAATCAAACCAACTCCCTCGACTATGTCTGGACCATCAGCCCTACGAAGGTGAACGAAGTGCTCTTCACTTTCAGCCAGGACAACGTTCACATCCCGGTTGACCAGGCGAATTTTCTCGATCGCACAACCGTAGGTTTGAACTACCCCTACATCTTCCCGAACGGCAAAGAAATTCCTACGCGCATCCCGACGGTCAATATGTCCGCTTTCTCGGGGCTGAACGGCGGGCCTTATCCGTCGCACTCGGCAGGACCGATTTTCGATCTGTCGGACAGCTTTTCCTGGGTGAAAGGCAACCACACTTTCAAGTTCGGCGGATTGTGGGAGTATTCGGGCGAGAACGACAACGACGAAATCAACGTGCAGGCCTGCCCGACCTGCACGAACAATCAGAACGGTCAGTTTCTCTTCAGCGACAATGGAGGAAATTTTACTCGTCCGGGCTTCGCAGCCGCGTCCTCCGGAGCTGCAGTTGCCAACGCCGCGCTGGGCTTATTCGATTCCTATTCAGAAATCGGCCAGCGAGCTTACACGCTATTCCGGGGCACGATGTGGGAAGGGTTCGCACAAGACTCGTGGAAGGTGAAGCCAAACTTCACGCTCACGTACGGCGCGCGCTACACCGTTATCGTTCCTTATCACGCCGTGTGGGCAAACATGATCGTGTTCGATCCCGCTTTGTATAATCCGGCCAACGCCGTCACGATCAGCCCAACAACCGGCCTGATTCAGGGAACCCCTTCGATCGCGCAGCTTTATAACGGCATGGTGATCCCTGGTAGTTCATTCCCATCGTCGGCTAATGGCCGTGTGCCAGTAGCGGACTCCGGGCTCTACCACGGTTTGTTCCAGGGTCTTCCGAATCACTATTCCGACATTCAGTGGGGAGATATTCAGCCGCGCGTCGGTATCGCGTATCAGCTCAACAAGAAAACCGTATTGAGAGCGGGTGGCGGAAGCTTCTACACACGACTCGGCGTCAGCGATTCCGTATTCCTCGGCGGTAATCCGCCGTTCCAGCCAAACGCCAGCGTTTCGTTTGGGAATGTGGACAACCCCGGCGGCACCGGCACTGCTTCCGTTCCGTTGGTGGTGACCACGCAGAGTAAGAATTTCAAAAATCCCGAAGCGTGGACATGGAATACGACCGTCGAGCGCGAGATCTTCTGGAACTCGCAACTGACGGTCGGCTACGTCGGACGCCGCGGCCTGCATCTGCAACGCGAAGCGGACATCAACCAGCCAACCACGGCGGTAGTCGCGGCAAATCCGGGCATCAACATCAATGCGTTGCGTCCCTTCAAGGGGTACGGGTCGATTCGCGAAACCGACAACGTGGCCAGCTCCATGTACAACTCGCTGCAAGTCTCGTGGAATCGCCGCTTCAGCACGTCGTTCCAGTTCGGAGTGTCGTACACGCTCTCAAAGAGCATGGACAATGGATCGAACCAGCGGGACGTCGTGCCCGACACGTACGACACAAGCATGCTGTGGGGGCCGTCGGAATTCGATTCGCGACACTCTGTCACGATCAACTACCTTTACCAGGCGCCGTTTTTCCGCGGGCAGCACGGATTGGCGGGGAAACTTCTCGGTGGATGGCAGCTTAGCGGGATCACACAATTCCAGACAGGCGTGCCGTGCAGCGTTATCGCGCCCAACGTGGACTATGCGGGAGTTGGACAAGACGCCAACTGGGGTTGCGGCGGCAACGGACAATTCTGGGTCGTGAATGGCGATCCCAAAATCATCGGCACATTCGGATCGAGCGGCCAGTGGTTTGCGACGACGAATCCGGACGGGAGCCCAATCTTCACGGCGCCGACGCCTGGTACGTTCAACACGCAGCGCGTCCGCAATTTGATCTACCAGCCGGGCTTCCAGAACTGGAACATGGGATTGTTCAAAACGTTCCCGGTGAACGAGCATCTGCGTTTTCAGTTCCGCGCCGAAGCCTACAACGTGTGGAACCATCCGAACTGGTGCGGCAACAGCGGGTGCACCGGCACCACGAACATCGGTTTGAACCCGACGAACACTGCGACCTTTGGAAAAGTCCTCTCCAAGGGCAGCGGCAGCTCCGGACAGGGCGAGCGTAACTTGCAACTCTCGCTGCGCATGGAGTTCTAGACGACTCGAGTAGAAGGAAGAAAAAAGAGCGACTGGCGCGCGGCCTCGGTCGCGCGCCATTTTTGCTTTTCAGGTTTGGAGATAACACCACGCCACGCGTAGATGTTTCACGACGGTTTGAATATCATCCCCGCGAGGAACCAGTTGCGTGCAATACTCGCGCGAGGAGTGATGGCTCGTGAACGATTGGTTCGCACGTTCCGTTCTGCACGTCAAGGATGTCGACGCCTCGCTCCGTTTCTACGTTGACCTGCTGGGCTTCACGAGCCCATGGCGATACGACGAGGACGGTGCAGCGCGCGTCGCGCAGGTCGAACGGGAAGGCTGCGCGATCATCCTGGCCAGCAATTGGCCGGAGAAGGCCGGCAAAGGGTTGATATTCATTTCGTTGAACGTCGAGCCGGACGAGCAAGTTGCCACCCTTGACGGATTACGCGCCGAATTCGAGGATCGCGGTGTTTCCGTTAAAGAAGGTTCGTGGGGCTACCGGCTTCTGGTGATCGATGATCTCGACGGCAACCAGCTGTTTTTCAACTATCCGGCCGCAACCGCATAAGCTCAACTGCTGGCATTTGCCGTCGTTCCGCTTCACACGTCGGTGATGCTCAGTACGTTGCCGTCGGGATCTTTGAACCAAGCGACGTGCGCGGATCCGTCCGGCACGGTCCAGATGCCGAGTTCGTCCTGTTTGAAACCAGGATAAAAATTGAAGGCGACGCCTTTTTTTCGCAGGGCTTTCACCGTCGCGGTGACATCTTCCACTCGAAAGCCCAGGATACTGTGCTCATGCGGCACGAAATCCGCGACCGGTGAGACTCGCAGCATGATTCCGCCGACATCGAGGACGACAGCGAACTTATCCTCGCTGACGAATCCTAAACCGAGCACGTCTCGATAGAACGCCGTCGCACGCACGCGATCGCGCGTGCAAATCAAAATCAGTGGTGTCGCCGTCTGGAGAATTCCCATGCTTCCTTCTTTCATTCGAGATTTCCTTTGAGCGAATCTCCTTCGCGATTCGAGTGCTTCTCCACGAATGCAATCAAAACGACAAAACGCGCGCGAAAAAATGCATCGCGAATTTCAAAGAGGCTGGAGGAAGTGAAAAAATATAACGAAGGAAGGCAGACCCTGGTGGAAAAAGAAAAGGCCGCATCGAGTACTCGATACGGCCTTTGTAATTTT
>CAVTVN010000029.1:0-29767 GCA_963738115.1 uncultured Gammaproteobacteria bacterium | reverse complement strand
AGCCCCATCCGTGTGGATCGTCACCGTGACATGGTCGCAATAGCCGGCCAGCGCTTCGTCGATCGAGTTGTCGACGACTTCGAAGACCATGTGGTGCAGGCCAGTACCATCGTCGGTATCGCCGATGTACATGCCCGGGCGCTTGCGCACCGCTTCGAGCCCCTTGAGGACCTTGATGCGGCTGGCGTCGTAGGAGTTGGCTGATTGCTGCTGGTCGTCGGTCATTGCGTGAATTCGGGTTGCGAAAGTGCCTGTTGCGCCAAGATCGGCCGGCTGCCAAGGCGAATCAGCCATTATAGCAAGCCTTGGACCCGCCCCTGTTCCACGTGGAACCGATGAAAACCCGTGCCGGTTCGCTGCAGGGTTGCTGGGACTTCCGTAGAGGTCAGAAATACCTGGCTCGCGCCCTGCAGTGACAGCAGCACCTGATCCTGGTGCTCGTGATCCAGTTCGGAGGGCAAGTCGTCGAGAATCACGATCGGCCATTCACCATGGTCGAGCCGGTACAGCTCGGCCTGTGCGAGCATGCAGGCGATCGCGCACAGCTTTTCCTGCCCACGCGACAGTTGTTCCCGTCGCGGCGCGTTTTCGAACCGCACGGACCAGTCCGCCCGGTGCGGCCCTCGGGTCGTATGTCCGCGCTGCCGATCGGCCTCCCGAGCCTCACCAAGGACCGATACCAGATCCGCCTCGGCCTTCCAGCCAGGTGAATCGCGAACTTCCGCGTCGCCCAATTCGGGCAGATAACGCGCGAGCAAGCCTCCGAGAATGGGGACAAACCGATCCATGTAGCGGGCGCGGGCGGCGCTGAGAGGTATGGCCGCGGCTGCCAGCTCTCCATCCCACACGGATAGTTCGGCATCTCCACTGCCTTCGCGGAGCGCCGCGTTGCGCTGGCGCAGCGCCCGACGGTAGCGCCGGGCAATATCCACGAATGTCGGTTCCACGTGGAACACCCCCCAATCGAGAAACCGACGGCGCTCTTCACTTGCCCCCGAAATCAGTGAATGCGAGCCGGGCTCGAAGCAAACGACGGCACAACGCTCCAACAACGCCGACAGCCCCAGGGGTGTGCGGCCGTCGACTTTTGCGATCCACCGCCCGGACTCCTGGATCAAGCCAAGTCGAGCCGTCGCGCCCGAGGCCTGCCGGACTTCACCAAATATGCTGAGACGTTCGCGATTGCGCTGAACTAGGATTTCTCCGCGCCGCGTGCGAAAGCTACTCGCATGCGAAAGCACGTAAACAGCTTCCAGGATACTGGTTTTTCCGGCGCCGTTGGCACCGGTGAGCAAGTTGACCCCGGTCTGGGGCCTGATAAGCAACTCGCTGATATTGCGAAGATTTTCCAGGCGAAGCTCGGACAGAATCACTGCAGCGTCGACTCTGGCGTGTCCGCCTGCCAAATTGGCAGACTGAAGCGAGTATCGACCCGCGTCAGAGGCGCAGCGGCATGATCACATGCCGCGCCTGCTCGCTGTCCGGCGCCCGCAGCAGGCAACTCGAGTTCGCATCACGCAGGCACAGCAGCACTTCTTCACCCTGCAGCGCATTCAACGCATCGAGCAGATAGTTCACGTTGAAACCAACGCCAATATCCGCGGCGCCGGTTTTTGCCTCGACCTCTTCGACTGCCTCTTCCTGCTCGGGATTGTGCGCGACGATGCGTAGCTTGTTCGGACTGACCTCGAGTTTGACGCCGCGATATTTCTCGTTCGAGAGAATCGCTGCGCGCTGCAGGGCACTGCGCACCTGGTCGCGGACGAGGCGAACCTGCTTGTCCGCGCCGATCGGAATGACGGCCTCGTAGTCCGGGAAACGCCCATCGATCAGCTTGGACGTGAACACGACATCGTTGCGGCGGATGCGCAGATGGTTTCGCCCGAACTCCAGCTCCACCGAGCCGTCGCCGGACTCGAACAAACCCTGCAGCTCCAGCACACCCTTACGCGGAATGATGATCTGGCGCGGAGTCCCGACACCGGCGTTGTGTGCCGTCTCGACCAGCGCAAGGCGATGCCCGTCCGTCGCCACGCAACGCAGGCTATGCTCGCGCAGATCCAGCAGCAGGCCATTGAGGTAATAGCGCACATCCTGATGCGCCATCGCAAAAGCCGTACGATCCATCAAGTCCTTGAGGGTAGCCTCCGGCAGCGTAATGCGCTCGCTCAGCTCGATGTTGTCGATGACCGGAAATTCACTCGCCGGCAGGGTCGCCAGCGTAAAACGGCTGCGCCCGGCACTCACCGAAACGCGATCGCCGGTCTGCTTGAATTCGAGCTTGCTACCGTCCGGCAATGCACGGCAAATGTCGAACAGCTTTCGCGCCGGGATCGTGATCTCGCCCGGTTCGAGATCCTGTGCAGCTGTCGCTGCCGACATCTCGACTTCGAGATCAGTTCCGGTGAACGTGATCCGCTCGGCATCCGCGACGACCAGCAGATTTGCCAGTACCGGCAACGTTTGTCTGCGCTCCACTACGCCAACAACTTGTTGCAGTGGCTTTAGCAGTGCCTCGCGTTGAATGCTGAATCGCATAGAGATCACGTCCCCGTATGTCCGGATGGTTTCAGATTTTTGCTTTGTATATATAAGCAAAAGGCTGTTGCTGTAGGCCCTGTGCTTATGTAGATAAGAACAAAAAACAAAATTAAAACAATGAGTTACTCTGGACTTGCTACACCCGCTTCGCTCAGCCCGCCTGTGCGCGATCTGTGGATAACATAGTCTGCCAGAGTTATCCCCAAGCCCTCCACAGGCGATTCTACCCTGTCAACGTATGCTGCAATTTGTCCCAGTCGGCGCGAAGTTTTCCATCGGCTGAGCACAGGTCGCGCACGGTCCGGCATGCATGCAGCACGGTTGTATGGTCGCGCCCGCCGAATGCCTTGCCGATTTCCGGCAAGCTATGTTCGGTCAATTCCTTGGCCAATGCCATCGCCATCTGCCGTGGCCGCGCCAGCGAGCGGCTGCGGTTCATCGACAGCAGATCCGACAGGCGCAACTGATAATAGTCGGCCACCGTTTTCTGGATGTTCGAAATCGTGATTGCCTGACTGTGCACGGTCAGCAGATCGCGCAGGGTTTCCTGGGCAAACTCCGCGGTGATCGCGTGGCCGAGAAAATTCGCGCGCGCCACCAGCGTATTCAGGGCGCCTTCGAGATCGCGCACGTTGGAGCGCATTCTCCTGGCGATGAGCTGGGCAACCTGCTCGGGAATTTCAACGCCGCGGCTAGCCGCCTTGTTGAGCAGGATGGCCGCGCGCGTTTCGAAGTCCGGCGGATCGATCGCCACCGACAAACCCCAGCCGAGTCGCGATTTCAGGCGTGGTTCGAGATTGTCGACCTCGCGCGGATAGCGATCGCAAGTCAGCACGATCTGCTGCTTGCCGTCGAACAGCGCGTTGAAGGTATGAAAAAATTCCTCCTGCGACGTGTTCTTGCCGGCCAGGAACTGGATGTCGTCGATCAGCAGTGCGTCGACCGCGCGGAACCTGCGCTTGAAGTCGTCCATGCTCTTGGTGCGCAGCGAATCGATCATCGCGCTGACGAATTGCTCGGAGCGCAGGTACATGACCTTCATGCCCCGGTTCTGCGCGCGCATGTGGTTGCCGGCCGCCTGCATCAGATGCGTCTTGCCCAGGCCGGTGCCGCCATACAACAGCAGCGGGTTGTAGGCGCGGCCCGGATTGTTGGCGACCTGCAATGCCGCGGCTTTGCCGAGCTGGTTCGACTTGCCCTCGACGAACGATTCGAACGTGTAGGACGGATCGAGATTGTGCTCGAACGCGAACGACTCGACCGCCGCCGCCTCGGTCCGGCCTGCCCTGCGATTGGCCAACGCGCCGACCTCGAGACGAACCTTGACCGGGGCGCCCTGCAGATGATTGAGAACGCTGCTGATACGCGGCAGGAACTCGACCTTGACGACGTCGAGTGTATAACCGTTCGGCGCCCACAGGCGCAGACCTTCGGCGTCCTCACTGGCCTGCAAGGGCTTGAGGTAGGTGTGCACGTCCTCCACGCTGAGCTCACTCTCGAGGCGTTGCAGACAACGGCGCCACAGGTCGCTCATGTCAGGCGATCCCACCATTTATTCCAACCGAAGAGTCTGGGAGTCTACGCGTCGGACAGCGGCGCGCCAAGGGCGATCTTCTTGACAGAACCAGCACAAATCAACTACCTTCCCGCTTCTTTTGCCATCGAATTTTCTAGGTTTCGCCATGAAGCGCACTTTCCAACCCGGCAATCTCAAGCACGCCCGCACCCACGGCTTCCGCGCACGCATGAAGACGCGCGGCGGTCGCCTCGTGTTGAACGCGCGCCGCGCCAAGGGCCGCAAGCGCCTGATCCCCTGATCGGACTGTCGTCCGGCGTGTGGCAACGTCGCTGCGCTACCCGCCGGCCGCTCGCCTGCGCCAGCCGACAGACTTTGTCGCCCTCCGGCGCGAGGGCAAGCGCGTTTCTTCGCGCTATTTCCACACCCAGTATCGGCTGACGCAGAACGGCGAGGCCCGGCTCGGCATGGCCGTATCACGGCGTGTATCGAAGCGTGCCGTCGTACGCAACCGCATTCGCCGTACGGCGCGCGAAAGCTTTCGCCTCTGCCGCGGCCGACTGCCGCTTTGTGACGTGCTGCTGGTCGCGCGCGCCGAAGCCGCCGCACAAAGCGCAGCCGACCTGCGCAGCGATCTCGACTTGATCTGGAGCCGGCTGGCCGCATTGAAGGCGCAACTGCCAACCAGCACAATACCGCCCCATCCCTGATTCCTCCTCCGGTCCTAGTGTGTCGCCGCGCGCTCGCAAGTCGCGCAACGAATCACGGTGCCGGGCTTGTCCACTCGCGCGAAGAACCCGACGAATTTCAATCCATGAACAGTCCTCGCCCATTCCTGTTCTTCGCCGTCCTGCTGAGCGGGTTCTTCCTCTGGCAGGCATGGCAGCAGGACTACGCGGCGAAGCCTGCGGCATCGGTCGCGGCGCAGAGCGCGGCAACGGTGCCCGCAGCGGCCGGCGGCGACGCGGCAACTTCCAGCCCCGATGTTCCTTCTGCGAGTTCGGCGGCGCCATCCGCGGGCGCAGCGCCCGCACCGACGCCCGACGCGGCAGCCGCAACGGCGAACACGCCGTCACAACGCGTGGCGGTCAACACCGACGTACTGCACGCTGTGATCGATACGCGTGGCGGCAGTCTGGTCGAGGCCGAATTGCTCGCCTACCCGATCGACCCGAGCGACCGCAGCAAGCCGGTGCGCCTGCTCGACGACGCGAACGAGCACTACTTCGTCGTACAGAGCGGGCTGGTCAGCGGTGCGTCGGCGGCGCCGGACCATAAGGCCCTGTTCAGCGCGGAAAAGAACGCCTACGAGCTCGCGCCCGGCGCCGACTCGGTCGAAGTGCCGCTGACCTGGCATGACGCCAGCGGCGTGAGCGTGCGCAAAGTATACATTTTCAAACGCGGCAGTTACCTGATCGATACGCGCGAGGAAGTCAGCAACGCAACTGCATCGGCGTGGACCGGCAACGAATACCGGCAACTGCAGCGCGTGCCGCCGGTCGTCGGCAAGAGCGGACTGTTTTCGCTGTACAACCCGGAGGCCTACGCCTTTGCCGGCGCCGCCACCTACAACCCGCAGGACAAGTTCCAGAAACTCGCCTTCGCCAAGTTTGCCGATTCTCCGCTGCACAAGGCCGATGTGAGCGGTGGCTGGGTGGCGATGCTGCAGCACTATTTTTTCGCCGCCTGGATTCCCGACGCCGGCGAACCGGATCAGATCGCCACGGAAATCGTCAAGACGGCAGGCGAGCCGCGCTACCTGGTGCGCAGCGCCTCGCCGGCGCTGACCATCGCGCCGAACGAAACCCGATCGTTCAGTGCGCGGCTGTATGTCGGCCCGAAACTGCAGAGCACGCTTGACGACATCGCGCCGGGGCTGTCGCTGACCGTCGACTACGGCATCCTCACGTTCATCGCCAGCCCGATGCACTGGATCCTCGTCGAACTGCACGCGCTGGTGAGCAACTGGGGCGTCGCCATCATCCTGCTGGTGCTGCTGATCAAGCTGGCGATGTTCAAGCTCAGCGAAGCGCAGTTCCGCTCGATGGCGAAGATGAAGCGCCTGCAACCGCGCCTGGAAGCGCTGAAGGAGCGCTACGGCGACGACAAGCAGAAATACAACGCGGCGATGATGGAGTTGTACCAGAAGGAAAAGATCAATCCGCTCGGCGGCTGTCTGCCTCTGCTCGTGCAGATTCCGGTGTTCTTCGCCCTGTACTGGGTGTTGCTCGAAAGCGTCGAGCTGCGTCAGGCGCCGTTCTTCGGCTGGATCCAGAACCTGTCGGCACCCGACCCCTACTTCATCCTGCCGATCCTCAACGCGATCCAGATGGTGCTGACCCAGCGCATGACTCCGGCGGCGCCGGGCATGGATCCGATGCAGGCGCGCATGATGAAGACCATGCCGCTCGTATTCTCCGTGCTGCTGGCCTTCGCACCGGCAGGCCTGACGCTCTACTGGGCGGTCAACGGCTGGCTGTCGCTGCTGCAACAGTGGGTCATCGGCAAGCGCGCCGAGGCGAGCGCAGCCAAGGCATGAGATGGACGCGGCGCGCACCCGGGGTCACGCTGCGCTGACTACCGAGATCGGGGCGGCGGTCGACACGATCGCCGCGGTCGCCACCGCGCCCGGCGCCGGCGGAATCGGCGTGCTGCGTCTGTCGGGCCCGCGCAGCCGGGAGATCGGCCGCGCCGTCGCCGGCGCAAAGCTGAAAGAGCGCATTTTCCACTTTGCTACATTTCGTGACGAGGTCGGCGATGCGATCGACCGCGGCCTCGCCGTCTGCTTCGTCGCGCCGCGCTCGTACACCGGCGAGGACGTCGTCGAGCTGCACGCGCACGGCAGTCCGGCCGTGCTCGATCTGCTCCTGCGCCGCGTGCTGCAACTCGGCGCGCGCGCGGCACGCCCGGGCGAGTTCACCGAACGAGCCTTCCTCAACGGCAAACTCGACCTGGTGCAGGCCGAAGCGGTCGCCGATCTCATCGCCAGTGGCTCGGTAACCGCGGCACGCGCAGCGCAGCGCAGCTTGGAGGGCGATTTTTCGCGTGCGGTGCGGTCGCTTCTCGAGGCATTGATCCGGCTGCGCGCGTGGCTCGAGGCGGCACTGGATTTTCCCGAGGAAGAAATCGATTTCCTCGGCGCGCCGCAGCTCGCTGCCGAGTTCGGTGCGGTGCGCGTGCAGCTCGAAGATCTGCTGGCGGCGACGCGCCGCGGCGTCATCCTGCGCGACGGGCTGCACGTGGTCATCGTCGGCCGGCCCAATGCCGGCAAGTCGAGCCTGCTCAACGCGCTGGCGCAAAGCGAACGCGCAATCGTGACGGCGGTGCCGGGGACGACGCGCGATGTCCTGCGCGAAAGCGTCAATCTCGATGGCATCGCGCTGACGCTGGTCGACACGGCCGGTCTGCGCGAATCGGCGGACATCGTCGAGCGCGAAGGCATACGTCGCGCACGTGCCGAGCTGGCGGGCGCCGATGTTGCGATACTCGTCACGCAGACTCACGACGTGGAAACCGATCGAGCGCTGCTCGCGGATTGCACGAGTGAAGCGGTGCACCTGATCGTGCACAACAAGATCGATGTAGCCGGAGAAACGGCGCGCGTCGAGCGCATGAACGGCGAGACCCACCTGTATCTTTCGGCCCGTGGTGGCGACGGCCTCGACAACCTGCGTGATGAACTGATACGGCTGGCCGGTCGCGGCGACGACGTCGCCGGCGCTTTCAGCGCGCGCACGCGGCATGTCGATGCGCTGCAGCGGGTTGCGCGTCACCTGGCGGCCGCCGACGCGGCGCTGCGCGAGCAGCGCGCGGGCGAGATCGCCGGCGAGGAACTGCGGCTGGCCCAGCACGCGCTCGGCGAGCTCACCGGCGAATACCGCAGCGACGACCTGCTTGGCGCGATCTTTTCGACGTTCTGCATCGGCAAGTAAAGCGCGACAAGGCGAGACCACATGATCGAAGTCTTCTACTGTCCGACGCCGAACGGCCACAAGATCACGATGTTCCTCGAGGAGGCCGGCGTGCCGTATCGGCTCACGCCCGTGGACATCACCAAGGGCGAGCAATTCACGCCGGCGTTCCTGGCGGTGTCGCCGAACAACCGCATACCGGCCATCGTCGATCACGCGCCGGCCGACGGCGGTGTGCCGATCAGCGTGTTCGAGTCGGGCGCGATCCTGCTGTACCTCGCAGAAAAGACCGGCCGCTTTCTGCCGGCAAATAGCCGCACGCGCATCGTCTGCAGTGAATGGCTGTTCTGGCAGGTCGGCAACCTCGGTCCGGTTGCCGGCGAAAACCATCACTTCAACATGTACGCGCAGGAAAAACTGCCATATGCCATCGCGCGGTTCCTGCGCGAGACCGCACGCCTGTACGAAGTGCTCGACGAGCGCCTGCGCGAACGCGAGTTCATCTGCGGCAGCGAATACACGATTGCCGACATGGCCAGCTATCCGTGGATCGTGCCGCACAAGCGCCAGCAGCAGAATCTCGACGACTTCCCGCAGGTCAAGCGCTGGTTCGCCGCGATCCGCGCGCGTCCCGGCACGCAGCGCGCCTATGCCCAGGCCGAGCAGTTCCGCCGGCCCACGGAGATTTCGGATGAGATGCGCAAGGTCCTGTTCGAACAGGGCCGCCGCCGCACCTGAGCAGAGCCAACACGCTTCGCGCTGGCGATTTCCCGGCGTCGGCGGCGATAATCATCTGCAAATCATCAAGGGGAACATCGTGCGTGCAATCATCCTGAGTGGGCTGCTGCTCACGGCCTCATCGGCCGCGGCCGAACAATTGACGATCGACCGGATCTACGGCGGCGGCAGCCTCAACGGACCGACGCCGTCGCATCTGCGCGTCTCGCCGGACGGTACACGCGTGACATTCCTGCGTGCCAAGAGCGACGACCAGAACACCTTCGACCTGTGGGAATACAACGTCAAGGCTGGCGCCACGCGACTGCTGGTCGATTCGAAGGTCCTTGCGCCGCAGGGCGAGCAGCTGTCCGACGTGGAAAAGGCACGCCGCGAGCGAGCTCGCAGTGCCGGCCGTCACGGCATCATCGACTACACCTGGGCGCCGGACGGCAAGAAACTGCTTTTTCCACTTGGGGGTAAATTATACCTGTATAACCTGCAGCCCGGCAGCGGCGATGCGCTGCGTGTACTCGACACCGGCGGCGAGGCGGTCGATGCGCAGATCTCGCCGAAGGGCCGCTACGTTTCCTACTTGCGCGAGCAGAACATCTGGCTGATCGATCTCGCTGACGGCAAGGCGCGGCAGCTGACCCATGACGGCGGCGGCACGGTGCACAATGGCGAAGCCGAATTCGTCGCGCAGGAAGAGATGAGTCGCTTCCAAGGTTACTGGTGGGCGCCGGACGAATCTACGCTCGCCTTCGAGCGCTTCGACGAGGGAGGAGTCGCGCTGGTCAAGCGCTTCGAGGTCTACGCCGACCGCAGCGAGGTCATCGAACAGCGTTATCCCGCCGCCGGCGCCGCCAACGTGCAGGTCAAGCTCGGCATCGTGCCGACAACCGGTGGCGACGCGCGCTGGGTCGACCTCGGTGCGAATGCGGACATCTACCTCACGCGCGTGGACTGGGTGCCCGACAGCCGGCGCCTGACCTACCAGCTGATGCAGCGCAGCCAGCGGCAACTCGACCTGAATCTCGTCGACGTGGCGACGCTGCGGCAGCGCACGCTGCTGACGGAAAGCAGCGAGACGTGGATCGACCTCAACAACGACCTGCACTTCCTCAAGCAGCAGGATGCCTTCATCTGGGGCAGCGACCGTTCCGGCTACCACCATCTGTACTTGTATACACTCGACGGCAAGCTCAAGCATGCGCTCAGCGCCGGCGCCTGGAACGTCGACGAATTGCTGGCGCTCGACGAGCACGCCGGCGTCGTCTACATCGACTCCAACCGCGACTTCGTACCGGACCGCCAGCTGTACACGTTGCGTCTCGACGGCAGCACTGCTGGTGCGCCGCGTCGCATCAGCAGCGGCGATGGCGTGCACTCGAGCGAGTTCGGCAAGCGCAGCAACATCTACGTCGACACGTTCGCCGATCCGAAGACGCCGCCGCAGGTGTCCGTGCGCGGCGCCGATGGACGTTTCCTCGCCTGGATCGAGCAGAACAGGCTCGATGCCAATCACCCGTATGCGCCCTATCGAGACGCGTTGATCGAGCCTGAGTTCGGCACGATCGAGGCGGCCGACGGCCAGACGCTGTACTACCGCGTGTACAAGCCGGCGAACTTCGATCCGGCGAAGCGTTATTCGGTATTCGACACGTACTATGGCGGGCCGCATGGCCAAGTCGTCACGCGCGGCTGGGGCGATCATTTCGGCGAGTACATGGCGCAGCACGGTTACGTCGTGTTCTCGCTCGACAATCGCGGCATGGCGCGGCGCGGGCGTGCCTTCAGCGACGGCATCCATCGCCAGCTCGGCAAACTCGAGGTCGAGGACCAGGTCGCCGGCATCCACTGGCTCAAGGCGCAGCCCTGGGTCGATGCGCAACGCATCGGCGTGTTCGGCTGGAGTTACGGCGGTTACATGACGGCGATGCTGCTGGCCAAGGCCTCCAACGAAATCGCCGCCGGCGTCGCCGTCGCGCCAGTCGTCGACTGGGGCCTGTACGACACGTTCTATACCGAGCGCTATCTCGACACGCCGCAGCACAACGCCGAAGGTTACCGGCTATCCGGCGTGATCCATTGGCTCGACGGCCTCAAGTCGCCATTGCTGCTGATGCACGGCATGGCCGATGACAACGTGTTGTTTGTGAACTCGACGCAGCTGATGGCCGCGTTGCAGCAGCACGGCACGCCATTCGACCTCATGACTTACCCGGGCGGCAAGCACGGCCTGTCGACGCCGGAAATGCGCAAGCACGCATATCACACGATTGCGGATTTCTTCGACGCGCACGTGAAGAACAAAGTGGAAAATGTCGCAAAATGACTTGGCTGAGGGCTGAGGGCTGAGGGCTGAGGGCTGAGGGCTGAGGGCTGAGGGCTGAGGGCTGAGGGCTGGCGGCTGCGCGGTCGCTCGAATCGCTCGCCAAACTCGCGCCGCCCATTGGGCCTGGCGACGCACTTTGCTACGGCTTGGCGACCCTCAGCCCTCAGCCCTGCTCTCTCAATGCACCCAGCGGCCACTGCGCCGCCGCCGCGGGCCGTCACCATCCGCGCCGGCCGCCGAGGCCGATGCCAGTTCCTCCGCCGTCGGCGGGGATTCGCGCCAGTAGCGCGCAACGGCGCCGACGGCACCGGGCAGCTGGCTCAGGCAATCGTCGTATTCCTGTTCGCTCAGCGGCGCAAAGTCGGCATCGGTTGCGAACACGCCTTCCTCGACCGCCAGCGCCATGATCGGACCCAGGAGTTCGGTCAGTTGCGAATCGGCGCCGAGGCGCGATTCCCACACGCGCGCGCGCAGGTCCACGCCACGCGAAAAGCCTTCGCACCAGCCGTGCGCGCTGAGGGTCGTGTCGCCGTCGTCGAGTTCGACCTCGCCGAGAATCGGTTCGTAGCTGTCGGACTCGAGCTCGAGTTCGACGCTTTCGTTCAGGCGCGCGAGCAGGCTGAGGATGTGGCGGCCTTCGTCTTCGTCGGCAAATGGCTCGTGCAAAACTTCCGGCAGCCATTCGTCCGGCAGCGCCGGCTGCGGGCCGATGCCGATGGCCGTGAGCAGGCCATGCACGCCGTCGAGGAGAAGATCGTCCTCACCGGCGTGTGCGCGCAGGAAACGGTCGAGCGCTTCGAGATCGGCGTCATCGAGTGGCGAGGGCCAGCCGCTCGCATCATCCTGTTCGCTCATGCCAGCTCCAAGGTTACTGGTGCGTGATCCGACGGCCTTTCCCAGGTGCGCGTCACCCGGTCGATCGATGCCGAGCGGCAGCTTGCGCGCAACGCCTCGCTGACGAGGATCAGATCGATGCGCATGCCGAGGTTGCGGCGGAACGCGCCCTGGCGGTAGTCCCACCAGCTGTAGCGGCCGCCGTCCTGTTCGAACAGACGGAAACTGTCGTGCAGGCCCAGCGCGTGCAGCCGCGCCAAAGCCGCGCGTTCCGGCGTCGAGCACAGCACCTGTTCGTGCCAGGCCAGCGGATCGTGCACGTCGCGGTCTTCCGGGGCGATGTTGAAATCGCCGAGCACGATCATTTGTGGAAAACGCTGCAACTCGGCGGCGAGGTAGTCGTGCACCTTCGCCAGCCAGTCGAGCTTGTAGGCGTATTTCTCGCTGCCGACACTCTGGCCGTTGACGACGTACAGGTTGACGACGCGCACGTCACCGACGCTGGCGATCAGAATGCGGCGCTGGTGATCCTCGAGCCCGGGAATATCGGTGACCACATCGCGTGCCGGCGCACGCGTCAGCAAGGCGACGCCGTTATACGTCTTCTGTCCCGAGAACGCGCTCGAGTAGCCCAACGCGCTCAGCGCATCGACCGGAAACTTCGCGTCTTCGGTTTTCGTTTCCTGCAGAGCAATGACGTCCGGCTTCGCCTCGGCAAGCCACGTGCCGAGGTGCGGCAGTCGCACATGCAGCGAGTTGACGTTCCACGACGCGATCTTCATCGATGCAAGTTTAGCTCACGCCGCGAGGCCGTAGCTTCGCAGCAATGCGTCCGGTGTCGGCTCGCGGCCGCGGAATTCGACGAAGGATTCCAGCGCCGGGCGCGAACCGCCGATCGCCAGGATGCTGCGGCGGAACGCATCGCCGCTGGCGCGATCGAACACGCCGGCTTCCTCGAAGCGCCCAAACGCGTCGGCCGACAACAGCTCGGCCCACAGGTAGCTGTAGTAACCGGCCGCGTAACCGCCGGCGAAAATGTGGGCGAAGCTGTGCGGCATGCGCTGCCACGCCGGCGGCGTGATGACGGCGACGTCGCGCCGAACTTCGCCGAGCAACTCCATCACGCGCGCGCCGCGTGCCGCGTCGTATTCCCGGTGCAGGCGAAAATCGAACAGCCCGAATTCGAGCTGGCGCACGAGAAACAGGCCGGCATGAAAATGCTTCGCCGCGAGCATGCGCTTGAACAGATCGTCCGGCAGTGCAGCGCCGGTCTGCCAGTGCCGCGCGAACAACGCCAGCGCCTCGCGCTGCCAGGCGAAGTTCTCCATGAACTGGCTCGGCAGTTCGACGGCGTCCCACTCGACGCCGCTGATGCCGGAAACGCCGGGAAAATCGATTTCGGTCAGCAGATGATGCAGGCCATGGCCGAACTCGTGAAACAGCGTGGTGACGTCGTCGTGCGTCAGCAGCGAGGGCTGCTCCGGCGTCGGCGGCGCGAAGTTGCAGGTCAGATAGGCGATCGGCAGGTGCATCGTCGCGTCCTCGCGAAAGCGCGAGCGGCACACGTCCATCCAGGCGCCGCCGCGCTTGCCGCTGCGCGCATACAGATCGACGTAGGCGCCGGCGATCACCTTGCCGCCGGCATCGAGCACGTCATAGAAGCGCACGTCCGGATGCCAGATATCGACACTGTCGCGCACGGTCAGGCGCACGCCGAACACGCGCTCGGTGATCGAAAACAACCCGTCGATCACCGCCGGCAGTGGGAAATACGGCTTGAGCTCCTCTTCGCTCAGCGCATATTTCCTTTCGCGCAGTTTTTCCGCCGCGTAGGCAACGTCCCAGGGCTGCAGATCGGCGATGCCGAGTTGTTCGTGCGCGAAGGCGCGCAACTCGGCAAGCTCGCGCTCGGCTACCGGCTTGGCACGAGCGGCCAGATCGTGCAGGAACGCCAGCACACGCTCGGGTGTTGCGGCCATCTTCGTCGCCAGTGACTCCTCCGCGGAATTGGCGAAGCCGAGCAGGCGCGCAGCTTCGTGGCGCAACGCCATGATCTGGTCGATGCGCGCGGAGTTGTCGAAGCGGCCGGCGTGCGGCCCCTGTTCCGACGCACGCGTCTGATAGGCCGCATAGACGCGCTCGCGCAGCGCGCGATCGTCGGCGTAGGTCAGCACGGCCTGCACGCTGGGTTGCTTCAACGTGACGAGCCAGCCGTCACGGCCGGTCTCGCGCGCGTATTCGCGCAGCAGCGCTCGATCGGTTTCGCTCAAGCCGGCCAGTGTGGTTTCCTCGGCGACCGGCTCGCTCCAGGCTTCGGTCGCGTCGAGCACGGCATTCTCGAACTCGTTCGAAAGACGCGCGAGCGCATTGGCGATTTCCTTGAAGCGCGAGCGCGCCGGCTCCTCGAGCGCGACGCCGGACAGGCGGAAGTCGCGCAGCGCGTGCTCGACCAGCGTGCGCGCAGGCCGCGGCAGGCCGGCGAAATCCGTGGCGTGCTCGACTTGGCTCACTGCCGCATAGAGTTCGCGATTCTGGCCAAGTTCTGTCGAGTGTTCGGTGATTTTCTCCAGCGCTTGCGCGTAAGCGGCGCGCAACGCTTCGCTGTCGGCCACGGCATGCAGGTGCGACACCGGCGACCACGCGCGCTCGAGGCGGCTGTCGAGAACTTCCTGCGGTTGCAGCACACTGGTAAACGAACGCGGGCGCGGGTCGGCGACGATCGCGTCGACCGCCGCACGATACTCGGCAAGTACGGCTTCGACTGCCGGCAGCACGTGCTCGGGTTTGATCTGCGAAAACGCCGGCAGAGCGGAGTCGGTCAGCAGGGGATTTCCTGTCGTCATGTTCGTTCGGGCTGAAAAGTTCAGGTAAATGTAGGTGATGCGCCGCCGGGCGAAAATCAAGTCGCCGCTTGATTCGCATGGCTTTGCGTTAGCATGTGCGCGAACCGGCAGCCGGCGCGGCTATGGAAGATAGCGAAAGCTTGGGGTCTGTTGGCATTAACCTAGACGGTCGCGACGACGGCCCTTTGCCTGCAGCGCAAGGTGCTGCGAGCGAAGTGTACGGGGTGTACACAAGCGAGCGGCGCTGCGGCGATGCGGGCAAAGGGCCTAGTCCCGAAGGGTTGCTATTGAGCGGCCGCCACCCTGCGGCGCGCACCTTGCTTCTGGCAGTCGCTCAATGGCAACGCGATCCGCCTAGGCTAATGTCAACAGACCCACAACCGTTCGACACCAGCGAATTGTTGCGCGATGTGGCACTGTTCCGCCACCTCGATGCGGCAGCGTTCGCCGAACTCGAGGGTGAGCTCGAATGGTTCGCCTTGCCGGGCGGCGCGGTGCTGTTCGAATTCGGCGAAGAATCCGACGCGCTGTTCGTGCTCAAGTCCGGCAGTCTGGGCGCATTCAAGCCCGACGCCAGCGGCCGCTTCATGCTCGACGGCATCGTGGCTGCCGGCGAAACCGTCGGTGAGCTCGGTCTGATTGTCGACCAGCCGCGCTCGGCCACGGTGCGCGCGCTACGCGACTCGGAACTGTTGCGCCTGTCGCGGCGCGGCTTCATGGCGCTGGTCGAGCACCATCCGGAGGCGATGCTGGCGTCGGCGCGCCTGGCCGTGCAGCGCCTGATCGCGCGCAGCGTGCACCGGCCGCTGACCGCCGCGCGAACTTTTGCACTGCTGCCGCACGATGCCGGCGTCGATGCGCGCGGCTTTGCCGTGCAGTTGCGCGAAGCACTGAGCCGCTACGGCAGCTGCGCGCTGATCGACGCCAAGATCGGCCTCGGCAACACCAGCGCCTGGTTCGCCGCGATCGAAGCGCGCAACCGCTTCGTCGTTTACCTCGCCGATGCCGAGCAGAGCGACTGGCGCGAATTGTGCGTGCGCCAGGCCGACAGTTTTGTGTTGCCGGCCAACGCCGATTCGCCCCCCGGCGCATGGCCCGAATTCGCCGACGCGGAGTCCGATCGTTATGTGCAGCGGCCGTGCCATCTGGTGCTGCTGCATCGCGGCGACATCCTGCTCGGCAGGGGTCGCGTGTGGAAGGCGGCGATGTGCGACGCGCAGTTGCATCACGTTCGCCACGGCGACGATGTCGAGCGCGTGGCACGTCTGCTGACCGGGCGCAGCATCGGCCTGGTCCTGTCCGGCGGCGGCGCGCGCGGCTTCGCCCACATCGGCGTGGTACGCGCGCTGCGCGAAGCCGGCATGCGCATCGACAGCGTCGGCGGCACCTCGATCGGCGCGATCATCGGTGCCGGCGTCGCTGCGGACTGGTCCGACGAGGAGATGGTCGAGAAATACCGCAAGGCCTTCGTCGACGGCCGCCCGCTGCGCGACTACACGCTGCCGTTCGTCTCGCTGGTCACCGGGCGCCGCGTCGCGCACTTGCTGCGCGAAGCCTTCGGCCCGCGCGACATCGAAGATCTCGCGCTGCCGTACTATTGCGTATCGGCGAACCTGAGCGTGGGCAAGGTGCACGTGCACCGTTCCGGCCCGATCTGGCTATGGCTGCGCGCATCGAGTGCGATCCCCGGCATCCTGCCGCCGGTATTCCATCGCGGCGAGGTCTTCGTCGACGGGGCCGTCATGAACAACCTGCCGACCGACATCATGCGCCAGCAGGCCGTCGGCGAGATCGTCGCGGTCGATATCAGCGCGGATGATGTGCTGCGCGCCGACGTCGAGGAATATGCCCTGCCGTCGATATGGCGCATGTTCGCCGACAAGCTGGCCCCGCCGCGCCGGCCGGGAATCCTGAGCATCCTGCTGCGCTCGGGCATGGTCAACGCCGAAGCTGCGAGCATCGAACGGCGCGCCTACACGAACCTGTTGCTGACGCCGCCGCTGTCGGATATCGAATTGCTCGACTGGCACGCCTACGAGCGCGCGATCGAAGCCGGCTACCGGCATGCGTGCGAGGTGATCGGTCGCGCCGGTGCGCCGCGGGAATTGCCGTGAGAGAGCGTGAGGTCGGCCGTTGGAGGCGTGAGGTCAGCTGCTACGCAGCTTCGTGAGGCCGGCCGCGATGCGGCCTCGTAAGGTCGCTCGCTACGCTCGCTCGCGAGGGAAAGCAGCGCGCGCAACTTGCGCGCTTACGAGCGCGCGCAGCGCGCGACCTCACCCCCTCACCCCTCACGAGCGCGCGCAAAGCGCGCGCGCCCTCTCGGATCTCTCAGCCCTTATGTCCCGCCGGGCGGAATTCGCTCAGCCGCTCCTCGATCTCGCCGAGCATCGGCTCGACCGCTTCACGCGCCTTGTCGCGCGCGCTCATGGCGGTGAAGTTGATGTTGTCGCTCCAGCCGGCGCCGAGTTTGCGCCGGCCTTCGACCGCGTAGGCGGTGACGTCGAGTTGCGCGGTCTTGAGCGTATCGCTCTGACCGTAGAACGTGATCTGCTGTTCGCCGGCCGGGCGCACGTGCACGACCACGACGGCGTCGATGTTGCTGCGATGCTGGGCGAGCAGATCGAGGATACCGGCGATGTTCGCGCGCGAACCGCTCATCATCTGCTCGACGCGCGGCATCATCGACTGATCGATGAGGTGATAACCCTTGCGCGCGAGCGCTTCCTCGATGGCGCGCTCGGCCGGCTCGGCGACCAGCGTATCGCCGCCGGCGATGACGGCGATCGTCGGTACGTGCGGCCGCGGCGGCGCACTGACCGGCGGCGGCGGCGGGACGTTGGCAACGCGCGGTTTCGCTGACGCCTGTGCCGCCTGTGCCGCAGGCAGATCGCGCAACGGTTCGACTTGCGATGCGCGAGGCGCCGGCCCGGCGCTGGCGGTCGCACCGTTCGTCGCCACAGCCGTCACCGCTTCAGTCGGCGGCGCCGAAGCAGTCTGCTTGGCGACGGCCTGACTGGTCTGTGCATTGCCGCCGAGAATGTCGGCCACCGAGGCGCCGGCAGCCGCACTCGATGCATTCGAGTTCGCATCGACCGACACCGTTGGCGGGGCTGGAGCCGGCGGCGGCGGAGCGCTCGGTGCAAGCGGAGGCGCAGGAGCAACGGGCGTCGCCGCGACGGTCGTTGCCGGAGCCGGTGCGCTGGCCGGCGGCGCCGCAATCTGCGACGGGAACGACTGCGCGAGCTGCGCCAGAATGCGGTCGCGGAATGCATACACGCTGCCGGCGAGCAGGAGGAACACGACGGCGGCGATCGCAAGGGGCAACGGCGATCGCGCCGGTGCGCTGCGCTCGAGCACCGACTGATGCACGGCCGGTTCGATGCCGGCCTGCCCGCGTGCCGGGGTGTTGGCCGCGGCTGCCGGATTCGGCGTCGCCATCGTCGGCATCGGCTGTGGTGTCGGCATCGTGCTCGGCAGCGGGCGCTGGCCGGACACGGGCGTCTTCTGGCCGACCATCGTTGCGGCGGCGGCCGTCATCTTCGTCTGCAGCGTGATCGGTCCGCCCCTGGCGACGAGCGGGTGTCTCTCCAGGTCGGCAACGAGTTCCTGGCAGCTCTGGTAACGCTCGGCCGGATCCTTGGCGATCATCTTGCGCAGGATCCCCGACAATTCCTGATCGACCTCGGCATTGAGCGTGCACACGTCCGGGATCTCGGCCTTGACCACCTCGAGCATCAGGCCAAGCGGCGATTCGTCAGTGAACGGCATGCGGCCGGCGAGGCATTCGAACATGACGATGCCGAGCGAGAAGATGTCCGAACGCTGGTCGACGGGCTTGCCGAGGCACACTTCCGGGGAGAGATAACCCGGCGTGCCGACGAACTCGCCGGTCGAAGTCAGCTTCTTGGAGAAATCCTGCGTCGTCAGCGCGATGCCGAAATCGGCGATTTTGACCATGCCGCGCGCGGTCAGCATCAGGTTGCCCGGCTTGATGTCGCGATGGATCACGCCTTTGTCGTGCGCGGTGGAAAGACCCATTGCGGTCTGGCAGATGACCTTGGCCGCCTGCTCGGGCTTGAGCTTGCCTTCGCGTTTGAGCACCGAGCCGAGCGACTCGCCGTCGACGAACTCCATGACGAAGAAGGTCTGGCCGAAATCGTCGCCGATGAAATAGATCTGGATGATGTGCGGGTCGTTGAGCGAGGCCATCGAGCGCGCCTCGCGCAAAAAGCGCTCCTTGACCGACGCATCGTGGGCCAGCGAATCGGCCAGCACCTTGATCGCGACGTAACGATTGAGCGAGGTCTCGAAGCCCTTGTAGACCACGCCCATGCCGCCACGACCGAGTTCGGAAACGATGTCGTAGTGCCCAAGCTGCGTTTTCATACCGACTCCACGGCGCTGCGCGCCGGTTGACAGGTGTGACGAATACTACCACCGGCGCCGTTGGCACCCCGTGCAACGTTTGGCAGCGGTCGCGCGCCTTGGTCGTGGTGGTAGCCGTGAAATGCGTCGCAGTTTCCGGGCCGAACATTCAGCCGATCACGCTGCGCTGCAGCACGCACGCAGCCCGCGATTCAGACGGTTTGCAGGCCGTCGATTTCGATGAGCAGCTCGCGCCGGCAGATGTCGCCGTGCAACAACAGAACCGACGTCGAGGCCGGCAGACGCGCGCCCAGCAGTGCCGCTGCCTGCTCCGCGTCGGCCTCGCGCCGGACGTAGATCTTCAGCGTGCTGCCGGAGCCGAAATGGCGCGCCGGCGGCAAGCCGGCGGCGGCGAGCAGGCTGGCGAAATTCGCCAGCGTCTCGTCGACCTGCGCGGCGAAGTCGCCGTGATGATGCGACGCGTGGCCGACGATCGCCGCGGTGCCGGAGATGTATAACTGTGGAGAAATCGTGGGCGCATGCATGGCCCGCGCGAACGTCGGCGCACTCGGGCCGTACTGGCGCGGATAGCGCCAGGCGCTCAGCTGGCGCGGATTCTCCAGCGCCGTCCCGCGCACGCGCGCGGCGATCCAATACACGCGCAGCACACGACGCCCGTCGCGCACGCCGATCGCCGTCGCCGCGGGAAAGCCGTGGGCGAACGCGCCGCGCATGCCTTCGGCACGGCCGCGGCAGAATTCGCGGTAGCGCTCGGCGTCGCCGTCGCCGGCATTGATCGCGTCGAGGTAGTTCCAGATGCGCAGTACGTGCGGCGTCGTCGAATCGCCGATCCATGCTCCGAGCGCGCTGTAGGCATGGCGGGCAGCCTCGGCAATTCCGCCGCACTGCGCCTCGTCGATTTCCACCGCGGCAAACGTGTAATCGCCGTTGCCGGCCCAGCGCACCTGCGCGTCGCCGCCGCAGCGCACCGCGCCGCTGCTGCGCCAGACTTCGAATGGTGCCGAGCCGGCGACCGGCTGCAGCGGCACGTGCAAATAGCGCGGGTCGTCGACGTGGGCCGGCGCAGCCGAGCCGAAACCGATCACCGCGAGAACATCGGCCGCAGACAACAGCGACTCCAGCCCGCAGCGCTCATAGCGCACATGCAAGGGCGGCAGATGCTCGATGGCCGATCGCTCCGGGAGCCGGACCTCGACTTCTGCGGAAAGGGAAGATTCCGTCATTGTGGACAAACGCACTTTTCATGAACCGGGTTGCAGCGGCCCGCATGATACACTGCGTCACAGCCGCCACAGTGAATAGCCGGCATTTACGGAAGGGAAAGATGGGGCAGCAAACACCTGCGGAACACGAGCTCGCGGAGCTCGTCGTCGGCAGCCTGAATCTGGAAAGCATCTCCGCTGCGGACATCGATCCGGAAGCCGCACTGTTCGGCGGCGACCTGGGTCTCGACTCGATCGATGCACTGGAACTGGCGTTGGCCGTGTCCAAGCGCTACGGCTTTGCGCTGCGCTCGGACAACGCGGACAACAAGCGCATCTTCGGCTCGCTGCGCGCCCTGGCGACGCACATCGAGCAACATCGCCAGCCGTAGTTTCCCGTGCTGCGCATCGTCGCGTGGCTCGGCGTCGTTGCGCTGGTAATCCTTGCCGCTGCTCTCGACAGCGCGCTGCTGCGCGGCTTGTGCCTGCCCGCCGTGCTGCTCGCCATGGCCGCCGGCACGCGCGCGTTACGCGTGGCGCTGCTGTGCATGGCGGCCGTCGCGCTGGTTCCGCTGCTGCTCGGCTACGGCGAGGCCGCACTGGCACTGACCCCGGCATTGATTGCCGCGCTGATCGCCTGGATCTTCGCGCGCACGCTTGCGCACGGACGCCGGCCGCTGATCGCGCGCATGATCGCCGCCATGGATGGCGCGCCGATGTTGCAGGAGCCGGCGATCGACCGTTATGCACGCCGCCTGACCGCGCTGTGGGCCGCCTATCAGGGTGCACTGGCATTGATCGGCCTGCTGCTCGCGGCGCACGCATGGCTTTTGCCTGGGCGTTGGCCGTGGCTGCCGGACGCACGCCTGTTCGGCATCGTCATCCTGCCTGCGGCCGTGGCCGCGCTCCTGCTCGTCGAATTCGCATTGCGCCCGCGGCTGCTGCCGCAAGCGCCGCAACGTTCGTTGCCCGCCTTTCTGCGCGGCGTGCTGCTGGCGTGGCCGGCGGCGTTGGAGGACTGATGCACATGCTCATTGCCTCGCGCCGGGAAAGCCGCGATGCTCTGCAACGCGCACAGCCGCCAGCCTGAAACCTGTCATGAGCGACATGCAACATCGGGAATCCCTGCACATCGGCGCCGAGCATCCGGCGCTGCCGGGCCATTTCCCCGGCTCGCCGGTCGTGCCCGGCGTCGTTCTGCTCGACCGTGTGGAGTCCGCGCTGCAGCGCTGGCGCGGGCAGCGCATCGGCGGATTGCCGCAGGTTAAATTCCTGCGTCCGTTGTTACCGGACGAAAAGGCGGAACTGCTCCTAAGCGACGACGGCAAAAGTATACGATTCAGCATCGCGATAGGCTCCGCCATGATCGCCAGCGGCAACATTGTGGCAGCGCCGTGAGCCAGGACTGGAGCGAGCGCCCCGAAATCGGCACGCGCGGCATCATCACGTTTTCCGTGGCGCTCGTGCGGCGCGTCGGCCGCACCGCCGCTCGCTGCCTACTGGCGCCCGCCTCGCTGTATTTTTTCCTGAGCCGCGGACCGGAACGGCGCGCCTCGCGCGCGTTCCTGAGCCGCGCTTTCGGCCGGCCGGCGCACTGGTGGGAAGTGCTGCGCCACCACTACATCTATTCGGCGACCATCCTCGACCGCGCGTTCCTGTTGTCGGAGTCGTTCCGCCGTTTCGACGTGCGCATCGAAGGACTCGACCAACTGCACGCGCAGATGGATCGCGGGCGCGGCGTGCTGCTGCTCGGCGCGCATGTCGGCAGCTTCGAGATCCTGCGCACGCTCGGCGAGCAGCGGCCCGATGTGCGCATCTGCGTGGTCATGGACCGGAAGCAGACGCCTGGCTTGAACGAGACGCTGCACGCGCTCAATCCATCGATCGCCGCCAACATCATCGATGCCGGCGCGGACCCGGCCGAACTTGCGCTGGCCATGCACGCTGCGGCGCGCGAAGGTGCGCTGATCGGCTTGCTCGGCGATCGTGCGCGGCCGGGCGAGGGTTTGCGCGAAGTCGAATTCTTCGGCGCGCGCGCGGGATTTCCGGTCGCGCCGTATCTGATCGCATCGTTGCTCGAAGTACCGGTCGTGCTTTGCATCGGCCTGTACCGCGGCGGCAACCGCTACGATTTATACTTCGAGACATTCGCCGACGAACTGCGCCTGCAGCGCGCGACGCGCGAGCACGAACTCGGGCAGTGGGCGCAGCGCTACGCGGCGCGGCTCGAGCACTACACGCGCCTGGCACCCTACAACTGGTTCAACCTATATGATTTCTGGCATCGTCGCCCTGATCCCGGCACTGCTCGCCGCGAGCCCGTCGCCGGCGTCCGCGCCGACGTTCGCGCCGACGCCTGAGACGGCCGCACTGATCGGGCGCCTGGCGCGTCCGGCGCCGGCCGATACGGCCTACACCGAGGTGCGCTTCGTCAGCGTGTTGAAGCAGCCACTCGTGCTGCACGGCGGGTTGCATTACGGCGGCGCCGGCGAACTCGGCAAGCGTGTCGATCGGCCATACCGCGAGACGACGACGATCAGCCACGGCAAGGTCGAGGTGCAACGTAGCGGCAAGCCGCCGCAGCGATTCTCGCTCGAACGCGCACCGGAGTTGCAGGCGTTGCTCGCCGCGTTCAGCGCGCTGCTCGGCGGCGACGCGCAGCAACTCGCGCAGTACTACACGATCGAGGCGACGCAGGGCGGCGAAAATTTCCGCCTGACCTTGACGCCACGCATTACCGAGCTGGCGAAACATCTGCGCAGCGTCGTCGTCGACGGCCGTGGTACTGAGCCGCACTGTTTCTCGCTGCAGCAAAGCGACGGCGACTCGAGCGTCATGCTGCTCGGCCCGCTGGCGACGGCGGCCGTCGGCGAGCCGCCGACAGCAGCCGCGCTCGCGACGCTGTGCCAGAACGCGGCTCCATGACATCGGCGCGGCGTTTCGGCGTTGCCGCGCTGTGGCTGGCCGCGCTGATCGTGCTGGCGATCCTCGTGCAGCGCCGTCTCGTCGTCGTCAACGATCTGCGCAGCTTCATGCCGCCCGCGCAGACCGCCGAGCAGAAACTGCTGCTCGACGAGATCGGCGACGGCCCGGCGTCACGTCTGCTCCTGCTCGCCATTTCGGCAGCAACGCCCGAGCGCGCCGCCGCCGCGAGTCACGAGCTCGCAGCGAAACTGCACGGCGACGCGCGCTTCACGCAGGTACTCAACGGCGAAACCGATCTGTCCGCGCTCGATCCGGCACTGCTGCCGTATCGCTACTTGCTGTCGCCGACGCTCGATCACGCCGTGTTCGATGCGTCGTTCCTGCACGACCAGCTCGAGCAGCGCCTTGCCGATCTGGGTTCGCCCGGCGCGGATCTGCTCAAGCCGCTACTGGCCAGCGATCCGACGCTCGAGACGCTGGCTTTGGCGCAACGCTGGACCCCGGCCCATAGTCCCGAGTTGCGCGACGGCGTCTGGTTTGCCGCGCACGGCGAGGCCTTGTTGCTCGTGCAGACGCGCGCGGCCGGCTTCGATCCTGCCGCGCAGCGCGATGCCATCGACGCGCTGAACACTGAATTCGCCGGTTTGCCGGACGCGGGCAGTGCGCATCTGGAGATCAGCGGGCCCGGCTACTTCGCCGTCATCGTCAGCGCACGCACGCGCGCCGAAGCCGAGTGGCTCAGCGCGATCGGCACGCTCGGCTTCTTGATCCTGCTGCTGTTCGCCTACCGCAGCCCGGGCGCGCTCGCACTCGTTGCGCTGCCGATCGCGAGCGGTGCGGTCGCCGGCATGGCGGCCACGGCACTGGCGTTTCATGCGATCCACGGCATCACGCTCGCCTTCGGCTTCACGTTGCTCGGCGTCGCGCAGGAATATCCGATTCGCGTGTTCAGCCATCGCCGTGCCGGCACGAGCGTCGACGAAAGCCTGGCCGGTGTCTGGCCGCTGCTGCGCCTGGCGATCGTGTCCGCGTGCATCGCCTACCTTGCGTTCTACGCCTCGGGCGTCAGCGGACTGCAGCAGTTGGCGTCTTTCACGATCGTCGGCCTGCTCGTCGCCGGCGCCGCGACACGCTGGCTGCTGCCGGCGGCAATGCCGGCGCAGTTCACCGACGTGGCTAGCAGCGCGTGGCTCGAACACGCGCGCGCGCAACTCGATCGCCTGCCGCGGCCGCGCTGGCTGCCGTGGGCGGTGCTCGCTCTGGCACTCGGCCTGTTGTGGATCGCGCCGGCGCCGTTCTGGCAGAACGACCTCGCCGCGCTGACCCCGGTGCCGCCGGCGCTGCTGCAGCGCGAAGGCGAACTGCGCAGCGCGCTCGGCGCGCCGGACATCCGCTACCTGCTCGTGCTGGATGCGGCCGACGACGAACAGCTGCTCATGCTGTCCGAACGCATCGATGTACAAGTGGAAAAATGGAAAGAGGAGCAACTGGTCGACGACGTGGAGTTGCCAAGCCGCTGGCTGCCGAGCGTGGCGACGCAGCGTGCACGCCAGGGCAAGCTGCCGGATCGCGCCGTGCTCGAAGCGGCGTTGGCCGAGGCGCAGCACGATCTTCCGTTTCAGCCCGGGCTGTTCACAGCATTCGTCGACGATGTCGAAAAGGCGCGCACGCTGCCGCTGCTGACGCCGCAGGCGTTCATGTCCTCGCCGCTCGGCGCGCGCCTGCAGGCGATGCTGGCCCGGCGCGACGGCCGCAGCGTTGGGCTGGCCACGCTCAACGGCGTGCACGACGCGGACAAGCTCACCGTTGCCATCGGCGCCCTTGGCGGCGGCGGTGGCGTCAGCCTGCTCGACCTGAAAGCGTCGTCAGAAGCACTGGTGGCGAGTTACCGCGAGCGCATCGGCAAGGCGCTGATCGTCGCGCTGCTTATGCTCGCGGCGGCGGTTACGATCGCCTTTCGCGACGTGCGTCGCGCCTGGCACGTCATCGCGCCGATGTCGCTGGCGACGCTGCTCGCGCTCGCTGTGCTGCGCGCCTGCGGTGTTTCGCTGTCGTTGTTCCATCTGGTCGCGCTGACGCTGGCGGCGGGACTGGGCCTGCATTACGCCCTGTTCTTCGAACGCCACACCGGCGATGCCGCCGAGGAACGGCGCACATTGCACGCGACGCTGATCTGTGTCGGCTCGGCGATCCTCGTGTTCGGTTTGCTGGCGACTTCGACCATCCCGGTGCTGCGCGCAATCGGGTTGACTGTCGCACTCGGCGTCGGCTTTCATTTCTGCCTGTCCACACAGATGGCAAGACATCGTCCCTGATCTCGAAAGATATAAAGATATGATGTCGAAGGTCATGATGTCGAAGGTCATGCTGTCTAAGATCAGGAAGCGGCCGGTCATGGCCGCACTTTCAACGAGAGCGGCTGGATGGAACGTCAACACTGGCAGCACCTGATTCCGCATCGCGGCGCGATGTGCCTGCTCGACGCCGTCGTCGAATGGGACGAGCAGAAAATCCATGCGACCAGCGCATCGCATCGCCGCGCCGAAAACCCGCTGCGCAGCGAGGGCGTGCTGCGCAGCGTGCATCTGTGCGAATACGCCGCGCAGGCGATGGCCGTGCATGGCGGGTTGCTTGCACAGCGCGCTGGAAAGATCGCCGCGCCGGGTTTCCTCGTGTCGCTGCGCGCGGTGAAATTGCACATCGCGCGCATCGATGACCTGGTTCACGCGCTCGACGTGCATGCCGAAAAGCTGCTCGATGGCGGCGGCAGCTGGCAATACGCGTTCCATGTCGAACACGCGGGCGCTCTGCTCGCCGAAGGACGCGCGGCCGTAATGACGCAAACCTCACAAGAGATTTTTGACGCGGATCAACGCTGATCAACGCGGATCAGATTCACAGGAATGCTCTATCCGCGTTGATCCGCGAAATCCTCGTCACAGGCTCTTTTATTGATGCCGAGTTCACGCGCGTTCCGGAGCCAGCCGGCGCGCAGCCCACTCGCGGGCATAGTGACGGACGAGAATCAGCGCGCCGATCACGAAAGGAATCATCGCCAGGTGCCGGCCGCTGACACCAAGCAGGAACGGCGATTCGTCGAACTCGAAGAACTCGGCGATCATCCACCACGCGTTGGCCGTGATCCAGAACACCACGGCGAGGTTGTGTGCGAGATCCGCCTTGATGTGGCGCGCGCGCCAGGTAATGAAGATCGCGGCGCCGAGCGTCGGCACGATCATGACGAGGCCGAGGACACGCCACAACATGCACCAGCTGATGTCTTTCATCAGCCAGAAAACGATGTGCAGGTTTTCGGTCTTGCGGTGCGCGAGCGGCACCGAATACATCGGCACGTTCATGGATGGCGGCAGCCTGATGGTGTGCAACAATGCTGGCATGACGGATTCGCGCAGCACAACCCGGGCGCGCCGCGCGCTGGTCACCGGCGGCAGCGGTGACATCGGCGCGCCGATCTGTGCCGAGCTGGCCGCGCAGGGTAGCTTCGTCTACGTGCACGCCAACGCCAATCGCGAACGTGCGCAGGAGGTCGTCGGCGCGATCCAGGCGAACGGCGGGCGGGCCGAGGTTGTCGCTTTCGACTTGACCGACGCGAGCGCAACGCGTTCGGCGCTCGACGCGTTGCTCGCCGCCGGACCGATCGACGTGCTCGTGCACAACGCCGGCATCCACGACGACGCACCGATGGCCGGCATGAGCGACGCGCAGTGGCATCGCGTCATCGATGTTTCGCTGCACGGTTTTTTTCATGTCACACAGCCGCTGCTGTTGCCGATGGGTCGTGCGCGCTTCGGCCGCATCGTCTGCGTCTCGTCGGTGTCCGCCGTGCTCGGCAATCGCGGTCAGGTCAATTACGCGGCGGCCAAGGCGGCACTGCATGGCGCGGCAAAATCGTTGGCGCGCGAGATGGCATCGCGGGGCATCACGGTCAATGTCGTTGCGCCGGGAATCATCGCCGGGCGCATGGCTGATGCCGCGTTCGGCGCCGAGCAGATCAAACAACTGGTGCCGGCCGCGCGCGCCGGCACGCCGCAGGAAGTCGCGGCCCTGATCGCGTTCCTTTGTTCCGACCGCGCCGGCTACATCAATGGCCAGGTGATCGGCGTGAACGGCGGAATGGGTTAGCGCCGGCGGCCGAGCGCAAGCCCTGATGCTGACCCCGCGCTGTGGTCGGCGGCCCGAGGCCATCACCGGAGCTGCAAGCGGCTTCCGCGCCCGCCGCGCGGCCGTTATACTTGCCCGCTCTTTTGGCCGCGCCCGCGGCTTCCCGTTGCCATTGGTGAGTCAAGTGACTAATCCCGTTAGCCCGACCGATCGGGTATTCCTCAGGCATTTCTCGATGATGATCGGCTTTCTCGTGCTGGTCATGTTCGCGCTGATCGGATTGGCGCTTTACCTGTATTCGTTCCACCCGCCTCCGGGCAACCCGATGCAGAAGGCCGAAACCGAGGCCCGCGTCGCCCCGGTGGGCGCGGTCTACGCCGGCGACACCGGCCGGGCGGCGATGGCTGCCGCAGCGGAAGCCGCGAAAACGGCGGCGGCGTCACAGGTCGCCTACGGCGGCACGACGGACGGCAAGGCGATCTTCGGCAACCTGTGCACGACCTGCCACACGAATGCCGCGACCGGCGCCCCGGTCATCACCGACAAGGGCGCATGGGCGCCGCGCGTCGCCCAGGGGCTCGATACGCTGCTCAAGCACGCCATCGAAGGCTACCAGGGCAAGGATGGCAAGCTGATGCCGGCAAAGGGCGGCAACCCGGCGCTGACCGATGCGCAGGTCAAGGCCACCGTCGAGTGGATGGTCAGCCAAGTAAAGTGACGTCAGGATGACGTCATCCCGTGCAGGCCATGGATGGCCGATGACACGGGATCCAGCTCCAAGTCAAAAAATGACGTCATCCCGTGCAGGCCATGGATGGCCGATGACACGGGATCCAGTTCTTAGTCAAAAAATGCGGCCATCCCGTGCAACACAGAGATGTGTGCTGACACGGGATCCAGCGTCTGACCGCCTCGTCGCTTATGCAAGCTCCAACCTCGCACGCAGGTCGTGCGCGTAAGCGTTCAAATCCGGAAAAAAACGCGCAAACGCGCCGTCGAGTTCGTCCGCCAGCGCCCACAGCGCCGGACCGGCCTGCGCCAGTGGATTCGGATGGCGCAGGCGCCGGCTGATTCCGCCCAGCACCTGCTCGATAGTCGAACGCTGCGCGTACGCGGCGAACAGGCCGTGGGCGCGGAAATAGCGGGCAAACCGATTGAGGTCGGCCGGCAGCCATGCCGCGTGGCGCTCGAGCAGATCGGCGCTGCGCGCAGAAAATGCTTCGAGCCGCTCGTCTGCGTGTCGCGGCCACTCGCGTGCGAGCACGTGGTCGAAGTAGATGTCGATAATGATTCCGGCATAGCGGCGCCATGGCGCCTCGAACAGCGCGCGCGCTGCTGCCACGTGCGGATGGCTATCCGTATAGACGTCTATTTTTCGATGCAGGACGACGCCGGCGCGCACACCCTCGGGCCAGGCCGGGTCGGGTGCGCCGCGCCAGAAATCGCCGAGCAGGCTGCCGAGCAGTACGTCGTCGTCCGGTCCCGCAAGCAGGGCATGGGCAAGGTGGTTCATGTGGATTTTCGCCGATGCGCCGCTGCGGACTCGTGACGGTCGGGTATTATGCGCAGCCTCATGAACGAAGTCCCCACTACTGCACCGCGCGAGTTCCGCGAATGCCCCAAGCTGCTGTTGCCCGGGCCGGCCGGCGTGCTCGAGGCCGCCACGGCGCTGCCGGCGCCGGCCGACGCGCGCCGCGGTACGGCGATCATCTGTCATCCGCACTCGCAGCAGGGTGGCACGATGCACAACAAGGTCGTCACCATCATCGAGCGCTCGCTGCGCGAACTGGGACTGGCGACCGTCACGTTCAACTTTCGCAGCGTCGGTGCGTCGACGGGAACGTTCGACGACGGCAACGGCGAGACCGACGATCTGCTCGCGATCGCTGCGTGGGTGCAGGAGGTGCGCCCTGATGCTGACCTGTGGCTGGCCGGCTTTTCGTTCGGCAGCTATGTCGCCGCGCGCGCCGCCGCCCAGTTGCCGCTGCGCCAGCTGATCAGCATCGCGCCGCCCGTCAATCGCTGGGACTTCGCCGGCATCGCCCCGCCGGCCTGTCCGTGGCTGATCGTGCAGGGCGAAGCCGACGAAATCGTCGACCCGGGTGCGGTCTATGCCTTTGTCGAGGCGCAGCAAAAGCCGCCGACCCTGGTGCGCATGCCGGACACCAGTCACTTCTTCCATCGCCGCCTCATGGACCTGCGCGGCGTGATCAAGAACGGCGTGCGCGCAAACCTGCCGCCGCCACTCGGCGACGCGGCCTGAGCGCATGAACGATGCGAGCACGACCGGCGTGACGATGGCGCCGAGCGAGCGCTACACGCTCGGCGTTGCCCAGCGACGCTGGGAGGATGATCCCGCGCAACGCGCCGTGCTGGTCGAGCTCGACCGGATTTACGGCGGCCTCATAGATGCCGATGCCGGTGCACGGGAA
>CAVTVN010000028.1:0-28891 GCA_963738115.1 uncultured Gammaproteobacteria bacterium | reverse complement strand
TCACCTGCTGTGGCAGTTGAATCTTTCGCCGCTGTCACCGCGCGACCGCGCGATCGGCGCGACGATCATCGAAGCAATCGACGACGACGGTTATCTGCACGAGACCAGCGAGACCCTGCGCCAGAATCTGGCCAGCCTGCACCATGTCAGCGTCGAGGAAGTCGAGGCGATCCGCCACCGCATCCAGCATTTCGATCCGCTCGGAGTCGCCAGCCGCACGTTGAGCGAGTGTCTGCGCGCGCAGCTCGACGTGTTCGACATCGCCACGCCGGGCTGGGCGATTGCGCGCGAGCTCGTCACGCACCACCTGGAAACGCTGGCGCGCAATGACCGCGCACGGCTGGCGCGGCAACTGCACGTCGGCGCAGCGGAACTCGACACCGCGATCGCGCTGGTGCGCTCGCTCGATCCCAAGCCGGGCGCGCAGATCAATCCGGGCAAGGCCGAGTACGTGGCGCCGGATGCCTACACATTCCGTCGCGCCGGCCGCTGGCAGGTTTCGCTGAGCCCGAATTGCCAGCCCAAACTCAGCATCAATGCCCACTACACCTCGCTGATGGCACGCGCACAGCGCGACGACGCGAGCTACCTGCGCGGCCAATTGCAGGAAGCTCGCTGGCTGATCAAGAGCCTGCAGACGCGCGCCGAGACGATGCTCAAGGTGGCGACCGCCATCGTCCGCTCGCAGACGGCCTTCCTCGATTTCGGCCCCGAAGCGATGCGCCCGCTCGTCCTGCGTGACATCGCCGAACAAATCGGCATGCACGAATCGACCGTATCGCGCATGACCACGCGCAAGTACCTGCACACCCCGCGCGGCACGTTCGAGTTCAAGTATTTCTTCTCCTCGGGCGTATCGACGATCGACGGCGGCGCCGCATCGGCAACCGCAATCCAGGCGATGATCCGCAAGCTGATCGACGAGGAAGCACCGACCCGGCCGATGTCCGACCAGGCGCTTGCCGTCGAGTTGAACCGTCGCGGCATCGAGGTGGCGCGCCGCACGGTCGCGAAATACCGCGAGGCGCTGCACATTGCGTCATCCAACGAACGCAGCCGTTTCGGCTGAAGGAGGTCATCAGGCCCAGAGGAACCCGACGACGATTTGAAGGTCTCAAGCTATGCCCGCCGCGAAAGGCGCGTCATGCGTCTGCGACAGGTTGTAACCCTAGCACTCGAGGAGATTGTCATGCAGATTCAAGTCAGCGGTCACCAGGTATCCGTCACTCCCGCCCTGCGCGACTATGTTGCCGACAAATTCACCCGCATTGTCCGGCACTACGACCATCTGCATGACGTAACCGTCACCTTGAGCCTCGAAAAGCTGCTGCACAAGGCCGAAGCCACGCTGCGCTGCGCCGCCAGCAAGACCATTCATGCCGATGCACGTGCCGCCGACATGTATGCGGCAATCGACGCGCTCGCCGACAAGCTCGACCGGCAGGTCAAGAAGCACAAGGAAAAACTCACCAGCCATCATCGCGACGATGCGCGCGAGGTGCGCAACGGCACGCCTACGGGGTGATCCGCCGCGGCCGCAGGGGCATTTCGACGCGGATCAACGCGGATTTCCGCGGATAAGTCGAAGGCCGCTGTCGGATTCGCCCGCTTCGCCCTCATCCGCGTGATCGGCGTAAATCCGCGTCGGAAGCTCTTGGCTGCGGACTGGATGGCAAGCTTCCGGCCGAACGCATGGCGACACGAAGTCTCGCCGGCTCTCTCTCGCACGCCGGCAAAACACTGGCAAAATGCCGGCGTCTCTGCCAGATTTGACGCATGGAACGCCTGACCGCCCGCGAACTGTTCGACAAGGTGAGCGCCCGCCTGGCGCTGCGCTGGGTTGCCGGCCAGCAGGGTGAAGGTCGCGCCATCGTGCCGGCGGAAAAGCAGTCGCGGCGCCCCTCGCTGGTCGGCTATCTCAACACCATCTATCCCAACAAGATCCAGATCATCGGCAGCGAGGAACTGGCCTGGCTCGATGCACTGGATTCGCGCCAGCGCTGGGAGATGATCCAGAAGATCGTCGGTTTTCAGCCGACCGCGCTGATCGTCACCAAGGATCAGCCGGTGCCTTCCGATCTGCGCGATGCGGCGAATGAAAACGCCACGCCGTTCTGGCTGAGCAGCCAGCGCGGCCACGAACTGCTGACCTACCTGCAGTATCACCTCGTGCGCATGCTGGCACGACGCGTCACGCTGCACGGTGTGCTGATGGAGGTCTATTCGATCGGCGTGCTGATCACCGGCGAATCGGGTTCCGGCAAAAGCGAACTGGCGCTCGAACTGATCACGCGTGGCCACCGCCTCGTCGCCGACGACGCACCGGAGTTCATGCAGATCGCACCGGACGTCATCGACGGCACTTGTCCGGAAATGCTGCAGGATCTGCTCGAGGTGCGCGGGCTGGGCATTCTCAACGTGCGCGAGATGTTCGGCCACACGGCGGTGAAGCCGTCGAAGTATCTGCGCCTGGTCGTGCACCTGGTCACCACGCCGCGCTCGCAACCGATCGAGCAGGGCGGCCTGGAACGCATTTTCGGCGACAACAGCTACCGCGAAGTCCTCGATACCAAGGTGCCGCAGACCACGATTCCGGTGGCACCGGGCCGCAACCTCGCCGTGCTGGTCGAAGCCGCCGTGCGCAACCACGTGCTGAAGACCAAGGGCATCGACCCGGCACAGACCTTCCTCGACAGGCAGGCGCACCAGATGCGCCGCCAGCCGCCCTGGTAACCGTGCGCATGACTCCAGCCGGGGAAAGCACCACTGCGCAAAATGCCGCAACGCGCCTGGTCGTCGTCAGCGGCATGTCCGGCTCCGGCAAGACCATAGCGCTGCGCACGCTGGAGGACCTCGACTACTACTGCGTCGACAACCTGCCCAGCGCGCTGATGCCGGCGTTCGTCGATGCCGTGACGCAGGCGCAACCCGGTCTTCATCCACGTCTTGCCGTCGGCATCGACGTGCGCAATCGCGCCGAAGATCTGCACCGGCTCCCGGAAATTCTCGCCGGCCTGGCCCGCCGCGGCATCGAGCACCGCCTGATCTTCCTCGACGCGCGCGACGACGTGCTGTTCAAGCGCTACTCGGACACGCGCCGGCGCCACCCGCTGACCGGCGAGGGCCTGTCGCTGAGCGACGCGATCGCACGCGAGCGCAGCCTGCTCGAGCCGGTCATGTCGATCGCCGAACGCGTGATCCACACCAGCGACCTCAACGTGCACCAGCTGCGCAGGTTGATCGCCACCGAACTGGGCATGGCCGGCGGCCCGCTGTCGCTGCTGTTCGAGTCGTTCGCCTACAAGCGCGGCGTGCCGCCCGACGCCGACTTCGTGTTCGATGCGCGCTGCCTGCCGAATCCGCACTGGGATGCGCGCCTGCGGCCGCTGTCCGGCAAGGATGCACCTGTGCGTGAATGGCTCGCCGACAAGCCCGAAGTCGCGCTATACCTCGAGGACGTACAACGCTTTCTCGACACCTGGCTGCCGCGCTTCGAAGCCGCCAACCGTTCCTACGTCACGATCTGCATCGGCTGCACCGGCGGCCGGCACCGTTCGGTCTACCTGTGCGAACGGCTGGCCGAACATTTCCGCACCACGCGCGAGCAGGTGCTGACGTTTCATCGGGAGCTGGAATGACGTCAGTGCGGGAATCGGGAATGGAGAATCGGGAATCGGCAAGAGCAGACGCGCCTCGTCATGCCGCTGCTCGTCGACGAAGAGCTTCCATCAGTGCGGGCTCCTCAACGATTCCCGATTCCCGATTCCCGATTCACGGCCTTTCTCTCATGACCGTCGGCATTCTCCTGCTCACGCACGAGGAAATGGGCGCCGCGCTCATTGCCACGGCGCATCACATCCTCGGCCGCATGCCGATGACCGTCGAAGCGCACGCAATTCCACCGGGCAGCGACGCCGAGATTGCGCTGGCCGAAACGCTCGCGCATGCGCGCAAGCTCGACGCCGGCGATGGCGTGCTGGTCCTGACCGACGTCTACGGCGCGACGCCGAGCAATGTCGCGGACAAACTGACGGCACATGGTATTTCCATCCACCGCGTCTCGGGCCTCAACCTGCCGATGCTGCTGCGCGTGCTGAACTATGCCGAACAACCGCTGGGCGAACTGGCCCAGACCGCGGCGCACGGGGGCCGAACCGGGATCAGGATAGACGATGCTTGAACGCGAGATCACGATCAGCAACAAGCTTGGCCTACATGCGCGTGCATCGGCCAAGCTCGTGCAACTGTTGCAGGGCTATCAATGCAATGCATTCCTGATCCATCGTGGCCGCGAGATCAATGCCAAGAGCATCATGGGCGTCATGATGCTCGCCGCCGGCGTCGGCTCGACAATCACGCTGCGCACCGAGGGTACCGATGAAGAAGCTGCACTGAAAGACATGGCCGCATTGTTCGAGCGCAAGTTTGATGAGGGTGCGTGATGGGATTCTTGGCGCCCATAGCGGATCATGCCTGGGGTAGTCGACGGCGGCGACGTGTCCGGCAGGTCGCGCGCTGGCGGATGCGTTGCGACGGTTTCAGGCGCTGCCCCCTCACTCTTTGCTCTCTCCCCCAAGCGAAGCTTAGGGGAGAGAGGAACAGTCGGTGTCGCGCGCGTTGCGCGCGACGGATTCATCCGATTGGGGCGGGCGCATGAGCACGCGCATCGTCATAACCGGTGTTGCCGCCGCACGCGGCATGGCGCTCGGCCGCGCGCGCCTGGTGCAACCGAGCCAGCCACAGGTCGACAGGCGCCCGTTACCGGAAGGCGAAGTCGAGGCCGAAGTCGCACGTCTGGACATCGCCCTGATCGCCGCGCGCGAGGAAATGCACCAATTGCGCGGCAAGCTGCACGGCGCGCTGGCACGTGAAGTCGGCGAGTTCATCGACGCCCACAGCCTGATTCTCGAGGACCCCGAGCTGATCGGCGGCCTCTATGACCTGGTCCGGCAGGGCCGCTATCGCGCGAGCGCCGCGCTGCAGATGCAGCGTGACCGCGTGGTCGCGGCGTTCGACGCTCTGGATGATCCATACCTGCGCAGCCGGCGCGAGGATGTCGATCATGTGATTGGACGCGTGCAGGCGGTGCTGGCACGCGACACCACGCCGGCGGAACGGCAGATCGCATCACGCGTCGGCAGCGTGCTGGTCAGCGACTCGGTTGCACCGGCAGAGCTCGCCCATCTCACCGAGCACGGCGTGCTCGGCGTGATCACGACCGGCGGCAGCGCGCTGTCGCACAGCGCGATTCTCGCGCGCAGCATGCGCCTGCCGATGGTGGTCGGTGCACACGAGGCGCTCAAGCACCTCAGCGACGACGATCTGGTGCTGGTCGACGGCAGTCATGGCGAGGTGGTCGTCCATCCGACCGCTCAGGACCTCGCTCGCTACCGCCAGTATCAGCGCGAGCAGGCACGCAGTACCGAAGCGCTGCAGCGCCTTAAGCACGCGCGCACGCTGACCTCGGACGGCACGGAAATCCACCTGTACGCCAACGCCGAAATGTCGGCCGACATCGTGCAGGCGCGCGCGCTCGGGTCCGCCGGTATCGGCCTGTATCGTACCGAGTTCCTGTTCCTGCAGCGCCACGAAGTGCCCGACGAAGAGGAGCAGTTCGCGGCCTATCGCGACGTCGTGCTCGGCATGGGCGGCATGCCGGTTACGATTCGCACGCTCGACCTCGGTGCGGACAAGGCCGACGGCACCGGCATCGCACTGGGCCGCGAACCCAACCCTGCGCTCGGCGTGCGCGGCGTGCGCCTGTCGATGGCGCATCCGCAGCTGTTCGCCACGCAGCTGCGTGCAATCCTGCGCGCGGCGAACTTCGGCCGCGTGCGCATTCTCGTGCCGATGGTCACGACCTGCGAGGAAGTGGTCGCGACACGGCGTCTGGTCGAGGATTGTGCAAGACAGCTGCGCTCGAGCGGCCACGAAATTACCGACCACTACGAATTCGGCGCAATGATCGAGGTTCCGGCCGCCGCGATCGCGCTGCCGTCGATGATCCGCCACCTCGACTTTGTTTCGATCGGTACCAATGACCTGACGCAGTACACGCTTGCCGTCGATCGCGGCAACGACGCGCTCGGCACGATGTACGATCCGCTGCACCCGGCCGTGCTGAAGCTGCTCGCGCAGATCATTGCCACGACGCATCGCGCGCGCAAGCAGGTCACGCTGTGCGGCGAAATGGCCGGCGAGCCGCGCTACACCGCGTTGCTACTGGCCCTGGGCCTGACAAGTTTCAGCATGCACCCCAGCTCGATGCTCGAAGTGCGCCAGGCAATCGGCAAGTGCGATCGCGCCGCGCTGCGCCGACAAGGCAGCGGTCTGTTGCGTGCACAGACGCGCGCCGGCATCGAACGCGTGCTGAAGCGCATGAACAAGTGAGGCCCCGTTGCCTCTGCTCTCAGCAGGGGTAGGCGCCGCAACCATCCGCGCTGTGGCATCATTGCGCGCTGAATTTTCGACCCTGCGGCCATGCTGAATTCCTCCCTGCACGACCGGCTGAATGAACTGGCTGCACGTTTCCAGCAGCGCGATCCGTTTCGTCATGTCGTCATCGACGATTTCTTTTCCGCGGAGTACTCCTCGGCGCTGCTCGCGCAGTTTCCAACGTTCGAAAGCGGCAACGCGCGCAATGAAGCCGGCGAACTCGGCAATAAATCGACGGTCAAGAAGATCCGCGGTATCGGCCCAGCCTATGCCGCACTCGACGACGTACTGCAGACGCGCGAATTTCTCGACCTGATCGGCCGCATCACCGGCATCCCGGGCCTGCTCTACGACCCGTGGTACTTCGGTGGCGGCACGCATGAAAACCGCAACGGCCAAGACCTCGACGCGCACGTCGACTTCAACAAGCATCCGATCGAGCGCTGGCACCGCCGCCTGAACCTGATCGTATATCTCAACCCTACCTGGGACGATGCCTGGGGCGGTTCGCTGCAGCTGCACTCCGATCCTCACGCACGCGACGATCGCGTCACGACGATCACGCCGCTGTACAACCGTGGCGTCATTTTCGAGACCACCGAGTGGAGCTGGCACGGCTTCCCACGCATAGCTCTGCCCGGTGACAAGAGTGGCCTATCGCGAAAATCGATCGCACTGTACTTCTACACAATCGACCGGCCAGCCGAAGAACTTGCCGACACGCATTCGACCATCTACGTCGATCAACCGCTGCCGCAACGCTTCCGCGAGGGACTGACGCTGAACGCGAATGACGTCGAGGAGTTGCACGCGCTGCTGGCGCGGCGCGAGCTGCACAACCAGCGGCTGTACCGCGACATTACCGCGCTGACGCAGCAACTCGACGACGCACAAATCGCCCTGCGGCACGGGCTGCTCGGCCGCCTCTACTATTTCGCGCAACGGTTCCTCGCGCGATGACGGCAGTGGCAGTGACCAAGGCAGGCACGCCGGTGCGATTGCGGCGCGCTAGTGTCGAGCGCGAGCTGTGTGTATCGGCGGGTTCGACACTGGGGTTTCGCATCAGCGCGAATGCCGCGTGTGCCGCGCTCGGAATTGCCGGTGTCCTGATTTTTTTACCTTGGGGCGCAGATGTTCCTGCGCAGCGAGGCGGTCAAGGCGGTGCCGGTGAGTCCGTGACCGATCCGGATGAAAACATGGCCGGCTACTGCCGTGCGGAACTGGCCGCGCATGCGCTGAAGAGCTTGGCCTGCCTACAACGGGCGTCATCCGCGAGCGCGGCGTCTCTGGCACGCCCGGACTGATCGCTACACTCCCGCATGCACTCACCTGCTCCAAGCCTCAACGAATTACAGACGCTTTTCGAAGCCAGCGGCGGCACCGAGACTGGCTATCTACGCGATCACTACGAGCGTTTCATCCAGACACGCGAACTGCTGCTGCAGGATTGGAACCCCGCACAGGGCAGACGCCTGCTCGATATCGGCGCGCACTGGCTTCATCAGACGCTGCTGTTCGCGATCGCGGGCTTCGAGGTGACGGCGCTCGACCTGCCCGCCACGCTCGACCAGGACAACGTACGCACGCTCGCCGCAGCGCATTCGATCCGGCTTCTGCCGAATCGCGACCTCGAACGCCCGGCGGCGCTTGCGGCGATCGCCGATGACACATTCGACATCGTGCTGCTGGCGGAAGTCGTCGAACACCTCGCGTTCAATCCGGTCGAACTCTGGCGCGAGATCCATCGTATCCTGCGTCCCGGCGGACGCCTCGTCGTCACGACTCCGAACTACTACGCCCTGCGCAGCCGTCTGCGCCAGGGGTGGCGGGCCGCCCGATTGCTTGGCGGCGGCATCTCCGTCGAGCAGGTATTGTCGTTGCGCACGCTCGGCCATCACTGGAAGGAATATTCGCGACGCGAGCTCATCCGCTATTTCGCGCTGTTGTCGCCGGACTTCGCGTGCGGGCGTTTCGCCTACATGGAAAAACGCGGCACGCAACCGCCTTCCCGGCGCGGCATGGCGATCATCCGCGCCATCGAACGCATGCTTCCTCCGTTGCGGCCGGACATGTATCTCGAAGTCATACTGTCGCGGAAGGATCAAGGCATCGTCATACAACCGCACTGGTGACGTCGGGCTCGAGTCGTGACATCGACGGCCCAATCCCCTTGTGCTTGCCGTCGCGGCCCACCGGATGGATTGATCGCGCCATCGCCGCATCCACAAACCGTGCGTAAACGGGTCACGCTGCGCGGCGAGATGGCCGGCGAACCGCCGCTGAAGCGCATGAACTCGACGGTCAAATAGCGACCGTGTAACCCTCTGAGCGCAAACGCCACTGTGGCATCATACGCTCGCACTCCGGACCCGCCGCGCGGGTAGAGGAAGAACGGAATGATCGTGGGGTCGGGGCTGATCGCAAACGCTTTCATCCAATACGCCAGCGTGCTCGATGACGTGTGCATCTATGCTGCTGGCGTTTCCAATTCATCCTGTCTTGATGAAGACGAGTTCGCACGCGAACGTCAGCGGCTGCAACTTGCCATCAGCAACGCCGGACAGAGGGTATTCGTCTACTTCAGCACCTGTAGCATCGATGACCCCTGGTCGGGAACCACGCGCTATGTCGCGCACAAGCGCGATATGGAATTGTTGGTTCGGGCGCACGCGCCATTTCTGATCATCCGCCTGCCGCAAGTCGCAGGCAGGACACCCAACCCGCACACGCTGTTGAATCATCTGTATGCGCGAATACGCCGATCGGAAAGATTTGACCTGTGGCATCGTGCGAGTCGGAACGTGATCAATGTCGACGACGTCGCGAGTCTTGCCGTGGATTTGCTGCTGCACGAAAGAGCCCGTTCAGAAACGATCAATATTGCCAATCCGAACAATTCGACAATGACCGAGATCGTCCGCACGCTCGAGCAGATCACCCAACGTCGCGCGATCTGCAATCTCCTGGACCGAGGCGGAGAGTACACAATCGACACCTCGCGGATCGAGGCGTCGATCCAAAGATGTAAGATTCGATTCGACGAGACTTACCTGCTGAGAACTCTGACCAAATTCTATGCATAACCTCATCGCACCGAGCGTCGATGTCTCGATGGTCGTCCCCGTCTACGGCAGTGAAGCGATCCTTCCTCATCTTGTCGACAGAGTCCAGTCCGCGATGCGCGCCTCCCACGCGCCAGTCACCTACGAACTGATCTTGGTCAACGACGTAAGTCCGGACGGTAGCTGGGAGGTTATCAAGCGACTCTCTGCACAATACGCGTTCGTCAAGGGGATATGCCTAACGAAAAATGTAGGACAGCACAACGCCACAATGGCGGGACTACGACACGTTAAAGGCGAGATCGTCGTGATCATGGATGACGATCTCCAGCATCCTCCGGAGGCGATATTGTCGCTGATCGACGCAATACGTGCAGACTACGACGTCTGCTATACCCAGTATGCGAATCGACAGCATGAAATCTGGAAAAAGATTGGAAGCTGGTTCAACGATCGCGTCGCGACATTGCTGCTGAAGAAACCGCGCAGATTGTATCTTTCGTCCTTCAAGGCGCTGCATCGCCGGATCGCCGATGAAATTGTCAAATACGATGGCCCCTACGCGTACGTGGATGGATTGATATTGGACGTCACGCGACGTATCACTGTCGTGACGATCGAGCACCAACAGCGCTTCCTCGGCAAGGGCAACTACAACTTACGTCGTTCTCTGTCGCTTTGGCTGAAAATGGCGACCAGCTTTTCGGTGTTTCCGCTCCGACTGGCAACGGCTCTCGGACTGTTGATGACCGCGATCAGCGCGATCGCCGTGACGACGATCATCGCCAGAAAACTCCTGCACCCCGAACTGCAAGCGGGCTGGGCATCGCTGATCGCAACAATTCTGTTCGTCGGCGGGATCCAGACGTTTTGTCTGGGGATGCTCGGCGAGTATTTGGGACGCGCCTACTTGAAGCTCAACAAAAAACCGCAGTTCGTCATCCGCGAAATGGTTGGGGCGAATCTTGACGGTACCAACGACAACACCTAGGGCCGGCGTCGCTGGTTTATGTTGAAGATCAGATATTTCTGCAGCACGTATGACAGCAGCACGATCGGCGGGATCGCCAGCGCGCCGGCAACGTAGGCGTTGAAGCCGAAAAGAAGGAACAACTTGATCAGGGCGATATTGCTGAAGTAGATCAGGATCCAGAGCAGCACATATTTTGGAAAAAGCCGGCGCGAGGTATTGTCGAATACGAATCTGCCTTGCGTCTGGAACGAAAAGACGATTCCACACAGCAAGGCGATCAGGTTCGCGACGAAGAAGGCAAAGCCCAACCAGAGCAACAGCGCATATACCGAGTAGCTGAAACCGGTGTTCAACACGCCGACTACCAGATACCGCACGAACTCATGGCGCAGCAGCGGTGCGAACAGCGACTTGATTCGCGCCATCGGCTTCAACGCGCCGCCCTGGAGTAGACCAGCTTTAGCTCGTGGAAAGTAAAATAGTCGCCGACGTATGCCCGATTGATCGGAAAATACCGGGTCTTTGCCAGTTCGAATCCTTCGACTCGACGCAGGCCTTGAGTCTCGATAAATTGCTCGTCGATGAATGTCTTGTGCGTAACATCCGAGGCGTAGCCCTTGGCGCCGGGGACAATCGCGACGATCGTTTCGATTCCCAAACGCGAACAGGATCGCCACAGGGCGCGCATGACGCTCGCCGCGTCCGCGAAGTGCTCCAGGACATGTGAGATGACCAGCGTCTTGTAATAGTTCTCGCGAAACCCGGTCAGCGCAAAATCGTCGCTCGCTGCATCGTAGCCAAGCACATTCATGCCCTTGCTGCGCAAATGTTCGACAAGCACCGGGTTGATCTCGACGCCAATCGATCCGGCAGGCAACCGCGCAAGCAATTGTCCGGCGCCGCATCCCAGGTCGATCGTCGGTCCGTGCACGTCCTGCAATACCTGGTCGAGATAAAACCGCTTGATCAACCGTCGCACAGGGTGCTTGCTGCGACGCAGTTGTTCAGCGGCGTAGACGTGATCGAACTCAGAAGCCGCCGTCATGGGCGCGTCCTCGTCGTTTCGCCAACCTGGCCGGGACGCGCGCTGCCCCCGGTTGGACCCGCGCGCTTCGGCAACAACCACCAATACGCGAGGCGCCGCAACTGCGCGTTGACATACGCCATCAGCGTGGCCATCGCCAGATCGATTCTGCCGATGCGATAGGCTGGATCGCGGGCGTACTCGCGCGCGAAATCCCGGAATTCGTGATATTGACGCCTGCCGATTGCGACACTCCACGAGTCTGCGGAAATACGGAACGTCGAGAGCGAGACAGGAAGATAGTACGCGTCGCCCAGCTGCAGCACTCGAAACCAGTAGTCCAGGTCGATCACATAGCCATATGTACCGTCGAATTTGCCGATCCGACGCACAAGATCCCGGCGCAACAACACATTGCCCGGTTCGCCGATGATGTTGGAACCGCGTCGCACGCAACTTCTGATCAGATCACGAGCGCCTATGCGCTTCGCCTCACTGCCGTACAGCACGCGCCGCATGATCACCTTGCCGTTCCCGTCGGCCACGTTGCGCGCACCGAATACCAGCGCTATCTGCTGCTCCGCGTCGCTTTCAAATACTGCGCCCTGACGCTCGAGACAATCAGGCGCCAGCAAATCGTCCTGCGGCAATAGCTTGAAATACCGGCCGCGCGCTTCTTCCAGACAGCGATTCCAATTCCCTTCGGGACCGAGATTCGTCGGGTTGCGCAGATAACGGATGCGCGAATCGCCATAACGAGCCACTATCGCGCCGGTTTCGTCCGGCGAATTGTCGTCGACAACGATGAGTTCAAAATCATCAACTGTCTGCGCGAGCACCGATTCCATGGTGGCCGCAAGATGGGCAGCGCCCCGATAAGTGGGGATGCAAACGGATATTCTGGGTGTGCTATCGTACATCGCTTCCGCGAAACCACAGGATGTGCGCAGCGTGCGAGTATACATGTCGTCGCTTTTCCGGATTTCGCGGGCCGCACCTTTCCGCCGCGACGGTGCGTACGTGGCCAACCCTCGCGGCCAGCGTCGATCTCTTACGCCGAAATCGGTCCGGCATTTTGCCTGCCCGAAACGGGCTTCGGACGCTGCGCCATGCTAGCCCATGATCGCCTCGACGTGCATCGGCGCGCGCGTCAGCCAATCGACCTCAACCGCTTCGCTGCGCAGTATTCCGGAACCAGCGACCGCAAGCTTCGCTGCTCGTTATTTGTTACCGGCATGGTTTTGGATCTGGGCGATTTTCTACGTCTGGACGACCGTTTGTGCGGTGCTTAATTTCGGGCTGCGGCAGCCGATGTTCGACGAATACACCTTCTACCGGACGTTCCTGGAAAATCCGTTTCCCGACAACGTGCTTCAATCCGGCAACGGCCATCGTCCGATCTTCCCGAATCTGTTGATCGCCGCCGAAGTCCGCTGGCTGGCCGGTAACCATCTCATCCAGTTTGGCGCGGGTCTGATCTGCGCCCTGCTGACGTGCGTGCTGATCGCCCTCTGTGTCGGTCGCGAACGAACATTGTCGCGCGCTGCGCGTGCTGCCGGGGTCATGTTTGGCGTGCTGGGCATAATGTGGCTGGGAAACGCACGCATGCTGCTGCACAGCTATGAGTCGCTGCACGTCTACCTGCTTGTCCTGTCGATTTCTGCAGCTGGTCTATGTACGTACGAAGCCTGGAGCCGAAGCTCGAGAGGCTGGTTGATTCTTGCATGCGCGGCTTGCATCGTCGCAATGTTCTGCTTCGGTTCCGGCGTCGCAAGTTTCCCCGCGATCATCCTGCTTGGGTGTGTGCTGGGTCTGCCATGGCGTCGGTTGGCCATTCCGGCTGCCACGCTCGCCTTTTGTCTTTTTCTCTATCTATATGCGCTACCCGGGGATCAGGCTGTGCGCGGCGTGCTGAACTTTCAACCAGTCGACAGCGCGCTGATCGTAACCGACTGGATATCGTCGCCCTGGGTGGGCGCATGGCTTGGTCATGCGCAGCCGCCCCTCATTAGTTCCATGACGGAAGGGCTGGTCCATGCTCGCGTGGGTCCGGCGATTATTGCATCGGCGAACGGTCTGCAGTCGCTGCTGGGAATTCCCTGGCGATCCATCGCGCGCGCACTTGGTATTGTCGGGATCGCAACCTTCCTTGTCCGCTTTGCATTGCTTGCCCTTGATCGGCGCGAAAAGGCTACACGTCTGCAGACGCTCGCAGGTACGTTCTGCCTGTTCGCGCTCGCCACCGCTGCCGTCATCAGCCTCGGGAGACGGGATTACTTCCAACAGTACCCGGATCAGATATATGCGGATCGCTACATGGTCTGGCCGAGCCTGTTCTGGGCGGGCCTCGCATTACTGCTGCTGGCCGACACGTGGCGGATGCGTCCGCGAATTGTGAAGGCAGTCGGTATCCTCTTCGCAATCGCACTGCCAGTCGCCCTCTTGCCGACGCAAGAGGTAAACGCGGCCTGGGGCAGCCTCGTCTATCGCACATCGCAGCAGATCGCCGCGGCCGCGCGCAGCGACGTTTTCGATGGCGCAATTTACTCGAACGGTGCCGATGCCGGCCACCCGGATGTGCTGCTCGGCCTCGCATTGCTCAAGAAAGATCGTCTTTCGATGTTTTCGAAGCCAGGCTGGGAGTTGGTCGGAACGCAATGGCAAGGTTCGTTGGAACGAAGCGACAAGATTGCTGCCGACGCTCGTCTGACGACGACACTCAACGACGCGGAGACTGGAATGCCCGCTGCGCGAATCGAAGGTATCGTGACAAACGGTATCGCTAAAGTCCGGCGCAACGATCAGATTGCCGTCCTCGACGAGAACAACACGATAGTCGGCGTGGCCGAGTTCAGCTTCATCCGCACCGACGCGCACGTGCTGAGACCTGACCTGCCGCGCAAGCGCGGCTTCGATGGCTACATCCGCGACTACAAGCCCGGTCGAATCTATAGAGTTGTGTTGCTCCAGCCCGATGCGAAGCGAGCCGTGCAACTGCAGGAACTCAATCCCCAACCCAGGTAATCGCACTGCTCCTCGCCGCAGCGAAAGACTTCAATGCTGCGGCGCGACCACTGCCAATTGGCTTGAACGATTGATCCCGATGCTGCGACCCGGAATGCATGTCGAAGTCGAACTCACGAGCGAGGCAGCAGGCATTGTCATCGAACCACATCAGTGATCCGACGGAGGAATCCGGGGGCGACTGCGAACAATTGATATCGGAACACGCCGCAGTTACAGTAGCCCCGCCGGGGGGTGGTGCTATTCATCGTTCGATGAACGCGACAGGGACGAGTCTTGGAATCGAAAAGCGAACGCTGAAGAGCCTGCCATCCGGCCGGCCTATCCCAATGGTCATTTCTACTCGCCTGTAGTCGACCCTGCAATGCTCGATGCACAGCGCGTGTGGCCGGCGAACCCGACGGTCACGGGCATCGATTTCGACGACCGCAGCCACGAAGGGATTCTGCGCGAGGCGTTTCCGCGCTTCATAGGTCAGTATGACTATCCCGAGCGGCTGGACGAAACACCGGAACTGACTGAATTTTTCACGCAGAACTCGCAGTTCAGCTGGCTGGATTCCCGCGCACTATATGTACTGTTGCGCACATGGCGGCCGCGCCGCATGATCGAAGTGGGATCGGGGTTTTCAACGCTGCTCGCCGCGGACGTTAACCGGCGATTCCTCGACGGCGGCATGGACATCACCTGCGTCGAGCCGTACCCACGCGCATTCCTGCGCAACGGCGTTCCGGGCGTACATCGCCTGATCGAGGCGAAAGTGCAGGACGTGCCACTGGACGAATTCGCCGCCCTGAAACGCGGCGATATCCTGTTCATCGACTCGTCGCACGTCGCCAAAACCGGGAGCGACGTCAATTTCCTCTACTTCGAGGTGCTGCCGAGGCTGGTTCCCGGGGTGCGCGTGCACGTCCACGACATTTTCCTGCCGCACGATTACCCCCCGGAGTGGGTGGTCGGCGAAAATCGGAGCTGGAACGAACAGTACCTGTTGCGCGCTATGCTGATGTACGGCAATGGATTTCGCGTTGTGTTCGGAAGCAGCTACGCGTTCTGGCGCTTCCCGGATTTGGTTCGCGCAGCGCTTGCACACCCCCTGGGGCACGCGTTCGCCGGTGGAAGTTTCTGGATCGAGCGCACGCATAGAGGCGCATCGGTGTTGCGCCGGACCTCGGACTATCTTGCGCGCTGCTCGTCGAGCATCAAAGCAACCATGTCGCGCAAATAGGTCGGCAACGCTGCTTCCGGCGCAACGGCCTGGCCTGCCGCGAATTACGGCGCAGCGAGGCGCACGCTTTGCTGCGGACCGAGTCCGCGCGAGTATCGGTGCGGACCCGGCTGGGGACTGAGCAATGCCAGCATGTGAGTCGGCGTGATTGATCCGGCACGCAGCGCCTGTTCGTCGAACGCATGCACGCGATCGATGAAGGCGCGGTCCCATTCTCCGTCCGCCTTGAAATTGTGGCCGAACGCCCGGTCGATGAAGACGTCGACGACATTCGCAAAGCCGATGTAAACAAGGAAATCGAAGCGCTCGAGCAGCCGCGGCACGATGTCCTGCGCCCGCACTCCTTCAAAGCCTTCACCGGAGCAATCCCAGTTTTCGTATAGTTCTTCGTGCCGGTCCAACAGACGGTTGTAGCGATACGCAGCAGGCAGTTCCTGCCAGAACCGGTGCACCTCGGCCAACGCTTCCGGCCAGCGCTGGTGGCCGTTGCGGCCGATCATGTCGCTGACGACGAAACAGCCGCGCGGATCGAGCGCGCGCTTGATCTCGTCGAACAGCCCCTCCAGGTTCAGCACATGATGCAGAGACTGGTTGGCCATGATGCCGGCGTAGCGCCTGCCGGCTTTCCAGGAATTGAAATCGCCTTCGACGCACGCGATGTTTCCGGCCATTCCTTCGCGTTCGGCCAGCTCGCGGCCACGCTCGAGCATGTGCGGATTGACGTCGATGCATTCGATGACGAAGCGTTGCAACCCAGCTTTCTTCAGCAGGTGCGCGACGCGAACCTCGGTATCGCAGTTGCCCGCGCCAATGCTCACGAAAACCGGTTCGGCCTCGCCGCAGGCCGCGGCGCTCTCCTGAAGGTAGCGCGCGAAGAACTGGTCAGGATTGGAGACGCCGAATTCCTCCAGCATCGGCCGCAGGAACTTGTTGGACCAGTAGTGAAAAATCTCCGGCAACGCGTTGACGTCGATCTGGTCCCGAAAGATCTGCGTCTCCGTTGCAAGCCTTGCCGCGTACGACGCGTCGTCCATTTCAATCTGATTCATTTCGCATTCCTGCTCGCATGATATCAGGGTGGCGGATCCGCCAACCCTAGCGCGCGCGTTGTTCCTCCAGCGTCAACGCAACCTTGTCGCGCAGATAGACCGGCAGCGCGAACTCCGGCGCGACAGCGTGACCGGCCGCGAATTGCGGCGCGGCAAGCCGCGCGATCGCACGCGCCTGCGGGTAGCGTCCGCCGTCGGCCCAGCGCGGTTCGCCCGCCAGCCCGGTCATCAGCACATCACGGTAGACGGCCCAGCCGCTGCCGACCACGCTCCAGCGGTCCCGTGGCGGCAGCAGAAGCTGGGCGGCAGGACCAACCGACTCGGAGCCGATCGGCTCGACGAGTCCGTCCGCGCCACGGCAAAAGGAGGCGGCATAGATCTCGCCCATGCGTGCGTCAATGACCGCAAGAATTGGCGCATCGATGTCGACGGGAACATCCTGTGCCAGCGCGGCGAGTGACGACACGGGTACGACCGGCACGTTGAGTCCGAGCGCAAGGCCTTGCGCGACGGAAATGGCCAGACGCACGCCGGTGAACGCACCGGGACCGCGGCCGACCGCGATGCCGTCGATCTGGCCCCGCGTGATGCCCGCTTCGGCGAGCAGCGATTCGATCATCGGCAGGATCAATTCCGCGTGGCGCCGCGGCGCGATCTCGCTGCGTTCGATCAATTGGTCGCCGACCAGCAACGCCGCCGAACATGCCTCGGTGGCGGTGTCGATCGCGAGCAGCCGGAAATCGGTCATGGCATCCATGGTTCATCCCGCGGCCAACGGTCGTGCCGCGCCGTAAGCATACCAATCGACCTTGCGGGTCAGATACATCAGCGTAGCGACGACGGCCAGCAGCGCGATCGAGCCGATCAGCAACGAGTATTGCTCGCTGACGACCAGGCCGTACAACAGCGCGTACACCAAAGCGAGTACAGCTCCCAGAACCAGGCCGGCATGCCAGGTTAGCAATACGGCCGTTGCATAGCCTCCGATCAGCACGACAACGGCCGCGGCCGCGGCCGCGTAGGCAAGGGTAAACCCGATCTGTTCCGACAGCGCCAGCAGCACGACGTAGAAGGTCGCCAGTGCCAGTCCGACCAGCAGGTACTGCACCGGATGCACGCGCAATTTGCGCAGAATTTCAAAAAGGAAAAAAGCGACGAACGTCAGTGCGATGAACAGGATGCCGTACTTGCCGGCACGGTCGTTCTGCTGGTAGACGCTGGCCGGCTGGTACAGGCTGACACCGAACCCGGCGCCGGCCAGATCGACCACGTGACCGCCGTCCTGTTGCCAGTGCTGACCGTAGCTGCGATTGAGGTCGAGAACCTGCCAGCGCGCGTCGAAACCATCGGCCGTCACCTTGCGCTCGGCCGGCAGGAATGCGCCGTCGAAACTCGGGTCCGGCCAGGGCGCCGAGAGCGCAACCTCGGTTTGCCGCGCCAGCGGCAGCACATAGAGGCTGGCCGTGCCGGCAAGCGTCAGATCGACGCTGAAGTCGTGCGCTTCGCCATCGAAATGGGTCAGGTCGATCGGCACGGCGATCGCGGTAAATGCGCCGACTCCGGCATCGGCCGGTACGAACGCGTGCTCGCCGCCATCGAGGCGCAGCGCGGAGATGCGGCGGATGCCACGCACATCGGACAGCGGCAGGCGCAATTCGGCGCGATCCCACAGATAGGTCGTTTCGGTGCCACCAAGGGCGCGCAAGTCGCGTGTCAGGAAGCGTCCCGAGATTTTCAATTCAGCACTGTAGACCGGCGTCGAATACATGCCGTAGCGTCTCACCTCGGGCGCCAAGGTGCCGCCGATATCGAGCCTGTCGGCGAGCACGATCTCGGTGCTCTCACGCACGACCCAGCCGGCGTTGCTCTCGGTGCGCACGCGTTTGGGCAGCGCAATCACCGGGCCGCCGATCGACTGCACGGCACCCCAACGCTGGGCGATGCTGTTGACCGCCTGCTCGCGCAACCGGTTGCGCTCGCCGATCAGTCCCTGCACCTGCGCCAGGGGTATCAGCATCAGCAGCGCCAGGAATGCGATGCCGAAGACCTTGAACGTAATCGATTGGAAGATCGCCATTGCTCGCTCCGTCGTTGCAGAACAATGGCATTCCATCGCGCCGGGCTGGCGCGCCAAAGCGCCTGTTGTGACCATTGGCGGGCAATTTGCGTCACCTTGCGGGCGCCCGGTACCGGCGTCCCGGATGTTTCCCGTATACTTCCGCGCCCATGCGCTTCCGTTCCCTGGCGCCGCTGCTCAAGCTGAGTGCGGCCGTCATCATCATCCTCGTGCTCTTCGATGCGGCGCTGTTTCGCAGCCGCCTGTATTTTCGTCTTGTAAAACCGGAATCGACCGTGGGTTCCGTGGTCAATGCCGTGCGCGCGATCAACTACTATTCCGATCCGGCTCGAAAAAACGTACTCGTGCTCGGAAACTCCCGGATCGGCGAGGGTTTCTCGGCGGAGCTTGCCGACGAGGCCGGCTCGCAGAACGGCCTGCACTTCGTCAATGGTTCCGTTGCCGGCACCACGCCGCGATCGTGGTACTACCTGCTCCGCTCGCTCGACCCCGATACCTCGCGCTTTGCGGCGATCGCCATGATGGTCGATTACGACGTCGCGGCCAATCAGTTGGACATGCCCAACTATTCGCTCGATACGAACTACCTAGCCCCCCTATTGCGCCTTGCGGATCTCGCCGACTACCCAGCTTCGTTTACCCGCGACGACGAACGCCAGCGTGCGCGCCGGGCAATCCTGCTGCCCCTGCAGTCTCTGCACGAGGACCTTCGCGATCTCATAGCCCATCCGCTCGACCGCTTTGACGAACTGCAGCGCTATCGCAAGAGTTGGCTCTATGCGTTCGGCCACTATCCGGGGCGCGAGGGCACGCTACCGTCGCTCGACATAGACCAGGCGACCGGGCAGCCTTTCGACTGGAGTCAGGTCGAGCCGACTCTGAAGCCTCTCCTCGAAGCATACTTTCGCGAATTGCGCGAACCGCCCTCCGCAAACACACAGGCTGCCAATGCGGACTACCTGCGCGAATGGCTGGGCCGCATCGCGCGGCGCTATGCCGTACATAACGTTCCGGTAATCGTCTTCGTCGTCCCACGCGGCCCTTGGCATCGGCTGCTGGCGCCGGTTCCGGTCCCGGTGGGACCCGTTGCCGAGTTCGCCGCAGCGGGGAGCATCCGACCGCTGCCCGGAAGCGCATTCGTCGACCTCGAACAACCGCAGTACTTCTTCGACTCGCTGCACATGAACCGTCACGGTCGCGAGGCGTTCTCGCGAATGTTCGCGCAGCAAGTCGCACCTCTGGTGCACTGACCGGCGCGATGCTGTTCGATACGTTCCAGTACTGGATCTTCTTTGCAGCGGTGCTGCTCGTGCTCGGCGCGATCCGGCCCAAGGCGGGCAAGTGGTTGCTGGTCATCGCCAGCTACGTGTTCTACGCCTTCTGGGACTGGCGTTTCATTTTTCTGCTCGGCGCTTCCACGCTGTCGAACTGGTTGTTTGGATTGTGGATCGATCGTGGGGAGGGCAATCGGCGCAAGCATGCGCTGACCGTCGCGATCGTGTTCAATCTCGTCACGCTTGGCTTCTTCAAGTATTTCAATTTCTTCGCCGACACGTTCGCCGCGCTGCTGCACCTGGACCCGCACGCGCTGACGCTGCGCATCGTGCTGCCGGTCGGCATCAGCTTCTTCACGTTCGAAGGCATTGCCTATGCGGTCGACGTCTATCGCCGCGATCTGGCGGCGCGCCGCAGTGCGCTGGATTTTGCGCTTTTCATCTCGTTCTTCCCGCATCTGATCGCCGGTCCGATCATCCGCCCGGTGAATTTCTTCCCGCAGACCGGATCGGCACTTTTCCTCGACTCCAGCGATGCGCGCTGGGGCTTGCGCGAGATTCTCAAGGGCCTGTTCAAGAAGATGGCATTGGCGAACTTCTTCGCACCACTCGCGGATGCCTACTTCCACAACATGCCGTTCGAGGGACTCGACGTGCCGGCCTTGATCGGCGTGTTCGCGTTCTCGATGCAGATCTACTTCGATTTCTCCGGCTACACGGACATTGCGCGTGGCTGCGCCCGATTGCTCGGCTACCGTTTTCCGGTCAATTTCGAACGGCCCTACCTCAGCGCCAGCATCAGCGAATTCTGGCGGCGCTGGCACGTCTCGCTGTCTTCGTGGCTGCGCGACTACCTTTACATACCACTCGGCGGCAACCGCAAAGGCGAGGCGCGGACCTGCGCGAACCTGCTCATCGTCATGGGTCTGGGCGGTTTGTGGCACGGCGCGAGCTGGAACTTTGCCGTCTGGGGTCTGTACCACGGCCTGTTGTTGATCGCGCACCGCTACTGGCGCCGCGGCGTCGCCGCCGCGAACCTCGAAGGCGTCGTCGATCTCCCGGCTCTACAACCTGTCTGGCAAGTCGGGACGTTCCTGCTGGTCACGCTCGGCTGGGTGCCGTTTCGCGCGCCGGATTTTGCCGCCACTCTGGCGCACCCTGACTGCCCTGGCCCATGTTCCCGACCTGACGCTGATCACGAAGCACCCGGCGATCGTCGTGATTCCGCTGCTCAGCGTGGCGTTCTGCCTCGTCGATCGCGACCGCCGGTTCCAGGACTGGCTCGTCGAGCGTGCGCGCTTTCGCGTCGCTGTCGCGGCCAGCGTCGTTGCGGTGCTTGCGCTCGAGATCCTCGCCCAGGTGGACAAGCAGATTCCGTTCGTCTACTTCCAGTTCTGATCCGCGCGTCTGCGCCGGCGCACATAGGCGCGTGTAACACCCAAATTGAGACCGGCTCGCTCGATCTCTTCGCGAACCTAGTCTCCCTTTGGGCGTTACAGGCCCCTAGTTCATGCAGGCGGCTTCGCCGCGGGCGGCTCCCACAGTTCGATGCGGTTGCCTTCCGGATCCATGATCCAGCCGAATTTGCCGTACTCGGATTCGTCGATTCGTGGATCGATCTCTACACCGGCGGCACGCAAGGTGGCCAGCAATGCATGGAGATCGTCGACGCGAAAATTGACCATGTACGATTTCGTGCTTGGCGCGAAATACGTCGTGTCGTCCTTGAAAGGCGACCAGACGACATAACCCGGCAGCGATGCATCGTCGAAGAACATCGCGCCGCCGAACTCCTCGATCTTGAGGCCGAGATGCTGCGCATACCACGCCGACAGTGTTTGCGGGTCGCGCGCCTTGAAGAAGATACCGCCTACGCCAATGACTCGTGCCATGTCCGCCTCCGAGTTCCCCAAAATGCATTACACCGATTGTAGTGGATTGCTGTCGTGGTATTCGCGCAAGCTCGACTCGAGCGCCGCATCGGCCTCGAAGTCGATTCCATCGATGCACGAGATCATGCGCACCGGGACGCTCGAGTTGGTGAAGAAGGCCGCTCGAAACCGGCGCAGATCGCGCAACGCGACCGATTGCATCGCGCTCCGCACACCGTGACGCGCGAGCCCGGTCTGCAGCAGTTGCATGCTGACACCGGTCAGGTGCGGCGCATCGGGCCAGACGATGCCGCTGCCGTCGTGGAAGCCGATGTTCCAGATCGAACCTTCCTCGACGTTGCCGGAGGCATCAACGAATACCGCATCGTCGAACCCGTCCAGCTGAGCGAGGCGCCGGTAGTGGAACAAGGCAAAGGTACCTACATGCTTTACGTGCGGCAACGTGCGCGTGAAGGCGAACGATTTCACGCGCAGCGGCGGGGTTGGCGCGAGCGATGCCGGCAGGATTGTGACCAGGATATCGACCTCGACCGGCTCGACGAGACGTTCGCGATTGAGTGCGCGAGAGAAAATGTTCACGCGCAGGGCCAGCGGCGCGCTGCTGCCGGCGATGGCATGGCGCAGGCACGACCGCACGCGCTCGCGGTCGATCGCACTGCCGAACAATTCGAGCGTGGCTGCTTCGACGCGAGCCAGGTGCAAGTCGAGACCGCGTACGCCGCCGTTCTCGACGCGCATCGCGCTGAAATGACCATAGTTCGTCTGCACCAGATGGCGCAGGTCCTCCGCGCTCGCTGGCGCACCGTTGATCTCCAACCGCGGAACGAAAGACTCGGTCATTCGGTCAGGAATCGGATGGAGAGAAGAAAGCCTGCACATCGGCGAGCTCGCGCGTGATCGGCATCGGCGGCAGGCTTTTCAGGAAGAGCTTGCCGTAGGCGCGGGAAGTCAGCCGCGGATCGCACAGCATCAGGACGCCGCGATCGGCAACGTCGCGGATCAGGCGGCCGGCGCCCTGTTTCAACGCGATGACCGCGGCCGGCACCTGCCAGTCGAAGAACGGATTGCCGCCGGACTCGCGCAGCGCCGACAGGCGCGCCTCGAGTACCGGATCGTCGGGTGCTGCGAACGGCAACTTGTCGATGATGACGCACGACAGGGCCTCGCCGGCGACATCGACACCCTCCCAGAAACTGGCCGCACCAAGCAGCACGCCGTTGCCCGACGCACGGAATTCGGTCAGCAATTGATGGCGCGGCGCCGTGCCCTGCACAAATAGCGGAAACGCCGAATCGGCGAGCAACTCGGCCGCGCGCTTCAGAGCACGATGCGACGTGAACAGCAGGAATGTGCGGCCGCGCGCCGCATCGATGACGGGACGCGATGCAGCGACGACGCGCTCGGTGAAGTCGGGCGCCCCCGGGTCGGGAAGTCCCTTCGGCAGATAAGCCAGCGCCTGGCGCGCGTAGTCGAACGGGCTCGGCAGGCTCAGCGCGACAGGGTCGTCGAGTCCGAGCTGTCGCGCGAAGTGATCGAAGTCGCCGGCGACGGAAAGTGTCGCGGAGGTGAAGATCCAGCTCGCCCGGCTCTGCTCGCGCAACGTGCGCAGCGGCGGCGCGAGGTCGAGCGGCGTCGCATGTAGTGAAAATCCATGCGGCGACAATTCGTACCAGTGCACCCATTCGTTCGCGCCACCGTCGAGTACATCCGCTAGGCGTCCGCACAGCGCCTCGGCGCGCTCATGCAGGCTGGCCATGCCACGCGAACGTTCCGCCTGAGCGGACAAGGCGCCGGCCAGCGCGCGCAAGGCCTCGGCGAGCGCGTGCAACTCGGCGCCGATTGCCGCGTCGTTGTCGATTTGCGCGAACGCTCCCTTGGCCGGCAGCTTGTCCAGTGCCAGCCGCGCGCGTTTGACCAGTGGCGCGATCGCTTCGATCGGTTTTTGCAGGTTCGCCAGTGCGCCGGTGACGGAGCCGCACTCGGCCAGGGCGTCCTGCGCGATCTCGGTGATCTGGCGCGACGTCACGCTGGTCGAGAAAAACACGCCGGCCAGTTCCGGGATCTGATGAGCCTCGTCGAGCACGAACGCGTGCGCGCCCGGCAGGATTTCGCCGAACCCTTCCTGCTTGATGGCGAGATCGGCGAACAGCAGGTGATGGTTGACCACGACGAGATCGGCTTCCTGCGCCGCACGTCGTGCCTTGACGACGAAGCAATCGCCGAACATCGGGCACTCGGCACCGAGGCAGTTCTCCGCCGTCGACGTGACGCGCGGCCACAGCGGAGAATCCTCCGGCACGTCGGCGAACTCGCCGCGGTCCCCGCTGCCCGTGCGCTGCGCCCACGCGCGAATCGACTGCAGATGCGCGACCTGCTCCCGCGATGGCAGCCGCCCTTCCTTGTGCGTCAGGTCGAGCCGATACAGGCACAAATAGTTCGCACGGCCCTTGAGCAGGCTCGTGCGCACACGCGCACCGAGCACGCTGCGCACGCGCGGAAGGTCGCGATGAAACAACTGGTCCTGCAGCGTCTTCGTCCCGGTCGACACGATTACGCGCTTACCCGAGCGCAGCGCTGGCACGAGGTAGGCGAACGTCTTGCCCGTGCCGGTCCCGGCCTCGGCAATCAACGCATGTCCGTCGGCAATCGCCATCTCGACCGCCTCGGCCATGTCCAGTTGACTCGGGCGCTCGGCGTAGTTTTCGATTTCACTCGCAAACGGCCCGTCCCCACCGAGCAGCTCACGCGCGCCCGCAGTCGCCCTGGTTCTGGTCGAATAAATCGGAAGGCTCATATCCGGTCTTTTTACCGCATCTCACGACTTTCCGCTCGCGCGGTCTCAGCTTTTCTCCGTCGAGCGTAGGCAATTGACCAGTTCCTACCGCTGTCACTCCCGCGCAAGCGGGACCCGCTCCCGCTCTTGCTTTCAGTGCAAGGCTTCCACTCGCCTGCGGCGAGCGGGTTACAACCAAAAAGGCTAGGCACCGGACGCGGTGTTTTGCCGCGCTTCGTGCGCGGCAAAATCCCCTGCGCTTCTTGGGGCGGCGGGGTTGCTCAGACAGTACATCCCTGTACTGCTTCGCAATCGCGGCGATCCATCGCCGCGACCCTGCGGGCATTTTCCCGCCACGCCTGCGATGCTCGGCACCGCGAACGGCGCCATTGATCCGCGAATCCGTGCGTCCCTGCACTACCTCGAGGTACGGAAGTGGAAAGCTCTAGGTTTGGCTCTTGCTCTGGTTTCTGCGGCAGGAGGCCGCCGAAATGGGGCCCCCTGAGGCGCGGCGAGGGTGCGCAGGATCAGTCCGCAGGAGGGCGCACACGATGTGCGCCCGTTCGCTGAATGTACAGGGACGTACATCCAGCGAACCCCGTAGCCCCCTCGCGGACCTGCAGGGCAGGATGCCCGGAAGGCGCGCCGCCGGGGGTGTGTTTCTTTGGTTATCTTTCTTTGCACAAGCAAAGAAAGTAACTCGCTCGCCCGCAGGGCGAGTGAAAGCTTTGCTCTTCGCGAGAAGAAAGAGCAAGGAGCTGGATTACACGCGACTCCTGTCGCGTGCCCTTCGGGCCATTCGCTACGCGAATGTTCGCTCCGGCATCCTGCCTCCGCAGTCCGGCTTTCGCCGGAATGACGAGCAATGAAAAGCGAGCGACACGCCAGGGCATAACCCATCCCCACCCAACCCTCCCCTTGAAGGGGAGGGCTAAAACAGCCAGCGCAGCGTCCCCGTTAATAGCGCGCCGGTGCCGGCACCCTGCACCCGGACAGCTGTTGTTTAGCTTGCGCCGCACCGGCTGCGTCGCCCTGCGATTCGCGCACGTGCACGAGCGTTTGCATGTTGCGCGCGCATAGCGCACCGACTCGCGGCCCGAGTTCCCATGACTTCTGCGCCAGCGTGCCGGCTTGTTTCCAGTCGTGTGCCTGGACCTGCAGTTCCGCATCGTACTGCAGGATATCCGGTGCATTCGGCGCGATCTTCAACGCCTTGTTGACGGCATCGATCGCTGCTGCGATCTGCTGCTGGCTTTCCAGATCGTGCGCCTGCTTGAGCAGCCCGTCGACGGCGGGATCGCGCAGCGGTTTGACCTCGACGCTCGAGTCGAACTGCGCCCCGGCTGCGCGGATGCTGGCGACGATCGCCAGTGTGTTGGCATCTGCCTGAACCTGCGGATCGGATTTCACGGCTGCCTTGGCCGGCGGCGGCGGCTGTGAGCAACCTGCCAACGATGCCGCCAGCAGGATGGGGAAAATATATACAAAGTCGGAACGCATCATCGCCTCACTTTTCCGGCTGGGCATCATCGGTCAATGCCCGGCGCCGAGTATCGATTTCAATTCGTACCAAGTGCAGGTGTCGCCCTCGGCCGGAACGAATCCTGCCATGAAAGGCAGCTGCCGCGCGTTAGGACATTGTTGATCCGTGCGCGCGCCCGACTGCGGACTGATCCAGGCCATATCGAGCCCCTCCTGCGACAGCGTCAGCGGCGTACTGGGCAGCTTGCGCAGCAACGCCATCCATACCTGCAGGGCGCCGGTCGCACCGTACAGGCCGGTCTGCTTGTTGTCGTCGCGGCCGACCCAGACTACCGCCAGATGCGAACCGGTAAACCCGGCGAACCACGAATCGCGCTGCGAATCGCTGGTCCCGGTCTTGCCCGCCGCATGCAACTGGCCGAGGCCCTGCTCGGCGACCGCGTGCGCCGTCCCGGACTGCGTGACCTGCTGCATCGCATAGGTTACCAGTCGGGCCGGCTGGATGTAGTCGCCGGCGCCGGGTTTGACGGTGTAATGCGTCAGCGGCCGGCCCTGTGCATCGATCACGCCGCGCAGCGCGCGCAGCGGCAGCGCATGACCGTCAGCGGCAAAGTATTGATACATCTGCGCCACGTCGAACGGCGACAGGTCGACCGCGCCGAGCAGCAACGATGGATTGCGGTTGATCTCCACGCCCAGGTTGAACGAGTCCAGCAGCCCGCGCACCTTGTCGACGCCGAGGGCGACGCCGAGGTGCACGGTCGCCAGATTGTAGGAATGCACGAGCGCATCGATCAACGCGACGCGGCCATGCGTCTCATGGTCGTCGTTCTGCGGCATCCAGTGCGTCCCATTTGGCTGCACCATGTCGACGGGCGCGTCGTCGAGCAGCGTCGCCAGCGAATACTTCTGCGCCTGGGCAAGCGCAACCAGGTAGACGAACGGCTTGATCAGCGAGCCGATCGGCCGTTGCGCGTCGAGGGCACGATCGAAGCCAGGGTCGGCCGGATCGCGCGCGCCGATCAGCGCCTGCACCTCACCGTCGCGTGCACCGGTGACGACGAGCGCGGCCTCCAATTCGGGTTGGCGCTTGCCCAAGGTGTCGAGCGTCTTGACCAGCGCCTGTTCGGCGAGCGTCTGTGTCGATGGCGCCAGCGTCGTATACACCGACAAGCCGGCGCGCTGCAGTTCGCTCGCGGGATAGTCGCGCGTCAGCTGCGCACGCACCAGATCGAGAAACGCCGGCGTTGCGTTGCGCGGCAGGCCCGGCGTATCCGGCACGCCCAGCGGCGCGGCGCGTGCCGTGGCCAATGTCGCCTCGTCGATAAGGCCAGTCTCGTAGAACATGTTCAAGACCAGATTGCGCCGGTTGCGCGCGAGGTCGGCGTGCCGGCGCGGATCGTACAGGCTCGGCCCCTGGATCATGCCGACCAGCAACGCAATCTCGGACTGACTCAGGTCGCGCGGCTCGCGCCCGAAATAAAACTCGGCGGCCGCTGCGAATCCGTGCACGGCCTGGCCACCCTGCTGGCCGAGGAATACTTCGTTGCAATACGCCTCGAGGATGCGGCGCTTGTCGTAGCGCGCTTCGATGATCAGCGCGAGCAACGCCTCGTTGACCTTGCGCGTGAAACGCTGGCCGCGATCGAGAAACAGGTTCTTGACCAGCTGCTGGGTCAAGGTACTGCCGCCCTGCACGACGTGGCCGGCGATCACGTTGGCCAGCGCCGCGCGCAAGATGGAAACGACATTGACGCCGTGATGGTGCTTGAACTCACGATCTTCCACTGCCTGCAATCCGGCGACGAGCAGCATCGGCAACTGGTCGAGTCTGGCGATGCGCCGTTCTTCCTGTTCGGCGCCGTACAGCGTCGCGATGCGCGCGGGATCCAGACGTGCATGATCGAGCGCCCCGGCGGAATCGGCGTCGGCCAGCGCGGACACGCTGTTCGCTGCAAGCGTGACGGCGATGCGCCGCTGCGGTTCGCGGCTGCTCGCATCGGCAAACGCGCGGCGTGAGATCGTGAAGCGCGCGCCGGCTTGTGCATAGGTGCCGGGCACCTTGCCTGCGCCGTCGGCGTTGTAGCGTGCTGCTTCGAGTTCCAGCACAAGTGATTCGGCCGAAAGCGGCGTGCCGACCTTCAGCTCGAGTGGCCGCGCGTAAACGCGGCTCGGCAGATCCCAGCTCAGGTCGTCGAAGCGGCTGCGGATCTGGCCATCAAGATAGACCAGATACGGACCCAGAAAACCGAAGCAGACACCCAGCGCCAGCCAGAACGGGATGCGCAGGAAGCGCCAGACGGCACGGACAAACGCAAGGACAGCGGACAAAGGTCAGGCGGCACGCACAATTTAAGGACGCGAGCGAGTCTACCCGATTCGACCGGCAGATCGTTGCCGGCTAACGGCCGTGGGACAATTTGAATTCCTTGACACGTACGCCCCGAGGTATCGAAGGGGAACGGCTCCGTGCATAGCTATTCGTGGGTCGATACCTCACCACGAACGCCAATACAACACTGCAAACCCATCACCCGGCAGGCCAGCGCCATGACAGCGGGGCCGGCTTCCGCGATAATTCGTCTTCTTTATCCAGTG
>CAVTVN010000027.1:0-6208 GCA_963738115.1 uncultured Gammaproteobacteria bacterium | reverse complement strand
CTGTTCATCCGTGTTGATCCACGTTCAATAGGCTTACGGCTCTTGCGCAAGACCTGCAGGCGCGGCCTTTGGCCTTGAAATTGGCCGGCGCTGACACTACACGTCGTGCATTCCCCATTTCCTCTGGCCCCATACCGATGACTGCCACTGCTGAAACCCACAAGTTCCAGGCCGAAGTCGCCCAGGTTCTGCATCTGGTCACGCATTCGCTGTATTCGCACAAGGAAATTTTCCTGCGCGAGCTGATTTCGAACGCCTCCGACGCCTGCGACAAGTTGCGCTTCGAGGCGATCGCCAAACCCGAACTGCTTGCCGGTGACACTGCCTTTCATATCGACGTAAGCGTCGACAAGGACGCGCGTACGCTGACGATCCGCGACAACGGCATCGGCATGACGCGCGACGAGGTTATCGCCAATGTCGGCACGATCGCCAGTTCGGGTACGCGCAAGTTCCTCGAGGCACTGTCATCGGAACAGAAGGCCGATGCGAACCTGATCGGCCAGTTTGGCGTCGGTTTCTACTCGGCGTTTATCGTGGCCGACAAGGTTACCTTGACTACGCGTAAGGCCGGCCTGGAAGCGGGCACGGGCGTGCGCTGGGAATCCTCCGGCACCGGCGAATACACGCTCGAAAACGTGGATTCGGCTGAGCGCGGCACCGCAGTGACGCTGCACCTGAAGAATGACGAAGACGAGTTCCTGCAATCCTGGCAGCTGCGCAGCCTGATCGCGCGTTACTCCGATCACATCGGTTTCTCGATCCGCATGCAGGCGGAGAAAGACGGTAAGCCGAGCGATGAATGGGAAGTCGTCAACCAGGCTTCGGCGCTGTGGACGCGGCCGAAGGCCGAGCTGAAGGACGAGGACTACCAGAATTTCTACAAGCACATCGCTCACGACTACAGCGATGCGCTGGCCTGGACGCACAACCGCGTCGAAGGCAACCAGAATTTCACGTCGCTGCTGTACGTCCCTGCCAAGTCGCCGTTCGACCTGATGATGGGCGGTCGCGACGAGCGCAAGGGACTCAAGCTCTACGTCAAGCGCGTTTTCATCATGGATGCCGCCGAACAATTGCTGCCGGCCTACCTGCGTTTCGCACGCGGCGTGGTTGATTCGGACGATCTGCCGCTGAACGTGAGCCGCGAGATCCTGCAGCAGAACCGCAATCTGGAAAAGCTCAAGTCGGCATGTACGCGACGCGTGCTCGATCTGCTCGACAAGCTGGCCAAGGACGAGCCGGAAAACTTCGCCACGTTCTGGAGCGAGTTCGGCGCGGTGTTCAAGGAAGGCGCGGCTGAGGATTTCGCCAACAAGGAACGTGTCGCGAAGCTGCTGCGTTTTGCGTCGACCAAGTCCGACGGCGCGGCGCAGACCGTCTCACTCGACGATTACATCGGCCGCATGAAGGCCGGCCAGGACGCGATCTACTTCATCACCGCCGACGGCTACGCGGCAGCGAAAGGCAGCCCGCAACTCGAAGCGCTCAAGGCCAACGACGTCGAGGTGTTGCTGCTGTACGACCGCATCGACGACTGGATGGCGACCTATCTGACCGAGTACGCCGACAAGAAGCTGCGTAACGTCGCCAAGGGCGATCTCGACCTCGGCAAGATCGGCGCAGGCGATGAAGAAAAACGCAAGGAAGCCGAGAAGGCGGCCGAAGGCGTCGTCAAGAAATTGAAGGACCTGCTGGGCGAACGCGTGCGCGACGTGCGCGTGAGCACGCGCCTGACCGATTCGCCGTCGTGCCTGGTGCTCGACGAGCATGACATGGGCATGATGATGCAACGCCTGATGAAGCAGGCCGGCCACGACGTGCCCGCAGGCAAGCCGGTGCTCGAAATCAATCCGGCGCACGCGCTGGTCAAGCGCCTCGAAGCCGAGAGTGATTCCGCAGCCGCCAACGACCTCGGCCTGTTGCTGCTCGAGCAGGCACAGTTGCTCGAAGGCGCACCGCTCGACGATCCGGCGGCATATGTGCGGCGGGTGAACCATCTATTGACGGCAATCACCCGCTGACAAGACAGCGGGATCTGCGCACCGCCGCCTCGCGGCGGCCGGTGATTCCGCCGTGACGTTCGCCGGCCTCACTTATCGGCGCGGGCTTTCTTCTCCTCGACGATACGCGCATCGAGCCTGGCTTCGGCGCCAAGCGCGTAATTGCGGCAGGCTTGTGCATCGACGAACGGATTTGGAGTCGGGTGCAAACGTTGCCGGTCGAGTTTTTCGGGAATCCCGGAGGGCTCGGGATGCACGGTGATCAGGATGTCGCAAGGCAGTTCCGCCAGCGTTTGTATACTTTTACGGAATGCCGGAGTCAGGTCGGCGTGCTTGTCGTCAGCGAGAAAATGAAAGCCCGGAGCCGATACCGGGTTCAGGCTGTCGGCATATACCACCTCGAGACAGCGCGAGTCTTCGCAATCGCGCCAGGTCCAGCTCGTGCTTCCCGGCGTATGTCCGGGCGTGAAATGCGCGGTAACCGCGATATTTCCCAAGCGCAGGGTTTCGCCATCATGTACTTCGCGCACTTTGGCCACGGCCGGAAAATGCCCCGCATCGGATATCGCCGCTTGCGGGTCGTCGTCGGCGACATGACCCTCGCGCAGGGCCTTGGCACCGGACGGGCTGGCCAACGCGTCGGCACCGCTGTCGCGCTGCAGTGCCGCGATGCCGCCGGCATGATCGAAATGCGCATGTGAATTGAGGATGAGTTTGATGTCCTCGACGCGGAAGCCGAGTTTGCGGATGTTCGCCTCGATCAGCGGAGCTGACTGCGGCAGATCGCCGTCGAGCAGAATCGAGCCGGCGTCGGTGTGGATCAGCACCGAACTCAAACCGGCGACGCCGACGTAGTAGGTTTGTCCGTAGATCCGCACCGGATCCTGCGGCCGATTCCATTCGGCTGCAGCGCCGAACTGGATGGCTTGCGTGAGCAGATCGGCAGTTTCTGCGGCGAATGCCCAGGAAGCAGCCGCGAGGGCGAGAGAAACCAGCAACACTGCGCGAAGCATGTGTTTCATGAGTCTTTCCGTATGCAAGAGGTCAAACGAGTTTCTTGAGCCGATATAGCGCTTCGAGGGCATCGCGTGGCGACAATGTGTCCGGCTCGAGCGCGCGCAGGGCGTCTTCGGCAGCGGACGGCTGCGGCGTGAACAGGCCGAGTTGAGGCGAGGCGTCATTCGTCCGAGACATGAGAGCGGAGCGATCGACTGCCGCATGCTGGCGTTCGAGCGCGGCGAGATTGCGACCCGCCTGTGCGATGACGTCCTTCGGCAGCCCCGCGAGTGCAGCCACCTGCAGCCCGAAGCTGCGATTCGCCGGGCCTTCCTTGACCGCGTGCATGAACACGAGCTGCTCGCCGTATTCGATCGCGTCCAGATGCACATTGGCGATGCTCTGATATTGTCCGGCGAGATCGGTCAGTTCGAAATAGTGCGTGGCAAACAGCGTGTAGGCGCGGTTCTGCGTCGCCAGCTGCACGGCGCAAGCTTGCGCCAGCGCCAGGCCGTCGTACGTCGATGTGCCGCGGCCGACTTCATCCATCAACACCAGGCTCGATGCCGTGGCGTTGTGCAGGATGTTTGCCGTTTCGCTCATCTCGACCATGAAGGTCGATTGGCCGCGGCTCAGGTCGTCGCCAGCACCGATGCGCGTGAAGATGCGGTCGATCGGCCCGATCGTGGCTGCGTCCGCCGGCACGAAGCTGCCGATGTGCGCGAGCAGAACGATCAGCGCGGCCTGGCGCATGTACGTCGACTTGCCGCCCATGTTCGGGCCCGTGATGATCAGCATGCGGCGCGCGTCGTCGAGCACGAGGTCGTTCGGTTCGAACGGCTCCGAACGCACCTGTTCGACGACCGGATGGCGGCCGCGTACGACGCGCATGCCGGTGGCGGTCGAGAGTGTCGGTGCCTTCCAGTCCAGCGCGTCGGCACGTTCGGCCAGATTCGCCAGCACGTCGATGTCGGCGACGGCAGATGCCGCCTGCTTCAGCGCGGCCAGCTGTCCGCCGAGAAAGTCCAGCAGCGTGTCGTATAGCGCGCGTTCGCGCATCAGCGCCCGCTCGCGCGCCGACAGCACCTTGTCCTCGAAGGACTTCAGCTCTTCGGTGATATAGCGTTCGGCGCCCTTGAGGGTCTGCCGCCGGCTGTAGTGCGTCGGCGCTCTGTCGGATTGCCCCTTGCTGATTTCGATGTAGTAGCCGTGCACGCTGTTGTAGCCGACCTTGAGGGTTGCAATTCCTGTCGCTTCCTTCTCGCGCTGTTCCAGGTCGATCAGGAATTGATCGGCATTGGTCGACAGCATGCGCAATTCATCGAGTTCCGCATCGAATCCCGCGCGAATCACGCCGCCGTCGCGCAGCAACGCCGGCGGCTGATCGAGCAGTGCTGTGGCAAGATGCGTCGCCGTTGCGGTGTGTTCGCCGAGCCGGTCGAGCAGCTCACTCAGCAGCGGGCTGTCGGCCGAGTGCAGTGCGGCGCGCAGGATCGGTGCCGCGAGCAGGCCGTCGCGCAGCGTCGACAGATCGCGCGGCCGTGCCGAGCGCAAGCCCACGCGCGCCAGGATGCGCTCGAGATCGCCGATGCCGCGCAGGATTTCGCGCACGTTGTCGAAGCGACGGCCATCGATCAGCGCCTGGATCGCCTGGTAGCGGCGGCGCAACACTTCATGATCGCGCAAGGGGCGATGCAGCCAGCGCCGCTGCGCGCGCGCACCCATTGGCGTGATCGTGCGGTCGAGAACGCCGAGCAGCGTATGTTCGTTGCGGCCGCTCGGATGCGTGTCGAGCTCGAGATTGCGCCGCGTCGCGGCATCGAGCGTAATCGTCTCGCCGGCATCTTCGACGGCGAGTCCATTCAAGTGCGGCAGCGCCGACTTCTGTGTTTCCTCGACGAACCCGAGAAGACATCCAGCCGCGGCGACCGCCAGAGGCATTTCCGCGCAACCGAAACCGGACAAGTCACGCGTCGCGAAAAACGCACACAGCTGGCGCGTGGCCGTCTGCGTGTCGAAATGCCACGGTGCGCGCTTGCGCAGTCCGGGCAGCCCGGTGACGAAGTCGGGCCAAGCGACATCCTCACTGACCAGCGTTTCCGCGGGCGCAAGTCGGGCCAGTTCGGAAGCCAGCGCCTCGAGGCTTGCCGCTTCGCTGAGAAGGAAACGGCCTCCGGCCAGGTCGATCCAGGCGAGGCCGTAGCCCTGCTGCCCTGCGGCGAGGGCCAGGAGGAGATTGTCGCGGCGCTCCTCGAGCAGCGCTTCGTCGGTGACCGTTCCGGGCGTGATGACACGTACGACCTTGCGCTCGACCAGACCCTTGGCCAGAGCCGGGTCGCCGATCTGCTCGCAGATGGCGACCGATTCCCCGAGCCGGATCAGCTTTCCCAGATAGCCTTCAACCGCGTGATAAGGCACGCCGGCCATCGGGATCGGTGCGCCGGCCGAGGCGCCGCGCTGCGTCAGCGTGATATCGAGTAGTCGTGCCGCCTTGCGCGCGTCGTCGTAGAAGAGCTCGTAGAAATCGCCCATGCGGAAAAAAACCAGCGTGTCCGGATAGTCCGCCTTGGCGGCGAAGTACTGCCGCATCAACGGCGTGTGCTGGGCGAAGTCGTCGCGGTTCATGCGAGATGGAACGTCGTTCGAAGCATGGGCCATTGTAGTGGAGTTGCGTCTGCTTACTCGCGCGGCGGCGAGCGGCGGTGGTTCCGGTATTATCGGAGTTTGGCGACACTTCGGAGCACTGCATGAGCGACGATGACGAGCTGCACAATCTTGCCGCGACGATCGCGGCGGTATTTTCGCAACGCGGCGCGAGTCTGGTTACTGCCGAGTCGTGCACAGGCGGCTGGATCGCAAAGACGCTGACCGACGTGGCGGGATCGTCGAGCTGGTTCGAGTGCGGCATCGTCGCGTACAGCTACGAGGCCAAGGAATCGCTGCTCGGCGTTCGTCCCGAGACTCTGGAACACCACGGCGCCGTCAGCCGCGAGACGGTCATCGAGATGGTTTCCGGCGCGCTGGCGCGCTACGGTGCGACGGTCTCCGTCGCAGTGACAGGTATCGCAGGTCCTTCGGGCGGCACCCCGGACAAGCCGGTCGGCACGGTGTGGATCGGCTGGAAGCGCCGTGGTGGTTACGCGCAGACCGAGTTGTTCCATTTCGATGGCGATCGCGAATCGGTGCGCCGGCAGACGGTCGCTGCTGCC
>CAVTVN010000026.1:0-29013 GCA_963738115.1 uncultured Gammaproteobacteria bacterium | reverse complement strand
TGTCGCAAAGGTCTCGACCAGTTGGAGCGCAACGCCGCTCGTGCCTGGCGCGAAGTCCGCCGAACCCGCGCAGGACGTGACCGATCCATCGGATCGGCGGCGCAAGATCGGCTCCAAGCAGCAGGCCGACGCGGCGACGATCGAGCGCGCGCTCGCCAACGGCGTCGCCGCGCAGCCGGACTGGGATCACCTGCCGGCCGCGTCGCGCGCGAAGATTCTCGAATACGCCGCCGACCTGCTCGAACAGCGCCGTGCGCAATTCGTCGCGCTGCTCGTGCGCGAAGCCGGCAAGACGCTGCCGGCTGCGGTTTCGGAAGTGCGCGAAGCCGCCGACATGTGCCGCTATTACGCGGCGATGGCGCGCAAGCTCATGGGCCATCCCGAAGCGCTGCCGGGGCCGACCGGCGAATCGAACGAACTCTCACTGCACGGCCGCGGCGTGTTCGTCTGCATTAGCCCATGGAATTTCCCGCTCGCGATTTTCACCGGCCAGGTCGCCGCCGCGCTTGCCGCCGGCAATGCCGTGATCGCGAAACCTGCAGACCAGACCGTGCTGATCGGCCACGCCGCGGTGAAACTGCTGCACGAAGCCGGCGTGCCGGAGCACGTGCTGCAGTTCGTGCCGGGCAAGGGCTCGATGATCGGCAACCTGCTGCTGACCAAGGCCGACGTTGCCGGCGTGTGCATGACCGGCTCTACCGAAACCGCGTGGACGATCAACCGCACGCTGGCCGCACGCAATGCGCAGATCGCGAGTCTTATTGCCGAGACCGGCGGCCAGAATGCGCTGATCGCCGATTCGTCGGCGCTGCCCGAACAGCTGGTGAAGGACGCCGTCGCCTCCGCATTCGATTCCGCCGGCCAGCGCTGCTCGGCCGCGCGCGTGCTGTTCGTGCAGGACGACATCGCCGACAAGGTCATCGCGATGCTCGCCGGCGCCATGGACGAGTTGAAGGTCGGCGATCCGGGCCTGCTGTCGACCGACGTCGGTCCGGTCATCGACGAGCCCTCGCGCAAGGGCCTGGTCGATCATGCTGCGCGCATGGACAAGGAAGCCAAGCTCATCAAACAGGTCGCGCTGCCGGCCGACTGTGCAAACGGCACGTTCCTCGCGCCGCGCGCGTATGAATTGAAATCACTCTCGCAGCTGACCCAGGAAGTATTCGGCCCGATCCTGCACGTGATCCGCTGGAAAGCCAGCGAACTCGACGCCGTCATCGACGCGATCAACGCCACGGGCTTCGGCCTGACGCTCGGCATCCACAGCCGCATCGATTCCACCATTGCGCATATTTCACAACGCGCCAAAGTCGGCAACTGCTACGTCAACCGCAACCAGATCGGCGCCGTCGTCGGCGTGCAACCGTTCGGCGGCGAAAACCTCTCCGGCACCGGCCCGAAGGCCGGCGGTCCGCACTATCTGCTGCGCTTCGTCACCGAACGCACGCTCACGGTCAACACGACCGCCGCGGGCGGCAATGCCTCTCTGCTGACTCTCGGCGAATAACGTTCGATAGCGCGATGCGCGCTTTAGCCCTCCCCTTCAAGGGGAGGGTTGGGTGGGGATGGGTCTTCCGCGAGTTTCCTCTTTTGCTCGTCATTCCGGCGAAAGCCGGAATCCAGCTCCTGGCTTCTACAGTTTTCTTCTTCAGGTGCAGAGCTTCGACTCGCCTACGGCTGTGGAAGCTTTGCACTTCAAGTCCAGAAACAAGACAGAAGCTAAGGAGCTGGATTCCGGCTTTCGCCGGAATGACGAGCAAGAGAGTTAGGGCACCGCCGGATCGAACCCATTCGCGAAAATGTGTTCGTCGTCCTCGTCGATCTCGACGACTTGATTTGCGGCGGCAGCGGCACGGCGCACCTTGCGCCCCGATGGATAGAACTCGACCTCGACGTCGACGCCGGTCCGATCACCGAGGCCGAAATGCCGCTCGGTGACTTGCTTGCCGTAGTAGCTGGCGGCGGCCTGGAAGGAATAGATCGCGACGGACTCGTAGCCGACCAGTTGCTGGGTACCTGACGCGAACAGGCGGATCTTCGCGCCGGCCGCACCGCGGTTACCGGCGTGTCCGAGCGGCCGCACGCGCAGCCAGTGGCGTGCCGGGTTGTCGTTGCGATAGACCTTGATCTGATACGGCTCGTCGATATTCGCGTAGCCGGCGATGTCGAGATCGCCGTCGTTGTCGATGTCGCCGAACGTCATGCCGCCGTCGACCGAGCACGGACACACATCGGTGATTCCCCACGCGTCGTTCTTGTATTCGAAGTGGCCGCCGCCTGTGCCGCGCAGCAGCATCAGGTAGTACTTGCCGTTCATGAGGATGTCCGGGATGCCGTCGTTGTCGAAGTCGGCGCTCACCGCGGTGCCCCATGAGGCATAGGTCAGCGTGTCCGACGCGACGCCGCTGATTGCGGTTGCGTCGCGCGTGAACACGCCGTGGCCGTTGTTCCAGTAGATCACCGGCGGCAGCTTGCGGTTTTCGATAGCGATCAGGTCAAGCGCGCCATCGAGGTTGAAGTCGCCGACACCCTTGACGATCAATCCATCCGCGGGCAGGCCGGCCGCGGCCGTCTGCTTGCTGAACTGCGGCATGCCGTTGAGCAAGCCGTCGTTGCGGTAGAGGTCGGTGTGGCCATCCGTATCGTCGTAGCCGCCGTCGACCATGACCAGCAGGTCGATGTCGCCGTCGTTGTCGAAGTCGCCGGGCAGGATGTTGGCGTTGTTGTTGAAGTCGGTTCCGGGAATCGTCAGCGCGAAACTGTTCTGCGCGAAGTTGCCGGCGCCATTGCCGAAGTCGATCTGGATCCCCGGCGGCGCCGCGCGCAACCAGTCGACTTTCCCGTCGCGATTGAAGTCGGCGAGGATCTGCGTACGCGCGGAGTTGCCGTCGGTGGTGATCGTGGTCGCCGTGATGTTCAGCGTCCCCGGCGCCGACGCGTTGTGCCACCACTGGCCGCCGCCATCGGTGTAGGTCATCGACAAATCGTTCTTGCCATCCTCGTCGATGTCGTAGCTGAGGTGGATTTCCGTGGTCGGATAGTTGCTGCCGGCAGCCACCGTAAACACGCCGTGGCCGTCGTTGATCAACGCCAGCGCGTCCGCGCCACCATGGCTGCTCAGGAACAGGTCGAGGTTGCCGTCGCCATCGAGATCGACGAAGTGCAGTCCGCTAAGCCACCAGTCCGGAAACGCCGCGTAGCGGTCGCTGACGATCTTGCCGGCATGGGATGTCGCCGTGACGTCGGTGAACTGCGCACGAGCCGGACCACTGGCCGCACCGAGCAGCACGACCACGAATACGTTACGAGCCCAGCGCATCATCTTGCGGCGCTCCCCAGCCTCATCATTGGCGCAAGACGCGATTGCGCCATCCTTTACGCCACGCGGATGAGCGGTTTACGTCGGAACTGAGAAGCCGGTCGCAAAAATAGTCGCATTGGCGCCATGTTGTGCGGGCTGCGGGCGCACGGACATTCACTCGCGTTCAGGCGTTCGCGACCTTCAGCAGCAGATCGGCGTGACACGGGCCATCGAGCGGACACCAGCAGGCGAGATTCTTCCCGCGCAGTGCAGCGCGCAGATGGGCGGGCCGGAACACCGACTCAGGATCACCGCGCACGAGTTCGCCGCTGCGAAACGCGCGCTCGAACATCCGGATCGACGTGCGCACGTCCGGAACGCCAGGATCGCCGACGCGGAACGGATTGCCGTAGCGCGTGCTGCGGTCGACCTTTACGGTATTGGGCGGCATGCGCCAGCCCTTGCTGCGGCGTAACTGGACGCGATGCGGTGTCTCAGCCATGTACCGATTGTGCGCCCGGAGCGGGCGTGCGGCATTAACGCGGAACTAACGAACGGCCGCGCGATTTCAGGCGGCAAACATCAGGCCTTACGGTAAAGTAGCGCCATGTATCTGGAGTACTACGGCCTCAAAGAGGCCCCCTTCTCGATCACCCCCGATCCGCGCTACGTATTCCTGTCCGAGCGCCACCGGGATGCGCTTGCGCACCTGTTGTACGGCATCGGCAAGGGTGGCAGCGGCGGCTTCGTGCAGTTGACCGGCGAGGTCGGCACCGGCAAGACGACGTTGTGCCGGCTGCTGCTCGATCAATTGCCCGAGCACACGCGTGTCGCGCTCGTGTTGAACCCGAAGCTCACGCCGATCGAATTGCTCGAGACCATCTGCGAGGAATTGAAGCTCGACATCGGCGAGCGGCGCGGCAGCCTCAAGGGCCTGGTCGACACACTCAATGCCTACCTGCTCGATGCCTACGCGCAGGGCCTGCGCGTCGTGCTGATCGTCGACGAGGCGCAGAACCTGTCGACTGATGCGCTCGAGCAGATTCGCCTGCTGACGAATCTCGAAACGCCGACGCAGAAATTGCTGCAAATTATACTTCTCGGCCAGCCGGAACTGCGCGAGAAGCTCGGCGACACCGAACTGCGGCAGCTCGCCCAGCGCATCACGGCGCGCTATCACCTGACGCCGCTCGACCGCGCCGAGACCGAAGCCTACGTGCGCCACCGCGTGGCCGTGGCCGGCGCAGCGAAGCTGCCGTTCTCGCGGCTCGGCCTGCGCGCGCTGTATCAGCGCTCCGGCGGCGTGCCGCGCCTGATCAACATCATCGCCGACCGCGCGCTGATGGCCGGCTTCGCCCGCGAGCAGGACTCGATCGGCGAGCGCCTCGTCGACCGCGCCGCCGACGAAACCCTGCCCGGTCACGCGCGCTACTGGCTGCGCCATTACGGCCGCTGGGCCGCCGCGGCATTGCTGCTCGTCGCCGCCGGCTCGACGCTGAACTGGTACCAGCATCGTGAAGCGGAGACTCCGGTTCAAGCCGCAGTGCCGGCGCCGCCGCCCCCATCACCGGCGCCGCCGGACGACGATACCCTGGCCGCTACTCGGCTCGATGCGGCCCTGCAGGGCAACGGCGAATCCGAACTGGCTGCCTGGACGCAGCTGCTGGCGCGCTGGCAGGTCAAGTCCGGCGACGTAGCGGTGCGCGATGCGGCGCGCTGCCAGAGCACCGTGTTTCCGGGTCTCAACTGCCTGCGCGGCCATGCCACGCTCGAGCAACTCGCGCGCTTCGACCGCCCGCTGATCCTGTCGCTGCAACGCAACGGCACGCGCGGCTACGCGCTGCTGCAGGGCGTCGCCGGAAACCGCGTCGCGCTGAATTTCGTCGGCGACAGCGTGCGCTTGAGCACCGACAAGCTGCGCGACTTCTGGAGCGGCGAGTTCGTCGCATTGTGGCGCCAGCCGGAAACCGTGCCGGCGACATTGCGCGTCGGCGATGCCGGACCCGGAGTCGCCTGGGTCAAGGCCCAGGTCGCGCGCATGGACGGCGCCAAGGCCGCGGATGCCGGGCCGGCGTACTTCGACGCAACGCTCGAGGAACGCATCCGCAAGCTGCAGGTTGCCTACGGCATTCACCCCGATGGCATCGTTGGTCCGGAAACGTTGTTCGCCTTGTCCGCGCTCGATGAAAGCGGTCCGCACCTGGCGCGCGAAGTCAATCTGTAGGAGTCACCGGAAAACTACTGCCCCTTGCGACTGTCGTAAGGCCAATGTACTGGCGCCTGCGGCGGACGACGGCGTTCGGCGCAAACGGCTGTCGCGTTTCTCGAGCGAATGGACGGCCGTGTACACTGCATGCGCGGCGCCGCGGGATGGAGCCTGGCCTGGATGGCCGGGATTGCATCTTCGCTCGCCGCGGTCTTTTTCAAGATCGCTCCACCCACAATACTGTTCTTGATATGTCACTGATTCTGGAAGCGCTGAAGAAATCCGAAGCCAAACGCCAACTCGGCGAAGCACCGGGACTGGGTACGCCGTTCACCGTTGCGCGCCGGCGGCGCAGTCCGCTGCCGGTCATCGTGCTGCTGATCCTCGCTGCCGCGGGTTTCGGCTGGTACTACTTGCGTCCGGCATCCGCGCCGACGCCGGCGAGTGAAGGCGGTGCGTCGAAGCCTTCCAGTCCATCCACCACGATCGTGGCCGACTCCAATCCGCAGGCCGCCGGAGCTGCGCAGGCGAACGCAGCGCGTGCGATGAACCGGTTGAATCCGCCCACGGCGCAGCCGCGTGCACCCGCGGCCGGCGACTCGCCAACCACGCCGCCGTCTGCGGCGCAGCCCGCAGGACAGCCCATGCTACCCGGCACGCGGCCCGATCCACGCCTCCGCGGCGGTGCAGTCAATCAGCCTGGCGCGGCGCGGCCCGAAGGCAGCACAGATGCGGCAGCGGCGCGCGCGGCACAGCGGTTCGGTCGTCCGGTTTCCGGTCCCACAAACGGCGTGCCGAAGCCGGCCCCTGGCGACGCAGGACTTCCGCACGCGCCGAATGCCGCTGCGCCTGCTGCCGCAACGACACAACAACCGCTACCGCTGCCTCCGCCGCGGGCTCCGCTGACGCAGGCACCGGTGCAAGTCGCCGCCACGACGCCGCCAGCGCCGGCAGTCGCGGCGCCGCAAACCGTTGCAACACCGCCGCCGGCCGTGGCCGGCGCAGCGCAACCCACGCCCTCACCAACGCCAGTGACTGCGACTGCGAAAGCGGCGCCGGACCTGCCGATGTATTACGAACTGCCGTTCAACGTGCGCAAGGATCTGCCCGCGCTCAACGTCAGCATGCACGTTTACGCCGCGGTGCCGGAGCAGCGCTTCGTCGTCATCGACGGCGAACGCAAGAGTGAAGGCGAAGTCGTCAAGGACGGCTTGACGCTGCGCGAGATCCGCTCCGACGGCATCGTGCTCGACCTTCGCGGCCAACGCTTCTTCTACCCGCGTCCGGGCCGCTGAGCGGGCCTTAAAGACATGTTCGTACGCGTCGATCAGCGGCGCAAGCCGCACCTGCCCTGGGCGACGATCGCGATCATCGGCGGCTGCGTGCTGATCTCCTTGTGGCTCGCCGGCCTGCCGGCCGACGAGCATCTGCAATGGCTGCGGCATTGGGGCACCGTTCCGGCAAAACTGCTCGACCCGCAGGCGCCCACGCTGCGCCAGCTGTTCGAACTGCGCGGCTTGCGCCTGGTCACGGCGCTCTTCATCCACGCCGACTGGCTGCATCTGGCCGGCAACCTGCTGTTCCTGATGATCTTCGGACTGCCGGCCGAGCGCGCGCTCGGCTCGTGGCGATTCCTCGCGCTGTTCATCGTCGGCGGCGCCATCGCCAATCTCTGCGGCGCGCTCACGTTGGCCAGCGCGAACGAGCCGATCGTCGGATCCAGCGGCGGTGTGTCCGCGATCGTCGGCGCCTATCTCGCCCTGTTTCCACGCGCACGACTTGGCCTCGTGATACCGCTCGGACTGTTTCTCGAATTCGTGCGCATCCCCGCGCCACTGCTGATCGGCTTCTGGATCCTGCTGCAGGTGCTGTTCACCTTCGTCGGCCCGGCTTTCGGCGCAGTCGTGTGGTGGACGCACATCGCCGGCTTCCTCATCGGCATCGCCTTCGCACTGATCTCGCGGCCGGCGATTGCGCGGCGGTTGCGACAATAACTTTGGAGGCAAGGCTTCCACTCGCCTTCGGCGAGCGGGTTACTTTCTTGACTCCGGGCATCCCTGCCCTCCGCCGCTACGCGGCCAGCTCCGCTGTTCGCGCCGCTCCTGCGGCGCAGTGCTTGTGCAAAGAAAGGTAACCAAAGAAACACACCCCCGGCGGCGCGCCTTCCGGGCATCCTGCCCTCCAGGTACGCGAGGGTGCTACGGGGTTCGCCGGATGTACGTCCGTGTACATTCGGCGAACGGGCGCACATCGTGTGCGCCCTGCTGCGCACTTTTCCTTCGCACCCTCGCCGCGCCTCAGGGGGCCCCGTTTCGGCGGCATCCTTGCCGCAGAAGCAACAGCTCTCCTTGACACCACCTCGACGCAGTGCAGGGATGCACGGACTCGTGGATAACGGCGCCGTTCGCGGTGCCGAGCATCGCAGCCTTCGCGGGATCAGCCCGCAGGGTCGCGGCAAGGGATTGCCGCGATCGCGAAGCGGCACATGGAATGTGCCGTCTGAGCGACCCCGCGAAGGCGAGAAGCGCAGGAACGCCCCGCCGCGCATGATGCGCGGCGGGGCACCGCGTCAGGCGCCTAGCCTTTTGCCTACTTTTGGGCAATGCCAAAAGTAGGCCGCTCGCCGCAGGCGAGTGGAAGCTCTGCACTGAAGAGCAAGAAAAGAGCTGGATTACACGCGACTCCTGTCGCGTGCCCTTCGGGCCATTCGCTACGCGAATGTTCGCTCCGGCATCCTGCCTCCGCAGTCCGGCTTGCGCCGGAATGACAAGCTAAAAAAACGACGAACATACTGGCGCGCGGCACGCGCGCCACATGAGCTTGGGCGTTACAATGAAGTCATGCGCAGCAAGAAATTATACAAAGTGACATTTCTGAGCCAGGGCAAGACGCTCGAGGTTTATGCGCGTCATGTCGGCAGCAGCACGTTGTGGGGCTTTACCGAGGTCGGTGAGCTGGTGTTCGAGCCGGGCGACGGTGTGGTCGTCGATCCGACCGAGGAAAAGCTGCGCGACGAGTTCAAAGAAACGAAGATGCTGCACCTGCCGATGCAGTGCATCGTGCGTATCGAAGAGGTAGAGAAACGCGGCCCGCTGGCGATCCGCGATGCCGCGAGCGGCGAGAAGATCATGCTGTTTCCGATGGCTCCGCCACGCACCTTCGGCAAGTGACTTCAGGATGAAGTCATCCCGTGCAGGCCATGGATGGCCGATGACACGGGATCCAGTTCTTAATCAAAAATCAAGTCGTCACGTGCAGGCCATGGATGGCCAATGACACGGGATCCAGTTCTTAATCAAAAATGAAGTCATCCTGTGCAACACAGGACGTGCGCTGACACGGGATGCAGTTCTGATCAAACGAAGTCATCCCGTGCAGGCCATGGATGGCCGATGACACGGGATCCAGTTCTTAATCAGGCTCAGCCCTTCTTCTCGGCCTGCACCGCGGCGGTGTTCGGAATGAGCGGCTTGTGCTGCAACGCCAGTCCCTTGAGCAGGTTCAGCGCTTCGCTCAGTGCATAGTCGTCCAGGTTGTCGCCTTTCTTGCCGGCGTCGTCGCGCTTGTCCTTCTCGTGTTCGCCCTTGAGGTGATTGGGCAGGTCGCGTTCGCCGGTGATCAGTCCGGGCGGTGAATCGCGCACGGTGAGCTTGAGGTCCGCCAGTTCGATGTCGGGCTGGATGCCGGCCGCCTGGATCGAGGTGCCGCTCGGCGTGAAGTAGCGCGCCGTCGTCAGCTTGACCGCATGCGTGTCGTCGAGCGGCAGCACGGTCTGCACCGAACCCTTGCCGAACGTGCGCCGCCCCATGATGAGGCCGCGATGGTTGTCCTTCAGTGCGCCGGCGACGATCTCGGCTGCCGACGCGGTGCCGTTGTCGACCAGTATCACCATCGGCGCGCCGTCGAGTACGTCGCCCGGCGTCGCACTGAAACTCAGGTCCGTCTGCTTCAGGCGCCCGCGCGTGCTGACGATCTTGCCGCTGTCGAGGAAGTCGTCGCTGATCTCGACCGCCGAGGTGAGCAAGCCGCCGGGATTGCTGCGCAGATCGAGCACCGCGCCGCGCCATGCCTCCTGCTTGCCGCGCAACTTGGCCAGCTTGGATTTCAGCTCGGCACCGGTTTCCTCCTGGAACTGGGCGATGCGGATGTAGACGTATCCCGGATCGAGCGGGCGCACGCGCACGCTGGCGACCTTGATCGTCTCGCGCATCAGCTTCAGGTCGATCGGCACGCTGGCGCCTTCGTGCAGCACGCTGAGCATGACCGAACTGCCGGACTTGCCGCGCAGCATGTTGACCGCTTCGTTGGCGTTGTCCGAAGTGATCGTCTTGTCGTCGATGCGCGTGATGATGTCGCCGGGCTTGATGCCGGCACGGTCGGCCGGCGTGTCGTCGATCGGTGCGATCACGCGCAGCGTGCCTTCGGCCGAGAGCACTTCGAGGCCGAGGCCGTCGTAGCTGCCGCTGGTGTCTTCGCTGAGCTGGTCCATGGCGCGCTGATCGAGGTATTCGCTGTGCGGATCCAGGCCGGAGAGCAGGCCGTGGACGGCGGCCTGCATCAGCGCCTTGTCGTCGACCGGCTCGACGTACGCCTGCTTGACCAGTCCGAACACCGCCGTGAACAGGCGGATGTCCTCCATGCTGACGCCCGGCTTCGCCGGCGCAGCCGCCGATGCGGCCGCCGGCTTGTTGGACTTTTCGGGCTTGTCGGCATCGGCGGCCAAAGCGACCGCAGAGCAGGACAACATCAGCGCAAGCGCAGGAATTCGGAACATGGCAGTAACTCGTCTGAAAGCGTTTGGATTATAGGACTTGATTCGTTAATGGGGACGTGAAGACGGCCGCAACCAAGCGCGCGCGTCCATCGGTTTGCCGTCGTGACGCAGCTCGAAATACAGCCCCGGCGTCTTGCCGCCGCCGCTGGCGCCGCTGGTAGCGACCACTTCGCCCGCATCCACCCAATCGCCGACGTCCTTGAGTAGCGTTTCGTTGCACCCGTAAAGGCTCAGGTACGCATCGCCGTGATCGACGATCAGCAGCAGGCCGTAGCCGCGCAGCCAGTCGGCGAACACCACGCGGCCGTGCGAAATCGCGCGCACTTCGCCGCCCTCGGCCGCTGCGATCAACATGCCGTGGCTGTCGCCCTCCTCGCCCGCGCCAGCCCGTACCGTTCCTTTCAGCGGCCATGAGAGTCGACCGCGCATCTGCGCAAATGGTTCCGCGCCGGCGATCTGTTTAGGGATGTCGGCAAAGATGTCGCGCAGCTTTTCCAGCAACGCCAACAGGCCTTTTTCGTCCTTGCCGAGCGCCGCCAGGCGGCTTTGCTGGTCCTTCAGGTTCGTCTCGAGCGCGGCCAGCACCTGGCGCCGTTCATCGCGCTGCGCGTTCAGCTGGCGTGCCTCGACTTCGCGCGCCTCGCGCGACTGGCGCAGCTGCGCGGTCTCCTGCTCGATCGACTGCTGCACCTGCGCCAGCGCGTCGAGATCCTTGAGCAGCTGGTCGATCTCGCCGATACGCGCGCGCTCGAAATAGCCGTAGTAGGCGAGCAGGCGGCTGATCGAATCGACATCGTCCTGCATCAGCAGCAGACGCAACTCCTCGTTGCGGCCGAGCGCGTAAGCTGAACGCAACAGCGCCGCGAGCGCTTCGCGCTGCGTCTTCAGTGACGTCTCCAGCGCGTCGCGCCGAACGACGAGCTGGTCCAGGCGAGCCTGCTGCCCGACGAGTTTCTGATCGAGCGCGCGCAAATCCTTCGCCGTCGCGGCGATCTTCAACTCCTGCGCGCGCAGATCGGCCGTGACGTCGTTGCGCTGAGTCGCCGTCGCCCGTTGCTCGTCGCTGATACGGCGGATTTCCGTCCGCACCTGCTCGAGCTTCTGCTTCGCCTGCGCCTCTTGTTCCGTGCGCGTGGCTTCTGCGGGCTGCGGCGCCTCCGCTTGGGCGTGCGCGCCCACGGCACACACTACGATGCTGGCGACCAACAGCCACCTCGCCGGTGCACTGCGTCTGTGCTTTCCCGCATACATCGACATAGTGCAGGGATGCACGGATTCATGGATCAACGGCGCCGTTCGCGGTGCCGAGCATCGCAGGCTTTGCGGGATAAAGCCCGGAGGGGCGCGGCGATGGATCGCCGCGCTTGCGAAGCAGTACAGGGATGTGCTGTCTGAGCAACCCCGCGAAGCCGAGAAGCACAGGGAATTTTGACTCGCAGGAAGCGAATCAAAACACCGCGTCCGGTGCCTAGCCTTTTGCCTACTTTTGGGCAATGCCAAAAGTAGGCCGCTCGGCCGCAGGCCGAGTGGAAGCTCTGCTTCTGACGAGCGAAGTGAAAGGAGCAAGGAACTGGATTCCGGCCTTCGCCGGAATGACGAGCTAAGGGCAACCCATCCCCACCCAACCCTCCCCTTGAAGGGGAGGGCTAAAGGCAACGAGCGCAGCGCGACGAGCCATCCCAAGGCCATCGGCTGTATCGAACGCACAAGCAAGAAAACAAAGAGGAAAAGAAAGATCAAAGGAGGGTCGCGAGTGAATGGCCGGTCATTTCCGTCGGCTGCGGAAACCCCATCAGCGCGAGCGCCGTCGGCGCAAGATCGCGCAGCGCGCCGTGCGCGAGTGTCGCCTTGCGGCCGACGTAGACCAGCGGCACCGGTCCGACCGTGTGCTGGGTGTGCGGCTGGCCGTCGTCGGCGGTCATCTGTTCGAAGTTGCCGTGGTCGGCGGTGATCAGCATCTCGCCACCGCTTTCGACGATGGCGGCGCGCAGGCGGCCGAGCGCCGCGTCGACGGCTTCGGCGGCCTTGATCGCCGCGTCGAGCTTGCCGGTGTGGCCGACCATGTCGGCATTGGCGATATTGCAGACGATGAAGTCGAACTGCCCGCCCCTGATGGCAGCGACGAGCTTGTCGGTGACCTCGGGGCAGCTCATCTCCGGTTGCAAGTCGTAGGTCGCGACCTTCGGGCTCGGCACGAGGATGCGCTCCTCGCCTGCGTACGGCGCTTCGCGGCCGCCGGAGAAGAAGAATGTCACGTGTGCGTATTTTTCGGTCTCGGCGATACGCAGCTGGTGCAGGCCGAGCGACGCCAGGTATTCGCCGAGCGAATTGCTCAGCGACTGCGGCGGAAAAGCCGCTGCGGTGACGTCGAGTTCGGCGCTGTACTGCGTCAATGTCACGAACGCCGACAACGCGATCGTGCGCGCGCGCGCGAAACCGGCGAACTTCGTGTCGACGAACGCCTGCGTCAGCTGGCGCGCACGGTCGGCGCGGAAGTTCATGTAAATGACCGCATCGCCATCGGCGAATTTCGCTCCCGCGCCGATCACGGTCGGCTTGACGAACTCGTCGGTCTCGCCGCGCGCGTAGGCCGCGTCGAGCGCGGAGACCACACTGTCCGCGTGAAACTCAGAATGGGCGCCGGTGATCGCGTCGTAAGCGAGCTGCACGCGCTCCCAGCGCTTGTCGCGATCCATCGCGTAGTAGCGGCCGCTGATCGTGGCGACGAACGCGCCCGGCAACTGCGCGCATTTCGCCTGCAGTTTCTCGAGCGACGCCCGCGCACTCTGCGGCGGCGTGTCGCGGCCATCGAGGAACGCGTGCACGGCGATGCGTCCGACGCCCTGCTTCGCCGCCAGGTCGAGCATCGCGAAGATCTGCTCCTCGTGGCTGTGCACGCCACCCGGACTGAGCAGGCCGAAGACATGCAGCGTGCCGCCAGCGGACTTGGCCGCGGCGCATGCCTGCAACAATGCAGCGTTGTGGAAAAAGCTGCCGTCCGCGATGGCGGCGTCGATGCGCGTCAGGTCCTGGTAGACGATGCGGCCGGCGCCGATGTTCATGTGGCCGACCTCCGAGTTACCCATCTGCCCGTCCGGCAGGCCGACGTGCAGGCCGTGGGTCTCGACCAGCGTATGCGGGTAGTCGGCCAGCAGCTTGCGCCAGTTCGGCAGGTTGGCGAGCGCCAGCGTGTTGCTGGCCGCGTCCTCGCGATAGCCCCAGCCGTCGAGAATCAGCAGGAGCACGGGTTTGGGTCGGGGCACGGCGGTACTCGCAGAATTAGGGAAGCTCTGAACAAGTCTGCACAGGCGTCACCGATCTGTCTGTGTGCAGATCAAGGCGCGACGGCGAAGGCAGACTGGCCGTCTGTCGAGCCGGCGCACCGATGAGCTGCGCGCAGACAGATCGGCCCCAACAATTGAATTGTAATGACGGGGTGATGTCCAGAAGGCTCGCAGCCCGCGCCGCGCGGCTTGCCCAGGCAGCCAGCCTGGGCGGCGCCACGCAACACGACCTGCAAACCTTCTGGACATCATGCCGCCTATGCAGACTTGTTCAGAGCTTCCCTCAGTGAATGGTAACGGAATTTGGCGGTGCACTGACTTCCTAGGCCACGCCCGCGCGCCAACAACGAGCGGCCTCAACGGTAGCAGGATGGCGGCATTCAGGGCGCCTTTCGAGTTCCGCACGCGGGTCGCGTACTAAACCTTTTCGGCCAATCCGCGCATCATAGGCGGCAACTGCCCGATCAATGGAGAAAGTCCATGAGCCGTTTCGCCTCCTGCCTGCTGCTTTCCTTCGGCCTCGCCAGCGCGGCCTGGGGCGGCAACGACGACCTCGATATCGACAAGGTCAATGGCAGCATCCATGTGCCGGAGAATTCGACCGTCGGCAAGCTGAGCACGGTCAACGGCAGCATCAAGATCGGCGCCAACACGCATGCGAAGAGCGCCGAGACCGTCAACGGCGGCATCGACATCGACAATGGCGCGACTGTCGACTCGCTCGAAACCGTCAACGGCGGCATCCACATCGGTGAACACAACAAGGTCGCCAAGGGCGTCGAGGCCGTGAACGGTTCGATCACGCTGCGCACCGGCGCCGATGTCGGCGGCAAGGTCAGCAACGTCAACGGCTCGATCAAGCTCGAGCAGGCGCACATCGGCGGCGGCATCGAGACCTCGAGCGGCGACGTCACGATCGGTGCGAACTCGCGCGTCGAAGGCGGTCTCGTCGTCAACGAGGACCACAGCTGGTTTCACATGAGCACGCACAAGCCGCACATCGAGATCGGACCGCACGCGACCGTGCAGGGAACGCTGCAGTTCAAGCGCGAGGTCGAACTGTACGTCAGCGACAGCGCGACGGTCGGCAAGATCGAAGGCGCCTCTGCGCAGAAATTCAGCGGCGATCACCCGTAGCGCGCACCGCAGCAGTCGATTCCAACCTCAGACCGCGGCTGATGCCGCGGTCTTATTTTGCGCCGGGCATCCATCCCTGCCTACAATCCGGCGGTTGCCATCGGCCGGAGTTGATCATGCGTCAGTGCGCTTTCGTGTTCGCGGTGATGTTGCTGGGCGCATGCAGTCAGCCGGCTCCACCGGCGCCAACTCCTGCTCCGCCGGCTGCTGCCACTGCCACGCCACCGGCCGCCGCTGTGACGCCGACGCGCGAGGGCCACTTCTCGCCGGAAATCACCGCCGCGGATTTCGCCGCGCACGTGCAGCGGCTCGCATCGGACGAATTCGAGGGACGCAAGCCCGGCACGATCGGCGAGCGCATGACGACGACTTACCTCGTCGACCAGTTCCAGCGCATGGGGCTCAAGCCCGGTTACCGCGGCGCCTGGCTGCAGACCGTGCCGATGGTCGAGACGACGCTGGTCGATGCCGACCAGATCACGCTCGACGTCGCGGAAGGCGGCAATGTGGAAAAGTTCGCCTATCGCACGGACACCATCGTCAATGCGCTGCAAGGCCGCGCCGAAGCCGGGGTCAAGGACAGCGACATCGTCTTTGCCGGCTATGGCGTCGTCGCGCCGGAGGCCCAGTGGAACGACTATGCCGGCCTCGACGTGAAAGGCAAGACCGTGGTCGTGCTGATCAACGATCCGGGCTGGGGCAACCACGACAAGACCCTGTTCAACGGCGAGGCGATGACCTACTACGGGCGCTGGACGTACAAGTTCGAGGAAGCCGCGCGCCAGGGCGCGGCGGCGTGCCTGATCGTGCACGAGACCGCCGCGGCTGCGTATCCGTGGGAAGTCGTCGTCAACAGCTGGAGCGGTCCGCAGTTCTCCCTGCCGGTCAGCGAGGATGCCGATCCGCGCGTGCCGATCGGCGGCTGGATCACGACCGAGGCGGCGCGCCGGCTGTTCGCCAAGGCCGGCGCGGATTTCGACGCGCTGAAGAAGTCCGCCGACTTGCGCGGCTTCAAGCCGACTGCGCTGGAGGCAAAACTGTCGGTGCAACTGCGCAGCGAGATCCGCAACACCAGCTCGGACAACGTGGTCGCCCTGTTGCCGGGCAGTGCGCACGCGGACGAGGCCCTCGTCTACTCCGCGCACTGGGATCACTTCGGCAAGGATGCGTCGCTGAAGGGCGACCCGGTCTATCACGGTGCCGCCGACAACGGCACCGGCGTCGCCGCGCTGCTCGAAATCGCCGACGCGTTCGCGCACCAGCAGCCCGCGCCGCAGCGCTCGATCCTGTTCCTCGTGCCGACGCTCGAGGAATCCGGCCTGCTCGGCTCGCGCTTCTATACGCTGCACCCCGCCGTGCCGCTGGCGAAGACCGTCGCCGACATCAACATCGACATCCTGCTGCCGATCGGCCGCACGCGCGACATGGCGATCATCGGCTTCGGCCAGTCGCAGATGGACGATTACCTCAAGGACGCGCTCGCGCCGCAGCAGCGCACGATCACCAGCGATGCCGAGCCGGAGAAAGGCTATTTCTACCGCTCCGACCAGCTCAACTTCGCGCGCAAGGGCGTGCCGGTGCTGTACGCGCGCGGCGCCTTCGACAAGCTCGACGGCGGCAAGGAAGCCGGCCGCGCCGCGTACGACGACTACACGCGCAATCACTACCACAAGCCCGCCGACCATTTCGACCCGGGTTGGGATTACGCCGGCGTGATCGAGGACGTCGAGGCGCTGTACGCCGTTGGCAAGCGCCTCGCGGACGAAACGACTTTCCCGCAATGGGCGCAGGACAGCGAGTTCCGCGCCGTCGCGCGAGAAGCCTTCGAAGTAGTCGGCTAAGCGAGCCGCGCAAGCTGACGGCGCTTTACCTGCGCGGCGGCGATCGATCGAGCAACGCGCGCAATTCGCCGAAGTCGACCGGCTTGAGCAGGTGGTGATCGAATCCGGCCGCGTCGACGCGGAGTCGGTCTTCCTTCTGCCCCCAGCCGGTCAATGCGATCAGGAGCATCCCGGCGTGCGCCGGATCGGCGCGCAGGCGTCGCGCCAGCTCGCAGCCGTCCATGCCCGGCATGCCGATGTCCAGGATGGCGACGGAAGGATGGACGGCTGAAGCGAGCGTGATCGCCTCCTCGCCGCCGTAGGCAACCGATGTTCTGGCGCCGGTCGATTCGAGCAGAATCGACATGCTGTCGGCCGCCTCGCGATTGTCGTCGACGATGAGGACATGGCCCGAGATGAGGCCGCTATTCGAGTATTCGTCGGCGCCCACATCGGCCAGGGCATCGGCGCCGGCGAGCGGCAGCGTCACGACGAGCTCGCTGCCGGCGCCCGCGCCGGCGCTGTACGCGCGCACCGTGCCGCCATGCAGCTCCACCAGGCTCTTGACCAGGGTCAGGCCGATGCCCAGTCCGCCCTGCGCGGCGTTCGACGTTTCGGTGACCTGGACGAACATCTCGAATATCGAGCCGAGCATGTCGGCCGGAATGCCGATGCCGTTGTCGCGAATGCCGATGCGCGCGGCGCCATCGTGGCGCGTCACCGTGGCCGCGATGCGGCCTCCGGCGGGAGTATACTTTGCCGCATTGTTGAGCAGGTTGGAGAGGACCTGCGTCAGGCGCACGCGATCGCCCTTTACCTGCAGGGACTCGTCCGGCAGGGTCAGGTCGAGCTGGTGCCGCGCGCCGTTCAGCAGCGGCCGGCTCAACTCGACGGCGTCGGCGACGACGCGCTCGAGTGCCAGCACCTCGGTCTTGAGTTCGATCTTGCCGCGCGTGATGCGCGATACTTCCATGAGGTCGTCGATCAGGCGGGCCATGTGCTGGACCTGCCGCTGCATCATCTCGTAATGCGGTTTGGCGGCTTCGGCACTGAGCTTCTTCAACTGCAGCAGTGCCAGCGCGGTGCTCAGCGGCGCGAGCGGATTGCGCAGTTCGTGCGCCAGTGTCGCCAGGAATTCGGTCTTGCGCTGGTCGGCCAGGCGCAGGCCCTGCATCACGGCGCGCAGTTCGTATTGGCGCTTGCGTGCACGCAGCGCGGTGCGCACGCTGCTGACCAGCGAAAAAATGCGCGTCGGCCGTTCGATCACGGTGAAGTTGGCCGCCATTTTCATCGCTTCGACGATGGCGACGGAATCCGCGCCGGTGCGCGCGAGAATCAGCACCGGCAGATCGGACCACGGTGGCTGCTTCTGCAGAATCGCCAGCACCTCGCGAAACGCCGCATCGCCGAGGGCTTCCTCCGCGATCAACAGCGTTCCGGCACCGCGTTCGACTTCGCGCGCCAGCTCCGCAACCGAGGCGCAGGCGTGCGCTTCTATGCCGGCGCGCGCGAGCACCGTCTTGGTCAATGCCGCGTCTTTGCCGGTGCCGGTCCTGAGCAGCACCCGTAGCTCATCGGGACCCGGCATTTTCTCATTCACGGCGCTTGCGATCCGGATCGTCGACCACCGTCGGAACGCCCGTGAGTATTCCGCGGAACTGGCGCAAGGGCGGCCCGACGTGAATGCCGGTCTCGCTGAGCGTGAAATCGCGAATGCTGCGCTCGTGCGCTCCACCGCGTTTTTTCACCACGGAGATGGCCTGTCGCACCATGCCGTCCGCTTCGAAGTAGCGCAACAGTACGACCGCGTCGGCCAGATAGCTGGCGTCGACCGGAGCCTGCATCTGCGTGCCGATCAGGCCATGGTGCGCGCCGATCAACAGGGTCGCCACGCCTGCCTGGCCGAGAAACGTGAGCAACTCATGCAGCTGCACGATCAGGAATTGCTCGTTCGGCATCGCGTTGAGATAGCCGTTCAGACTATCGATGATGACGACGCTGGCCTTCTTTTTCGTCACTGCGACGCGGACCTCATGAACGAGTTCGCCGGGCGAAAGCTCAGCCGGATCGATCTGGCGCAGCGCGATACGCCCGGAATCAAGATGCGGCTGCAGGTTCATGCCCATGCCCGCGCAGCGCGTTCGCAGCGTATTGATGCTCTCGTCGAAGATGAATGCCGCTGCGTTCTCGCCGCGGTTGGCCGCGGCAATCGCAAACTGCATCGCGACCGACGATTTGCCGGTACCGGGGGCGCCGACGAAAAGCGTGCTCGTACCTCGCTCGATTCCGCCGCCCATCAACGCATCCAGTGCCGCGATGCCGCTCGGCAGTTTCGTCTGCACCACGTCGGCTGTGTACTCGGCCGCGACGAGGCGTGGAAAAACCAGCAAGCCGCCGCGCACGATCTTGTAGTCGTGAAATCCGCCGCGAAAATCGCGACCGCGATATTTCACGACGAGCAATCGCCTGCGCGCCGCGCCATAGTCGGAATTGAGCTGCTCGAGACGCACCACCGCGTGGGCGATGCTCTGCACCTGCAGATCGTGGTTCGTCGCCGTGCGGTCGTCGAGCAGGAGCACCGTGCATGCACGGCCGGCAAAAAACTGCTTGAGCGCGAGTATCTGCCTGCGGTAACGCAACGCACTTCCCGAAAGCAGCTGCAACTCAGAAAGCGAGTCGAACACGACGCGCGTGGGCTTCAGTATTTCGACATCGCGGAGGATTTTCTGCGTGGTTTCACTCAGTTCCACCTCCGACGCATGGAACATCGTGTACTGCTCGTCCGGCTGCAGGGTTTCCTGCGACGGCAGCAACTCCCGAATATTGATGCCGGCGAGATTCCAGCCATGCGAGCTGGCCACGCCTTTCATCTCGCTTTCTGTTTCCGAAAGCGTGACATACAGGACCGATTCGCCCTTGGCCGCGCCATCGAGCAGGAATTGCATGGCGATGGTCGTCTTGCCCGTGCCGGGCGTGCCTTCGATCAGATAGAGCCGGCCGGCGGTCAATCCGCCAGCGAGGACGTCGTCGAGGCCGGCGACGCCGGTACTTACCAGGTCCGCCCCGGAGCGATGTTCCGGCTTGTCGGGTGGTGACATGAATCGACTCCATGGGCCGCGCGCAGAGGCGTCGAACCCATCGTATGCCAGATCGAGGTCGACACGGCAGGGCTGTGGACCGTGCAGTACGCAATGCCGCACAATTACAGCAGATCGCTTAGAACCTTATCTGAACGCCTCGTGCCCGTACTCGTTCTCGTTTCCATAGCCCTGCAGATCGCCTGCGCCGTGCACGTCGTGCGCAGCGGGCGGCAGCTGTACTGGATCTGGATCCTGTTCATCGGCTCGTACCTGGCCGTGATCGTCTATGTGCTGGTCGCGGTGATCCCGGACCTGCGCAACGATCCACGCAGCCGCAAGGCGGCGACGAAGGTGTTGCACACGATCGACCCGGAGCGCCGGCGGCGCAGCATCCAGCAGCGCCTCGAGGTCGCCGACACGGTCGACAACCGCCGCGCGCTCGCCGAGGAAAGCATGCGCCTGGGCGACTATGCGAATGCGGTCCAGCTGTACCAGTCCGTGCTCAAGGGCATGTATGCGACCGATGCCGGCTTTCTGCTCGGCCTGGCGCAGGCGCAGGCCAACAGCAACGACTTCGTCGGCGCGCGTACGACGCTCGACACGCTGTATTCGACGAATCCCAATTTCCGCTCCGCCGACGCCGAACTGCTGCGCGCGCGCGTGCTCGAAGCACAGGGCGACCAGGACACCGCGCTCGAACACTACCGCACGCTGGCGACGAGCTATCCCGGCGAGGAAGCGCGCTTCCGCTACGGCGCCCTGCTCAAGCAGCGCGGACAATTCAGCGACGCGCGCAATGTATTCCGCGACATGCTGACGCGCTCGAAGAACGCGCCGCGCTACTACAAGAAGAAAGAAAAGGAATGGATCGACTCGGCGCAGCGCGAACTGGCGAGCCTCGGGCCGGGCTGACCAGAAGAATTTGATCTCACCGTCATCCCCGCGAAAGCGGGGATCCATCTTGATCTCGTTTTTGTGAGCGCAAAAATGGATTCCCGCTTTCGCGGGAATGACGGCCTTGTTTGTCCTCGGAGTCCCCTGCAGATCAGATGCGGCTGTGCTCCAGCGGCCGTTGCCGATGCATCAGCGCCCACTCGACATGTTCGGCCAGCGAGGCTTCGCCGAGCAGGCGCAGGATTTCGCGCTGCTCGCCGGCGTCGGTCGTGCGATCCAGCGCCGTGCGCGCCTGCGTGAACAGGCGGTGCATGAAACGGTACTGCTTGATCAGTTCCTTGTCCGCCTTCTTGTACGCATACGCTTCGCGCACGGCGGCGACGATCGAAAACACCGCCATGACGACGACCAGCCAGTTTTTCGCGTCGGTCGACAGCCGGCTCGCCGAAACGGCGAGGATCACGCTGATGCCGATGCCGACGCACAGGCTGGCGATACCGATCGTTTCGGTGATGCGGTGCGTACGTGCGCGCTGCATGCCCTTGCGTCCGTAGTAGTCGAGCTGGCCACCCTGGCCGACGTCGCCGACCCATTCGCTCACGACGTTGTGCAGATCCTGCACCTCGGCCGTCGATGCATCGAGCGCGCTGTCCAGCGCCGCACCGCGCATGACGTTGCGGATCCAGCCGAGCTCGACATCCTGCTTCTGCAGGAAGTTGTCGCGCGCGAATTCGGCATCGCCGGTGATCGACAGTCCGGCGCGGCGCCAGTACGCCTGCACGCGCAAGCCTTCCGCCAGCGCGCGATAGTCGAGGTACTTGCGGTGCCAGGAACGGCGATTGGCGACGATGACGACGAGGCCGCCGACGGCGAACAGCACCAGGAACACCGACAGCATGTAGTCCTGCTCGGGCAGGTTGTCGTAGACCGTGAAGGCGATGCCCATCAGCGCCGCCAGCGTGTACAGCGTGCGCATCGCCAGCAGCACGCGCTTCTGGAAATGGATGGCGAGCCAGTCCGCGGCGTGAAACAGCGTGCCGAACGCGGAGGCCAGCGGTGGTTGCAGGCGATCCACACCGGCAATCGGTTCCGCGTAGGCGGCGCAATCGGTGTTGAACTCGCCGGTGTTCGCGAACATCGTGCGGAAGTCCGGCGGCATCGCTTCGCTGCCCGCCACGGCATCGTCGCCGACGCGCCAGAACGTCTGCAGCGGTTCCAGCGGCGGCGCCGGCGTACCGTCCGCCTCGTCGCGCGAACAGACGATGTGGTAGACAAGCCTCTCGCTGTCGGTGCCGAGCAACGCGCTGCGCTGTGCGCCATGCCGTCGTTCGTCGGCCTCCGGCCGCACGCCGGTCAGGTGGAAGCGCACGACCTGTGCCGTGCCGCCGAGCCGGTCCGATGTGCGGCCATCCCAGATCGCGAGCAGGATGTGGCAGTGCCGGGAAATGTATACACCGGCCTGGGCATAATGCATATCGCGCTCGTGCCCGGCCGGCACCTGCGCACGCCGTCCGCGCCCGTTGCCGGAAACCTCCGGCACGTCGATGATCTCCGCCGCGTCGCACAGCGCATGGAACCGCGCGCGCGCGGCCGCATCGTCAAAATCCCGCTCGTAGTCCGAACGTGCCATCGGCAGCGGCGCGATCAGCCGCACGCCCATCGCGAGCGCTTCCTCGGCAACCCACTGGTCGCCGCCCTCGGCCAGCGAGGACAGCACGACCAGCGGCAGCCGCGGATAGTCGCGCTGCAGCCGCGCAAAAAAATCCCGCACGTTCTGCCGGATCGCCTCGGCTTCGCGTGCGGGAATGTTGCGATGGCTGGTGACGCCGATGACCAGCGGCACTGCGGTGCGGTGTTCGATGGTCTGTGCCGATTTCGGCATGATTGACGAGATCGCCTGACGGATACGAAGCGTCCTGCGCGATCATAAGAGGCGCTCCGCGCCGCTCAAAGGAGTGGGCGCCGGGAAGGCGCCCAGTCCAGCTTACCCGACTAGTTATTAACGATTGTCGGATTGCGGACCACATCCGGCGTCACGCAATAGCTCGTGAAGCCTGTTGCGCACAGCAGAGCCGCCGTCAAGCACCCAAACTACAGCATTCCAGCCGGCATCAGTTGTTCCTGATCGCAGGATTGTCCGTCGTTGCGGCCGCCGTGGTGTAGTAAGTCGAGTACCGCACTCCCGCGGAGTCATGGGCATTGAGCTGGTATCTCCATGGCCCGCCGGGGCCAGTATTGTTGACGCCCATCTGAAGGGTCCCACCGTTCCCCTGAAGTGTCGGAGGATCGAATGCACTACCCGGATTGTCAACCCATTTGAACCCGGGATTGTTCGGATCGTCGAGCGGATAAAACTGCAGCGCTACATTTCCGATCAAATTCCACTGCAACTGATTCGGACCCCTCGGTACCTGAATAGGCTGGTGATTGTCGTCGACGTTCAATGCATTTTGAAAAGTCGGGTTGATTTCGACTCTGGTCACGATTGCCATTCATCCTCTCCTTCTTCAATGTAAGATTCCGCGTCAGTTGCCTGACACACCTTTCTTTGTCGCCTCTGATGGCGCGACGGTTCCGCGCTGTTCCGCGGGCAAAAAAACGATATTGCTGCGACGCATCGCTTCGACAAAAGCAGGATCCCGATAGCCGCTCGTGCGCAGCCGCTCGATCACCGGCAACGCATCGTTCGTCCGGCCGAGTCCGAGAAACGCGTTCACTTTCAGAGCGAGCAGGCGCGGATCATCCGCGCCGCTTTTGACGACGTTCACGGACTGCAGGCAGCTCTCACGCAGTTGCCGCGCGCGCGTATCATCGCCCGTTGTCGCCAGGAGCAATCTTGCGTTGACCGTCGCGAGTACCGTCTCGCGATCGTTCGGTCGATCGACGAGCGCCGGTTCCAGCCAGGCCAGCGCGTCGTCGAGCAGTTTGCGTGCTTCGTCCGCACTGCCTGTCGAAAGCAGTTGCGCCGAACGTTCGGTCCGCGCTTCGGCAAATTCGCGCTGCCAGGCCGTGTTGGACGCATCCTGCCGGATCAATTCGGCGAAGGCAACGAGAGCTTCGCTAGTCAACGTTGCGGCCTCGTCGATGCTGCCTGAAAGACGCAACAGCCGGCTCAGTTGCATTTTGTAGAGCGACGCGTTTTCCCGAATCGCGGTAATCGTCGGATCCTGTTTTTCCAGCTGCGCGGCGATGCCGACCGCTTCGCGCAACCTGCGGATCCCTCCTTCCATGTCGCCGACCAGGGCCAGCGTACGACCAAGAATCGCACGCGCTCTGAAGACGTACTGCCGCTGGTCGTTGTTGTTGGGATCGCGCGCGCTGAGGTCCGTCTCGATCTTGTCGTCAGCCGAATATTCGGCGACCGCCGTGGCCAGGTCGCCACGAATGAGGGCCACCTTGCCGAGATTGTTGTGCGCGTCGCCGAGGCGGCTCATCCATTCGACATTGTCGGGTTTTGCCTCAACCAGATTCTTGGCAAGATCCAGAGCCGAGCGATAAGAGACGAGCGCAGAGTCGAGATCGCCCTGCGACTCGCGCACATGACCAAGATTGCTATCGACTATCTGCTTTTGAAACAGAAGCTTTGTATTTGCGCCGTCGATCGATTCTGCTCGCGCCAAAATCGACCTCGTCAGGCTGAAGTCGCGCGCCGCCGCATCGAGATCTCCCTGGTACCAATGCGCCATTCCGATGAACGAGACGTTCTCGGCATGTGCGAGCTGTCGGCCGATGTCCTGCGGCATTGCCTGCGCCTGAGCCGAGATCAATTTCAGCGCGGCTTGGTACGACTCCAGCGCTGCGGGCAGATGACCTTGATCCAGGCGGACGCTACCGATGCGCTCCAGCGCCTTGGCTCGTTGCACGGTCGCTTCGTCGGTGACGTCGGAAGTCGGTAGCGACTTGAAATACTCCATGGCCTTGTCATCAACGGACTCGATGATGTCCAACCGGTTGACCTGGCTGAGCTTGTGGTTGAGGTCGCCGAGCATGAAATTGACGAGGTCTTCGGCCTGCGCCTGGCGCCGCTCGGCGTCGTGCCGCGCGATGACCGCGGTGATCGCCAGCATCGTCGTGATCGCCATGATGACCAGTGCCGCCGCCGTGACGATCGCCATGCGCCGGTTGCGGCGCTGCAGTTCGCGTTGCTTGAGCGTGTCGAAACCGACGCCAAGCATGCCGGCGATGAGTTTCAACTTCGCGTTGGCCTTGCCGTCCTTGCCTTCGCGTGCGTCGGCGGCGATCGGTTCGGTGCGTTGCGACGTCGGTTGTCCATCGGCTCCAATCTGGAAACGCAGCGCCGGCGCGAAACATTCCTCCGCTTCGCGTCCGGCCAGATCGCTGGCGTTCGGCTCACCGCCGACGATCAGGCAGAAGATGCGCTCGGCGTGGCCGAGGCGCTTGAAGGCGAGCACTTCCTCGTTGACCCAGCGCGATTTCGCCGAGGCCGGCGAACAGATCACGATCAGGTTCTTCGATTGCGCGAGCGCGGCGTTGACGGTGCGGCCAAGATCGGTCGCGCTGGCGAGTTCCTCGCGGTCGCGGAAGATCGGCAGCAGGCGCGCCGGGATGACACCTGCGTCTGTGGTCTGGCCGACGAGGCGTTTCGGCACGCGCCAGGTTTCCAGCGCCTTGTGCAGCCATTGCGCCCAGAGTTCGTCCTGGTGGCTGTAGCTGACGAAGGCGAAGTAGCGCTGGCTGTCAGCGGGCGAATTCACGGCGCGTCGTCGGCGACAACTGCGTCGCCATAGTCCTTGTGCGGACTTGCGTACGTCATGTACGTCATGCAGCCCCCTGTCCACGGTCTCGAGACATCGGCCGGCTGGCGAGTATCTGCCAAAACCTGACGCAAGTCACGAATGTGAAGCATGCGTTGTCGCGGCGCAGCAAATTGCGGCGGTCTTGACCTACCTTGGCCTACAAACCAAGGCAACCCGTCAATCCGTCATTCCCGCGGAAGCGGACTGCGAAGGCAGGAGCCGAAGCGAACATTCGCGCAGTGAATGGCGCGAAGCGCGAGCCGCGGATGCGGCGAGTCAATCCATTTTCGCGTTCGTGATCGTCGAACGAGATCAAGATGGATCCCCGCTTGACTCGCACCATCCTTGGTGCTCGCCCTTCGGGCCAGCTTCGCTGTTCGCGCGCGCTCCGGCGCGCGCAGTCGCGGGATGACGACCTTTACTCGGAGAGGTTCGGGCGCCGAGCCATTTGCACGGCCCGGCGCGGCTTACGATCAGCGCGCGGTCGCGCTGTCGTAGAACTTCGCCAGGTCGGCCTTGAACTGCTTCGCGGCTTCGAGGTTGAGATACACCATGTGGCCCGACGGGTAGTAGGTGAACGTCAGGTTGCTGCGCAGCTTCGGATCGATGTCCATGTGCGCGAGGTCGTACTCGGTGGCGAAGAACGGCGTGGCCAGATCGAACCAGCCGTTGGCCGACATGACCTTCAGGTGCGGATTCGTGCGCATCGCTTCGCTCAGGTCCGGCACGGTGATCGGCAGCGGCGCCGGGCGCATCTGGCCGCGCAGCGCGTGCTTCCAGTCCCAGTCGCGGTTGGCGCCGTTCGCCGATGTGGCGTACGCCACGTCGCTCGTGTAGTTCAGTTCGCGCACGATGTAGTCGTTGAACGCGGCGGTGAACGCGCCGCGGATCGCGGTGTCGGCCGGATCGGTTTCCGGCTGCTCGCCGGCGGCGTCCATGTCGATGCCTTCGAAGCGGCCGTCGTAGCGGCCGAGCGTGCGCCGTTCGTCGCGCAACAGTTCCTTGCGGAAGCGCGGCTGGCTGACGCGCAGGTTGGCCTCTTTGAGATACGCCGCGCTCAGGCCGGTGTACTTCGCCATACGCTCGGCGATCGCGTCGCGCTCGGCGGTCGCCAGGTCCTGGCCCTTGGCCAGCGCGACCGTGTAGTCGCCGCGCGCGAAATTGCGCACTTCGGTCAGGTACGGTTCCAGCGTCGCCGGCTTGTTCGCGATCTTGTTGTGATACCAGGCGATCGCCGCGTACGACGGCAGCAGGTTGATGTAGTCGTTGTCGAGCGCCGGGCAGGCGCGAGCCGTAGTTCAGGATCGACGACAGCAGCACGACGCCGTTGAGCGCGACGCCGTGATCCTCGAGATATTTCGCCAGGCCGGCCGAGCGCGGCGTGCCGTACGATTCGCCGAACAGGAACTTCGGCGAGTTCCAGCGCTTGTTGACCGTGATGTAGCGCGCGATGAAGCGGCCGAACGCATCGATGTCCTGGTCGGTGCCCCAGAAGCGCTTGTTCGGATTCTCGACGGTTTCCTTGTCCGGCTTGCCGTCCTTGTCTTCCTTCACCAGGCCCTTCGAATAGCCCGTGCCGATCGCGTCGACGAAGACGAGATCGGACTTGTCGAGCAGGCTGTCCGGATTCGGCTCGATGCGATACGGCGCCGGCGCGGTCGGGTCGGGACTCGACGTGACGATGCGCACCGGGCCGTACGAGCCCATGTGCAGCCAGATGCTCGCCGAGCCCGGGCCGCCATTGTATAAAAAGGTAACCGGCCGCTTCGACGATTCGCCTTCCGCCGTGTAGGCGACGTAGAACATGCTCGCATCCGGCTTGCCCTTGTCGTCGCGGATCAGCAGCGTGCCGGCCGTGGCCTTGTACGCGATCGCGCGGCCGCCGAGCTGCAGGCTGTGCGACGTGACGACGGCCTTTTCGGCTGGCGTTTCGTTCTTGTCCTTCGCCGGCTTGGCGGACTCGGACTTCTCGTCGCGCCTGTCGCCGTCGTCGTGTTCGGCGGCGAGGAGCGTCGCGGCGGGAATCAACAGGCTCAGCAGCAACGCTGCGAGTGCGGCAGGCTTTCTCATGCGGGACTTCCCCTGAAGGGTGACAACGACGGACGTATCGACGTCCAAAATTCGACGCGCGAGTATGCCGCGTCGACGACCCGGCGCACTGTGTCGAAAGCAACGGATTTCTCAGCGGCGCGTTAAATATTGTAAGTGCCGACACGCCGCTGCCGTCGGCGGAAAACCACAGGCTGCGATGCCTCCGCAGATTGCGCCGAACGGTCAGCCGTGGGCGGCGACGGCTGTCACCACGACCGTCAGCGTGTAGGTCGCGGCGCCTGCGGCATCTTTTTCCCAGGCGCGAACATTGGCCGTGTGCAGCGTGATCGTGCCGGTGCTCCTCGCCGCAAATGCGAATCGCCGGAAACCGCCCCCGCCGATGGCCGAGCCACTGGCGGGGACAAATTCGTCGGACTCGAGCTCCAGAGCCGCGCCGAGTGGCGCCGGGGTTCGCCAGCGGTAACCGGTCGTGGGACTTTCCGCCAGCTCGATCGTGAATCGATCGCCGACGACGACCGCGACGCTGTGGCCGTTGTCCTGCAGCTTGAATGTATGAGTTGTCACCTGATCAGATTTCGAGTGCCCACATGGCCGCGTCGATGCCGACCTGGCCGTAGGCGATGTTGAAGAAGCCGTGCTCGCCCCAGGTGGTGTTCCAGCTGTTCTTGCAGATCCAGTAATGCTTGACGTCGTCATAGCCAACCACACAGATGCAATGGCCGCCTTGCAGACCGCCGCTGACATGGTGGTAAACACCGCTGTGATAGCTGTAGAAATCCGCGTACACGGTGAAGCAGCTGACGACCGGGCCCTTCGCGGCAATCCACTGCTTCATCGCCGACGTCGTGGTTATCTTGTGCCACTTGCTGATCTTTGTCAGCTTCTTCTTCCAGTCGGCGCAGCGATGGCAGGCCTGATCGCCGGGCGTGTACGGAAAACAGGCTTCGTCGACGATGCCGGGGTTCTGGCAAACCGCGAGAGCGGCGTCCGGCCACCAGCCGCCATTGGGCCCGTCGCAACGGCGACCCTGCTGTTCGGCATGGCAATAGAACAGGTCGGCCTCGGACAGGTCCTCGGGATGCTTCGGATCCTTCGCATGGATACGCAGCGCCGACTCGAAGGCCGCCAGCGAACCGAACGCAACGCAGGAACCGCAGGTCTTCTGATCGCGCACCGGAGTGACGTAATTTCCGGCCGGCAGCGGCGCTTGCGCCGGATGCTTGCGCCAGTCGACCGCTTTCGGATACGGCGGCGGCCCGGCCACCGCGGCGGCCATGAAGCGTTTGTGGTTTGCCAGGGCGAGGCTCTCGCGCTCTTCGAGCGAGTGATCCTCCGGACCCGGCCGGAACCCAAGGTGATACTCGCCCTCCACCTCGCCCGCCTCCCAGCGTGCGCTTACGGCGCGAAGGGTCTCGCTTAGCTGCTTTGCATTGAGCGTTTGCATAGTCGACTCCTGTCGAAGCTGCCAGGATGAGCGCACCACACTGGCGTAATGACGAAAGACTGCTGCTCGCGGGCGGGCCGCGCAGTGCGTCAGAGGGCGATCCTCAGGCGGGCCTCCAGGGCCCGACGAGGAATTGTCGGCGGCGCACGGATTTCAGCGGGCCGGGTGGCTACCCGGGCCTCGACCTGTGCTCGTTCGTGGCATCCAGAAAGAGAGTGCTCCGCGCGCCGGTTGTCTCACCGTCAGGTCTTGTAGCCGCGATGG
>CAVTVN010000025.1:0-47325 GCA_963738115.1 uncultured Gammaproteobacteria bacterium | reverse complement strand
TGATCGAGCCCGGCCTGCTTCAGAGCGGCCACGCGTGCCTCGTTGAGGCCGATGCCGGATGTCAGCAGGTTCGTGTAGTAGCCGAGCCGGCGCGCTTCGGCTACCAGCACTTCGAGGTCGGCGCGCTGCAGCGGCTCGCCGCCGGAGAAGCCGCACTGCACCGCGCCCAGTTCGCGCGCCTCGCGCAGGACGCGCAGCCAGTCGTCGGTCGATATTTCGCTCTCGTCGCGGGCGAAGTCGACCGGGTTGTAGCAGAACACGCAATGCAGCGGACAGCGATAGGTCAGCTCCGCCAGCAGCCACAGCGGCGGGCCGATGCCGGGGACCGCGGCGCGCTCTGCGCTTTCGATGGTCATGCGAACTCCACCCAGCGGCGCTCCTGCGCCATCGCGAGAAACGCCCGCACGTCGTCATCGAGGCCGCTCGTGGAAAAGCGCTGCTCGAGATCGGCGACGATAGCCCGCACCGGCGTAGCACCGTCGCAGCGCGTCAGGATTTCTCCGGCGCTGCCGTTGAGTTTGACCATGCCCTCGGGATACAGCAGCACGTGGGCGTTTTGCGCCGCTTCCGATTGCAGGCGGAAGCCCTTGCCGATGCGCGGAACGCTGGCTGCGTCGATGGCCATTGCTTCAGGTCTGCACGCCGTAATGCTGCGCCATCGCGTCGTTCATGCTCCACAGGATGTCGAGCTTGAACTGCAGGATGCCGAGCGCGCGCTGCTGCGCCTCGGCCGTCGCGAAGTAGTCGAGCGTGACGGCCAGCGCCTCGTCGACATCGCGGCGCGCCTGGGTCACGCGGTTGCGGAAATATTGCAGGCCGGCCGAGTCGATCCACGGATAGTGTTCGGGCCACGTCGCCAGCCGTTCCTTGTGGATCTTCGGCGCAAACACTCGGTCAACGACGCGCATACGGCCTCCTGCCACGGCACGCGGCGTGCGAAGTTCACGTACGCATCGACGGCGAAGCGCACGCCGGGCAGCACGTGGCGCAGGTCGGCGAGTTCGTCGAGAGTCAGGCCGACGGCCAGCGCGAGCTGACGCCAGGCCTCGATGCCGCCGGGATCGTCGCCGTGGCCGTCATGATCGAGGATGCGCTGCACCCATTGCCGGCGCACCTCGCGTTCGGGACAGTTGGCGAGGATCGCGGCGTCCTTGATCGGTATCGCGATCTGATAGTAGTAGCGATTGGCGACCCAGCCGCGAATCTGCTCGGCGTCGCCTTGCCTGAGTTCAGCATGACGTTGAACGGGTGATGGATATGGTAGGCCTTGCCGCGTTCGCGCAACTGCGCCTCGAACTCGACAGGGTTCCAGGGCGCCGTCATGTTCATCATCTCTGCCACCGTCATGGATTGAACTCCATGCCGTCGTACGCAAGTTCGATGCCAGCTTCGCGCAGGCGCGCGTGTTCGGCGCCGTCTTCGTCGAGTACCGGATTGGTGTTGTTGATGTGGATCAGTATCTTGCGCGTCGTGCGCGGCAGCCGATCGAGCCATTCGAGCATGCCGCCGGAGCCGTCCTGCGGCAGGTGGCCCATATCGCGCGCGCGCTTGCGCGAGACGCCCAGCGCGACCAGTTCATCGTCGCGCCAGCACGTGCCGTCGACCATGACGACATCAGCTTGCTGCATCGCCTCCCATACATGCGGCTCCATCTCGCCGAGCCCCGGTGCATAGAAAACACGCTTGCCGTTGCCTTCCGACTCGATCAGCAGCCCGATGTTGTCGCCTGGCACCGGGCGGTCGCGATGCGGCGAATAGGGCGGCGCATTGCTGCGCAGCGGCAGCGCGGTCAGGCGCAGGCCGGGAACGCCGTCGACGCTGAAAGCCGAGCCATCGATCGGCACGTTGTGACGCGCCGCGCCGCAGTAGTGACCCAGGAGATTGAGCAACGGATAACCCTGACGCAGATCCTCGTGCACGGGATCGGTGCACCAGATCGGCAGCGGGCGGGTGTTTTCACGCAGCATGCAGAGGCCGGTCGTGTGGTCGATCTGCGCGTCGATCAGCAGCACCGCGGCGAGGGCGGTGTCGCGCAGCGCGCGTGCCGGTTGCGCCGCGGCGAACTCGCGCAACTGCATGAGAATGTCCGGAGAAGCATTGCACAGCAGCCAGTCCGTGCCGTTGCCGCTCAGAGCAATCGATGATTGCGTGCGGGCGCGAGCCCGCACGGTGCCGCGGCGCACGCCATCGCACAGGCGACAATTGCAATTCCATTGGGAAATCCGCCGCCGGCGGCCGAACCGAGCACGTGTACGCGCATTGACGATCCCACGCATGCCGTGCCGCAGGCAGCCCGGATTCAATTCCAGCGATGACGAACCGGAGCGAGGCGCACTCAAGATGCGCGCATCGACCGATAAAGCGCCAACGCGGGTCGCTGTTCCGCGTTGACGCGAGGCTTACCGAAGCGACTTTCAGCGCGTGGCAATGTACATCGTGATTTCAAAGCCGTAACGCATGTCGCTGGCTTGCGGTGTTTCCCATTTCATGAGCTTGCTCCGATGATTGCTGCAGTGACTTTGGAGGGAAGCCGGGGAGACAGCCCAGCCTTCCAAGCCGAGTGTCCGCCTGCCGCCGCTGCGGCGAATCGCCAGGATCCTGATTTGTGCCTCACGATTTTCGCTAGTTTCGCCCCGCCCATCGACGCTCAGAGGCGCCTCACGCCTCGAGTTGATGGATCGTCATGTTGGCCTGGCGCAGGCGGTGGCTCAGTTCGCCACCCAGGGCCGACAGGATCTTGATCGCCACCTCGGGCTCGCGCGCCTGCAGCGCCCTGAAGCCCTCGTCGCTGAGCGCGTAGGTCGTCAGTGCATCGTCGGCGGTAACGGTCGCCGAGCGCGGGCGGCCGTCGAGCAGCGCAAGCTCGCCAAAAACGGTGCCGGGCGCGAACGTGGCAAGGCGGATTCCACCACCGCCGGACTGCAGCCGCGCGCTCGCGCGCCCGCGCGTCACGAAGAACAGATACTTGCCGGGGTCGCCCTGCTCGAAGATCGTGCTGCCAGCGGTCCACTCCTGCCTCTGCAGATGCGGGATCAGGCTGCGCGACCTGATCGGACGTGAGGTCGCGCAGCAGCGACATTTCTTCGAGGGGCAGTTCGCGCGGCGGGTCCTCGATCGGGAACACCGTGCCGAGCACGCCGTCCTCGGCCTGCTCGATGGCGCGGTCGAGGTCGGGCAGCCGCCGCCGTCCCGGCAGTTCGCTCAGGCGCGCCCCGGCCTCGGTGCCGGCGCGCAGCACGAGGATCAACGCAATGTCGCGGCGCGACAGCTCGGCATCGATTTCGCCGAGGATGCGCATTCCCGTCGAATCGATCTCGGTGACGCGGCGCAGATCGAGTATCAGCACGCGCGTCGGCTGCGCGGTCTCGGCCTCGATGATCTGCGCGAGGCGCTCGGCGCTGCCGAAGAACAGCGCGCTTTGCAACTCGATGACGAGGATCTGCGTGCCCAGTTCCTCCAGCGCCTTCATCTGCTCGGCCGTGCGCGCCTTGCGCGAGCGCAGCGTGCCGCAGCGGTAGAGCCGACGCAGATTCGAGCGGCTCATGCGCAGCAGGAACAATGACACCGCCAGGGCGAGGCCGAGAAAGACCGCGAGCACGATGTCGACCGTCACGCACAGGATCGACACCAGCAGCGCGACGCCGAGGTCGATCGCAAGCGCACGGTTGCGGGCGATGCCCTTCTTGTAGAGGCGGCTTGCCGCCTGCCGGCTCCACGGGTCGAAGTGCTGCACGGCGACGACCATGATCAGCGCCGAAAGCACTGCGCGCGGAAGATACGCGACGACCGGCATGATGACGAAGATCGCGCCCAGCAGCAGCGTCGCATTGAAGACGACGGACAGGCGCGAGTGTCCGCCGAAGCCGCGGTTGGTCACGCTCGCGCCAATATTGATACCGCTGGTGATCCCGCCTGCCGCCGCGACCGCGACGTTGGCCAGGCCGAGCCGCACCAGCATGCGATTGCTGTCGCCGCGACGGTCGCCCGGGCGCCAGAGGAGCCGCGCACAGAGCATGGCGTCGATGGCGGAAATGATGGCGAGGGCAAGCGCACCAAAAATGACGGTCGGCCCAGCGGCCACGATGCGGCCGAGGTTGTCCGCCTGCATCAATTCGGCATGCGGTGCCGGCACGACGGCGCCTGCCGACGGCACGCCGATGGTGGGCCCCAGCGCAGCGGAAAGTCCGAGGAACTTCAGGCCGTAGTACACCGCCACGCCGATGGCGAGGCCGACCAGCAACGGCGGTATGCGCGGAGCAAAGCGCCGAGCATTCCACATGGAGGCGAACGTGATGGCGGCGACGGCAATGCTCAGCGGCTTCGCCGTCTCGATCTCGCCGAGCGCGTGTGTGAACGGAACCACGTGCTCGTATCCGAGCACGTTGGCCAGTTGGACCAGGAACAGAAGCAGTGCCGCCATGTTCTGGAAGCCCGCCATCACCGGATGCGGTGCGAACTTGATCAGCGTGCCGAGCCGGAGCACGCCGAACAGTGCCTGGAACAGGCCGGCCAGCATCATGATCGCGAACAGGACGAGCAGCGTGAACTGCGCCGGCGCTCCGCGCAATGCGGGTTCCTGCGAGTGCGCGAGCGAGTAGAGCAGCACGCCGAGGAAGAAGGTGGTCGTGATGCGCGGCGCATAGACTGTTACCGTGCGCTCGCCGAGCAGAACGCAGACGATTCCGCCGACCGAGGCGGCGACGAGTCCCGCCAGCGCACCGCGCGGAAAATACGCGTCGCCCAGCGTGACGAAGACGAACATGCCGAAGCCGAGCGCCAGCGGAAGCGCTACCGCGGCAGAAACGAAGCCGCCGGCGAGATCGTCGCGCACGCGTGTGAGCCATGGCCGCGTCGGCTCACGCTTGGAACGATCGGCATGATCGGGAATTGCAGCAGGCAGAAGAGGTGAAACGTCGCTCATGGCACCGTCCGGGAAGACGACACATTCCGCCATCGGGCAATTGCCCGTGGCGGTAATTCGGCTACCCCAGATCGGCCGTGCATTACGAGGTTCCGGCGACTCGAGTATTCCCCTACGTCGATTCGACCGGATTCCCGGATATTATCCTAACGCCGAATGTTTGACGTTCGTCATCTCGTCATCTTGGCCGTCAGACGGCGAAACGCTGCGGCCGCAGCGCGTGCTCTGTGTCGCGCGCCGGAATCTGCCGCTGCCGGAAGCCTTTCGCAGATCAATCAAACTGCGCCACGCTGCTGCGCCTGCCAGTCGCTGAACAGCAGCCCGTAGAACGCCGAATCCGATACTTCGCCGTTGACGATCCAGCGCTCGCGCAGATGCCCTTCCTTGGTGAAGCCAAGCCGTTCCAGGCTGCGTGCCGAAGCGACATTGCGCGGATCGATGTCCGCCTCGATGCGGTTCAACGCGAGTTCCGAAAAGCCCATGCGCACCAGCGCGAGCAACGCTTCGTGCATGTAGCCGCGTCCCCACGCGTCGGCACGAAGTTCGTAACCGATCTCCGCGCGGCGGCATTGCCGATCGATGTGAAACAGCAGGCAGATTCCGATCAGGGTGTCGTCCTCGACGCGCTGCAGCCCGAGGCGCAGGCTTTCACCCGCGGCCATGCCGGCCGCCTCGCGCGCGATGAAGGCTTCGGCCTGATCCAGCGAGGTCAACGGCGGCGAGCTGGCGTAACGCATGACGGTCGGGTCGGAACGGATCGCGTAGATCGCGGGCGCATCCGCTGCGCGCAGCGGCCGCAGCAGCAAACGATCCGTGCGCAACGTGACGAGATCGAAGTTCGTCACGCGCGCACCGAACTGTCAGCCGCGCGTCGACGTGCGTGCGGCAGCGATCAGGTCGGCCAGCTCGCGCACCATCGAAAGTTTCTGCACCTCGGCGGATGTTCCGGCGATCAATTTGGCTGCTTCGGCCAGTTCGGCGTCACGCTTTGCGCGGCTATCGGCGTCGGCGCCACGCGTCAGTGCATCGACGTAGAGCGCGTAGGCGTAGTCGCGCCGGAACCAGGTGCCATGTGCCCCGGTCTGCTGCTCCTTCTCGTAGTACGCCAGCGCGGGCTGAAGGATCGTCCGCGTTTCGTCACCTCGTCCTTGCAGTGCGACCGCGTGCGCCAACATGGCCTCGTTGCGGGACGCCAGTTCCTGCGCGTCGCCGCGGGAGCCGGGGTCGATGGGCACAGCAATGAGCTGGCGTGCCAGCGTCTCGGCCTGTGCGGCATGGCCAAGTCGAATCGCGCTCATTGCCGCAGTAATCAGGCTAAAGCGCAAGTCTCTGTTCCGCGTCCTCTCGAAATTCGGATTCTTCCCGTCCACCTTGATCTGCTCGATGCGATTGATCACGGCACTGGCGTTGGTGAAGGCAGTCTGCGTCTCGCCTTCGAACAGCAGCACACGGCCGCGCAGGCCATCAGCGGATGTGGCAATGACCTGCCGCCGAGGATCTTCCTGCGCGTAGGTTCCCGCCAGCTCGTCGAGGTCCTTGGCGAACGCCTGCACCGACTGCTGCGCGGCAGCCTTGTCGCCCAACAGTGCCTGCATTGCCGCAATATTCAACCAGCGCCCAAATAGCACGGGTCCGAGGCTGGAAGGCTTGCGCCGGTCCTGCGCCAAAGCCATCAGCGAACGATAGGTCGCGAGTGACTGCGTGACTTCGCCGCGCTCGAACTGCAGGTCCGCGACCTGCTGCAGACCCTGGGCCCACCAGCTCCAGGTCCCGAGGTCCGCCGGATTGAAGCGCACGTAGTCTTCGCCGGCTTTCGCCGCTCGTGCGGCAAAGTCGGCTGCGGTCGTGTCATCGTGGCGGCGCTGGGCCAGCGTACCAAGCAGCTGGGCGGCGAAAAACCGGTTGGCCAGCGAGCGCAGATCCCCGGGGCGCTGCACCAGCACTTTCTCGGTCAATTCGTAGACCTGCGACTCGACCTTCTGCGCTTCGTCGGCTCGCCCCAGATCCAGCAAGTGGCGCGCTTCGGAATCCGCGACGTCGGCATACCCCGACGCCGCATTGAGGTTCGACAGGTCAAGAGCTCCGAGGCCTTCCAGGATCTTGAGCGCCTCCTGACAGGTGGCGACCGCAGTTTCCTTCGGCTGCATGTGGCTGAGGACATTGAGCGTGTCCGCGTAGGTCTGCCGGATATGGCGCGAACTGTCGGGCGGCTGCGCAAGCGGCCGCAGCAGGTCCGCCGCCTGGTTCAGTTGCGCCGCGGTACCGCGCCCGTTGTACAGCGCACTCTGTCCCTGGTTGTACAGCGAAAGCGCCAGGCCGTAAGTCACCGGTTCACTGTCGTTTCCGGATGCGCGCAGTTTCTCGAACTCTGCCTGCGCTTCGCCGAAGAGCTTGTATGCGGTGTCGACTTCGCCGCGCGCATTCAGCGCGGCGGCTTCGCGCACCATCGCCATTGCGCGGAATGTTTGGGTCTGGGGCGTGACCAGTTCCTTCGGCAGGCCGTCGTAGTAGCCGACGGCGGTGTGCGCAAGCCGGCCGAGCGTGTCGAGCTGACCGGTCGGCTCGAGTTCGGTGTAGAAATCGTCGATCAGGAACGCGACGAGCTTTTCGGCGTCGCCGCGTGCATGCTCGGCGAGCTGACGCGACTTCTGCGCCTCCGCGTCGGCTGCACGCGCACGGCCGAGGTTGACCCAGCCGAAGACTGCGCCGGCGACCGCGACGAGCATGAGCACCGCGCAGACAGTTGCGACCATGCGCGCGCGCACCAGTGCGGCATGCGATGCAGCCTCGCGCGCCTGCTGCGCGGCGAGCTGCCGCTGCGCTTCATCGCGTGCCTCGCGCTCATAGCGCAGATTGCGGCTCGACTGCACGACGCTGCACAGCACGTCGTGGGTCAGCTCGACGCGGCGCATGTCGAGGCGTTCCTCGATGCGCAGCAGGCGCCGATCGACGAGCTTCGCCAGCGAATCCGGCGCGGCGCCCGCGGCGGCCAAGGCCTTGTTCACGCGTTCTTCGGCGAGACTTTCGCGGTAGCCGGACTCGGTCAGCAGGTCGTCCTCGATGACGCGGCGCACGCCGGCCGGCTGGTCGGCGAGCGTGCGTTCGTAGAACTCCGAAAGGATCGTGTCGCGCGAACCGGCGAGCAGGTCGGCGGAAATTTCGCTGCGGGCCTGCGTCTGGCGTACCGTGTTCAATTCGCGGCAGACCAGGCTGAGCAGCGACGGTTCGATCTCCGCATTCTGCAGCTCGGAGCCGCCGGCGACGAAGCGCACGATCGACTCGGCGACTTCCTGTGAGACGAGCTTGCCACCCGGCTTGACGACCGCGCTCAGCGCCTGCGCGCCGGTCATGCGCGCGAGGCGCATGCGGTTCTGCGTGATCGAAGGCATGATGCCTTTCACGCCTTCGAGATGCGCGAGATAGTCCTCGCGCAACGCGATCAGGATGCGGTAGTCGGCGCGCGCGAAGTCGAACGCCTCGGCGGCGTTGTCGTCGTGTTCGAGGCGGCGTTCCAGTGCCGCCGGCGGACGGTTCTCGACGAGGTCGGCAAGGTCTTCGAGAAATTCCTTGGCGCGCATGCGTCCGGCGTCGTCGGCCTGGCCGAGCGTGAAGATCTCCTCGAACTGGTCGAAGATCAGCAACGGCATCAGCGTATTGCCTTGCGCATCGCGCAACAGATCTTCGCGATGATGCAGGAACTCCCACAGCGACTCGCCCTCGATCGCAGTGCCGGGCCGTGTCCAATGTCCGGCGGCGGCGGTGGCCTTGAAAATCGCCTGCTTGATCTGTTCGGAAGGCGACGGCGAGCCGGGCGCGTAATCGATGCGCACGTAGACCGGGCAAAACCCCTCGTCGCGCAGGCGCGGCACGAGGCCGGCGCGCAGCAGCGAGGTCTTGCCGAGTCCGGACTGGCCGAACAGCACGGTCAGCGGCTTGCGCTGCACGCGGCGCGCGAGCTCGGCGGCTTCCTCTTCGCGCCCATGGAAGTAGGCGCGCGTTTCCTCGGAGTAGGAGAACAGGCCCAGCCACGGATTTTGCGGATCTATAGCCACGACGGCGGTACTCCCGCTGTCGGCCGGGCTCACGGCTGCCTCCCGCTGAACAGATCCTGCAGCCGGCGCAGGAACTCCGGCGGCGGTTCGCCTCCAGGCAGGCGCACGATGTGCAGCGCCTTGAATTGCTCCGGTACCAGCGCGGCAGCTTCGGGCGTATCGTCGATGCATACCGGCAGGATGAACACGCCGCCATCGGCGATGTTGCGCGCGCGGTCGACCGCATAGCTCCACTCGCGGCGGAAGTACGCTTCATGCCGGCGCTGCGTCGCCGCCGAAATCACCGGCAGGAAGAAACTGCAGCGTCCGATGTTCGCGCGAATCTTGCGGTCATAGTCGTCACCGCCTTCGAGACGATCGAGGTCGAACCAGGTCGTCAGGCCGGCCGCATCCAGCGCGGCCTTGAGATGTTGCACGGCGGGCAGGTCCTCGCGCGCGTAGCTGATGAAGATCGCGTTCTCCGGCATCTCGCGCGCCGGCGGCAGGAAGCGCTGCGGCGCACTGCCGGCGCCGCTCGACGCCGCCGTCGGGCGCTGGCGTTGCGACCAGCGCTGGTGCAACTCGGCAACGAACGCCTCGGCGCCGCCGTAGACGCGCGTGCGCACGCTGACCTGTTGCAGGAACGACACCAACCGCCCGTCCTGCATCGTGTGATCGTCGGCGAACACCTCGCTGACGTCGCGCGGATCGGACAGGCGCTTGCGCTTGGCCATGCGCAGGAACAGGCGCGCCAGCCAGTTGGAAAAGTCACTGCCGATCAATAGCAGGTGATTGTGTTCGAGCTCGTGGAAAAGTTTTTCCGGTGTCAGATGCTCCGACTGCAGCGCGCAGATGAACTCGAGCATGTCCTCGTCTGAGACGACGTAGGTCGGTGAAGCGGAAAGGCGGCCGAGCAAGTGGTAGATCACCGTGCGCTGCAGCTGGCTGCGTTCGACCGGCAGGTCGGCGACACGGTTCGGCGCGTAGGCGATGACGTCGGCTGTCGTCTGCCCGCCGTAGCGCTCGAGGTTGATCGCGTTCTCGAGCAGCGGGTCGAACGTCGTCGTCACGAACAGGTCGAAATCGGTGATCTGCGCCAGTTGACGCAGCGCCGGCGGCGGTTCGAACTGCACCTCGCGCATGATCGAGCGCAGGCGCGTGTACGCCTCCTCGCGCCGTCCGCGCTGGCCGAGGTAGCAGCACAGCACGTCGTTGAGTGTGAGCGGGGAAGGCAAGCCGACCGTGTCGACCGACAAGCGAACGGCGAGTTTCTCCGCGAGCCATTCGTACAGCGGACGCAGACCTCGATCGGTCTGCACGCGCAACAGGTCAGGCCCGATGATCGGGATGACGCGGCGCTCCTCGATGTAATTGAGCAGATCGTCCCAGGCGTCTTCGTCGAACGCCTGAGGCGAGTTCGTCATGGCCGGAACGGTCGACATATTTTCCCCTGCTCGGCAATAAAGATTGCGGCACGCCAGTCTAGCGCTGGTTTGCCCAGTGTAACCGGGGTGGGGACGGGGTGCGTACTCCGGCAGATTCGGCGGAAGTCCGGCCGGCATGACATAGCGGAGCCTTGAAGACGCCGGGTTCGTTTCGCGAGCCACGCGCGGCCGATCGGGGTGCAGCCCGCGCTTGCGCATTTTGACGCAATTTCGGACACTCGGTATCGACCGGATCAGACCGGCACAGGGGAATGTACCCGAGCATGAAGCGAAGCCTGTTCGCCGAACTTCGGCGCCGGAATGTCATCCGCATGGCGGGGCTTTACTTCGTCGGCGCATGGCTGATCACGCAGGTTGCCGGCACGGTACTGCCGATGTTCGGTGCGCCGGACTGGCTGGCGCGCAGCATCGTTCTCCTGCTGGTGATCGGCGCGGTGCCGACGCTGATCTTCTCGTGGGTCTACGAACTCACGCCCGCGGGCCTCAAGCGCGAGGCCGAGGTCGACCGCGATGCCTCGATCACCTCGCACACGGGGCGGCGCATCGACCGTTCGATGACGATCCTGCTCGTGCTCGCACTGGGCTATTTTGTGTTCGACAAGTTCCTGCTCGCGCCGCGCCGCGAAGCGGAGCATCTGCAGCAGCAGGCCGAGCAGCTGCGGCAGCCGCAGAACGCCGCGCCGAAGGAGGGCAGCGTCGACGCGCAGATCCTGTCCTACGGCGACAAGTCGATCGCTGTGCTGCCGTTCGGCAACATGAGCAGCGACAAGGAACAGGAATATTTCTCCGACGGTATCTCGGAAGAACTGCTGAACCTGCTGGCGAAGATCCCGCAATTGCAGGTGACGGCGCGCACGTCGTCGTTGCGCCCTTCAACATCGCCTATGTCTATGCCTATCGCGGCGAAGCGGACAAGGCGTTCGCGTGGCTCGACAAGGCGGTCGAGTACGGCGACCCCGGCATTGGCGAGATCGTGACGGAGAACCTGTTCGACAAGATTCACGCCGACCCACGCTGGCTGGCGTTCCTGCGCAAGATCGGCAAGGCGCCGGAGCAACTGGCGAAGATCGAGTTCAAGGTGACGCTGCCGCAGGCGGAAGCCAGCGCGGCGAGTGCCGAAGCGCATTACTAGGCGTTTCGCATCGCGGAGCCGCGAAAAAATTGGAAGTCCATCGCAGGCACTCGCGAACTCATCTTCGGTCGAAAACGGACAATGCCGGCAGTTACCGCGGCGTCACATCCGCCGCGCTTTCTGAATCCCGTTCGTCATGGCAGGAACCGCACGCGCCCGGTCTTGATATCGTAAATTGCACCCACCAATTTCACGCGGCCTTCTGCCACGCGCGCCTTGCCTTCGGGCGAAGTGCGAATCTGCTTCATGGTCCAGCGCACGTTCGCTTCGATGCCCTGTGATAACAGCTGATCGGGCGGGAGTTTCGGGTCCAATCCCCTGATCGCGGGAACGATTTTGCTCACGAGCTTCGAGATGCGCGAGCGATAGCGCACTTTCTGGAAGTGCGTGTCCACCGCGGCGCTCACCGCGCCACACCCTTCGTGCCCGAGCACAAGGAACAGCGGCGTCCTCAGGTGGACGCCCGCATACTGCAGACTTCCGGCGACGTCAGAGGACAGAGCGTTTCCCGCGATCCGGACGACGAACAATTCGCCGAAGCCCGCATCGAACAACAATTCCGGCGGCACACGTGAATCGCTGCATCCCAGGATGGTTGCATAAGGCCGTTGTTCCCGAGCGAGTTGGCTGAGGATTTTCTTCTGCACGGTCGGGAATCGTGCGTCGCCGCGGGCGAAACGCCGGTTTCCTTCGACCAGGCGTCTGAGCGCCTGGCTGGCGGTAATCCCAGGACCATCGGTAGGTGCAAAGGCCATTGCGCGCCGAGTGTAGCCGTTTCCCGCGAGCCGCGCGAAGGATCAGGAGCGTCCATAGCAGATGCTCCCATGCGGCTGCTTCAGTCGAAGCGGTCGCCGAAGACCACTAGCGGCCACATTCCGGACGCTCGACACCAAGTATGAAAGCCTCAGGGGCCTTCAAAATTATTTGCGAAAATACCCACCGCATCGGTGGCGCTCGAACTGTTGTTGCTCGTATTGACATCCACCTCGCCGCTCCCGGCTGCAATTGTCGCGGTGTTCGTCACGGGAAATTCGGGAATCGCCTGCACCGTTGCCGTCAGGTGATACGTCACACTCGCGCCGTGCGGAATGTTCACGGTGTCCGTAATTGCTCCGCTTCCACTTGGCGTGCAAGTCGCCCCACCGCTGGCGTCGCATGTCCAAGTGGCATCGAGCAGGTTCGTCGGCAACAAATCCTGGACGCTTGCGTTGTGTGCATCCAGGGTGCCGATGTTGTGCGCCGTAATCGTGTAGTCGGCAAACTGGCCGCCGGCGAAGAACTTTCTGCCATTCGTCCCGTCATCCATCTGGATGGTCAGATCCAAACCCGGTGCGACCGGCGTGATTGCGGTGATGTCGCTCGCACTATCGTTGGCGGCATTGATTTCGCCACCGCCCGCTACGGTCGCTGTGTTGTTCACGCTGGCGGCTGCGTCGTTCGCCACGTTCACGGTCACGGTGATCGCCGGATAACTCGAACTGACGACCAGCGCATCCGTTCGCGTGCAGGTCAACGTGCCCAGGACACAACTCCAGCCCCCGCCGACGATTGCCGTCGCCGTCAACCCCGCCGGCAGCGTATCGACGACTGTCACGGTCGTTGCGTTGGTGCTCGCATAGCCGACGTTGGAGACGGTGATCGTGTAGGTCCTGCCGATATCACCCTGAGTCCAGGTTCCGCTATGGGACTTGATGATCGAAAGATCCGACTTTTGCGCAACCGAGGCAGTGTTGCTCGCGCTGTCGTTGGCGGTGTTGATTTCGCCGCCGCCCGATATCGTTGCGGTATTCATGACGCTCGTTGGAGCGTCGTTGTCCACGCTCACGAACACATTGATGCCCGGATAGCTGGCGCCGCCCGCCAACGCATCGCTGCGCGTGCAGGTCAACGTAGCGAGCGTGCAGCTCCAACCGCTGCCGCTGATGTTCGTGGCGGTCAAGCCGCTCGGCAATGCATCTGCTACCGTCACGAGGCCGGTGCTCGCAGCGGTGCCGACATTCCGAACGGACAGGAAATAGCTTGCAAAGCCCTGACCCTGGCTGAGAGGAGAGCCCAGGAACATGGCTATCGTCAGGTCGGCCTCGTTGATCGTGGTGATATCGCTCGCGCTGTCGTTGGACGTGTCGAGTTCGCCACCGCCCGCTACCGTCGCCGTATTCTTCACGCTGGGCAGCGCATCGTTCGCCACGTCCACGGTCAGCGTGATGGCCGGGTAGCTGGAATTCGCCGCCAATACATCGCTGCTCGTGCACGTCAGCGTCCCGAGCGTACAGCTCCAACCCGTGCCCGAAATCGCCGTCGCGGTGAGGCCCGCCGGCAACGTGTCCACCACCGTAACCGTGGAGCCGTTCGTTGGCGTGGCTCCAACGTTGGAGACCGTAAGGGTGTACGTCTTGCCGACATCACCCGGGTTCCACGTTCCGCTATGTGTCTTCGTCAGCACCAGGTCGATCTGCATCGTCTTGGTCGGATCGCTGGCGCTGTCGTTCGCCGTGTTCGTCTCGCCGCCGCCCGATACGGTCGCCGTATTCGTCATATTCGCCGGCGCATCGTTGGCCACATCCACGGTCACCGTGATCGGTGCATAGCTCGCCGCATTGGCGAGCGGATCGCTGCGTGTGCACGTCAGCGTCCCCAGCGTGCAGCTCCAGCCCGTGCCCGATATCGCCGTCGCCGTGAGGCCCGTGGGCAACGTGTCCACCACTGTCACCGTGGAACCGTCCGTCGGGATACCTCCGACGTTGGAGACAGTGAGGGCGTAGGTCTTGCCGATCGCGCCCAGGTTCCAGATTCCGCTATGGGACTTGGCTATCGTCAGGTCCGGCTTCTGCACGATGGCGGTCACGTCACTCCAACTGTTGTTGGCCGTGTTCGTGTCGCCGCCGCCGAACACCGTCGCCGAACTCGATTGAGGCGTGGAGGCATTCCCCGCCACGTTCACCGTCACCGTGATGAAAGGATACGTGGTGAAATTTGCCAGCACATCGCTGCGCGTGCAGGTCAGGGTGGCCAGCACACACGTCCAGCCCGTGCCTCCGATTGCCGTCGCCGTGAGCCCCGAGGACAACGTGTCCACCACCGTGACCGTCGACCCGTCCGTCGAAAAGCCCCCGATGTTGGAGTTGTCGACTCGGAGGCTATAAGTCTTGCCGACATCACCCTCGCTCCAGGTTCCGCTGTGGAACACGTCGATCGAGAGATCCGGCACCTTCTGAATAACCGTGGTCGGATCACTGGCGCTATCGTTGCCTGTGTTGCTCTCACCGCCACCCGCTACCGTTGCGTTGTTGGTTACCGTCGCTGCCGCATTGCCGGCGACGTTCACTGTCAACGTGATGGCCGGATAGCTGGTGCCAGCCGCCAGCGCATCGCTGCGCGTACAGGTCAGCGAGGGGAGCGAGCAGCTCCAGCCGCTGCCACTCATGTCGGTGGCGGTCAAACCGCTCGGCAGTATGTCGACGACCGTCACCGTACCGCTCGAGGGCTTACTACCCGCGTTCGTCACGTTCAGCGTGTACGTATCGCCGACGTCGCCCTGCGTGAAGTTGCCGGTATGACCTTTGGCGATCGTCATGTCTGCCGCGGGCCCCGCGGCGACGGCTGGCTGGGCCAGCAGAGCCAGCGCAAACGCGATGGCCAGGGGAGATATCAGCCGCATGGCAGTAATGATGCGTTCATTGCAATCTCGATAAATGAGGGATAGCCCACATTCCGTGGGCAAAGTTCTCACTTCAATGCCAACGCCGACAGGCCACTCGACCGAACATCAAGTCGGGAGTGCTTGTTCCAGCGGACTGTTGCGGACAGGCCGCGATAACCGGACAACGGATCATCTCCGTGGCTATCCAGCAAGAACGCGCAAGCCTCGCAACTCGAACAGGTTGGCAAGAGACTGCTTTTTCGACATTCCGGCCATACGATGCGCACAACTTGTTGCCCGGAAACGGGCCGCGCGGGTCAGATCATCGCTGTTGCCACGCGTTCTCTTTGAGGGCGGAAGTCATGACCACGGAAAACAAGGCGATGGCCTTCGGCTGGCGCGCCTATGGCTTGGGCGCAGTGGCATTGGGCATGGTGTGCCTGGCGTTCGGGGACTTCCATCCGGGGCAGCCGGTGCCGAAGGATTTTCCCGACCGCACCGCACTGGCCTACGCCGCCGCTGTGTTCATGCTCGTCGCGGGTACAGCCGTCGAGTGGCGGCGGACCACGGCTTGGGGCGCCGCGGTGCTCACCGCCTACTTCGCGCTGATTGTCGTCATCGTGATGAACGGGCGCGTGTTGCTCAGCCATTTCACCGAGTACGGGCCCTACGAAAGTCTCGCCATTGAACTCGCGATCGCGTCGGGCGGGCTGATCGTCTACGCCACCAGCGCCAGGATCGATGCGAACTTCGCGTCACAGCTTGTGCGCTTGGGCCAGGTGACGTTCGGGGTTTGCGCACTGATATTCGGCGGAGCGCATTTTGTCTATATGAACCTGACTGCTCCACTGGTCCCCAAATGGTTGCCCCCTTCGCAAGAGTTCTGGGGTTATGCGACCGGGCTTGCGCACATCGCAGCGGGCGTCGCGATACTGACGGGCGTGCAGGCCCGCCTCGCGGCGATCCTGCTGACCGTCATGTTCGCGTCCTTCACGCCGCTGGTGCACGTGCCGATGCTCCTGGCCGATCCCTCGAACCATTGGATCTGGAACGAGAACGCGGTGAATATCGCGCTGATCGGCGCCGCCTGGGTGGTTGCGGATTCCTGGCGCGGCCGAGGCGCTGGTAGCGCGACTTCAGAGCCGATTCGAAAGCGGTGAGGAAGCGCAGGATCTCGTAGCCGACATTCGTGACCGTCTGTAGTGGATGAACTCCCTACTCTATAGCCGCGAATTTTCGCAGGCGGCTCGCCCGTTCCGATCAAACCTGCGGTGAACTTGTCGGCTGGAGCAAAAGTTTGCGCCGTCGACTCAGCCGCCGGGAACTCCCGCTTGCGCGGCGTGACATTACGGCGGACACTTGCCCTTGACCGGATCGCCTCCGGCACAGGGGAATCCGTCCAAGCATGCAGCGAAGTCTGTTCGTCGAGCTTCGACGCCGGAATGTCATCCGCATGGCGGGTCTGTACGTCATCGGCGCGTGGCTGATCACGCAAGTGGCCGGCACGGTGCTGCCGATGTTCGGTGCGCCGGACTGGATCGGGCGCAGCCTCGTGGTGTTGCTCGCGATTGGCTTCGTGCCGGCGTTGCTGTTCTCGTGGATCTACGAACTCACTCCAGAGGGGCTGAAGCGCGAGTCCGAGGTCGATCGCAACACATCGATCACGTCGCTGACAGCGCAGCGTATCGATCGCTCGATCACGGTGTTGCTCGTGCTCGCGCTCGCCTATTTCGCGGTTGACAAGTTCATGCTCGCACCGGCACGCAATGCGCGCGAGATCGCCAGCGCGGTCGATCAGGCTGGCGTCGCGTCGGTGGCAAAGGGCGTCGCGCCGCCGGCCGGCGCTGCATCAATCAACGTGCCGTCCGCCACCGGCGAGCCGTCGATTCCGTCGATCGAGCAGGATCCGTCGATCGCCGTGCTGCCGCTGCAGGACCTGAGCCAGGGCAAGGACCAAGAATATTTTTCCGACGGCATCACCGAAGAACTGTTGGACCTGCTGGCCAAGGTGCCGAAGCTGCGCGTGATTGCGCGCACCTCGAGTTTCTCGTACAAGGGCAAGGACACGCCTATCGCCGACATCGCGCGCGTGCTGCACGTCGCGGCGGTGCTCGAGGGCAGCGTGCGCAAGTCCGGCCAGAAGGTGCGCATCACCGTGCAGTTGATCCGCGCCAGCGACAGCTCGCACCTGTGGTCCGAAACCTACGACCGCACGCTCGATGACATCTTCAAGGTGCAGGACGAGATCGCGGCCGCGGTGGTCGACAAGCTCCGTATCTCGCTGCTCGGCGCGGTGCCGACGGCGAAGCCGGTGGACCCGAGGATCTATCCACTGATCCTTCAAGCGAACGCGTTGATAGCCCAGAACAACCCGGCCGGTAACAAGCAGGCGCTGGCGCTGTGCGAACAGGCGCTCGCCCTCGTGCCGGACGAGGTGCGGGCCTGGAATGCGCTGGCACTGGTGTCCTTCAATCAGGTGGCAGCCTCGGAGCGATCGATCGAGGACGGGTTGCCTGCAATTCGCGCCGCGGTTGCGCGCGCGCTTGCGCTCGATCCGGGCGACGCTGCGGCGCAGTCGCTGGCAGGCCGGGTCGCCGATGTTTACGACAGCGACTTCGTCTCTGCCGCGGCACACTACCAGCGAGCCCTGTCGCTCGATCCGGCCAACTCCGATGTGCTCTACAACACCGCGGTGTTCCTGGCCGGCGTCGGTAAAGTCGATGCGGGCATCGCGGTCATGCGTCACCTCGTCGCCCACGATCCGGCCAGTGCGCGCGTGCACTATCGGCTCGGAGACCTGTTGTCACGCGCGCGCAAGTACGACGAGGCAATTGCGTCTTTGCGCACGGCACTTGCGCTCAGCCCGCAATATAACGGCGCCCGCAGCATTATCAGCGCGAGTCTGCTGGCGAAGGGGGACCCGGCCGGAGCGCTGGCCGAGGCACAGGCTGAACCTTCGGACACTTGGAGGACTATCTCACTCCCGGCTCCCTACTACGCGCTCGGGCGCAAAGGGGAGGCTGATGCCGCGCTGTCCGAGATGATCACCAAATTTGGGAAGGACGCTTCGTACAACATCGCCTATACCTACGCGTTCCGCGGCGATGCGGACAAGGCGTTCGAGTGGCTCGACAAGGCAGTTCAGTATCAGGACGGGGGCCTCTCGGAAATCGTCTACGAGCCGCTGTTCGACAAGGTCCGCGGCGATCCGCGCTGGTTGCCGTTCCTGAGCAAGATCGGCCGCGCGCCGGAGCAACTGGCGAAGGTCGAGTTCAAGGTGATGTTGCCGCAGGCGGAAGGCGCAACGACAAGTGGAGCGCCGCCAATACCGGTGCCGTAGTCGGGGGATCCTTGTGCAGAAGACGATCATCAACTTCGCGACGGTCGTGCACGCAGTGCTCGCGGCATTGTTTGTCTTTCAGCGCCTGCAGCCGCCGCCAAAAGCGGATGTGAATGCCGCGCTGAAACTGATGCCTCGGCAGCAGGCAGTTCATGACGATGCAGCGCGCGCAATGGATGCCGTCAACGTCGCGATCTAGGAGTACTACGCGAACCTGGCAGCGCCTTTACCTTGATCCGGACTGCGGAGGCAGAGCAACGCAGGAGCAGTTGCCGGATGCCAAGCGAACATTCGCGAAGCGAATGGCCCGAAGGGCGAGTCGCGGATGCGGCGAGTAATCCAGCTCCTGCTCTCTCTACAGCATGAAAACAACTAGATCCCAGTTTGCCCCGGGATGACGAACTGGAGGTGGGCCGGGGCCCGCTCTGCGCGGTAGACTGCCTTCCACCAATTGGCCGAAGGCGGGTACATGCTGACCAGAACCCTGGCGTTCATCATCGCGCTCGGCGCGTCGCTCGAATCGTCTGCGCAATCGGTCGCGCCCGCTGTCACCAAGCCAGATGTCATCAAGCCCGATCTCATCAGGCCCGATGTCATCGCGCCTGACGTCGCCGAATCCGGATCGGTCGAGGCAATCGCCAAGGCGACGACCGATACGCGTTTTTCATCGCCGTGGGTTTCGTACGTTCCGGCATCTTCGAGTGTTCCGTCGCCGACGGCTTTTTTTGGCCGCATCGCCGGCGCGCCCGGCGAACTGGTCAATTCCGCGCAAGCATTTGCTTACGCTCGCGCGTTGGCGAAGGCGTCGCCGCGAGTAAAGGTTTTCAACATCGGCCGCTCCGAGGAAGGGCGCGACATCATTCTGCTGGCGATCGCGGACGAGCAGGGTATTGCCGCTCTCGACTCGCTGAAAGCCGCGAGTGCCGCACTTGCCGATCCGCGCACGATCGATGCTGCCGGCGCGGAGCGCCTGATCGCCAGTTCGCGGCCGTTCTACTATTTCAACGCGGCGCTGCATTCCGACGAAACCGGCTCGACCGAATCGGTGCTCGAACTGGCCTACCGGCTCGCCGTCTCGGACCAGCCGATGATCCGCCGGATTCGTGAAAACACGGTCGTGCTGATCAACCCCGTCGCCAATCCGGATGGCCGCGACAAGCAGGTCGAGTGGTTCTACCGTTACTTGAAGGGCAAGACCGATCGCGACACGCTGCCGCGCCAGTCGCCGCCGTACTGGTCGAAGTATGCGTTCGTCGACATCAATCGCGACGCGCACCAGCTGACCCACGAAGCGACGAAGGCGGCGAGCCGCATGTTTTTCGACTGGCACCCGGTCGTCGTCCATGACCTGCATGAAAGCGTTCCGTTGCTGATGAGCTGGAACGGCACCGGTCCGTACAACCCGAACATCGACGCGATCACGTTCACCGAGTTCCTCGCCCTGAGCTTCCACGAAGTCGAGACCCTGACCGGGCTCGGCATGCCCGGCGTCAGCACGTGGAATTTCGGCGACGGCTTCGGCCACATGTACGCCGACTCCGTCGCGATGAATCACAACGCGATCGGTCGCGGCTACGAAACGTTCGGCAACAGCACCGCCGAGACGCTGATGCACACGCTGCCGCCCGAAGAAACCTCACGCGAGTGGTACCGCGTCGAACCGCCGCCGGCCGGCAAGTTCTCCTGGTCGGCGCGCGACAACGTCAACTACAACGAAACCGGCGCGCTCGCCGCGCTGGATTACGCGGCGACGAACGCGCACATGCTGCTGCGCAACTTCTACACCAAGAGCCTGCACAGCTGGCGCAAGGGCATCGAGCAGCCGCCTTACGCGTTCGTCATTCCGGCCGAGCAGGGCGATCCGATGCGCGTCGCGCAGATGGTCGCGAAGCTGCAGGCGCAGCACATCGAAGTCAGCCGCAGCGACGCGCCACTGGCGCTGAAGGAAGGCGCGTTTCCGGCCGGCACCTACGTCGTACGCCTCGATCAGCCGTATCGCAATTACGCAGTGGACCTGCTCACGCCGCAGAATTATCCGAAGGATGCCGGCGAGCCGTACGACGACCTCTCGTGGGAATTTCCGGCGTATTACCACCTGCAGGCGATCACCATCGCCGATGCCTCGATCCGCGACGTGCGTTTGTCGCTGCTCAAGGAAGCGCCGGCTCCGCGCGGCGAAGTGTCTGGCAGCGGACCGGTATTCGTGCTGAAGGACTCCGGACAGGAAGGACTGCTCGAGGCGCGCTACCGCCTCGCGCGATTCAAGGTGAACATCGCCGCACGTTCGTTCACGCTGGGCGATGTCACGTATCCGCAAGGATCGTGGATCCTGCCGTCGCAATCCGGTCTCGCCGACGCGGTGCATGACGTTGCCGGTCGCCTCGATCTTGCGTTCGCGAGCACCGACAAGGCGCCGGATGTGGAACAGCACGCCACCGACGCGCCGCGACTCGGAGTATGGGTGCCGTGGGCCGATACCGACTCGATCGGCTGGATTCGCTACTCGCTCGACCAGCGAAAAATTCCGTACACCTATATCCGCGACGAGGACATTCGTGCCGGCAACCTGCACGGGAAAATCGACGTGCTGCTGTACGGGCATGTCGATCTCGAACTCGCCGAACAGATCCGGGGCATTCCGAAGGCTTGGGGTCCGATGCCGTTCAAGAAGACCGCGAAGACGCCGAGCTTCGGCACGCCCGCCGAGTCGGACGACATCACCGGCGGCATCGGCTGGGCCGGACTCAACCAGCTGCAGCAGTTCATCGAGCAGGGCGGTTTGCTCGTGACGCTCGGCAACGGCAGCATGCTGCCGCTCGAAGCGGGCATCGTGCGCGGCGTGCGCCGCGATTCGGGCGGCGTGCCGCGCAGTTCCGGTGGCGGCGGCGCGGATGCTGCTGCGGCGTCGCGCGAGTCCGTCACGCGAACTCCGGGCACCGAGGTGCGCGTCAGGTTCGCGCGCCCGGACCATCCTATCGCCTACGGGTACGCGCAGACGAGCCAGGTTTTTCGCGGCAACTTTGCCTTGTACTCGACGCCGCGGCGCTGGCTGCGCATGGCCTACTGCACGAGTTGTCTCGACGGGCCAGCCGACCCGCGCAGCGTCGTGCTGCAGTGGGGCGGTGAGGAAGGCGCGCCGTTCGTCATAAGCGGACAGGCGTGGGGAGAAAGCAATTTGATCGGCCGCCCCGCGATCCTCGACACGCCGGTCGGCCGTGGCCATGTCGTTGCGTTCAATTTCAATCCGCTCTACCGAGACCTCAACCGCGGCGACCATCGCATGGTCTGGAACGCGATCATCAATTGGCAAACCATTCTTGCCGATCGAAGTGCGGCCGCTGCTGGACCGTCCGGGTAAAAATTTGCAACACCGGAAGTCCCCCGGCTGATCGCGTCGATTTTCGGGTTAAAGTCGCGCCGGTCGACAAAGAGCGCCCACAGGGGGACGTTCATGCGTGCTGGCTTTCTTATTGCTGTTCTGCTTCTTGCCGCAGCCAATGCGATTGCGGCGCCCGAGTGCATCAACGCGTGTCAGCAGGGCCAGTGCGGCGTCATCCCGAATGGATGCGGCGGCGTGCTCCAATGCGGAGGCTGCACCGGAACCGACACCTGCGGAGGCGGCGGCACCGCCAACATGTGCGGGTCGAATGCGACGTGCACGGGATTGTGCCTCGATCAGGTGGTTTGTCCGGGCGCGGGCGACACGACGATCAGCGGAACTGTCTCGACGCCGAACGGCGCGCTGCCGCTGCCGAACGCCACGATCTATGTCCCGAATGCCGCGTTGACACCGTTCGTTGCGGGCGTCGGCTGCACGACGTGCGGGTCGCCGCCGTCGGGATCGCCGCTGGTCAGCACGCTGTCCGACGCGGATGGCAAGTTCGTCCTGCACAATGCGCCGGTGGGCGTGAGCGTACCGCTCGTCATCCAGATCGGACGCTGGCGCCGCGAGACCAAGGTGCCCGTGGTGGCATCCTGTGTGGACACCGCAGTGGCCGTGACGAGCACGAGACTGCCGTCGACACAGGGCGGCGGCAGCATCTACGACAACATGCCGCTCATCGCCGTCGTCAGTGGCGCCAACGATACTGCCGAGTGCCTGCTGCGCGACGTCGGCGTCGCCGACAATCAGTTCAGCGACCCGGCGGGAGCAGGCCGGATTCAGTTCTACGACGGTGGCGGAGCGAGATACAGCGGATCGACGCCCGCGGAGTCGACGTTGTCGGACTTCTCCGCCTATGATGCCCTGCTGTTCGATTGCCAGGGCACACCGGATGCTCCAACGCCCACGCAGAAAGACGCTTTCACGACCTTCGTGAATTCCGGCGGCCGCGTGATGCTCGACCATGAAGAGTACTCGTGGCTGAGCGACAACACGCCTCTCTACACGCTGACAGCGTGGGACGTCGAACAGCCTTTCACAGGCAGTGATCCGGACGCCGCGAACATCTCCACGACGTTTCCCAAAGGCGAAATTCTGGCCGAGTGGCTGCTGGGCTTGAATCCGTCGTCGACGCCGGGTCAGGTCGCCGTGAGCCATCTCGCCCATGACTACAACGGCGTGGTCGCACCGGCCGAGAACTGGCTCGTCAGTTCTTCCGTAGAGACTCCGGTCCCGCTGCAGTTCGCGTTCAACACTCCGGTGGGCGCGACACCTGCGGCGCAATGCGGGCGCATTGCCTACCTGGATCACCACCCGTACTACTCGACGACATCCGCCGGAGTCTTCTTTCCAGGCGAGTGCGCCGGCGGCACGCTGACGGACGCGCAGCGGCTTGCAATTTATACTTTTTTCGACACGACCAATTGCGTGTGGCCCGACCAGCCCGACGGGATCATCAGCATCTACAACGGCAACCACCAGGGGGTCACGCCGGGAACGGTTCTCCGCAACCTGCAGGCGCAAGTTCTGGCGAGCAACCACACCTATCCGTACGGCGTGCCGGTGACGTTCACCGTGGACACTGTCTCAGGCAATGCCGGCGGAACGTTTGCGAGCGGCATCGTCATCACCGACAGCAACGGCGTCGCGACCGCGCCGCCGCTGACGGCGAGCGGGACAGCCGGTGTGTTGAAGGTGACTGCGGATGGGCACACGGCGGCGCCGGCAGTATTCACGGTTTATGTCGGCGACGAGGTGTTTTACGGCGGCTTTGATTTTTAAACGTGTGGGAAGGAACAGATTCGGCGCGTCGAAGTTCGACCCGTATCATTCCAAAAAAGTGTACTCTGGCGCTGGTTCTTGATTTTCGAGGAAGCGCGACGACCGGTTCCTCATCGGAATCCGCAGCGAGGCCGCGCTACTTGAGTGCAGGCTTACAACTTTTGAATGCCGGAGAGACTCGATGCGAGCGCTCCTGATCTGCCTGATGGGTCTCGCCGCATGCACGGCGCGCGTTGAAGCCCAAGTCACGATCCGCAGTGGCACCGGCGCCAATGCTGCCGCGATCACGACCGTGCGCGATCAATTCCGCGCGGACCTCGGCGGCGGCACCGTCGCCGGCGCGAACGGATCCTTCGGCGGGCTGCGACGGGAGATCAATTGGGACGGCGTCCCTGCCGCGTTCGCGGCACCGAACTACCTTCCGGCGAACTTCTTCAACGTCAATTCGCCGCGTGGCATTGTGCTCACGACGCCCGGCACGGGCTTCCAGGTCAGCGGGGCGAGCACCGATTCCGGCGCAGGGCAGCCGGCCGCGGCGAACTTCGGCAATATCGATCCGAGCTATGCAACGACATTCCAGACGTTCAGCGCGCAACGCCTGTTTACGTCCCTGGCCAGCAACATCTTCGACGTGGTTTTTTTTGTGGCCGGCACCAGTACGCCTGCCACGGTGAAGGGGTTCGGCTTGGTACTGACGGACGTCGACGCCGCGAGCACGACGGCAGTGCAGTTCTTCGACGCCGGCAACACCAGCATGGGCAAGCTTTTGGCGCCGGCGTTGAGCGGAGGATTCTCGTTCCTGGGCGGATTCGTGAGCGACGGCCAGACCCGCATTGCCCGCGTCCGCGTGACGTTGGGCAACACCAGCGCCGCGGCTGGCCAGCTCGACAACGGCGGCAGTTCCGACATCGTCGTCGTCGACGATTTCATTTACGGCGAGCCGTTGGACGTATTGTTCGCCTATGGATTCGAGTGAGCGCCGATCCGCACGACACTCGGGTCGATCGCCAATGTGCAAAAGTGTACTCTGACCCCTGTTTTCAGTTTTAGCCTATTTTCGGATGCCCTTCAGCCGGCCGGCGATTCGATAGGCCGCGCGCCGCACCTTCAGGTCGAAGACGATTGCGATCCGGGCCAGAGGGTCGCGTGCGTGACCGCCTAGCAGACGGAACGCTTCGTTTTCGGCGGCCTGCAGTGCCGAGAATGCCGTTTGTGGCGGAATGGGCCGGGATACGGGGGTGTCGTGGTTCATGGTTCGCTCCTTGGGTAGGGTTGACGGCGCCACTCTATAGCTGGACAATACATTTGATAAACGAATTGTTCTTATCGCAAACATTCGAATATCTAATAGATAAACCATGCACACCGCCAACCTCGACATCGACTTGCTACGCAGCTTCGCCGCCATCGCTGACACCGGCAGTTTCACCGCCGCGGCGGAACTTGTTGCACGCACACAGTCCGCGGTCAGCGTGCAGGTCAAACGCCTCGAAGAGATCGTCGGCCACAGAGTGTTCGATCGCACCAGCCGCTCGCTCGCTCTTACGGCTGCAGGCGCAACCCTGCTCGGCTATGCGCGGCGCATCCTGGAACTCAACGACGAATCGGTCCGGCGCCTGACTGAGCCGCCGGTCAGCGGCGAGATCCGCCTGGGCGTAACCGAATACTTCGTGCCGAACGAGTTGCCGACAATTCTTGCGCGCTTCGCCGAAACCTATCCCGGCGTGCATCTGGAAGTCCGCATGGGACTCTCGCGGGACTTGCGCGAGGAACTCACTCAGGAAAAGCTCGATGCCGTGATCGTGCGCCTCGCGCCGCGGGAACGTGATCAGGCTATCTGGAGCGAACCGCAGGTTTGGGTCGCGCGTGAAGGGTTCGAACCGGCGCGCAACGATGTACTGCCGCTGGCGCTGCTGCCCGCTCCGTGCATACTGCGCGAGCACGCGATCCAGTCGTTGCGGCGACTCAAGCGACCGTGGAAGATCGCCTACACCGGTTCGAGTATGGCCAGCGTGCAGGCAGCGGTGCGCGCCGGACTTGGCGTCTCCATTGTGCCGCGATCATCGGTACTCTCGGGCATGCGGATACTGCCGAAAGGCAGGAATTATCCCGATCCCGGCCGACTCGATGTCGGCGTGCTGCGTGGCGCCGGGGCGCGCTCGGATATCGTTGCAGCTGTTGAGGGCGTCGCAAGACGCACCCTCGATGTGCTGGCGTTGACCCGCTCCGCAGCATGAGCAAGTAACGTAGCCTGGATGAAGCGTAGCGAATTCCGGGATCATGCCGCGAACACCCCCGCATCGCGGACGCGAAGAGAATGTACGTTCCGGGACCCGACCGCCGATCGCGCACGATCGCGCATTGCCATCCCGGATTCCGTTGCGCGTCATCCGGGCTATGTTCCCACTACAGCAAGTAGCTGACCTTTGTATCTGTAATGACGATCTTTCCATTCGCCTCAAGGTGTTTGATCAGCGTCTCCAGATGCGAATCGGATATCGGCCTCTTGACGGCGGCGCGAATCGTACCCTTCAGCGTTTCGACCTTTCGTGGCTTCGCCGGTCCGCGCTTCATCAGGTCAGTGAGCACAAGAGAATAATCGTCTGGCTCCGCTTTACGCGTTGGAAGTGAGGCTTGTTTCGCAGCGGCTGGAGCCGAGGAAGCGGCGGCGTGGCCAATTCCATTGGGACACTTGAATGTACCCTTTTGGTTGAGCACGACCCTGATCTTCTCCTTGAGAGACATCCGGCCTAGTAGCGTATTCATTGACTTGCAGCAGGCGACGCAGTTGTCATCAGAATTGCTGCCTGCGTTGGCGCTCGCCACAAGGTGCTCGACGCTCGCTTCTTCTTTGGGAAGTACGGCATTGCAGAAGAAGCAGAGCCCACCTTGGGCAAACAGGAGTCGTTCCAGCGGCTTCGTTGGCATGGACCTTACACTCCTGACAGGTAGTCAATTTAATAAGGCACTCTGAGACCGCCCCCCGCAAGCGCTTACCCGGGCGTGCACCCAAATTTCGCGAGTGTGGCGGCGATTTCCTCGCTAGTCATTCGTTCCTTGGCGGCTTGATCGATCGAATTCTGCTCTTCTCGTACGATCGAGAACCGACCGTTTGCATCGCGATACCACGCCACGTATCCGCATTGGAAGGGGACATTCTTGAATCGTCAATTGCGCTCGGCGACCATTCGTAGGATTGGTGCGTCAGCTGGCTCGCATTAGTTGCCACACCGCACGAGATCTCCTGCTTCAAGAGCAGACTCGACGGACGCGGAGGGCCACCACTGATCTGCTCCTTCGAATCGAACGAATAGTGCCCAAAGGAAACGCCCAATGGGGTGCAGATCGATTGCGCGGTCGGGAGCAAGGCGCGCTGAGCTTGCGCCACGCCCAGTTCACTCTCAATCGTGATAGTAAGCTCGAATGCGGTCGGCGAAATCTGGCGGACATTGATCCCCGCATCGCTTGCAGCAATGGCAACGCTTGCTATCCACACGCCGAGTACTGCAATCATCCTCTTCAATTTCACGTATGACACTCCCTGCAAAGTACTCTGTTTTCACTCACGCGGGAAAATGAACCTCGCCAAATTTTTCGCGCTTCCTAATCATCGAATTCTGCATTCGCGAGCCAGACGCGAGTTCTGGGAATTGCTTCAACATTCTTCGAGGCTGATCGAAGCCGTCGTGCTTAGAGATCAGAAAGCGCTCGGCGTAACCTACCTGTAGGGCATTCTGGTTGTCGGTATATACAGGCCACTAGGCCTGAGCCCAGCGTCGCAGCAGATTTGCGTGGGTCTTGTTGATCAGGTCGAAGGTGCGGCTCTTGCCCTCGCGCGCGTAGACCTGGTCGCGTGCCTGGGCCAGATCCCACAGCGCTTCGCGCGCGCCGCCGTCGCGCACCAGGCTTTGGATCCAGCCGATCACGGCGAGCCGCTCGCCGCGAGTCACCGGCAGCACGCAGTGCAGCTGACCGGTCGGATAGCACACCATCGCGCGTTCCGGCAGCTTTACCGTCGTCTGGCCGCTGCCCGACTCGAGCGCCAGCTCGCCGCCGTCGTATTCGGTGGGCGCATTGAGGAACAACGTGAGCGACAGGTCCGAGCGCCACGGCACGGCGTCCCCCATCACCGCTTCGTCCACGTGCCAGCCGTATTCCATGCCCGGCCGGTAGCGCGACACCAGCACCGAGTGAAGCTGCTGCGGATACGTTGAGTTGCGGAACGCTTCGTGCCGCTTGAGCGCAGCGAGTACGAGTTGCGTGACTTCGGCCATCTCGGGCGCCTGGCGCGAGATCTGTTCGTTGCGCTTGTGTCCCGATAGCCGTCCGCCGGCGGTCTCGCGCCCATCCACGAAGGTGGCTTGCGCGATTTTTCCGAGCAGCGCGCGGTGCTCTTCTTCGCTGATGACCTCGTCGAAGCTGAGGATCATCGCGGGCGAACCCTCTGCCGCATCTCGCGCGCTCTACTCATCGAATCCGTTCGCGAATATCAAATTGCAGACGTTGTCGATCAACCCGGCGCGGCTGGTGCCGTAGGTGTCGACGTTGTCGATGTCGGTGCCCGCCGCTGAAGCTGCGACGCTGCTGTCGAAACTCACGTAGCAGCCGGTCACCGTCGGCAGCGAGGCCGGATAGCCTTGCGCGTTTGCGTTCGAGGGCGTGAGCGATGCCAGCGCGAAGATCGCGCCGCCCTTCGCGGACGCAGGTCCTGTGCCGCCGGCGCCGGAGGTCGCACTGCTCAAGGTGAAGCTGGTGTTGACGAGGTCGAGCGTCCCGGTGCGGATGAAGATGGCGCCGCCGAAGCCGCCGCCGGGGCCGCTCAAGCCGAGTTCGCCGCTACCGCCACCGAATCCGCCGTTGCCGCCGTTGCCGGTGCTGCCGAAGTCGCCTAGGCCACCGCCACCGCCACCGCCACCGAATCCACCGCTGCCCCCGGACCCGCGGAAGTTCTGGCCGCCACCGCCACCGCCACCGCCACCGCCGAAGCCGCCATTCCCGCCGTTGCCCCCCTTATCGCTGAGGCCGCCCTGGCTGCCGCCACCGCCACCGCCACCGCCACCAAATCCGCCATCGGCACCCCACGGGGCCTGGGTGTTCGCAACCGAGGCGCCGGCAGCTCCGCCGCCACCGCCGCCGAATCCGCCCGATGTTGCGCCGGCTCCGCCGTTCGTCCCGCCGAAACCGAAACCGCCGGTATTGAACCCGCCGTCGCCGCCGTCCGTGCCGCCGCCCTCAGTGGGATACTTGATGCCGCCGCCACCACCGCCGCCGCCAAATCCGCCGCCGCCAAGCCCGCCGCTGGAGGATCCGGAACCGGCGCCGCCGCCGAGCCCCGAGATACCGCCACCGCCACCACCGCCGCTCGGCGTAGTGGGAGCACCGCTCGGAATCTTGCTGTTCGACCCGTTGCCGCCGGTCACCGCGTTGTCGACGAAGAAGACGTTGTCGAGGGCCACGTTGCCTGCGTAGATGAAGAGCGCGCCGCCGAATGCGCCCGCGCCACCGCCGCCATCCGTGCCGTTCCCGGCGGTGTAGCGCGAATGTGCAATCGTGAGGTTGGTGAAGCTCACCGTCGGCGCCGTGGACTCGCTGCCGATGACGAAGCCGCGGCCCTCGTTGAAGCTGTCCAGCACCGGCGGAGCAACGCCGACGCCGACGATATCCATGTCGGTCGTGATCGTCGGCGAATCGGCCGTGGCCTGCGATGCGGCGGTGACCTGGATCAGGTCCTTGCCAACGCTGCCGGCCACGCAGCCGTTGACGGGACTATCGCTGTTGGCCGAAAGAATCGCATTCACCAGAGTGCACGTGGTGCCGTTGGCGACGATGGTATTGGCGTGGATCGCGCCCGGCGCCGAAAGCGCGGCGAGCACGGCGGAAGACAAAGCACTGAAACGGGACAGACGTATACGCGGCATGGCAGGACCCCCCAGGGAAGCAAGCGCGACCCGCTAATGCTAGCAGCGCGGCGCCGCGGTTGCGACCTCCAGCACGCCGATTGCGATTGCATTGAAGTGATCGGGCGCCGTTGTCTGGATGAAGCGCAGCGAAATGCCCTAGCCATTCCCCGAGCGCTCAAGGGATCGATTCATCCGCCGTTGAACAACGGCAACGGAGAATCGCCGCGACTTAAGGAAAGCAAGGAAGCGGACGGCGAGAGCCCACGTTCGCTTCCGATCGTGGTTGGACATTCGGGAGTTGCTCCAGATCCGTGGGACCGCCGAGAGGGTGTGCCCATCCATCTTCGCCACAAGAATTAGGAGAATTTTCTCATGCGCAAGCACGCCAACATTCTAGTAGCACTCGCATTTGCCACGGCAATGCTGCAAGGCTGCAATCAGCAGGCGGACAACGCCGCCAAGGTCCAGGCCGACGTTGCGAAGGCGGAAGCCGATGGCCAGAAGAAGATAATCGACGCGCAAGCGAAACTCGATCAGGTGGTCGCGCAAAACAACAAGAACCTGGTCGGCACGCAGGCCGATGCGCAGAAGGATGCGAGCAACAATCCGAATGCGCCGCCGCCGGAAGCCAATGCCGATATCGCCAAGGCGCGCAGCGACGCTGAAGTCAAGGTTGCCGATGCGCAATACGACGTGGACAAGGCCAAGGCCGAAGCGGCCAAACAGGTCGCGGACGCGCGTTGCGAATCGCAGGCCGGTGATGCGAACAAGCAATGCCTCGCAGCCGCAAAGGCCGACTATGACTCGGCGGTCGCAGCCGCCAAAGCCAAGAACGACACTGTGCACGCGGCTCACTGATAGTCCGACAGAGGTGACGTTCGCGGGCTGTGCGAGTGCCGCTGGCGCACGATGAGTTTCAACAAGACCAAGACCACGAGGAGATTCTCATGCGCGTATTTTCAGTACTGACATTGGCAACTCTCGCCGCCGCAGGTGCGGGCTGCACGAGCAGCGTAAAGTCATCCGACCAGACTTTCACCTACGACTGCTCGGGGCTCGGCAAAGGCTGGGGAGACTGCTCTGAAAAAGCGGACGCGCAGTGCGGCGCCCGCAACTACACGATCATCTCGCAGAAGGGTGACGCGGAGGGCAAGAACACCAGCGGCAACACCGAGATGAAGCGCACTCTGGTGGTCACCTGCAAGCACTGAGCTTGAGGGTGGCCCCGCTTGGATCGTGCGCCGGAATCGGCCGCGAAGGTAGCATGCTAGTTTCATTTCGGCTTTGGGCGACTTCTGCGCCCAGGCGCATCGCGCGCGATCTAGCCGAACTGCTACTTACGTGTGCCCGAGCGCGGGGTGTGCCCGAGCGCGGGGCGCATTGGAGTCTGGCTGGAAGCGGTGGCGATGACTTCGCGGGAGCATGCGGCCATGTCAGGCGCGTGCTGCATCTGCGCATTGCCTTGATCGGCGATGTCGACGGGCAATCTCTGGCGCGCGGGCGCACTTTGTTGAACCTATGCATTCTCACCAACGTCGTTACGTCAGTTTCGACCGCGGTGCCGCTTGCCGCGAGAACCTCTTCGACACTCGCATCGTTCTGTGATGCGTTATGCGAGTCGTCGCCCTTGATCCTGTCGTTGCCTTCGCGCTGGCCGTCATCGCTCTTCAGGCCATGGCGATCGCCGTGCTGCTGGCCCGCCATAGGCGGCGCGTCCGCGAACTGCGCGAACACGAAGCGGGGTTTCGCCTGGTCGTGGACCATGCGCCGGTCATACTCTGACAGCACGACCGGACCATCGCTCGACTACGTGAACTACACGTGCATGGAATTCACCGGGCAGCCGTTCGAGAAGTTGAAGGACGAGGGCTGGCTGGACCTGGTTCATCCCGAGGACCGGGACTATGCCGCGAGCGTCTACAGGCCGCTCGAAGCGCGCACACCCTTCACCTTCGAGTACCGTGTTCGCGCAGCCGACGGCGCTTATCGATGGCTCCTCGCCAAAGGCCTTCCGAGGTTCGGACCGATGGCGTTTTTGCCGGCTACATCGGCTGCGACCTCACTCACCAAGCACAAGGATGCCGAGCTCATATCGCGAAAGCCAGCCACACTCGAAAGGAGCAATCGGGAAATTCAGCAGCTGGCCGGCCGCCTGCTGACCGCGCACGAGGACGAGCGTCGACATCTGGCGCGCAACTTCACGACGACCTTACTCAACGCCTGGCGCGGCTCGCGATCGATGTCGGTCGTCTCGAGCAAGGCGATCCCGCCGACCGCGCGACTCTCGGTGCGATGCGCGGCGAACTCGTGCGCATGAGCGAGGACGTGCATGCGCTGTCTTATCGGCTGCATCCTTCCGTACTCGATCCTCTCGATCTGTCGAAGCAATGCGCGCGGAGGCGACCGCGTCGCGCGTCATCGCGCATTGCGCGTGTCGTCGACGCGCGTGACATGCCTCGCGCGATAAACCGGACGCAGCGCTGTGCCTGTACCGTCGCGCAAAGCGATCAGCAACCCGCACTCATACCTATGCCAACGCGATCAATGTGACTTTGTCGTCGAGTGGCAATGGCGTGCGCTTGGCAGTCAGCGACGATGGCGGTGGCTTCGACACCGAGCTGCCGCGCGAAGATGCGAGCCTCGGCCTGGCCAGCATGCGCGAGCGCGTGCGCGTCCTGCACGGCCAGCTCGACATCGACAGCGCGCCAGGCGCGGCACCACTGTCGTCGCTTGGGTGCCGGCGTGAGTGCCGCTCTATGACGAGGCCACGTGTTCCTCTCGCCGACGATCACCGCATGGTGGCAGAAGGCCTGAAAGGTCTGCTGGTCGAAGAGTTCGAGCTCGCCGGCATCGTCGAGGACGGCCGTTCCCTGGTAAAGGCAGCGCGTAAGTCTCTCCCCGATGTGATCGTCGCCGATATCTCGATGCCGCTCCTCAATGGCATCGATGCGCTGCGCACCTCAAGGCCGACAACCCGGACGTGCGCGTCGTGTTCCTGACCATGCATCGCGATGTCGCCTATGCCCGACGCGCGCTCGAAGCGGGCGCCCTGGGGTTCGTGCTCAAGCACTCCGCGCCCGCGGAACTCGTGCTGGCACTGCGCGCGGCATTGCAGGGGCGTACTTTCATCACTCCCGATCTCGCGGCATTGTTGATGGGCGCGCGCGACCCACACACACAAGCCGATCCGGTCGCCGCGCTGACGCCGCGCCAGCGCGAGATCCTGCAACTGTTCGCCAAAGCAAGTCGTGAAGGAAATCGCAGCAGCGATCGGCCTCTCGGCGCGCACCATCGAAGACCACAAATACCGCCTCATGGAATCGCTCGGCATCGACAACAGCGCCGAGCTGGTGCATTTCGCGATCAAGCACGGCCTGATCTCGTAGCTTCGGCTCACCGCGTCCCGTAGTTTCCGTTTGCGTGTCCCGTAGTTTTTCGGGCTGCATCGCGCCGATCCTGGCCTACCGTCGCACATGGCGAAGAGCAGTTGTGTGTTGCTGGCGGACCGACACCACGGTCTGCGCGACAGCGTCCAGACTGCTCGAATCAAATTCGAGACGGTCTTCATGGTTGCGGACGAAGCATCTCTGCTGGAAGGGGCGGGCCGCTTGCGGCCAGAGGCCGTGGTCATCGACCTGTCGCTTTCCGCCGGAAACATCCAAGCGCTGTTGGCGCGTGTCGGCGAGCGTGCGCCCGGCGCAAAGTCCTGATCCTCTCCGTGCATGACGAGCCCTCGGTCGCCGAGGCGGCCATCGATGCCGGCGCCGACGCGGTCATTCTCAAACGCTGTCTTGCCACCGAACTTCTGATCGCTGTCGATGCACTACGTGCCGGCAGACGATATGTTTCACCGGGACTTTCCCGATGAGTCAGCGAGATCAATCGCTCAGGGCCGCCACTGCTGTTGCGCTGCAGCTGAAGCGAAGCCGCGCGTTCGAGATGACGCAAAGCCACGACATCTTGCGCAATGGGGCTTAAGTCCCATTTCGACAGCGCAAGTCGCGGCCTACATTGGAACCCGTGGGGATCGGGGATTCTATATGCCCAGCAAGAACGTTGCGCCCGGTGACGCGCGGCGCTTTTCCTCCTTCTCATTGGCTTACTTCTGGTGGCACGTCGCGCCGCGGCAGACGAAGGCGGCGTGAGCTTCTGGCTGCCGGGCCAATACGGCAGCTTTGCCGCAGCGCCGGGCGAACCGGGATGGTCGCTGCCAATGATCTGGTACCACTCCGCTACCGATGCGCAGGCCGGCAAATCGTTCGAGATCGGCGGCAGGATCACGGCTGGACTCGATGTGCGCGCGGACATGCTGTTCATTGCACCGACGTACGTCTTCGCCACACCGGTCGCCGGAGGCCAGGCGTCGGTCGGCTTCACCGGACTCGTCGGACAGGTGCGCGTCTCCACCAGCGCAACGCTGAGCGGGCCGAACGGCAACACAATCACGAGCGGCCAGAGCGATACGCAGAACGGCGTCGGCGACCTCTATCCTTCGGCGTCCCTCCGGTGGAACAGCGGCGCGCACAACTTCATGGTGTACACCATGGGCGGCGTTCCGGTCGGCTCGTATTCGGTCGAGCACCTCGCCAACCTTGGCAGCAATCACTGGGCCATCGACGCCGTGGCGGATACACCTATCTCGATCTCACCACGGTCCATGAATTCTCAGCCGTACTCGGCTTCACGCACAACGGCGAAAACGACGACACGCATTACCAGAACGGCGCGAGTGCGCACCTGGACTGGGCCGCATCGCAATTCTTTTCCGAGCAGTTGAACGCCGATGTCGTCGGCTATTTCTACAAGCAGTCGAACGGCGACAGCGGTTCGGGCGCTGTCCTCGGCGATTTCAAGTCGCAGGTTTCCGGCATCGGTCCGCATCTTGGATATTTCTTCCCGATCGGCGGCCGCAACTGGTACTTCGGCGCTAAAGCGATTTTCGAGTTCGATGCGAAGAACCGCCCGGAAGGCTGGCACACTTGGCTGACGCTGGCGTTGCCTTTGGCGCCAGTATCGAAGTCGGCAGCGGCAATCGCATCGAGGTGAAGCATGAGCAAGCGATAGAAAGCTTTGCACGCGGTGGGGTATGCGACAACAGGATTTCGTGAGAGTGGATCGATCTCAATCCGCCGTCAGGGAGTTCAACAACGGCGGATTTCGAATTGGTGAATTGAAGGCACACACATTCTGGAGAGCAGACATGAATCGAACACAAACGCTAATCGCGGCTGCAGTCGCCGGCGCACTGACGCTTGCGAGCGCTCACGCGCAAGACAAGACCCCGGGATTCAACACCAAGATCCCCGAACAGATCCTGACGCCTGATACGGTGCAGACCAGCATCGGGACGCTCAAGTTCGTGGACGGTGTTCCGACGCCGGAGACCACGAAGACCGTCTTCGATCATCTCGACTTCGCGCGCGGCATGGAGGTCTTCCTCAACTTCATTCCCGCCGCCTCCATCGAGGCGATCCGTCTGGGCCAGGCCGAGCTCGGCGCCGTCAAGAGCAACCAGGCGGTCATCTGGGACCAGACTGGCGGACTCCAATCAGCTTTATCTCACAATGAACTCGGACACCGTGTACACGCTGGCCGTCCTCGATCTGGGAACGGACGGCCGACGGTCGTCGAAGTTCCGCCCGGCATGGGCCCGACCACGGTGAACGACGCGTTCTTCCGTTTCGTCGTCGACATGGGCCCTCCAGGACCAGATAGCGGGCAAGGGTGGCAAGTACCTCATCGTTCCCGAGTGGTTCAAAGGAGAGGTGCCGAAGGACGTGAAGGACGGCGGCCAGTACTTCGTCGCGCGCTCACCATCGATGATCAACGTCTTCGTCCTGCGCGGGTTCCTCGTTGATGGCCAGCCCGAACCGACCTCGAAGTTGATCCGCGAGAATCTCAAGATCTATCCGTTGAGCAAAGCCGCCAATCCGCCGAGATGGAGTTCATCAACGCCTCGAAGAAGGCATTCAACACGGTCCATGCCAACACCTTCGAGTTCTATCACGAGCTCGACAACGTGATCCAGCGCGAGCCGCTCGAGTTCATCGATCCTGAGCTTCGCGGCCTCGCCGGAAGCATCGGCATCAAGAAGGGGCAGAAGTTCGCGCCCGATGAGCGCATGAAGAAGATTCTCACCGACGCAGTCGCCGTCGGCAACGCCACCGCGCGGGCCATCTCCTTTCGCAATCGTGATCCCCGCACGGCCATGTATCCGAACAGCCAGTGGAAGACTACCTTCATCGCCAACGACTACCGTTGGCTCGATGGCGATGGATGGCCGGGATGAACGCCGACGCCCGCACCTTCTTCTTCTACATCGCCACGGTCAACACGCCGGCGATGGTAATGAAGATTCCGGGCAAGGGCTCGCAATACGCGATGGCCGCGACGGACTCCAACGGCAACCCGCTCGATGGCGGCAAGAAGCTACAAGCTCAATATTCCTGCGAATGTTCCTGCGGCGAACTTCTGGTCGGTCTGCGTCTACGACCCGCAAACGCGCTCGGAGCTGCAGACCGGTCAGCCGTACCCCAGCAAGAACAACAAGCGCGACAAGATGGTCGCCAACGCCGACGGCTCCATCGATCTCTACTACGGCCCACCGGGAAGCGCTCCGAAAGGCAAGGAAGCGAATTGGACGGAAACCAAACCCGGCAAGGGCTGGTTCACGCTCTTCCGCGCATACGGTCCTCTGGAGCCGTGGTTCGACAAGACCTGGAAGCCGGGCGAGATCACCTTGGTGAAGTAAGCAACCCAGAGGCCATGAGGCTCGATTCCGATCGACGCCTCATGGTCTCTTGCGCATCGTGGACATGAAGAACGATCGGAAATTATCCTTCCGCCAAGAGAAAGTGAGACAAGCGCACAACGCGCCACGCGCCATGTCTGCGGCTGCCAGCTCGCTTGAGCAACGCAACCGAATCTGCGCAACAGCAATCGGCAAAAAGGCCCGCTTGAATCAATTTCAATTCTTCCTGAACTGGAGATGGCGATGGATCCAGCATTGGTGAGCGCTTCGTCGGCGATCCTGGGATCGCTCGTCGGTGGATCGGCCAGCGTCGGCGCCGCGTGGGTGACGCAGAAGGCACACACCACCCGTGAGCTGATGACGTCCGAGATTCGGAAGCGGGAGAGCCTCTACGGCGAATTCATTACCGAATGCTCCAAGCTTCTGATCGACGCGATGGACCACACACTCGACACGCCCTCAAAGCTGTTGGATGTGTACGCCATCGAAAATCGCATTCGCTTGACCTCGACCGACGAAGTGCTGACTGCGGCGGCGGAGCAAACGATTGCGCGCATCGTGAAGCAATATCTCGCCCCAACCATTACAGGCGATGCGATCCGTGAACGTGCGATGGCTTACGCGAAAGATCAAGGAGCGGTGGACCACCCGATCAGGCCGTTCGCCGAAGCTTGTCGAAAGGAACTCGCTGCGCTTCGAGAGCTGCGCTAGCGCTGCCCTCACTGCAACGTTCCGCTGGCGAACCGGACACCAGATGCCGCAGCTCGGTGCCGGAACGCGGACACTTTATGCTGCACGCGGCGTCGGTCGAGCCGTTGGCGGACGGCGGCTCGAGATGATCGCCTACGGGCAAATCAGTCCTGCCGGTATCGTCAGTCGCGTGATGGGAATGGAACCGCTGGTATACCCTGCAACGACCGACTGCCAGCTCACCTGCCCGTTGTTGCAGTCCGTGAATGTGAATGTGAGCGTTCCCCACAGTTGGTTTTGAAGCTGGGCTGGGTTGAAGTTCGGCGGAAAACGCCCACCGGCGCCGACTGCTTGATAGCCCTGAACTACGGCGGTATTGCCGGTGATCGGTCCTGTGGCGACGATCCAGACCGGGCCCCCGTTCGGAGCGAACACGTACCATTGCACAAGCATCTGATTCCCGGGAAGGACCTCGATGCTGAATCCGTGACCGCTTTCGCTTGGGTCGAACCAGTTGCCGGTTATTCCGGGACCAATGGAGAACGCCGACTCGACCCGGCTGGGTCGGTTGGCGGCGGATCAGGGCCTGCATCCTTTCGTTTTGAAGCGACGTGAAACGATCCGTGCATGCATCGTCGCTGTAGTCCATGAAGTTGTTGATCGGATCCGCTCCTGCTTGCGCGCAGCTGTCGCGGCCAATTTGACAGCCGAAGGCTGGTGATGCCTCGGCAGGAGTGTCGGAGATTCCGTCGCCCGGTTCCACGCACCCTCCTTGGAAAGTGTGCAGCAGGCCGAAGTAGTGTCCGAGTTCGTGCGCCAGGGTATGGCCCAGATCCAAAGGTGCCGTACTGCCTGGAACCGTACTGTAGTCAACGACGACGCCATGCCGCGGATCGGCTTCGGGAAATTCATTGGGCAGCGTTGCGTATCCGGCGATGTAGGGAAGCGCCAGTCTGCAAGTGTAGACGGTGACGAATCTGGCGGGGTCGACAGCAAGCTCGGACTTCATCCTTATCCCTTGCTCGGTGGTCGGAAAGCAACCACCCGCAAAGTAGGGCGAGTCAGGATACCTACGCACTTCGGCGATGTTGAAATGCAATCCCGCCGAGCGGTAGGCATCGTTGAGCACGGAGATCTGATCAGTCAAAACGGATTCGCTCAGGCTTCCCTCCAACGAAGGGCCGCTAAGGACGTGAAATACCAAATTGATCTGAGACGGTGGTTCGGAACCGGTATCGCCCAGTGTGCTCGAAGGCTTGTGAACCTTGAATTGTCGAAACGCACGATCGAGGTCCGTCCCGAACAAGTCCGGCGATCCCGTGTCTTGCGGCTCTCGGCCTTTCATCTGGTTCACGCGTGCGGCAACGGGCGCATTGGGTTGCGTCGCCGGAATTGATGCTGCATTGAAATTAAGCGCTTTTCCGAACTCGCGCGACCAATCCGTCGCGCTGACCGGTGGACTGCTCAGCGCAGAAACAGGAGATGCGCCAAGCACGAACATGCCTGCCACAGACATCAAAGCAAGGCGTACTGTCCGTTGCTTCATATTGGGGTTCGATTCGCTCGTCGATTCTTGGGTAGTTCTATACGCATAACGAGACGCCGCGATGAACTGCGCCATGCGTGATGCTTCAGTGGTTGAGGATGCAATTTGCCAGAGTCAGATTGTGCGGGGGCTGCGTCTGCAACCCCCGCGCTCGAATTGGACGCCTTACAACGTCCGAGCCCTTCGGTTTTTCCGCTATGGCTTACTTGTGATGATCAAAGGTGAACAGGTCAAAGAGATCACCAATCGCCGGCATGTTGCTAGGCACATATGTATTGCTGCCGCCCTGCACCGGATTGGGCAGATTGTCCCGGCTGCGCTCGCTGAGTGTGCCGCCGAGCTTCCAGTTGCGTTCGACGAACTTCACGAACGAGGAGTGCTCGTTGTAGGCATGGCTGACGTGACCACCGGTTGAGAACGGCGACACGGCAATCATGGGAATACGTGGACCTGTGCCGAAGAAGTCCACCGGCTGGATGAAGCCCGAATCGTAATAACCGCCACCCTCGTCGACGGTGACGAAGATCGCCGTCTCGGCCCAGAGCTGCGGGTTGCTTTGCGCCAGCTCGATGATGTTTTCGGCAAACGCTTCGAACAGATCCCACTTCGAGGAAGCAGGGTGACCGTCCATCGTGCCATCCGGCTTCACATAGGCGACTGCCGGCAGGGTGCCGTTTTCCAGATCGGTGAACAGATCGGTCACGTCGCGCATGTGATCGGCAACCATGCTCGGATAGTTCGCTTCGTACTCGAACGGATTGCAGATGTTGCAATAGCTGCCGTTGAACGGGCTCGCGGTTCCGTCCGCAGTGAAGCCGCCACCGTAGTACTTCCACGGAATGTTGTGGGCGCTCAGCATGTCGCCGATGCTCGGTTGCGTCGTCGGCGGAACGACGAGACCGCTTTGCACCAGCCCCTTCGGGGTGAACGCAGGATCGACGTTGACTGCCTGCCAGTATTCGCCAGTCCCGCACCTCGTCTCCACGGCATACGGCAATGCGCCCAGATAGTCCGTGATCGCCGCTATGCCGGGTTGCGATGTGTCGGAACAGTTGAACCACTGCGCGCGATGCGTATAGAGATTCAGCGTGCCCGCCTGCGGATCGGGGTTGTAGATGTTGGCTGCCGGTGGCGTCGCGGGATGGCCGCTGCCATCACTGAAAAACACCTGGTCGGCGAAGCCGAGCGGTTGGCTGTCCGGGCCCGTGCCGCCGAACACCGGTTGGTGATAGTTGTCGCTCATGGTGTACGTGTCGGCGAGCGATTTGAAAACCGGCGCGTCGCCGTTCTGCATGTTGAAGAACGCCATCGTCTGCCCGGTGTCGTGTGGCGTACTGGTGGACGGCGTGCTGTACGTCGTCGTGACCGCCGACTGCAAATCATGTAGACAGCCTGTCGGGTTGTCCTTCGATACGTGCTCGCTGTCGATCGCGCAGTCGACCTGCTGAACCATCTGGAAGTACTGATGAATGGTGTCGCCGGTGAATGCGTCATACGGCATCGTCGGTCCGGTCATCTGAAACGGTCCCGGTGGCAGCGCCGTGACGTTGCTGATGCGGATGTCCGGTCCAAGCAAGGCGTTCAAGCCGGTGCCGCCGGTGCCGAACAGGAACTGATCGTCGGGCGGAAGGCCTGGATCGCCGCCGGGGATGCTCAGAATTGCCGCGTACGGCGAAACAGGTCCCACGCCCGCTACGTCCGGCGCCGGCAGCACATCGTAGAGTTGCTTGTCGGCCAGCTTTGCGCTGCTGAAAAACTTGCCGCCATTCGGCGCGGACACGATCTTGAATTGATGCGCCTTCGCAAAATTCGGGCCGGGCGAGCCATCGGCATTGATGATTCCTTCCGACAACAGGTTCAGCACCTTTTCGTTCCTGTGCTGCGGCACGTAGGTGGCGAAGAGGTGATCGAAGCTGCGGTTCTCGCCGACGATGATGATCACGTGCTTGATCGGCGTAGCAGTGCTGATTGCATCGGGCGATGCCGCCGCTTCGGTTCCGGCTTGAACCGGCGCACCAAAGTCCGAAGCGACCAGGGCGAGCAGTGACGCGCAAGAAAGTGTCTTGAATGTCCAGTTTCGTTTGTCGAACGGTTGCATCCTAACCTCCGAGGAATGAAGTAAACCCCCTGGAGGAAGTCTTGCCGGCACCGATGACGCCGGGTTTTCGTTCGCATTTCTGTTGGGAAAATTTTTCCTTTCAACTCTGAAATGAATTGCTCGCCGAGTATGAACAGTTCGCAATTTTTGCACGCCCAATGCGCCGAAATTTTCGTTGAGCTGGCCGCCCGATTGAAGCGTTGGAGCGGCGTGCAGGCTTTTTTACCGGGCGGAGTCAGGCATGTTGCCTTTCTGTAACCTGCCGATCGCGAGCGACAGGGTGCATCGAAGCGGTCATCGACTTGTTCCGCTCCCGGCCCAGTTCCGGCTGATGGCACGAAGGCCGCTGGCCGCTGACAGGCTTCGCGCAACGCAGCAGCCGCAAGAAGCGGATGGCGTCGTCAAGCGATCGACGCCACAGTGGCTCTCGAGTCGCGATGCCAAGTGATACTTTTTTCCGGCGAGGCAATTGCCTAGCTTAGCGGGAAGTACGTGGCGCCACGCCACGAGGCCTGTCGCTCGCACTGCCACGGCATCGTCAATTTACCTCCGGCGCGAATTCAGCGCCGCATTGGCTGACCTTCCGAAGCCTGTGCGGCAGCGACAGCGTCGAACGCGTGCGCCCCCAGGCAATCGCGAAACTTCCGATGGAGAATGTAGCCTTGATGCTGGTACTCGTAACGCGACGGATTGGTCTGCTGCTGCTCCTCTCGATCGCTGCTGGCGCATACGCCGGCGCGGCCGACGCCGATCCGGTAACGACTGCGGACGTTCCGGTCGCGCGTCAGTCGCTCGACGATGCCTGGTGGACGGGACCGATCCTCGCCGCATCCGCGGGCACGCTGCCGCAGGGGCACTTCCTCGTCGAGCCCTACGTCTACGACGTCATGGCACCGCATGTCGACGGCTTCGGCTCGCTGACCTACATCAACTACGGGCTCACCGATCGTCTTACCGTCGGCGTCATTCCGACATTCGGCTACAACCGCGTGAGCGGCGGCCCGAGCAGTTCGCACGTCGGTGCGGGCGACGTCAGCGTGCAAGCACAGTGGCGACTGACCCAGTTCGATCCGGACAGTGGCGTGCCGACGATGTCGATCAATGTGCAGGAATCGATACCGACCGGAGAGTTCGACCGGCTCGGCGACCACGCGAGCGACGGTTTCGGCAGCGGTGCGCGCACGACCACGCTCGGCTGGTACGCGCAGACCTATTTCTGGATGCCCAACGGGCGCATCCTGCGCACGCGCCTGGACATCGCCGATGCGTTCTCGCGCAGCGTGAACATCGAGGATGTCAGCGTCTACGGCACCGGCGCCGGCTTTCGCGGGCAAGCCAAGCCCGGCGATGTGCAAACCGCCGATCTCGCCTTCGAATACAGCGTGACGCAAAACTGGGTACTTGCGCTCGACCTACTCTACCGGCACAGCGAGAACACGCGCGTCACCGGCCAGTTTTTGCCCGACCCCCCGGCAACGGCGCATACACGACTTCCGCTTGGACACCGGTGCGAGCGTCTCTTTTGCTGTCGCCCCGGCTGTCGAGTACAACTGGAACGCGAACGTCGGCCTGCTGTTCGGCACCCGCATCATTCTCGGCACACGCACGACTCCAGCGACCGTGACGCCGGTGGTTGCGCTCAACATGGTGTTCTGAACGCGCGCCGGCCTGCCATCTGTGCAGTAGCGGTCCCGCGCATCGACGAGTTAGGTGTTATCCCCGGGTCACGTCAGGGCCGGCCGTTCTCCACTAGCGTGGCAATCTGCACGAACTCGACGCGGGGACGCACGCCGTAGAGACCGGTTAACCGCTCGACCAGCTCATCAGTGAAGAATGCTTTCGCGGCGTCCTCTGAATCCCAAACGTAGAAGTTCGCGGCCACACGCTTTCCGGGATTGAGCGTGAAAGCCTTTGAGCGTAACCCCGGCATTCCTTCGAACCTTGCGCGAGCGGCCTCGGCGATCTTATGCACGGTTCGCTCATCAAAGTTCTCCGCATAGCGAAATGTAACGAAAACACCGATCATGTCGTACTCCTATTGACGTAGTTGTTGAGACACCTCAGCGGACGGCTTGATGACGCCCAACTACAGATAGAGAAAGCGTTGTGTTGGGCGACGGAACGTCGCCGATCGTGTCTACAGCAGAACGTTTTTTCTTGCTGGATCGCGCCACGCCCACGCCAAGTCACGCGTAGCCAAATGTTTACGTAACCTAACAATAAGTGCTCCTCGACCCGATCTATCATTGCCGAGCTGCCCACCACCATCGCCACGGGCGCATGGAGTTTGCCGCGATGAAACAGCGCCGAGATTGTCGATGGGTCCTCATTCCATGGATCGCGCTTTCTTTTCTTCCGTCCGCAGTGAATGCGGATTCTCCGGAAAATTCATTCGCGAGTGATCCATCGATCACGATCAAATATCTGCCTGGCAAATACTTCGAACAGAGAGCGCTGCAGGCGGTGAAGCGCGAGGATTTCCGCGAGGCGCTCGATATGTACGAAAAGGCCGGCTACTGGGGCAACAAGATCGCGCAATACGACGTGGGCATGCTCTATCTCAACGGTGCGAAAGGGGTTCCGGCAGACAAGGTACGCGGCGTCGCCTGGCTCGGCATTGCCGCGCAGACGCACGTGCCGTATGTCGACAAGGCGCTCGGTGAAGCCTATGCCGGCATTAATGCCGAACAGCGCGCCGCTGCCGGTGATTTGTGGAAGGAACTCAAAGTCGACTATGACGACAAGGTCACGCTCGATCGTGCGAGCAAGCGATTCAACGGCCAGTACTTGCACGACAAGGGTCAGATCACCGGGCCACCTGAGTACACGGAGATCACGTATGGCGAATTCGGCGGTGGCGGCGGTGGCGAGATGGCGTTCTCGCCGCTCAGTCAGGTCAACAAGGTGGGCCGGGCACCGGATTCACAGACCGTCAACGCAGCCAAGTTTCTCGCGGCAGTGAAGGATCAATTCAGCGACTTCATCCACGTGCAATTCGGCGCCGTGACGGTTGGGGAGCCGGAGAGTATTTCGGAGCACGTTCAACACACGACGCAGCCGGATCCACCACCTGAATGAAGAAACTGTTGGCGCTTGCAGACGATCGTATCGATCGTTGTCGAGCAATGTCTTCGCCCATTTTTTCCGAGACCATGTCCGTCGAAAGCAGTCAGAGCGCAGTGCCGCAGGCATGCCCCGATGCCCACGCCCACTGGAAGTTGTAGCCGCCGAGCCAGCCGGTGACATCGACGACTTCGCCGATGAAATACAGGCCCGGTACGCGCTTCGACTGCATCGTCGTCGAGGAAAGTTCGTCGGTGTCGACGCCGCCGAGCGTGACTTCGGCGGTGCGATAGCCTTCGGTCCCGCTCGCGATCAACGGCCAGTCGGCCAGTTGTGCGGCTATCTCGCGTAGCTCGGCCTCGCGATACTGGCGCAGCGGTTTGTTCGGCAGCCAGTGTTCGCACAAGCGCTGCGCGAAGCGCTTCGGCATGCGCTCGCCGAGCGCGGTCTTCAATTCCGCGTCGGGCCGTTCCGACTTCTGCGCCTGCAGCCAGGCGAACGCATCGTCGTCGGGCAGCAGGTCCAGGCGCAGGTCGTCGCCGGGATTCCAGTACGAGGAAATCTGCAGGATCGACGGCCCGCTGATGCCGCGGTGCGTGATCAGCATGAAGTTGCGGAAGCTCGCGCCGTTGCAGCGCGCCTCGATCGGCAATGCGACACCGGCCAGATCGGCCAGGCGCTCCTGATGCCTGCCGCTCAAGGTCAACGGCACGAGGCCCGCGCGCGTCGGCAGCACGTGGTGGCCGAACTGCCGCGCGAGCGCGTAGCCGAAGCCGCTCGCGCCCATGCTCGGGATCGACAAGCCGCCGCTCGCGATCACCAGTGCGGGCGCGCTGAACGTGCCGGCGCGACCGGCAAGCGAATACTCCAGATGGAATGTCGCGTCTTCGTGGCGCACGCGCGTCACTTCGCAACTCGTCTCGACGCGCACGCCGGCCGCCGCGCATTCGTCGAGCAGCATGCGCACGATCTGCTTCGACGAATCGTCGCAGAACAGCTGGCCGAGTTCCTTCTCGTGATACGCGATGCCATGGCGCTCCACCAACGCGATGAAGTCGGCCGGCGTGTAACGCGCCAGCGCCGACTTGCAGAAATGCGGATTGGCCGAGAGGAAGTTCGCCGGCGTCGTGCCGGTGTTGGTGAAGTTGCAGCGGCCGCCGCCGGACATCAGGATCTTCTTGCCGACCCGGTTCGCGTGCTCGATCACGAGCACGCGCCGGCCGCGCTGGCCGGCGACGATCGCGCACATCAGATCCGGCGGCGCCGCCGCCGACGATCACCGCATCGAACGATTCGCCCATGCGCTCAACGGACCGCTTGCGACGGCGCCATGCGCACGGTCGGGTCGATCGTGACGGCGACATCGACGCCGAACACCTGCACCTGGCGGTCCTGGATCATGCATTGCAGGCGCATGGTGCGTTCGGCCAGTGCGGCAAGCGCAGCGACGGCAGGCGCAGGAATGTCGATGACCGTGAGATTCTTCGCGCGTGCGAGCGACGCCTGGTTCTTGTCCCACCAGATCTCTGCGCCGCGGCCGCTGTAGTTGAACACGACAACGTGACGTGCGCGCCCGCAGGCCTTGCGGATGCGCTGCTCGTCGGGATTGCCCAGTTCGATCCACTCGAGGATTTCACCGGTCAGGTCCTTGCGCCACAGATCCGGTTCCTCGTCGCTGCTGAGGCCCTTGCCGAACTGCAGCCGTTCATCCGCATGCAGCGCGAATGCGAGCAGCCGCACCATCAGGCGCTCTTCGGTCTCGGAGGGATGCCGGGCGAGTGTCAGCGCATGGGTCGCGTAGTAGTGGCGATCCATGTCGCTGATCGCCAGTTCGGCTTTGTACGTCGTCGCGTTGAGCGCCATGAAATCGCCTGTAACAATAAAGCGGCGATTGTAGGCTGTCCGCGATGCCGCGGCGCCGGACCGGCCGTGGTTCCCGCGAGACTGCTGCCATCCGTTAGAATGACACCAGTCTGGGGGCATGGCGGTGGGACGCGGGTGGTGAGCGAAAACACGATTGGGCGCAGACAGTTCCTGCAGGCCGCGTTGGGCGCTGCGGCGCTGCCGCTGGGCCTATCCGCATGTGCGGGTCGGAAGCAGGGGCCGTTGCAGGTCGGCGGGCTGCCGGTCACCTGCAACCTGACGCTGCCGGTGGCTTGCGTGGCGCGCGAAACGGCCAACAAGGCGGCGGCCGCGGGAGCGCCGACCTTCCATTATGAATACAGCAAGTTCAGCGGCTGGCCGGAGATCAAGGAATCGCTGATGACCGGCCGCATCCAGGCGGCGTACATGCTCGCGCCGCTGGTCATGGACCTGGCCGACAACAAGATTCCGGTGAAGATCGTCTCGCTCGGGCACCGTTCCGGCGCCGTGATCATGGTGCGCACCGAATCGCCGTACCAGCATTTCAAGCAGCTCGCCGGCAAGCGCATCGCCATCCCGAGCCGGTTCGCCGTCGACTTCCTGTTCCTGCGCAAGATGCTCGCGCAGGAGGGCATGACCCCGGCAGACGTACAGATCATCGAAATGCCGCCGCCGGACATGCCTGCGGCACTCTACGCGAATGCCGTGGATGCCTACTGCACCGGCGAGCCGTTCGGCGCCGCTGCGCAAAAGGCCGGCTATGCGCGGCCGTTGCGCATGACGCGTGACGAGTGGCGCAACTACATTTGCTGCGTGCTCACGGTACGCGAGGAACTCATCGCGGAGAATCCCGCGCTGGTCCAGGATCTCGTCGATCACGTGCTCGGTGCGGGTATCTGGCTCGACGCGGAGCAGGGCAACCGCGACAAGGCTGTCGCGATCGCCGCGGGTCGCAACTTTTTCAATCAGGATCCGAAGATCCTTCAATTCGTGATGGAAAATCCGACCGACCGCGTGACCTACGGCGACCTGCGCATGATCCGCGCCGAGTTCGACGACCTGATGCAGCTCTCGCTCGAGGCGGGCACGATCAAGCACCCGATCCCGTACGAGACCTACGTCAACGAGACGTTCGCACATCGCGCGAGCGCCGCGCAGATTGCGCTTTGAAAGAGTACGACGCACGTGAAGCGCACGATCATCCTGCTCGCATCGCTGTTCCTCGGCGCACCCTCCATTCGGCGCCGGCGAAGGCGCGACCCTGAAGGCCGGTATCTTCGAACCCGCCAGGGCGGCACCGGATTTCACGCTGCAGGGTTCCGATGGTTCGAATCTGAAACTCAGCCGCTATCGCGGCAAGGTCGTGCTGCTCGGCTTCGGATTCACGTCCTGCGCCGCGGTATGCCCGATCACGCTGGCGACGCTGGCGGCCGCGCACAAGAGTCTCGGTGCGAAGGGCAGCGAGGTGCAGGTCGTCTATATCACCGTGGATCCGGAACGCGACGATGCCGCGCGCATGAAGAAATACCTGTCCGGCTTCGACCCGTCCTTCGTCGGCGGCACCGGCACCGATACGCAACTGGCCGCGGTGCGCAAGGACTACGGCATCGCCGCGGAGAAAGTCGCGGGCCCCGATGGCGCCTTCACGCATTCGTCTTTCATCTACCTGATCGATCGCGAAGGGCGCATTCGTGCGCTGATGCCGTATGGCCATCCGGCCGAAGACTACGTGCACGACGTG
>CAVTVN010000024.1:0-68282 GCA_963738115.1 uncultured Gammaproteobacteria bacterium | reverse complement strand
GATTTCGATTCCCGCAGGATTCGCATCGAATGGAGCCGGCGGCGGGTTGCCGGTCGGGCTGCAACTGATCGCCCCGGCATTTGCCGAAGCAGGCTTGCTCGCTGCGGCTCATCAATTTCAGCAAGCGACCGATTGGCATCAGCGAACTCCGGGCGGAGCGAAATGAGTTCTGCCCTCAGCCCTCAGCCCTCAGCCCTCGGCTGGCAGGCCGTCATCGGCCTCGAGATCCACGCCCAGCTCAATGCTGCGAGCAAACTCTTTTCCGGCGCTTCGACTGCCTATGGCGCCGAGCCGAACACGCATGCCAGCGTCATCGACGTGGCCCTGCCCGGCACGCTGCCGGTGCCCAATCGCGCCGCGCTGCACAAGGCGATCCGCTTCGGTTTGGCCGTCGGCGCGCAGATCGCGCGGCAAAGTGTATTTGCGCGCAAAAACTACTTTTACCCGGATCTGCCGAAGGGCTATCAGATCAGCCAGTACGAACTGCCGGTCGTCAGCGCGGGCCGGCTTGCGGTGCGCGTCGATGATGGCCGCACGATCGATGTCGAGATCCAGCGCGCGCACCTGGAAGAGGACGCCGGCAAGTCGGTGCACGACGCATTCCACGCGGCGACGGCAATCGATCTGAATCGTTCCGGCACCCCGCTGCTGGAAATCGTCTCCGCCCCGGTGCTGCATTCGCCGGCCGAGGCCGTTGCCTACATGCGCACCGTACACACGCTCGTGCGCTGGCTCGATATCTGCGACGGCAACATGCAAGAAGGTTCGTTTCGCTGCGACGCCAACGTTTCCGTGCGCCGCGTGGGCGAAACGAGGCTCGGCACGCGCGCCGAGATCAAGAACGTCAACTCGTTCCGCTTCGTCGAGAAGGCGATCGAGTATGAGATCGAACGCCAGATCCGCGCACTCGAGAACGGCGAGGCGATCGTGCAGGAGACGCGGCTGTACGACGCCGCCCATCACCGTACGCGCTCGATGCGCGGCAAGGAAGACGCACACGACTATCGCTACTTCCCCGATCCGGACTTGCCGCCGCTGGCGGTGAGCAGCGTGGATATCGCCGTGATCGAAGCGGCCATGCCCGAACTGCCGGCCGCGCGCCGCGCGCGCTACGAGTCCGCGCTCGGCCTGCCGGAGGCCGATGCGGCGCAGCTGTGCAGCGATCGCGCGACTGCCGACTACTTCGAAGCAACGCTGGCGGCATTGGCGGCGCAGGGCGCCGAACACGCTGGCGGCGCGCAGGGTCGCGAAGGCTCTGGCTCGAACGCGAAGCTGGCCGCGAACTGGGTGCTGGGCGAACTCACGGCGGCATTGAACGAAACGGCATTGCACGTCGAGGCGTCGCACGTCGGCGCTGCGCAGCTGGCGCAACTGCTGGCTCGTGTCGGCGACGGCACGATCTCAGGCAAGATTGCCAAGGACGTCTTTGCCGCGATGTGGTCCGGCGAAGGCGATGCCGACACGATCATCGCCGCGCGCGGACTGCGCCAGATTTCCGACAGCGGGGCACTCGCCGTCGCCATCGACGCGATCCTCGCCGAATTCCCCAAGCAGGTTGCCGACTACCGCGCCGGCAACGACAAGCTGCTGCAGTTCTTCGTCGGCCAGGCAATGAAGCGCACGAAGGGCCAAGCCAATCCGCTGCAGCTCAACGTGTTGTTGCGTGAGAAATTAGGGCTGAGGGCTGCGGGCTGAGGGCCGCGAGGTCGGCAGAACCGCGCGCTTTCTCGCCGAATCTGGAACAATACGCGTCTCGCGCAAAGGCGCTGCGTCTGCTGTCCGGCCCTCAGCCCTCAGCCCTCAGCCCTCGCTTCCAGCCAGCCCTCAGCCCTCAAATATGAAAGCCCTGATCTGCGGTTCGCTTGCCTACGACACCATCATGGTGTTCCAGGACCAGTTCAAGAATCACATCCTTCCCGACAAGGTGCACATCCTCAACGTCTCGTTCCTGGTGCCGCGCATGCGCAAGGAATTCGGCGGCTGTGCCGGCAACATCAGTTACAACCTCAAATTGCTCGACGGACATCCGGTGCCGATGGGCACGGTCGGGCAGGACTTCGGCCCGTACCGCGAGCACTTCACCAAGTGCGGCATCGACCTCAGCCAGGTCAAGACGATCGACGACCTGTACACGGCGCAAGCGTTCATCACGACGGATCTCGACGACAACCAGATCACCGCGTTCCATCCCGGCGCCATGATGCGCAGCTACGAGAAACACGTGCGCGACGTGCCGGACATCGCCTTCGGCATCGTCGGACCGGACGGCCGCGAGGCGATGCTGCAGCACTCGACCGAGTTCGCCGAGCGCGGCATCCCCTTCATCTTCGATCCGGGCCAGGCGATGGGACTGTTCAATGGCGAGGAGTTCCGCGCCTTCATCGAGCAGGCGCAGTACGTCACCGTCAACGATTACGAATCGAACCTGTTGCAACAGCGCACCGGCTGGAGCGAGAAGGACATCGCATCGCGCGTGAAGGCATATATCGTCACGCGCGGTCCGAAAGGCTCGCATATCCACACGGCCGAGCGGACCTACGACATTCCGCCGGCGCACGAGCGCCGCGTGTCCGACCCGACCGGCTGCGGCGATGCCTACCGCGCCGGCCTGATCTACGGCCTGATGAAAGGGATGGACCTCGACACGGTCGGCCGCATGGCCTCGCTGATGGGGGCGCTCAAGGTCGAACATCCCGGCACGCAGAACCAGCGCTTCAGCTACGCCGAATTCGCCGACCAGTTCCGCCAGCAGTTCGGCTACGCGCTGGACTGAGCGAGCGGTCGACTCATTCGACCGCGATCGACGCGGATGCCACCGGGACCTTGCTCTTCGGCACGGCGGCTTCGAGACGCAGCGTGCCGCGGTCGTCGGTTGCGTAGGCGAAGTCCCAGGTTTCGCCGGGACTGAGACTGACGTCGGCCGTGCGCAGCGTCGCCAGCGCGGCGGGAAGTTCGGCGCCGTCTTTTGCCAGCGCCCGCCACTCGACCGTCTTGCCATCGCGAGAGAGCCGCACACGCACGGTCTGCACGGCAGTGATGCCGATCAATCGCACGCGCTGCTGCGAACCGACGCGCCAGCTCGTCTTCGGCAATTCGCCGACTCCGTTCAATAGGATCGGGTCCTTGTCCGGGTCCGGGCCCTGGCCGATCACGTAGGTATGGTCGATCGCCGCGTCGGGTGGCTGGCCGGGCTCGACGACGAGCAGCGCTCCGTACAGACCCGCCGTCAGCTGCGCGTAATCATTGAAGTGCGTGTGGTACATGAACGTGCCGGCGCGCGGCGGCGTGAAGCGCGCGACGAAGCTGCCGCCGGGATCGATCCACGGCGTCACGCGGTCGCCGTCGACGCCCCAATGCGGCACGCCATCGTCGTAGCTGCTCTGCACTTCGATGCCGTGCCAGTGCACCGACGTCGCGTGGGTCAATGCGTTATGGATCGTGATCTCGACCGGACGGCCGCGCTCGAGCACGAGCGCAGGACCCGGCGCGCTCACTGGCGAGCCATCGACGCTATAGCCGACGCCGGGCACCGGCCGCTTGTAATAGTCGTCGAAGTTCACGCCGGGCCGTTCGGCCGCGCGCATCTCGATGCGTCGCGGCGGCGCCGAGTCGCCGCTGTGATCGGCAACGTCTGCGCTGCGCACCTGGATGCCGAGCACGAGCCCGGCCATATGCTCGTCATGCGGCAGCTTCGCGTAATCGTCGTACCACAGTGGCACCGGGATGCGGTTTTCCGGCATCACATGAAACATGATGTGGCAGTGGAACAGCCAGTTGCCTGCGCGCAACGGTGTCCACGACATCGCCATCGTGCTGGCCGGCCGCATCGTCTGCGTGACGACGTCGTTCTGTTCGCCGGGTGCGCGTGGGACGTCGCTGTCGTTGTCGCCGCTGCTCGTGACGCGAAAGTAAGTGCCGTGCAGATGCATGGGGTGACGAGCGCCCGTGGCGTTGATCCAGCGCCAGACCACCGGCTCGCCGACACGGTACGAAAGGCGCTCGGTCTGCGGCCATGAACGGCCGTTGATTGCCCACGCGCCTACGCCTTCGCCACCTTCATCCGCCGAATTGTGACGGCTGATGATGAAGATGCGATCGTCGACGCGTGCGCCTGGCGCGTCGACGATGAGCGCACCGGTCAGTTCGCTGTCGCGGTCGCGGCCTTCGTGCTCCTCAAGCTGTTTGCCGAGCGTGCCCCAGTAGTAGAACGTTCCGGCCGCGTCGGCGGAAAATCGCGCGTGCGCCGTGTCGTGCGACGCGATATGCAGCGGTGCATCGATGCCAGGCCGCGTATGCAGTCCATGGATCGACAGCGCGTCGCCGCTGCGATTTTCGACCTGCACGTCGACGATCGTGCCCTGCGTCACGCGGATTAGCGGTCCTGGCGTCGACGCGGGCTTGCCCACTTCCGCAAAGGCGAGCAGACGCCACGCCGGCAGCGCGCGTTCCGCCTGCCAGGCGCCTTCAGTGATCTCCAGATGAAGCGTCAGCACGCCTTCGTGCAGCGTGCCGGCTGGCGTGCGATTGTCGTTTGCGGCGAGTGTACCGGCGCCTGGCGAGTCGGTTACGCGCGGTTGCGTGCAGGCAGCGAGCAACAACGTCGAAAGCAGCAACAGGCAACGGCGCATCGGACTCCCCAGCACGTGCGTGCACTCGCAATGTACTCCGCGGTGCTTCGAGAAATTCTCCGAATCAGGCCTTCAGCGAGAACGGTGTGAATTGCGTATCGCGGTCGAAGTAGTCTTCGTGCTCGGCGCGCTTGAGCGCCGCAACGATCTTGTAGGTGAGCGGCGTCGCCAGCACCTCCCACAGCACCTTGAGGATGTAGTTCGAGAACATCACGGTCACGACCAGCTTCGTCTCCCACACGCCGAGGAAGGCAAGCGGGTAGAACACGATCGAATCGACTCCTTCGCCGACCACGGTGGAACCGACCACGCGTGACCACAGCGCCTTGCCCCGCGTCCAGATTTTCATCTTCGCCAAAGTATACGAATTGGCGAATTCGCCGCAGAAAAACGCGGTGATCGAAGCGAACACGATGCGCGGGGTCTGGCCGAAGATGCTTTCGTATGCGGCCTGGCCACCCCAGCCGGCCGCCGGCGGCAGCTTGACGACGACGGTCGCCATGATCGAGGCGAAGACCAGCGCGGTAAGGCCCGACCAGATCACGCGCCGTGCGCGTGCGTAGCCGTAGACTTCGGTCAGGATGTCGCCGAATACGTACGAGATCGGAAAGAACAGTACGCCGGCGCCGAACGTGAAGTCGCCGATCACGGGCAGGTTCACGGTGGCGATCTTGGCCGGGCCGATGAGATTCGAGCAGAGCAGCACGCAGACGAACGCGCCGAGGATGAAATCGTAGTAACGATAATTTCTGGGCGCCGCAATCGCTGCAGTCATGGATTCGATGGCCGGTCCGGAACTTGCGGCGTAAGGTAACACGGCGCCGACCGGTCAAGGTCTGCAATCGATGCGGGAGAGTTTCATGCGTTTGCGTGTCCTGTTGGTTTCATGTCTGTTCGCGGTGTTTGCCGTTTCCGCCTTGGCGCAGCAGCCGGTGCCGGCATGGGAAGGCAAGGGCGCCGACGGGCAGGCGATCCATTTCGATCCGCAGCACCTGCAGCGGCCGGCGCTGCTGCTGTTCTGGGCGACCTGGTGCCCCTACTGCAAGGCACTGATGCCGTATCTGCAAAAAGTATACGACGCCGCCGGCAAGGACAAACTCGACGTCTACGCGATCGACTTCAAGGACGAGGACGGCGATCCCGTCGCCGAACTCAACGAGCGCGGCAACACCTTCACGCTCGTTCGCGACGGCGATGCCATCGCGGCGTTGTACGGAGTGAAGGGAACGCCCGGACTGTTCCTCGTCGGCCGCAACGGCGAGATCATCTACAAACGCAACGGCGGCGACGCGCCGGAAAAGGTCGAAGCGGCATTGCGCGAGAAACTCGGCCTGCCGGGAACACCATAGAAGCGCAGGCTCGCTCCGGCCGAATCGTCAATGCGCCACGAACAGCGGCAGATCGCTGAACTGGAACAGGTGGCGTGTAGCGCCGCCGAGCACGAGTTCGGCGATACGCGAATGCCCCCAGGCTCCCATCACGACCAGGTCGGCCTGCATCCTGTGCGCGCTGTCGAGGATCGCCGCGCCATAATCGCTGCGCACTGAGAAGTCGCGGAATTCGGCCTGCACGCCGTGGCGCGCGAAGTACGCGCGCAAGTCGAGTTGCGGCAGGTGACGCGCACCGACGAGAATCTGCTGCTCGGCGCCATCGAGCACGACCACCTGCTGCGCCTGCTTGAGGAATGGCAGCGCGCCGCGGATTGCGCGCGTCGCTTCGCGGCTGTGATTCCAGGCGATGAGCACGCGCTGGCCGAGTTCGCCGATCTTCGCCGTCTCCGGCACGACGACGACGGGAACGCCGGCGCCAAAGACGGTTCGAGACACGGTGCCCCAGCCGACCGGGGCATCGGGATTGAGCACCGGCCGCTTCGCCACGACGAGATCGCACCAGCGCGCCGCGTGGCAGATCGCTTCGACGGGTTCGCCTTGCGCGACGAGCCACTCGCCAGCAACGCCGTTTTGTTCGAGCAGCGACTTCCACCAGCCGCCCTGCGCGCGCGCTTCGTCGTACAGATGGTCGGCTTCGTGGACCTGAAACACGACCGTCTCCGGCGTGCTGAAGGCGACCGAGCCCATCGGCGCGACGTACAGGCCGTAGACGTAGGCGTCGACGCGCCGTGCCAGCGTCAGGGCAACCGACGCGGCCAGCGATTCACCCTCGTGGCTGCGCAGATGCACCAGCATGTCGAACTTGGCCATGGATCCTGCCCTCTAAGTCGAGCCTGCACTTCATAGCTTACGCTGCCCGCCGGCAAGCGCCATGCGGCGGCGCGCAATGCCGGGTATTGGCTGGCCGCTCCGGTCCGCGAATCCCGCCGGGCCGCACGATGCCCGCAGGAGGGCTATTACCTGATGCACATGACTTGCGTTTACGCATGCGGCATCCTATGTACACGGCAAGTCCCTACCGTGGCGGAGGACGTCATGCTCAAGCTGCTGGTGCTGTTTCCTTTGATGCTGGTCGGCGGCGCGCTGGTGATGGGTCTGGCGTTGCCACTGCTCGCCTTGCTGCCGCTCGCTCTGGTTGCTGGTGGTGGTGTTCTCGCTCTCGTGGTCGTGTTCGCCGTCTTCGGGCTGGTCCTGCGTGTGTTCGCCGGTCTGCTGATCGGCGCCGGTGTACTGGTCACGGCGGGACTGGGCTTCGGTCTGCTGTTCGCCGGCGGCGCGATGGTGCTCGCGGTGGGTTTCGCAGTGGCGCATTTGCTCGTACCGATTCTGTTGATCATAGGCATCGTCTGGCTGATTCGGCGCGGATCGCAACCGCGGCCTGCACTGCCGCTTCAGCCCTGATCGGGCTTCTTGATCGCCGGTCGCCGGCTGTTTAGCTGGCATTGGGGATGTTGCGGCTCGTTCAGGTTCCTTTTGCCACTATGGCCCGGGTTCAAGGTAAGCGGTTTTCAGAACCCCACAACCGAAGGAGGCAGCCATGCGAATTCGTCCGATACATCTGATGCTCACCGGCGCCCTGCTCGCCACGGGCAGCCTGTACAGCGTTCGTGCCAACGCCGTACAAAAGATCGACTGTGATATGTCCTTCAACCTGAAGGGCTGGTCGGCGATCTACAAGCATTCCGAAGGCACGGGCGTGATCACTTGCAACAACGGCAAGAGCTATCCGGTCACCATCGTCGCCAACGGCGGCGGCTTGACTGTCGGCAAGTCCCAGATCGACAGCGGCAAGGGCAAGTTCTCCGACGTTACCGACGTGTCCGAGCTGTTCGGCTCGTACGCGCAGGGTGACGCCAGCGCCGGCGCCGTGAAGAGCGGAACGGCCCAGGTCATGACCAAGGGAACCGTTTCCCTTGCGCTCGCCGGCGCGGGTGAGGGTGTCGAACTGGGCATCTCGTTCGGCAAGTTCACGATCAATCGGGCGAAGTAAGCAGCCCGCTCGCGATCCGCAACATTGAAATATCGTCGGGGGCGTTCGCAAGGACGCCCCCGATTTTTTTGGTGTCCGTAAGGAAACTGCGATATCCGTGCAAACGGCGTGCAACGCGTACGCCATGAGGACGCAATCCTGACCGACGATGCTGCGCGCGCCCGCTTGGGGCGTTGCTCGGGCCTCGCATGCATCGGTGTCGTGTCCCGACCCAAACCGTTCCGCACAAGTCCGGTCGTCTCAACTTCGATCCGACTCGGCGGCGCTGGCTGAAGGCCACGGCGGCTTTGGCCGGCATCGCGGTCACCGGCGGCGGCACGCGCATCCTGGCACAATCAAAATTCCACGAATATCCGTTTTCGCTCGGCGTCGCCTCGGGCGATCCGTCGGCCGACGGCATGGTGCTGTGGACGCGTATTGCACCCGATCCGCTCAATGGCGGGGGCATGGCCGAGTTCGACGTGCCGGTCGACTGGCTGGTCGCAACGGATCCGCACTTCGCGCACGTGGTTCGCCAGGGCACGGCGATCGCGTCGCCCGAGTGGGCGCACTCGCTGCATGTCGAAGTCGATGGCCTGCAGGCCGATCGCTGGTACTGGTATCGATTCCTGATCGGCGGCGTATCGAGCCCGATCGGCCGCACGCGCACCTTGCCGGCACCAAGCGCGGCCGCCGCGCGTCTGCGCATCGCGGTCGCATCATGCCAGCATTTCGAGCAGGGCTGGTTCTGCGCCTACCGGCACATGCTCGAGGACGACCTGGACTTCATCGTGCACGTCGGCGACTACATCTACGAAGGTTCGTGGGGTGCGCAGATCCGGCGGCACGAATCGCCGCGCGCTGTCTTCACGCTCGACGACTACCGCAACCGTCATGCCTGCTACAAGCGCGATGCCGACCTTGCCGCTGCGCATGCCGCCTATCCGTGGCTGTTGACCTGGGACGACCACGACGTCGCCAACGACTACGCCGGGCTTGTCGCGAACGACGGTGAGGCGCCGGCCGAATTCGCCGTGCGCCGCGCGGCCGCCTACCGCGCGTACTACGAGCACATGCCGCTGCGCGCGCGGCATCGCCCGGATGCCGGCGGCGCCATGCTGATGCAGTCGCGCGTGGACTTCGGCGACCTCGTGCGCATCAACCTTGTCGATGACCGCCAGTACCGTTCGCCGCATCCTTGTGCCGAGCGCGGCGAAATGGTGCGCGACTGCGCGCAGCGCTATGCGCGCGACCAGACGATGTTCGGTGCGGCGCAGGAAGACTGGCTCGCCGACGGACTCGGCGCGAGCCCGGCACGCTGGAACGTGCTCGCGCAGCAAACCCTGATCGCGCCATTCGAGTATCGCGCGGCCGATGGCGGCTACGACGTGTGGACCGACGGCTGGGACGGCTACGCCGGCGCTCGATCGCGCCTGCTGCAATTCATCGGCGCGGCACAGGTGCAAAACGTCATCGCGCTCGGCGGCGACATGCACGCGTTCTACGTGACCGACCTGAAGACCGATTTCGCGGAGACGAAATCGCCGCCGGTCGCCACCGAATTCGTCGGCACGTCGATCACCTCGAGCGATGTCGACTACGCGGCGATCGTGCGCGACCTGCCGCACAATCCGCACATACGCTATTTCGACAGCCGCTGGCGCGGCTATCTGTACTGTGAAATTACACCGGAGCTCTGGCGCACCGATCTGCGCATCGTCGACGACGTTGCGATCGCGGCATCGGGGGCGCGCACGCTGGCGAGCTTCCATGTCGAGGATGGCCGGCCGGGTGCGCAGCTGTAGGCTTGGATCAAAAGATTTTTTTGACGCGGATCAACGCGGATTCAACGCGGACAAAAAATCAATCCGCAAGAGCGACCGATCAAGGCCGGCCAGACTCACGCGGCTTTTCGCCTCGATTGCGGCACTGCACAAAACGAGTTATTTTGCAGCCGCCGCAGCCGCGCGCTGCCCGTAGCGAAAGGGAACGATGTCCGGGGAGGTTGCCAGCGCGCGCTACACGTTCGGTGAGGAACTCGCCAACAGCCTGACCCACGGCGTCGGCGTGGTGCTGAGCGTCATTGGCGTGGGCGTCCTGCTCAATGCGCCGGCGCTGGCCGGCAGTGCCAGCGCGATCGCGGCCTGCGCGGTCTACGGTGCGACGTTGATCGCGCTGTACACGACGTCGACGCTGTATCACTGCGCCACCAGCACGAAGACCAAGCGCGTGCTGCGCATACTCGATCATCTGGGCATCTTGCTGCTGATCGCCGGCACCTACACGCCGTTCGTGCTGATTGCGTTGCGCGGCACGTGGGGCTGGACGCTGTTCGGCATCATCTGGACGCTGGCTGCGGTCGGCGCCGTGCTCGAGTTGAGCTCGGCGCGGCGCTACCGTGCCGCAATGGTGGCGCTCTACATCGCGATGGGCTGGGTCGGGCTGGTCGCGATCAAGCCGCTCGTCGCCGCATTGCCGACGACAGGACTATGGCTGCTGTTCGGCGGCGGCGTCAGCTACACAGCCGGCGTGCTGTTCTACCGTTGGCATTCGCTGCGCTATCACCACGCACTCTGGCATCTGTGCGTGCTCGGCGGCAGCGTGCTGCAGTACTTCGCCATCCTCTATTACGTGGCGCCCACGGCATGAGCACCCTGGTCACGCACCGCGGCGGCTGCCACTGCGGCCGCGTCCGCTTCGAGGCCGATGCACCCGCGCGCATCGAAGCGATCGAGTGCAACTGCTCGATCTGCCGCATGAGCGGATTCCTGCATCTGATCGTGCCGGCGTCGCGATTCCGCCTGCTCCAAGGCGCCGACGCGTTGACCGAATACACGTTCGGCACCGGCGTCGCCAAGCATCGATTCTGCAGCGTCTGCGGCATCAAGGCGTTCTACGTCCCGCGCTCCCATCCCGACGGCATCGACGTGAATGTGCTTTGCCTCGATCGATCGACGATCGAGGCGATCGTGACGAGACAATTCGACGATGCCAATCGCGAGGCGGCGACAGCCGCGATTGCGCATCTGGCTGCAGACGACAATCGCTAGCGTATCGGGCAAGGCGTTTTGATGAACCGGCCGGCAACCTTTTCCCGGCTTTCCGCATCGGAGGCATGGACCGCGGATGGCGTTTGCAGCATCCTTGGTTTGAGCAGGGCCGTGGGGCGCCGACGTTGCGGCGTACCACGGTCGTGCGCGTTTTGAAACGACAATGGTGCGAGGTCCCGGCGGCATGGATACGATCAAGTTCGCGTTTCGTTCGCTCTGGCAATCGCCGGGTTTCAGCATCGTCGCGGTGCTCGCACTCGCGCTCGGTATCGGCGCGAACAGCGCGATCTTCAGCATCATCAACGCGATCTTCCTGCGCCCGCTGCCTTACGCGCATCCCGAACAGATCGTCCAGCTGACTTCGACGGCGCCGGAGTTCAACGTCGTCCAGGGCGGGTTCTCGTGGCCGCGCATGCTCGCGGTGCGCGAGCGGCAGGAAGTGTTCAGCGACGTCTCGGTGTCGACGGCAAACGCCTCCACGGTGACCGGCGCGGGCGACCCCGAGCAGGTACAGAGCATGATCGTGTCGAGCAACTATTTTTCGCTGCTCGGCGTGCAGCCGGCGCAGGGGCGCGGGTTTCTTGCCGAGGAAGACAAGGCCGGCGGCCCGGCCGTCGTGATGCTGAGCTACGGCTACTGGCAGAAGCATTACGCCGGCAAGCCTGATGCGATCGGACAGTCGGTCACGCTCGACGGCAAGCCGTACACGATCATCGGCGTGCTGCCGCAGAGCCTGTCGGGATTTCCACTGAACCAGATCGCGCTGTTCACGCCACGCCCGTACGAGGCGCCGTTCATGACCCGGCAACAGATCGACGAAGGCGGCTTTTTCTACACCGTCTACGCGCGCCTCAAGCCAGGCGTCGGCATCGAGCAGGCGCGCGCGGCGATGAATGTGATCGCAGCAGGCTACAGACAGGCCAATCCGACCCACGCCGACGCGAAGGCGCAGATCAACGTCGGCTACCTGCTCGACGACCTGATCGGCAACCAGCGCCAGACCTACGCGATGCTGTTCGCCGCGGTCGCCGCCGTGCTGCTGATCGCCTGCGCCAATGTCGCCAACCTCGTGCTCGCGCGCTTCTCGCGCCGGCGCAAGGAAATCGGCATCCGTTTCGCGCTTGGCGCGCGGCGCAGCCATATCGTCGCGCAGTTCCTCACGGAAAGCGTGCTGCTCTCGCTCGCCGGCGGTGTGCTCGGCTTGATCCTCGCGGCGTTGAGCCTGCAGTTGCTGACGCATGTCGGCAACAATTTCATTCCGCGCGTCGACGAAATCTCGCTCGATCCGCTCGTGCTGGCATTCACGCTCGGCGTGTCGATCATTGCCGGCCTGATTCTCGGCATCGTGCCGGCATTGCAGGCGTCGATGCATGTCGTCAATGACGCGCTGAAGGAATCCAGCCGCGATTCGACTTCCGACCGCACGCGCAACCGCTTCCGCAGCGCGCTGCTGATCGGCGAGATTGCCATGTCGTTCGTGCTGCTGGTCGTGACCAGCCTGCTGATCTCGAGCTTCGTGCGCATCCAGAACGTGCAGCCGGGATTCCGTGCCGACGGCGTCTTTTCCGGCTTCGTCGTCGTGCCACCGGCGCAGTATCCACCGCGCACTGAAGGTACGGCGAGTTTCTATTCGCGCCTGTATCACCGCCTGCAGGAGATTCCCGGCGCGAAGTCCGTCGCCCTGAGCGATAACCCGCCGCTCAGCGGCAACAACGGCCAGGCGCCGTACGCCGTCGTCGGCCGTCCGGTGCCGCCGATGAGCGAGCAGGCCTCGGCGATCCGCCACCTGATCAGCCCCAATCGCTTCGCCGTGCTCGGCATTCCGTTCAAGGCCGGCCGCGACTTCGACGAGCGCGATACGCTGGCGAGCACGCCGGTGGCGATCATCAACGAGACGATGGCCAAGCAGCTGTTCGGCGCCGAGAACCCGATCGGGCGCAAGCTCATCTCGGGGATGATGCAATTACAGCAGGAAATCGTCGGGGTGGTCGCCGACACGCACACCGCGAGCCTGACCACCGCACCGCAGGCGGAGATGTACTACCCGACTCTGCAGCGGCCGGAAAATTTCACGGCGATCCTGGTGCGCACCGACGGCGATCCGCGTGCGCTCGCCGCCAGCGTGCGCGCCGCACTGCGCGACGTCGATGCCAACCTGCCGCTGACCAACCCCGGCACGATGCAGGACTTCGTCGACCAGTCGATGGCCGACCGCCGCCTGACGATGCTGCTGCTGGTCGTGTTCGCCGGCTTGGCGCTGGTGCTCGCCAGCCTCGGTGTCTACAGCGTAATGGCCTATTCGGTCACGCAGCGCTCGGGCGAGATCGGCATCCGCATGGCGCTCGGTGCGCGCGCGAACGACGTGCAGCACATGGTGCTCGGCCAGGGCATGAAGCTCGCCGGAGTCGGCATGCTGATCGGCCTGGCCACCGCGCTGGCATTGACGCGGCTGATGGCCGCACTGTTGTTCGAAGTGCGTCCCGGCGAGCCGCTCGTCTACGCCACGATAGCGGCCATGCTCGGCGTGGTTGCGGCGGCCGCGTGCTGGATTCCGTCGCGCCGCGCCGCGCGTGTCGACCCGATGGCGGCGCTGCACAGCGCGTAATCGCAACGTAGCGAAGTCCTCCCCTTCAAGGGGTGAAGCGGCGCGCTTGCGAGCCAAAGCTCGCGCGCCGCTGAACGCGCTGAGCAGAGCGACGGCATGGATGCCGGAGGTAGAGCAACGCAGGAGCGGTTGCCGAATGCGCAGCGCCGGTTGCTTGGCGAGGCCAGGATGGCCGAGTTGGGCAACGTTGGATGGGGAAGGCGTTGTTCTGGCGTTTTCGCTGCTACAACATATCAAGCGTGAACGTGATCGGCACACGTGCCCGAAGCGCGGTGGTGACGCCGTTGCGCGTACCGGCCTGGAACGTCCAGTGCCGCACGGCATCGCGCGCAGCAAGGTCGAGGCTGCGGAAACCGCTCGACTTCTCAATCTCGATGGTCTGCGGTACGCCGTCGGCACCGACCAGGACGCTCAGGATCACGGTACCTTGCTGATGCAGTTTGGCCGCGTCGTGCGGATAAGGAATACGCGTGCGTGTGTTGTACGCCAAGGCAACCGGCATCACCTCGGCTGGCATCGTCGGCGTGATGTCCGGGGCTGGCGGTGTCGGATCGGCCTGTTGTGCCGGCATGTTGGATTCGAGGACCGGCGGGGCGACCGGCGCCCGCACCGGCTTGACCATCGGTTTCTGCCGCACTTCGTGCACCCATTGCGTGGGCTGCGGTAGTTGCGGCTCATCCAACGGCTTTGGCGGATCGAGCACGCGCGCGTACGTGATGTCCGGAACCATCGGCCGCAGCAGGCGCATTGCCGTCGGTGGAACGAGCAGAAGCACGATCACTATGAAGTGCAGCGACAGCGCGCCGGACAGTGCGCCGACACGCGGCCAGTTCCATTGCAAGGTGGTGGGTTGCGACAACGCAAGAGCAGTCATGACCAGTCCTCGACGGCAGGTGGCCGCAGCGCCTGCGCGCTGCGGCGACAGCACGGGCTGTCATCTCATGCAACGGCGTTGTGGGGAGCGCGGGGTTTTACACCTCGCGCAGTTTTTCTTCGAGGAAGTCGACAAACGCGCGCACTTTGGCCGGAATCAGCCGGTGCGACGGATACACGGCGTAGATGCCCTGTTCGGCAGTGGCCCAGCGCGGCAGTACATGCACGAGCTGGCCACTGGCGAGTTCGTCGATGATCGAGAAGCGCGGCAGCAGTGCGATGCCCAGGCCGCTGACGCAGGCCGCGCGCACGGCCAGTGCGTGATTCGAGCGCAACGGCCCGTCCACACGCACCGCGTGGCGCGCCGCCTTGTCGACCAGATTCCAGTTTTCGGCATGTGCGCTGAGCGTGAGGATCAGGCAGGTGTGGACGGCCAGTTCGCGTGGATGCTTCGGCGGCGCGCGTTCGCGCAGATAGGCAGGTGCCGCAACGAGCACGCGGCGGTTCGAGCCGAGCCGGCGTGCGGCGAGCCGCGAGTCTCGCAGCGTGCCGATGCGGATCGCCAGATCGTATTGCTCCTCGATCAGGTCGACGAAGCGGTTCGACATTTCGAAATCCAGCACAAGCTGCGGATGCCGGCGCAGGAGTTCCGGCAATAGCGGCACCAGATGCGTCAGGCCAAGGCCGCCCGGTCCGCTGACGCGCAGCAGACCTTGCACGGCACTGTGCCGCGCGCTGACGGCGGCTTCGGCCGCAGCCAGTTCGTCTAGCAGCGTTTCGCAGCGCGGCAGATGCGTGCGACCGGCCTCGGTGAGATTCACGCGACGCGTGCTGCGCTGGAGCAGGCGCACGCCGAGGCGGGTTTCCAGCGCGGCGACCGCGCGGCTCACGGCCGAGACGTTGACTTGCAGATTTTCGGCGGCACGCACGAAGCTGCGCTGACGCGCAACCTCGACGAACGCCCCGATCTCGGTCAGACGGTCGCTCATGGCAGCTCTATTATTGCAATACTGGCAATAGTGGTTTGACGGATTGCCAGTTTATCGCAAATAGCTGCAGGTCTAGAGTACGCCCGCGGCTGAAGCACCGTACCGGTGCCGCGGAGTTTGCATGATGGATGGCTCCCATTCCAAAACCTTGCCGGCGGTCGTAGCACGCCAGCCGGCCGGCACATTGCCGAAGTCGATCTCCTCGACGTCGGCGCTCGGCGCGGCGTTCGTCGTGCTGTGGTCGACCGGCTACGTCGCTGGCAAAGTCGCGCTGATCCACGCCGGCGCGTTCAACCTGCTTGTCGCGCGCTTTGCCGGTGCCACGCTCGCTTTCGCGCTGCTTGCCGCATTCGCGCGAGTCGGCCTGCCGGGCTGGCGCGCGATCATGCACAGCGGCGTCGTCGGCGTGCTGTCGCTGGCCGTGCAATTCGGCGCCATCTATCTGGGCGTGCAGTGGGGTGCGGAAATAGGAGTCGCCGCGTTGGTGGTCGGTGCGATGCCGCTGGTCACCGCGGCGCTTGCGCCATGGTTCGGCGAGCGCGTGACGGCACGGCAGTGGATCGGCCTCGCGCTCGGTCTCGGCGGCGTACTGCTCGTGCTTGCCGATCGGCTGCATTTCGGCGGCGCCTCGGTTGGCGCGTACTTACTGCTGCTCCTCGGCCTCTTCGGCATCAGCCTCGGCACGCTGTATCAGAAGCGCTACGCGAGCAACGTCGATGCTCGGCTGGGCCTGACCGTGCAGCATGCGGTCGCAACACTGGTGCTCGTGCCATTCGCATTGCACGAAGGCTTGCAACTGGATTTCTCGCCGGCCATGAACGCAAGCGTCGCCTGGCTGATCGTCGTCAACTCGGTCGGCGGCTTCGGCTTGCTGTTCATCCTGCTGCGCCGCGGCGCGGCCAATCGCGTTGCGCAGCTTTTCTTCCTGATTCCTCCCGTCACGGCAGTACTGAGCTTCGCGCTCTTCGGCGAGCAGTTCAGCCTGCTCAAGCTCACCGGATTCGTCGTCGCCGCAAGCGGCGTTTATCTGGGCACGCGGCCGGCGGCGCCGAGGTAGGATTCCGGCTTGTCTGTTGTTGGTAGAGTGCATAAGGCTCTCATCGACAACCGACGGCTCTGCGCGAACCGCTACATCAATGCAAACCGGCATCACTCGATTACTCGGCTGCGATCTGCCGATCATCCAGGCACCGATGGCCGGTGGCGGCGACACGCCGGAACTCGTCGCGGCTGTCGGCAATGCCGGCGCTTTCGGGTTCATCGGCGCGGCGTATCTCGAGGCGGAACAGATTCTGGCGACCGCGCGCTCGGTACGTGCGCTGACTGCACATCCGTTCGGCATGAACCTGTTCGCGCCGACCGCGCCGCCGCGCGATGCGAACGTCGATGCAGTCATCGAACACCTGATTCCGTACTACGCGCAACTCGGACTGCCGCCGCCCTCGACGCCGACGGCGCCGAGCGCGAATGCATTCGCCGAACAGGCTGCCGCGGCAATCGAGTCCGGCGCGTCCGTATTGAGCTTCACTTTCGGCCTGTTGCCGGCCGGCATCGTCGCTTCGGCCAAGGCACGCAGCGTGAAACTGATCGGCACGGCGACGACTGTGGCCGAGGCGATCGCGCTGGAGCAATCCGGCGTCGATGCAATCGTCGTGCAGGGAAGTGAAGCCGGCGGTCATCGCGGCACGTTCCTCGGCGACTTTGCCGCCGCGCAGGTCGGCACGATCGCGCTCGTACCGCAGGTGGTCGATGCCGTGACTGTTCCTGTGATCGCCTCCGGCGGCATCATGGACGGCCGCGGCGTCGCCGCGGCGCTCGCGCTCGGCGCCGGTGCGGTGCAACTCGGCACGGCTTTCCTCACCTGCGCCGAAGCCGGCGTGGCCGAAGTCTACAAAGACGCGATCCTGCGCGCGGATGAAACGGATACGCACGTCACGCGCGCTTTTTCCGGGCGGCCGGCGCGCGGTATCGTCAATCGCTTCATGACCGAAATCGACCAGGCCGGCGACGCGATCGCGCCGTTCCCGATGCAGAACGCCCTGACGCGCGCGCTGCGCGGTGCGGCCGCGACACAAGGCCGTGCGGAATTCCTTTCGCTGTGGGCCGGGCAGGGCGTGCGCCTGGCACGCCGGCAGACGGCCGCGGAACTGGTCGCGCGGCTGCGCGACGAAACACGCGTGGCGATCGGGCGTCTGCCCGTCTGATCAGTCCAGGCGCTTGCTCGTGCGCATCACGGCAAAGCCGAGCACGACCACGGTGAAGACGCCGAGCGAGACGAGTTCCGGCCACAGGTCGGACAATCCGGCGCCGCGCAGCATGATGCCGCGTATCAGGCGCACGAAGTGCGTCATCGGAAAAATTTCCGCGAGCCACTGCGCCGGCCACGGCATGCCCGCGTACGGGAACATGAAGCCCGACAGCAGGATCTGCGGCAGGAAGTTGAAAAACGCGAGCTGCATCGACTGGAACTGGGTCTGCGCCATCGTCGAGATGAACACGCCAAGCGACAGCGACGCGATGATGAAGACCAGCGCGCTGGCATAGACGTCGAACAGCGTGCCGCGGATCGGCACGTGGAAGATCAGCGTGCCGAGCAGCAGCACGACCGTGGTCTGAATCAGGCCGATGCCGACGAACGGCAGCACCTTGCCGATCGTCAATTCGCCGGGCGACACCGGCGTCGCGATCAGGAATTCGAGGTTGCCGCGCTCACGCTCGCGCACGATCGCCATGGCCGTGAACAGCACCATGGTCATGGTCAGGATCACGCCGATCAGGCCCGGCACGGTATTCACCGGCGCCAGTCGCTGCGGATTGTAGAAATTGACAATTTCCACATTGCCGGCGGTCTGGTTCGGGTTGCTCCCACCGCCCGGATTGAAGACGCCAGCCAGCGGCAGCGCGGCGAGCTGGCGTGCGGCCTGCTGCGTCACCTGATCCGAGCCGTCGACGACGATCTGCATCGGCACGCGGTCCTGCACGATCAGGCGGCGCTCGAAATCGGGTGGAATGACAAGACCTGCGCTGATCTTGCCGGCGCGCAGCAGGTCGTCGAGGTCCTGCGGCACCGTCAGCCGGTACTTGAAGTTCATGACGTGTGTTTCGCCGAGCGCGGCGATGACTTCGCGCGAGTGCACCGACTGCGCCTGATCGAGCACGGCGGCATCGAGATTGCGGATGTCGAGGTTGATCGCGTAGCCGAACAGCAGCAGCTGCATTGTCGGAATACCGACGATCATGGCGAACGTGAGGCGGTCGCGGCGCAGCTGGCGCAGCTCCTTGATCACGATCGAGAGCAGCCGGCGCAGGTTCATGCGGGAGCTTCCGCTGCGGGCGCGTTACGCGATACGCGCTTGGTTGCGGCGACGAACACGTCCTCCAGATTCGGCGAAGTCGGCTCGACACGCGCCTCGATGCCTGCATCGTGCAGGTGTCGTGCGATGGCGTCGCGCGTGTTGTCGCCACCGCGTGTCAGCACGCGCAGATTCGCGCCGATCTGCGCCAGCGCGACGACGTCGGCGAAGCCGGTGAGCGCAGCCTGCGCCTTGCGCGGAGCCGCGCATTCGACCAGCAGCGCGGCGCCGGGCAGCGCGTCCATCAGCTCGCGCGGACTGCCATCGGCAACGAGCTTGCCATGATCGAGAATCGCCAGGCGATGGCAGCGCTCGGCTTCGTCCATCAGATGCGTCGACACGAGGATCGTCGTGCCAACGTCGACGAGATCGAACAGAGAATCCCAGAACTCGCGCCGTGATTGCGGATCGACTGCGCTGGTCGGCTCGTCGAGCAGCAGCAGGTCGGGCTTGTGCAGCACGGACGCCGCGAGTGCCAGGCGCTGCTTCTGTCCGCCCGACAGCGTGCCGGCGAGTCGATCACCGAGGTCGCCGAGCCAGTAGCGTTCGAACAGTTCGGCGATGCGCTTGCGCGCGCGCGCGCGGTCGAACTCGTGCACGGCGGCGACGAAGTCGAGGTTTTCGTTCACGGTCAGGTCCTCGTACAGCGAAAACCTCTGCGTCATGTAGCCGATGCGGCGCTTGAGCATTTCGGCCTGCTCGGGAATCCGGTAGCCGAGCACTTCGATGTCGCCCGCGGTCGGCAGCAGCAGACCGCAGAGCATGCGGATCGTCGTCGATTTGCCGGAACCGTTCGGGCCGAGGAAGCCGTACACCTGCGCGCGGTCGACGTTGAGGTCGAGTTTGTCGACCGCGACGACGTTGCCGAAGCGCTTGGTCAGGCCACGCGCGCGAATCGCCACTTCACTGACATCTTGCGTGCGGGCCCGGCCATTAGGTTGCACCACCGCACTCATGTCGTCACGCAGACTGCGGAGCCGTAACGAAAGGATGAACCTGTCTCAAAACGTAGCGAGCGAAGGCGCGCAACCTGTCGAGCGCAGTAGTTCTGAGGCAGGTTCATTGCGGTGTTGCCTGGCACGGCACGCCCGCCGGCAGGTCCCGCGCCTGGGCACCGTCGAGTCCAAGTTCGGCGCGGTAGACCAGGCGGCTGGCGTCATCGCCGGTGAGCGCGTAGTACGGCGTGAAGCTCGCTTCGCTGGCAATGCGCAGCGCGGTGGCGGTGAACGCGTGCTCGATACCTTCGACCTTGATGTTGAAGCGCGACCCCTGCTTGATGCCGACGCGTTGTGTTTCCGGCACGAACACGCGCGCATACGGCGCGTCACCGACCAGGAAGCTGACTATGCCTGCGCCCTGCGGCGGACGATCGCCGAGCTTGAACGGCAGCGTGTCGACGCGGCCGGCGCGCGGCGCGCGCACGCTCAGGCGTTCGAGCGTCACCGACAACTGCGCAAGATTCGCCCGGGCCTGCGCCAGTTGCGCTTCGCCCTGGGCGAGGTCTTCCGCCCGCGTGCCGTGCAGCAGTTCGTCCAGGTTCGCCTTCGCCGCGTTCGCGTCGGCATCGGCCTGGCGCAGCGCCGCGTTCGCATTGTCGAGATCGGCCTGGGCTTGAGCCCCTTCCTTTGCCCCGCGGCTGGCACGTTCGCGCACGAGGCGCGCGTTCGCCGCCGTGGCTTGCGCGCGCGCCAGCGCAGCGCGCGAGGCATCGATCGTTTCGATGCGCGCGCCGTGACGCAATTCGTCGAGCGCGGCCGACTGGCGTTGCTCGTCGGCGCGCGCCGCGTCGAGCTGAGCCTGCGTGCGGCGCGGATCGAGCGTCATCAGCAACTGGTCCGCGTCGACGTGATCGCCTTCCTTGACCAGGATCTGCGTGATCGGCTCGGAGACTTCGGCCGTCACGGCGATGCGGTCCCACTCGAGCGTGCCGAGCAGCGGCGGCGGCGCGCTGCGGTGATTGCAGCCGGCCAGCAGTGTCGGCAACATTGTCAGAAGTATACATTTTCTCATGGAGGCAGCTCGCTCAGTTGTTGCTGATGCCGCGATCGAGTAACGCCAGTGTGTGCCGGCGCAGCGTATCGATGTCGATATCCTCGGCCTGGAAGACGCGTCGCCAAATCGGCGCGCTCGCGGCCAGGAACAGGGTCAGCCCGATCAGCGAGACGACGAGCAGGCGCGAATCCAGATCAGGGTTCAACTCTCCGCGCTGCTGTGCGCCACGAAAGCGGCGCTCGAACTGCAGCGGAATCTGCGGCGCGATGCGCGTGACGATCAGCTCGCGCAGTGCGCCGCCGTCGTTCATCACCTCGCGCGCCCACAGCGCCGGAAACCACGGATGGCGCTCGATCAGCGCGAAGAGCGTGTTGACGAAGCCGGCAATCAGGGCGGCATTGTCGTCCTCGGCGTGTTGCAACTGCGCACGCATCTCGCCGACCACCGGCATCAGGCGCTCGGCGATCAGCGCCTCGACCAGCGACGGCTTGCTGCCGAAGTAGTAGTGCAGCAGCGCCGGCGTGACCTGTGCGGCCTGGGCGATGGCGCGCAACGGCGTGGCCCCGATGCCGTGTTTTGCGAAGCAGGCCATGGCCGCGTCGAGCACGCGCTCGCGCAGGTCCGCGACGTCGGCTTTCGGCCGGCCCGGGCGGCGCGGTTTGCGTGCGTTTTTGACAGGCGCTCTTCGCAGCATGCACGAGTTATAATTAAATATATAATTAATTGCAAGCGGCAGCCAGTCGCGCATTGTTCGAGGCGGCGGTCGCAGTTTTTGAGCCGGCTGCCCGTCACGGTAAGCTGCGAACTCTTGTGGCAAGGTGTTTTCGATGGGAACGCATCACGCCGACGATGAAATCGGTGCCGCGGAGCGGGCCAAGGCCTGCACCACGACTGCGCAATGTCCGCGTCGCGCAAGTCCGGATCGGCTTCAAGATCGAACGAATGACGCGCAGCGCGCGGCTTCGCGCGAACAGGAAAGCTGGGCGCCGTGATCGAATCCTTGCCACCCCTGGTCGCGCCACTGGCAAATCTGGTCGCCTTGCTGCTCGCGCTGGCGTTCCGGCGCAACCGCGCCGTCTTGGTGCTGCTGGTGATCACATTGGCGGCCGCGGCCCTGGCCGGTTATCCAGCGCTGATTGCGGGACGCCAGGATGCTGCGCTCATGTTCGCGCCATGGCTTCTGTTCGCAGGGGCGGCGATACCCGAGCGTGGCCTGCTGGCGCGCCGCAATCTGCTCCTGCTGTTCGCGACATCGGTTGCGGTGTGGCTGACTTTCGCGGCGCCGCCGCATGTCTGGTCGTCGCTGCACGCTGCGCTGCCGCTGGGTGCGCTGCCGTGGGGGGCGAGCGCGAGCGCTGCGATCCTGGTCGTCGTCGCTGCCGGACTGTGCGTGCTGCGCCTCGTGTTGCGCGGTGGACCGATGGAGGGCGGACTTGCCGCCGTGCTGCTCTGCACTGCGTTCGCTGTTTCGCCGGCGGCGCGCAATGGTTCGGCCACGCTCGCGCTGGCGGCGGCCGGCGCCGTCGCCGTACTGGCCGTGCTCTATGCGTCGTTCCGCATGGCCTTCATCGATACCTTGTCCGGCTTGCCGAACCGGCGCGCGCTCGATGAGGCGCTCGCGCGCCTGTCCGGAGACTACGCCGTTGCGATGGTCGACATCGATCACTTCAAGCGCTTCAACGACACGCATGGGCATGCCGCCGGCGATCTCGTGCTCAAGGCCGTCGCGACGCAGCTCCGTACGATACGCGGCGGCCGCGCGTTCCGATTCGGCGGCGAGGAATTCTGCGTGTTGTTCGGCAGTGCGCATGCGCGCGCCGCCGAAGCCTGTGAAGCGGCACGCAAACGCGTCGAGCAGGCGCGCGTGCACATCCGTTCGGTGCCGAATCCGCGCCGACGTACACAGGCGGTGCGGCGCGACGAAGCCAGCGACGTTCGCGTGACGATCAGCATCGGCCTGGCCGAACGCGACGCCGTCGCGCGAACGCCGGACGAGGTGCTCAAGATCGCCGATCAGGCGCTGTACCGGGCCAAAGCCGCCGGACGCAACGGTATTGTCGTTGCCTGACCTGTAGGGCAAAAATGCGATTTGCCGCGCATTTTGCGGCGCGCGGTCAGGTGACTATTTGCAGACAGACTATTGATGTTCGCTTCAGTATAGTCGCGGACCTTGCGTTGCCGGCTGTCCTTGCGCCGTTGCCGCCATGGTATCCGTCGCCACAACACATCTTTCCCAGGGAGCAGGATGAAACGTCTATTGTCGGCTTTGCTTGTCGTGTCTTCGTGCATCGTCACGAGTGCCGCGCAGGCGCAGGTTTCCACGGATGGTCCCGCCGCGCCGCCGCATCCTGTTTCGCACGGCAAGCCGACCGAGCTTTCGATGAAGCGCGCCGGCAGCACGTCGATCGACCTGCGCAACCTGCCGCCCGGACAGGTCAGCAAGCACGAACGCATTGAACCCGAGCCGCCCGAAATCGAGCCGATCGAACTGCCGGGCAGCATTCCGCCGCCGAGGTTTCCGATCACGGCACCGAGCGCGCCCGCACCTTCGCCGTCGGCGAGCTTTCTTGGACTCGACTTCGCCAACTGGGGCGCCGGGCACCCGCCGGACACGAACGGCGATGTCGGCCCGACGTATTTCATCGAGACCGTCAACACGTCGATCGGAATCTACGACAAGAGCACCGGCACGCGCGTCGCCGCCTTCACGTTCAATGCGCTGATGAGCCAGGGCGCCTTCGGCAACCTGTGCGACACCAGCAACGACGGCGATCCGGTCGTGCTCTACGACTCGTTCGAGGACCGCTGGGTCATTTCGGATTTCGCGTTCCAGACCAATGCCGGTGGTGTCATCGATCCGCCGGGCGTATTCCAGTGTTTCGCCGTTTCCAAGAGCGGTGATCCGGTCTCCGGCGGCTGGAACTTTTATTCGATCAACACCACCGGCGGTCTCGGCGACTATCCGAAGCTCGGCGTGTGGCCCGACGGCATCTACATGTCGGTGAATCTGTTCAACGATGCGCTGAACGCGTTTTTCAACCCGCGCCTGTACGCGCTCAACAAGGCGCAGATGTATGCCGGCGCGCCGTCCGTGCAGGTCGTCACCTTCGATGCCCCGTCGGCGGAGTTCACGATCCTGCCGGCCAACGCACGCCTGCAGACCGGCACGCCGCCCGCCGGCAGCCCGAACTACTTCGCGGTCGTCGCCCAGTTCCTCAATGCCGTAAGTGTTTACAAGTTCCACGTCGACTGGAACAGCATCTCGACTTCTACGCTGACCGGTCCTTTCATTTCGCTGACGTCGACGAATTGGAGCCAATTTAATACCGGCACCGCGCTTAATCCGAGTTCGCTGGTACCGTCGCCGGCCAACAACCTCGACACCCTGTATTTCCGCTTGATGGTGCAGAACCAGTACACGAATATCGGCGGTGTCGAATCGCTGTGGGACAGTCACACGGTCGGCGCGTCGGGGGCGACGTCGGCGCAGGCGGCCGTGCGCTACTACCAGGTCAAGGTGACCGGTGGCACGGTCGAGTCGAACGCGACGCAGGCCTTCACGTGGAGCCCTGATGCGACGGTTCATCGCTTCATGCCGAGCGTCGCCGTCGACCGCGCCGGCAACATGGCGCTCGGCTACAGCGCGTCGAGCGCATCGCTCAATCCAGCGATTCGATATGCCGGGCGCCTGGCGGGCGATGCGGCCAACACGATTTCGCAGACAGAGACCTCGCTGATCGAAGGCACCGGATCGCAATCCGGTACGTGCGGCCCGGGAACCTGCGTGCGCTGGGGCGACTACAGTTCGATGTCGCTCGACCCGGACGGCTGCACATTCTGGATGTCGAACGAATACTTCGCTGTGAATGGCCTCAACTGGCTGACGCGCATCGGGGCATTCAAGTATCCCTCGTGCACGACGATTGCGAGCGGGACCGTGCAAGGCACGGTCACGGCAACTGCCGGCGGCGCGCCAATTTCCGGAGCGACCGTCTCCCTCGGCAGCCGCACGACTGCTACGAACGGCAGCGGCGCCTTTACGTTCAGCGGCATTCCTGCCGGCACGTATCCATCGCTTTCGGCAAGCGCTGCCGGCTTCGTCACCGGCACGGTGTCGAATCTCGTCGTCGGCAGCGGCGGGACCACGATGCAGGATTTCGCGCTAGCCACTGCGCCGGCCAGCGCGTGCCCTGTCGATACGACACAGGCTGACCTCCAGAAGGGAATTCCAACCAATCTCGATCTCACCACCAGCCCAGGTGATGTCAGGCTGCTCAGGCCCGCCAACATCGATCAGCAGAATACCTCGGTCACCAATAGCGGTCCTGCCTTCGACTCGACTTCCTGGTTTGGAGAAACATTCACGGCCGGTGCCACCGGCTTGCTTTCACAGGTCGACGTCAATCTATTCTGTTCTGCGTGTACGGGGACGAGCCCGAATATCACGGTTTCGATCCGCAACACGAGCAGCAACCTGCCCACTGGCGCCGACATTGCAACCACGACCATCCCCGGGACCTCGAGCGGTGCTGCCGCTTACTTGAGTGCGGTGTTTGCTTCTCCGGCAAACGTAACGGCAGGAACTCAGTACGCGATTGTTGTTCGGGCGGCCTCCAATCCCTCCGCGGGAACCTACGCCTACGTTGTCAGCAGTGGCAATGCCTATACGGCAGGACGGCAAGTCACATCTTCCAACAGCGGCTCTGCGTGGGTCGGGACGACAACCGACATTGGTTTCAAGACGTACATCAAGACGGTATTCCTGACCCCCGGCGATTTGATCTCCTCATTGAAGGACAGTGATCCGGCGGTTGGACTCGTGCCGAGCTGGTCGACGCTATCGTGGACCGCGACGACTCCAGCCAATACCTTGCTGCGCTTTCAGGCCGCGGGCAGCAATTCACAGTTCGGGCCGTTCAACTTCATCGGTCCAGACGGAACCGCAGCAACGTTCTACACGACCAGCGGTGGTTCGCTGAGCCAGTTCAACGGCAATCGCTACCTGAAATATCGAGCCTTCCTGTCGACGACCAACAATGCCCTAACGCCATCCCTCAGTGACACAACGGTCTGCTATTCGAATGGAGTCGCTGCCAACCTCTCGATCTCAAACAGCGATGGGGTGACCACGGCGACCCCGGGTGGTTCGGTGAGTTATACGATCACGGCTTCGAACGCCGGCCCGGGTGCGGCGCCGGGTTCCAACGTGAGCGACACGTTCCCTGCATCGCTGACTTGCAGCTGGACCTGCGGCGGCGCCGGCGGCGGATCGTGCACGGCATCGGGTTCGGGCAATATCAATGACACGGTGAACCTGCCGAACGGAGGCAGCGTCACGTATGCGGCGAACTGCTCGATTTCGCCGTCGGCGATTGGTTCGCTGGCAAACACTGCGACTGTCGCGGCCGCGGCTGGAGTGACCGATTCAGATACCGGCAACAACAGCGCGACCGATACAGATGCGCTATCGCCGCAGGCCAACCTCGGCATCACGAACACGGACGGCGTGACCTCGGCAACACCGGGCGGTTCGGTGACATACACGATCACCGCGACGAACAGCAGCGGGCCGAGCGCGGCACCGGGGTCGAATGTGACCGACACATTCCCGGCGCCACTAACCTGTACGTGGACGTGCGTCGGCGCGAACGGCGGCACGTGCACCGCGTCGGGCTCCGGCAATATCAATGACACCGTCAATCTGCCGAAGACGGGAATCGTCACGTACACGGCAAGCTGCAACATCTCCGCAGCAGCAACTGGTTCGTTGGTGAACACGGCGACCGTGGCGCCATCCGCAACCGTCACCGATCCGACGCCGGGCAACAACAGCGCGCCGGACTCCGACACGCTTACGCCGCAGGCCAATCTCGGCATCACGAATACCGACGGCGTCACCTCGGCAACCCCGGGCGGTTCGGTGACGTACACGATCACTGCGACGAACAGCAGCGGGCCAAGCGCAGCACCCGGCTCGAACGTGTCCGATACATTCCCGGCCTCGTTGACCTGCACGTGGACGTGCGTCGGCGCGAACGGCGGCACGTGCACCGCGTCGGGCTCCGGCAATATCAATGACACCGTCAATCTGCCGAAGACCGGCAGCGTCACCTACACGGCAAGCTGCAACATCTCCGCCGCGGCAACCGGTTCGTTGGTGAACACGGCGACCGTGGCGACATCCGCGACCGTCAGCGATTCGACACCTGGCAATAACACCGCGACCGACACCGACACGTTGACGCCGCTAGCCGATTTGTCGATTGCGAACAGCGACGGCGTGGCCACGGCAACGCCGGGCGGCTCGGTGACCTACACGATCGCGGCGGCGAACGCCGGGCCAAGTCCGGCGCCGGGTTCGAGTGTCACTGATACGTTCCCCGCTGCGTTGACATGCACGTGGACATGCGTCGGCTCGGGCAGCGGCACGTGCACCGCGTCTGGCGCGGGCAACATCAACGATACGGTCGGCCTGCCGGTCGCCGGCAGCGTCACCTACACGGCGAGTTGCACGATCTCGCCGTCGGCGACCGGTTCGCTCGGCAATACGGCGATGGTTGCCGTACCCGGCGGTATGACTGATCCGACACCGGCCAACAACAGCAAGACCGACACCGACACATTGAGCGTGCAAGCCGATCTGGTGCTGACGATCAGTGACAGTCACAGCTTCGTGCAGGTCGGCGACGTCCTCGATTACGTTATCGAGGTCACCAATCCGACCGGGCCGAGCACGGCCGTTGCCACCGTCAGCGATGCGTTGCCGACCGAGTTGGGCGCTGGTGCATGGACTTGCACGCCGAGCGCCAGCGCGGCCTGCAACAACGGGAGCGGCAACACGCTCAACGACACCGCGACGCTGCCGGTCGGCGGCAAGGCCGACTACATGTTCTCGGCGCAGGTGCAGTCGGCGGGCGCCGCCGATCAGATCGTCAACAGTGCATCGGCAACGCTGACGTCCGGTTCCGATCCGGTGCTCGCAAACAACATGGCGAGCGATACCGATACGGTCGTCATCTTCCGCAACGGTTTCGAAGGCGGCCAGGCCATCGTGGCCAACGTCAACGCGGCCGGCGCGAGCTTCATCACGGCGCAGCTGCGCGTGGATCCCGGACTGCTCGGCAGTCTCGGCATCGTGCCGGTGGCGGTCGCCAACGGCCGCTCGGCGGACGGCAAGCGGCTGTTCACGCTGCAGGTTGCGCGCTTCGGTACGGAGATCGCACTGCGCACGCTGACGACCGACAGCCGTGGCGCGACCGCGAGGTCCGAGTGGCGCACGGCCGATCTCGACCGGCACGTACTCGAGTTCGCATGGCAATCGGCTTCCGAGCGACACAACGACGGTTATTTTGCCGCCGCCGCCGGAGGTACGCCGGTGCTGGTCGACGGGCGCGTCGAATCCGCTCGTTTGACCTATCTGTTGATACCGGTCGAGAACGGTGTGCCGTGGTTGTTGCTGATCGAGCATTGATTCTGTCGAGGATCGATCCCGAAATGGATTGATCCTGCGCAAGGTGACATGCGCGCGCCGGTCTGAACCGGGTGCCTCAACAACGTCGCGGACGTTCGCCGCGCGCGGGATCGCAGACGTTCGCGCTCCCGCTGTGTGCAGGCGGGTCTATACTTCAGGCTGCAGTCGCCCGCGGCGATCGGAAACGCGCGGGTGGTCACAACCGGAGCGAATCCATGACAGCACGGAACGACAAAGAGAAAGGCAAGGGCTCGGCGTCCGAATCGTACGGCGGCAAAGCCGGCCAGCGCGTCCGGCAGTTCGCCATCGAACGCGGCATCGACGTGCCGCCACCGGCCCGTCGTCCCGCGAAGAAGGCAGCGAAGAAAGCGGCGGCGAAACCGGCGACACGAGGATCGCGCGACACCACGCGTTGACGCGCTCGTCCAGGGGAGGGAGATTCCATGCGCCGTCCACATCATGGCAAGGGAAAGAGTGACTCGCTGCGCAGCAGGGCATCGCACGCTGCGAAGAAACGCTATCCGGCAGGCAAGGCGTTCGGACGCCTCGCGTATTTCGAGCTGCAGCGCGGGCTCAAGCAGACGCAGCACAAGCGCGGTGCGATGGTGCAAAGCGCACGCGCACGCGCGCACTACAAGACTGCGCTGGCACGCAAACGCGAGCTCACGCCGACATTTGCCGCGAGCGCGCAATTGCCGGTCTGGCAACCGATGGGTCCGTCGACGATTCCGCATGGACAGACCTACGGCAAAGGCAAGGGCAGCAAGCCGGCGGTGTCCGGACGCTGTGCCAGCGTGATAGTCGATCCGGTCAATCCGGACCGGATCACGCTGGCTTCCGCCGGCGGCGGACTGTGGGGATCGATCGATCAGGGCGCGACATGGCGGCCGCTCACCGACAACCAGCCGACGCTGTCGATGGGTGCGCTCGCCGCGGCGCCCAATTCGCCGAACATCGTTTACGCAGGGACCGGCGAAGGCAACAACTGGAGTCCCATGGGCATGGGTTTGCTGCGTTCGGCCGATGGCGGATTGACCTGGCAACATGTGCCTTCGGCCACGCTGACGGGACGCGCGATCTTCGATCTGGCCATCGATCCGGGCAACCCGCTGCACTTGCTGATCGCCACGACTGTCGGCTTGTTCGAATCCAGGGATGGCGGCGCAACCTGCACGTTGCGCGTGAGCGACACGTGTTGGGACGTGTCGTTTCATCCGCAGAAATCCAATCAGGTGCTGGCCGCGACCGAGACCGGACTGAAGCGATCGAGCGATGGCGGAACGACCTGGCACGCGGTCGCCCTTGCGGGGGTCAATGCCAACACGCGCTATGCGCGCATGGCGGTTTGTCATGCGCCGTCGAAACCCGACATCGTCTATGTTGCGGCCGCGGACGCCAATTCCGTAGCCCACTTGTGGCGCCGCGGCTCGGCCCAGTCGTCCTTCGCCGCCGAATCGTTTCCGGATGCGTTCACCGACGCCAACAATCTTTCCCAGGCGTGGTACGACTGGTGCCTCGGCGTCGCGCCGGACAATTCGAGCATCGTGTTCTGGGGTGCGATCGACCTGTACCGCGGAACGCGCTCGGCATCCGGCAAGTGGCAGTGGCTCGATATCTCGTCGCGCCCGACCGGCTCGTCGATCCATCCGGATCAGCATCATGTCGCCTTCGATCCGAGCGATCCGAAGGTCGTCTATGCGTGTTGCGACGGAGGCCTGTTCCGCTCGCCCGACCGCGGCGATTCCTGGAAGTCGCTGAATCTCGGCCTGGCGATCACCGAGTTCGAGTTCCTGTCGCAACTTGAATCTGATCCGGCGTGGATCATCGGCGGCACGCAGGACAACGGCACGCTCGGCCACGCCGGCTTGCAGGTCTGGGACCAGATTGCGCTCGGCGACGGCGGTGCGTGCGGTACGGATGAAAGCAATGGCCTGTGCTATCACTCGTACTACGGCATCGGCATCGAGCGCGCCGCGGTATCCGATCCGACGACCTGGAAAGATGTTTCGCCGCCGGCTCCGGACAACTACGACGCATTGTTCTATCCGCCCATGGCCGTCGACGGCGTGCGCGTGGCGCGCGCCGGAGTCACGGTGTTCGTCTCGACGGATTCCGGCGCGAGCTGGTCTCAGCTTTCGTTGCCGCCGCGAGCGAATGGCAAGGCCGATCAATGCTCCGCGCTCGTGTTTGCGACGTCCAGACGTCTGTTCGCCGGCACCGTCAGCGGCCGCATGTTCCGCATCGAGCGCGACAACGGCGGCTGGGGCAGCGCCGAAGTGACGGAGCTCACCGCACCGACGACGGGATTCATCAGCGATATCGTCCTGAGCGGTGCGAGCCTGTGGGTGAGTGTGTCGACCTTCGGCGCCGGTCACGTCTTTCGTTCCAACGACATGGGCGCGAGCTGGTTGAATCGGTCGGGCAATCTGCCGGATATCGCCGTCAATGCGATCGCTATCGATCCGCACGATGCGCAACGCCTGTTCGCGTCGACCGATCACGGCGTTTACCAGACCGTCAACAGCGGAAAATCATGGACGACGTTCAGCAACGGATTGCCGAACGTCATCGTCGGCGACCTGGTGATCCACGAATCGCAGCGACTGTTGCGCGCCGGCACGCGCAGCCGCGGCGCCTGGCAGGTGGCTATCTAGGGCGGGAATAACGCAGAGAGACCTGCGATCACCTGCTACAGGCATCGGCAAAGGAAACGGTTTGGCGGAAGGAGATCAGTCATGACTTGGCTCGAGACGATATTTCGTTACGCTCCCGACGGCGGCAATGGTTTGGCGGAAGCGCTGCTGTTCATGCTCGTGATTGCTTGCCTGGCCGCAGGCGCCCGAAAACGCGCTCGCGGTCGCTCGGACGACTGACGCGCAACAGCGTTCGGTACGCCGACGGCAGGCGCGACTGCCTGCCGGTACCGATGGTATCGTTGACGCATGCTGTCGATGAGGCCGTGGTCGTGTGCTACTCCGCTCAAGTCTGGCAAAACTACCGCAAGTACGTGCGCGCGTATGGCGCCGACATCGCGTTCGAAGACTTCGTGCGCCTGTACTTCGACCGCCAAGCCAGTGCCAAGGCCAAGATCGCCAAGGCGATGGATGCGGCGTTCGCCGATCCGCAGAACGATGCCGAGCGCAGGATCAAGGCGTTGATCGATGAATTCGACGCCCAACAAAGCGCAAGACTCGAACAGGAAGTGTTCAAGCAGAAGAAGCGCCTTGCCGATGCGGAACGCACGTTACGGGCGAAACCTACGAAGGCGGCAGTCGAAAGCAGACGCATAGCGACCGACAAGATCGCCTGGGCGCTCGGCAAGCTGGCCGACGTCCACCGCGTCGAGTTGAACGATGAAGACTCGCGCATTTTCCCCGGCTGGTATGCGCCAGTAATGGTCGTCGAGAACGGCCGGCGCGTGATCAAGCCGATGCGCTACCAGTGCCGTCCGGCCGGCAAGCCCGCGTTCTACGACATCAAGTTTCCCGGCACCTACAACGCGCGCCGCGACAGTCTCGGCGGCTTCTGGAAGGAACAGTTCGGCGTGTCCCACGGCATCATGGTTGCGAACGCGTTCTTCGAGAACGTCTCGCGGCATCGCATGGAAGGGCGCGAACTCGCCGCGGGCGAGAAGGAAGAAAACGTCATCCTCGAATTCCGCCCGCGGCCGACGCAGGACATGCTGATCGCCTGCCTGTGGTCGCACTGGCGAGCGCCGGGCGAGCCGGACCTGCTCTCGTTTGCCGCGATCACCGACGAGCCGCCCGCCGAGATCGCCGCCGCCGGCCACGATCGCTGCATCATTCCGATCAAGCCGGAAAATGTCGATGCCTGGCTCAATCCCGGGTCAAGCGACTTGGCGACGATGCAGAAGATCCTCGACGATCGCGAGCGGCCGTACTACGAGCATCGCCTGGCAGCATGATTACCTTGGCAACAGCGCATTCATTGCCGCAATCATGCGGCGCTGCATCGACCTCGCCGCAGTGCGGACCTTCGTTATACTCGCCCATACCTGCAGGACCAGCCTAAGCATGAGGCCCGTGCGCGAGCAAGCACCGTTGTCCCGCCCGCTTGTGTTGTGCTCGGTGAGCAGGGGATGTGATCGATGAAGCCATTTGGGAGCAACGTGCGCTCGGTACTGGCGCAGGCCGATTTCCCGAATGTCGCGAGCCACGCCGTGGATGAGGGCCAGACCCTGCCGCAGATGCTGATTGCATCGTGCGAGCGCCACGCGCGACGGCCGGCGTTCACCAGCCTCGACTGCACCCTGAGCTTTGGCGACATCGATCGTCTGAGCGCGGATCTCGCTGCGTATCTGCGCAACGGACTGGGGCTGACGGCCGGTGAGCGCGTCGCGATCATGCTGCCGAACGTGCTGCAGTATCCCGTTGCCTTGCTCGCCGTGCAGCGTGCCGACCTGATCCTGGTGCCGGTGAATCCCCTGTACACCGTGCGCGAGTTGCGCCATCAGCTCGCCGATTCCGGCGCATCCGCCTTGATCGTGCTCGACAACTTCGGTGCCGTGGTGGCGGAGGCGCTGCCGGACACCACTTTGAAGCACGTCATCACCACGCGCGTCGGCGACATGTTGCGCTGGCCGAAATCGCTGGTCGTGGATCTGACGCTCAAGCACGTGAAGAAGATGATCCCGCCGTTTCATCTGCCGCGGGCAGTGCGCTGGCCCACGGCCATGGCGAAGGGCCGCAGCCTGCCGCGTGTGCGCTCCGAGGCCAAGGCCGACGATACCGTGCAACTGCAGTACACCGGTGGCACCACCGGCGTCTCCAAGGGCGCGCTCCTGTCGCATCGGGCGCTGATTGCCAACGTCGCATCCGCCGAACAGTGCTTTGGATACGCACTCGATCCCGCCGTGGACAAGGCGATCATCTGTCTGCCGATCTATCACATCGCCGCCTATTCGAATGTCCTCTATTGCATGACGCATGGCTTCCACTCGGTGTTGATCGGCAATGCGCGCGACACGCCCGCGCTCGTTGCAACGTTCGACAAGGTAAAGCCGTCGCTGTTCGGCGGCGTCAACACGCTCTACGACGCGCTGCTGAATTCGCCCGATTTTGCTCGCCTGGATTTTTCCAGGCTGAAACTTTGCGTCCAGGGCGGCACCGCCCTGCGCCGCGCCACTGCCGAACGTTGGAAGGCGGTGACCGGGCGCGACGTGGCCGAAGGTTACGGGCTGTCGGAGACAAGCTCGGCTATCACCTACAACCGCTGGGACGCGCCAAATCCGTTGGGCTCGATCGGCTTGCCGCTCGCCGAAGTCGAAATCAGCCTGCGCGACGAGCACGGCAACCCGGTCGCCGCCGGCGAGGCCGGCGAGTTGTGCGCGCGCGGCCCACACGTGACCAGCGGCTACTGGCAGCAACCGGAGGAGACCCGGCGCGCGTTTTTCGAAGGCGGCTGGTTTCGTACCGGCGACATCGCGCGGTGCGACGAGCAGGGTTACTACTACATCCTCGATCGCCGCAAGGACGTGATCCTGGTCTCCGGCTTCAACGTCTTTCCCAACGAGATCGAAGACGTGGTCGCGATGCATCCCGGCGTACTCGAGGCCGCAGCCGTCGGCGTGCCCGACGAGAAGTGCGGCGAGGCCGTGCGTCTGGTCGTCGTGCGCAAGGATCCGGCGCTCAGCGAGAGCGACCTGCGTGCACACTGCCGCAAGCTGCTGACCGGTTACAAGCAGCCGAAGGTGATCGAATTCCGCGATGCCTTGCCGAAGTCGCCGGTCGGCAAGATTCTGCGTCGCGAGTTGCGCGACGCGCCGGCGAAATAAGCGCTCCTCCGCTCGGGGCCTCTTACTCTGGCCGAAGCACGCGACTCAGGCGTCGACCGAACGACAGGACAAGAAGACCACCGCCAGCGCCGATTGCCGCATGCATTGCCCAGAACGCGGCAGGTTGCATGCTGCCGTAGAAGCCGCCGATCCAGCCGATGAGATTGTTCGAAACGAACAGGCTCATGAAGGCAAACCCCATCAGCGTGGCGTTCACCTTGGCCGGCGCCGTGCGCGAGACCAGCGCGAGCAGCGTCGGCCAATAATAGAGGAACGAGATCCCCAGTCCGGCGCTGTAGAGAAGCGGGAAGATCGGGTGAATCGGCGCGCCGTCGTAGGCAAGAGTTGCGGCAACCAATATCAGGTTGCTGGCAGCCGCGATCCACGCGCCGATGCCGATCTTGCCGAGTTCGTCGGGCTCGCGACCACGCCTGGCCTGGCGGCCCCAGAGCCAGAACAGCATCGGCACGCCGACGATGCTGAAAATCGCATTGATGGACTGGTACCACGGAATCGGCACGCGCAATCCGCCGATTTCGGGCGCCACGTGCTGCTGGATGAAGATCGGCATCACGTTGAAGATCTGGTAGAACGAGGTCGACTGGAACACGGTAATGATCATGACAATGATCAGCGCAACGACGATGCGCCGATCACCCGCGCTGAGCCGAACGCCCTCGTAGCTTTGCCGTTCCACACGCGCCGGCAGGTGGCGGTACCCGGAAAGATACGTGCCGAGGCCGACGAGCATGAAGACCGCCGCAATGCCGAAGCCGTAGTGCCAGCCGTAAACCTGCGCGAGCAAGCCGCATAGCAGCGGCCCCGTAACCGCACCGACATTGATGGCCGTGCTGAAAAGAATGAAGCCACGTGTGCGACGCGCTTCGTCGTCGCGCGGATAGAGCGCGCCGACCTGGGCAGAGATATTGCCCTTGAGGAAGCCGGAGCCGACTACGAGCAATAGCAGAGCCAGGAGGAATGATGCATCGAAAGTCATGGCGACATGACCGGCGCTCATCGACAGCGCCCCGATGACGACGGCATTGCGCTGTCCGATCCAGCGGTCGGCAACGATGCCGCCGAGGAGCGGCGTGAAGTAGACGAACCCGGAGTAGAGACCGAAAATCTGCGAAGCGAGTGCCTGCGTCGACAGTGGACCGACGAGCGATTCGAGTGCAGCGCGGAATCCCGCAAATCCTGCAATATGCTCGACATGTCCCGGCAGCAGCAGCTGATTCACCATGAACAGGGCGAGCAGCGCCGTCATTCCGTAGTAGGAAAATCGCTCCCACGCTTCGGTAAAGGCGAGGTAGTACAGACCCCTCGGGTGACGCGCGACGTCGCCCGCGACGGCTTTGTCGCCATCGCGCCCCAAACTCGCTTCGATCGTGCTCAAGCTGGCTCCATTTGTGCAGCACCCTAACAGGCCAGCGCGCTCGTTCGCCAGCCGCGTCGATGTTTCCGCGGCTTGGCGCCCGGGGCGTCGCTGCTCGAACTCTGCTGACGGGCATCGGCCTCGCGCGACGGCGCCAACGCATGATCACCAAAAGCATTCATGCGTTTACGGGCGAATTGCTTACGGCTAGCCGAAAAAAAGAAACCCCGCACTCGGCGGGGTTTCTCGATTCGCAGGGTGTATCGGATCGGGCAGCTGTCGTGAATCTGCCTGCCCTTACGTGCGGAGCTTGAGATTATTCTCCAAGTCCCACGTTGATCTCGACGCGGCGATTCTTCGCCCGGTTTTCAGGACTGTCGTTGGGCACGATCGGATTGGTGAGCCCGTACCAGAAAAGCACGATGCGGGCGCTTTCGATGCCCTTCGTGTCCTTCAGGTAGCTTCCGACCATCTCGGCGCGTTTCTTGGAAAGGCCCTCGTTGTAGTCCTTGGTTCCGACGTCGTCGGTATATCCGGCGATGACGGCATACGACTTCGGATGTCCCTTCATGAACTCGGCCACCTTGTCCAGCTCGGCCTTGTCGTTCGCAGCGAGTTCGGTGCCATTGAACGTGAAGTTCATATGGTCGACCTTGAGCCCGGTGATCTTGGTCGAGGTGGTCGTTACGACATGTTCCGTGACCTTCACGTCAAACAGTGCGCCGGTCGTGTATTCGGGATGGTTGAAGAAATCGGCGAGCGGAATCACGCGTGAGCAGTTGTTGAGGGCCGGGACATTGTGCGTCATCTCGGCTTCCCTTTTCGGCTTTGCGCTGCTGATCACGTAGAAGCAGGCGTCGTACTTCTTGGCCAGTGCCTTGGCCGTGTCGATCGGATCGGCTCCTGTGTATTCACCGTCCCAGAACACGAAGACGGCCGTCCGGCCCTTCAACGACTGGAGAACCGGGTCGAGCTTCTGCAGTCCGATCTTCAGAGGCGTCGGTCCGCGGCCCTTGTCCGGGATCGCATCCAGCGCCGCGGAGATCTTGTCGCGGTTGAACACCTGCACCGGCAGATTTTCCGTCCAGCCCGTATAGGTGTAGATGCCGACGTTGTGCCCGAGGTCCGGAAAACCGGCAATCCGGTTCTTGAGCTCGGTTTTCATGACCTGGATGATCGGTTTGCCTGTATTCGCGTAGTCGTCGTTCGTCGAGGACGACGTATCGAGGAAGAGGATTGCGTTGTCCGCAACCTTGACCAGTTGTTCCTTCTTGACGACGTTGTTGACGATATCTTCTTTCGTGATGATCTCGACGGCGAACAAAGGCGACGCCACGAGACCACCGAGTACCCCCACTAAAATCCCCGTCCAAACTTTCGACTTGTGCTTCATTGTTCCTCTCCGAAGCGCGGGCCCACGTCCGCAAGATTGGGAAACGAAGCCTACGCCTCTCGGTGCCATGCGCGATTGGGCCTTGGTCCAATAGGCCGCAGGCGCGCAAAGTCGCAGCACTCTTCGAGGTGCGCAGCCCAGAACGTGGTACCGGCAGAGGGACTCGAAGCCCGGACTCCTGATTACAAATCTATTTTTACCTATATTTCACAATTCGGCACAACGCTTGAAACAACGGCTCTGTGACAGGAAGATGTCGAACCACCGGGACGCTCGAAAGCGACAGGTGAGGCGAATCCTGGAAACGACCTGATCGGAAAAATGATCCGGCTCACCGACGTCTTGCTGTTCGGCAACACCGACGGGGGCGTGTGCCAGGCACCCAGAACCGGTGTATCGTTGATCGTGTCCGCAAGCAGTGCGCCGGATGGCAGCTGTTTTGAGCGACGTCAAGATCGCCTGTCCGGTCATGCAAGATGGAGCATTACAAATGCGTGCCTCGAACACGCGCGCATCCACGGTGCCCGCAGACAACAAACCACACCCATGAACTCCGATTCTGCACAACTGCACTCGCCGGAGCCGCCCGACTTTTCGCTGGTGCTGGGCGGGCCACTGTACCAATTGCTGCGGCGCGCGCATCTGACCGGCGACGTGCTGGAATTGGTGTGGCGCCGCGAAATCTTTTTCGTACTGCTGACTTGGATGCCGTTGCTCGTGCTTTCGATTGTCGAAGGCCGCGCGTGGGGCGACAGCGTCAGACTGCCGTTCCTGTTCGATGCCGATGTGAACGCGCGGTTCCTGCTGTCGCTGCCTCTGCTGATCGCCGCGGAGCTGATCGTCCACCAGCGCATGCGCGTGGTCGTGAAGGGATTCCTCAAGCGCGGCCTGATACCTGACGACGCGCGCGCAAAATTCGACGCGGCCATCACCGCGGCGATGCGCCTGCGCAACTCGGTCGCGGCGGAGGTCCTGCTCATCGCGTTCGTTTACACCATCGGCGTCTTCGTCATCTGGCGCAGCCAGGTGGCCATCGACGTGACGACCTGGTATGGAAGATCGCTCAGTGGAGAACTACGACCGACGTGGGCCGGCTGGTGGTTTGGCCTGGTCAGCTTGCCGGTTTTCCAGTTCATTCTCGCCCGCTGGTACTTCCGGCTGTTCATCTGGGCACGTTTTCTCTGGCAGGTGTCGCGGATCGATCTGCAACTCGTGCCGACGCATCCGGACCGCGCCGGAGGCCTCGGTTTTCTTGGGAATCTCCCGCATGCCTTTGCGCCGTTGCTGGCGGGGCAGGGCGCACTACTGGCCGGCGTGATGGCGAACAGGATCTTCTATGCCGGCGCGAAGCTGATCGATTTCAAGATCGAAATCGTCGCGCTGGTGGCGGTGATGCTGTTTTCCGTACTCGCGCCGTTACTGGTGTTCATGCCGCTGCTGGCCAGCACCAAGCGGGAAGGGTCGAGGGAGTATGGCGAACTGGCCTTGCGTTACGTGCGCGATTTCGATCAAAAATGGTTGCGCGGCGGAGCGCCGGCCGACGAACCGCTGATCGGCAGCGCGGACGTCCAATCGCTCGCCGACATGGGCAACAGCTTTCAGGTCGTACGGGAAATGAACCTAGTGCCATTCGGCAAGGACACGCTGCTAAAGCTGGCGGTCATCACACTTGCGCCGGTGGCGCCGCTCATATTGACGATGGTCCCGTTGGGCCAGCTGCTCGACCGCTTTCTGCAGGTGGTGCTCTGACCTGACGTCGGCGAGCTTCAGATCACCGCGTGTGTCACCGTCCTGCGGAAAAAAGGTAATTGTATTGGTGCCGGCAGCAGGAATCGAACCCGCGACCTACTGATTACAAATCAGTTGCTCTACCAACTGAGCTATGCCGGCACTGGCGTGGAGAGAGCGATTTTCTCACAAACCGGCGCCGGCTGCCGGACGGGCGGATCAGAAGCAGGCGACCGGCTCTTCGCGCAGGTCGCGCTGGGCGACGTGCGTTCGCCAGTCGAGGTGGCGCTGCGGGTCGGAGGCGAAGTCGACCCAGTAGACCGGGAGTTCTTCAGTGCGTGTGACCAGTTCCGGGTTGAAGCCGAGTGCGGCGACTTCGTTGCGGCGCTTCTCGGCATTGCCGTGGTCGCGGAACAGGCCGAGCGAGATCGTGTTCTGCTGGTCGCCGGCGGTGACGACGTAGTAGTCGCGCACGCCCTTGGCGGAAAGCTGGCGCGCGATGCCCAGCGCCTGTTCGCGGCTGCTCGTGGCAGGCAGATAGACCCAGTAGCCGCGCGTTTCGGTCGCATGCGCTTCGCGGTACTGGACGCGATTTACAAGCGGCGTGAGCGCGTTGATTGCGCCGCGCATGTCGGCTTGCGTGGCAAACGGCCCGATGCTGGCGCAGGTATCGTTGCGCAGGTCCGCGCTCGACTCGGGTGCGGCGGCGAGTTCGGCTGCATTCGATTCCGTGGTCGGTTCCTGTTCGCTGAGCAGGACCAGCTTCGGCACACCGGTATCGGTCGCCGGCAATTGCGTGGCGGCGGACTCCGGAGCGAAGTACAGCCAGCAGCCGACGCCGATATTCAGCGCGAGCAGCAGCAGGAGCAGCATGCGAACAAACATGGATTTCGATGCGCCGGCGGAACGGCCGCCGCTTGAAGGATGCGCAATTCTAGCAGGCGATCGCCGCTGCGATGCTTTGATCGTGTCACGGAATCGAAGTGCAGGACTCGGCGTAGATCGCCAGCCCACGCAGGACGAGCGAGGCATCGACGCGATGCGGCGGTGCGACCAGTTCGCTCAGCCGCGCCGCGCCGCCGCCGGTGAGCACAAGCGCCGGCGTGACGCCCAAGGGTAGTGCCGCACGCGCCACGAAGCGCTCGATCAGCGCCACGGCAGCGAGCCATGCGCCCGATTCGATGGCATCGTCCGTGTCGTCGGCCCGTTCGACAACGCGAGCGGACCGCGGGGCTTGCAGGCGCGCGGTGCTGCCGGTGAGGGCATCGATGGTCAGCGCCGGGCTGGCGCTGATCAGTCCGCCCAGGTGCGTGCCGTCCGCGGCCAGCGCGTCGAGCGTCAAGGCAGTGCCGCAACCGGCCAGCACGCACGGGCCGCGTTCGAGCGCATGCAGGGCGATCAGCCCGAGGAAACGGTCGACGCCGAGGCGTTCGGGCCGCGCATAGGCATTGCGCACGCCGCACGCGCTCGCTGCGCTGGCGACGAAACGCGGTGCGATGCCGAAACGCCGGGTGAGGCTTTGCGTGAGCCGTTGTTCGAGTGCGCTGCCTGCCACCGAGGCGACGAAGATGGCCGAGGTGTCCGCGAGCTGAGTCCACAATGCCGCAAAATCCACATTGTCCATCGACCCGGCATGCGTCGCCGAGCCCATGTCGCTCAGCACGGCGCCGTCCCAGAGCGCGCACTTCAGACGCGTGTTGCCGACATCGATCAGCAGCTTCATCTCGCGCGCACCGAAACCTCGGCGCTGTCGTAGCTGCGCACTTTGCCGTCATGCCGCACACGCAACGCACCGCGCTCGTCGACGCCAGCGCCGGTACCATCGATGGTTCCGTTCGCGTCCTGCACGCGCAACGGCTGGCCGCTCAACAGGTCGTGTCGCGCGTATTCGCCGGCAAATGCCGCGAAACCTTGCGCACCGAAGCGGTCGAGAGTTTCGATCAGGCGTGCCAGCAGGCGGCCGGCCAGTTGGTTGCGCGACGGCGGCGGCGCGCCGGTCAAGGCGGCGATGTCGATTGCTGGCTGATCGATCGTGGCGGCGACCTCCGCCGGCAGGCGCAGATTGATGCCGATGCCGATGACGGCATGGCAAGGGCCGAGGAATTCGCCGCCGAGTTCGATCAGCACGCCGGCGAGCTTGCGCCCGCGCGCGAGCACGTCATTCGGCCATTTCAGGCCTGCGCCCTCGACGCCGCAATCGGCCAGCGCGGCGATTACGGCGGTGCCGACGGCCAGGCTGAGGCCGGTCAGAGCGCCCATGCCGTGATCGAAACGTTTGAGCAGGGAGAAGTACAGGTTTCCGCCGAGCGGCGAGCGCCAGTCGCGGCCGCGGCGCCCGCGTCCGGCGGACTGCGTCTCGGCGCAGCAGACGAGCAGATCGCCGTCGGCATGCGTTGCACGCCGCATCAGTTCGCTGCTGGTCGAATCGAGCTGCCAGTGCACGGCGACGTCTCCGATGCGCAAGCGTTGCCCGGGCTCGAGTTCGGCCATCATGCGCGCATCGTCGAGCCATTCGATCGGCCAGCCCAGGCGATAGCCGCGGCCGGCCGCGGCCTCGATCGGCGCGCCGGACGCGCGCAGCGCTTCGACCTGCTTCCAGATCGCGGCGCGGGTGACGCCGAGCCGCGCGGCCAGCGCGCTGCCGGAAACCGCCGCCTCCGCGGACAGCTGCTCGAGCAGGACGCGTGGGTTCATCCGGCAATGGTAGACGATCGGCTGCAGCCTGTTGCAGCGATTGCGTGTCCGCTTGCCGCTGCTGACTCGTATTGTTCGCAGCAGTGTCCGCAGTGTCCGCAGGCGGACAGTCGGCCGGCATCTGCGTCATTCAAGTGATTGATCCCTAAGACCAAGAAGACGTGGCACGATTGCTGCTCGATAGGCCATTAGTCACTGGTCCGTACGGATCGGGACATGCGATCATCGGGTGTGGAATGAGCTGCACGCGCCACGCCCCAACGGAGGTAGTCATGCTCAGGATCCAAGCCATCGTTTCCGCCGCACTGTTGTTTGCGCTCGGCTGTTCGGCCGCATGTGCGGGAGACTTCTTGCCGCGTGCTTCTGGCGGGGTTACGGTTGCGGCGGCTGATCCGGGCACACGTTCCGGGTGTCCCGAGGCGGGCTCGGCGGCGATGAGCGAGTCCGATTCGACCGCGACGGCGCGCAGCAGCACGACTTCCTCATCATCAAGCTCGACTTCAGTACGCCGCGCGACGCGTGTCGGCACCGACGAGGTTGCGGTGGACACTCACAGCGCAACGCCGTCGAGCACGGGCGATGAAGACAAGAGCGGCGGCGCACCGGCAGCACCGCACAAAGTGCGCTCCTCATTGCGCTGGCAGTCGCTGCTGCCGGGCGTGATGAAGTAAGCCCAGGCCCGCCACCGATTTCGCGCAGGCGCCGGTTCGCGTTGCGCGATCAGCTGGCGCATCCACCATCGCTCTCCGTTTCGGCACGCCGCCATAGAGCGAGCCGTCGGTGAGACCTCGCCAAACCGGATTGCTTCCCCGCCGGCTCGGAGCTGTCGAGCTCACGTAGCGAATCGATGACGCCTGCACGCCGGGTTGCGTCGTTGGCGGAAATGTTGAATTCTTGCGAGCATGAATTCACCGGTCCAGGGCGAGGAGCCCAATCGGCGGCTCCTGCCGCGCGTTCCGCGCGCGATCTGGCTATGCCTGCTGGCCGTGTGTTTGATTGCGCAGCAGGCGATGCTTTGGTGGCTGTATTACCAAGGCGGCGCCAAGCAACTCGTCGGCGACGAAGTACGCTACTGGAACACGGCGCACGACATTCTTGCCGGCGGGCCATGGCACCCCAGCGACATCTGGCCGCCGGCGCAGCCACTTTTCATCGCGTCCGTGCTGACACTCGGCGGCGATTCCGTGCTCGCTGTCCAAATCGTGCAGACGCTGCTGTTCTTCGGCTGCGCGCTACTGGTCCGGGATTTGTGGAAACGCATCAGCGGTAACTCAGTGGCGGCCACGATCGCGGCCGTCTTGTTCGTGCTCGCTCCGAGCAACGCTGCATATGCGCACTACCTGTGGCCGGAAGTGACGCACCTGTTCCTGCTGCTGGTGGCGCTCGACCTGCTGCTGGCGCGGGCCGTCGGAAACATTTCTGCTGTCGTAGCCGGTGTCTCCATCGGCTTGGCGCTCTCGTTCAAGAGCTTGCTGACGGGATACTGGCCCCTACTGCTTCTGTGCTTCGTCCGTCGGTGGCGGCCGATACAAGTGAACTGGCGCCCGGCTGCGCTGTTCGCTATCGCACTCTCGCTAACGACCGCGCCGGCCGTCCTGGCTGGCCACCGCAACACCGGCCACTGGGCCGTAGCGGACAGTTCGGTCATCAATCTGCTGCTCGGACTGGGCGTTCCACAACGCAACGACTACATCTCGCTCGGGGAGTGGCATCCATGGGAGGACTACATGAGCAGCGGCAGGACGCCCGATGAGCGCAACGCGTGGGCGTGGCGGCAGGTCGATGAGAGATTGCAGTCGGAAGGGCTGCCGACGGTGCTCTGGCAGCAGCTGAGCAAACAGTATTTCCGCCTGTTCGAAAGCAAGACACTTCTATTGACGCAGCTTCCGGGTCCGGCGTGCGCCGGTTATCTCGGCGCTTATCGGGAGACTCCGCGCTGGGCAGCCCTGGTCGTGCGCTGGAGTTCGCATCTGTTTCACGCGCTGATCCTGGCCGGATTCGCGTTTGGCGTGTGCATGCAGCGCAACTGGCGACGGGTCGGATTGTGGTTGTTGCTCGCGCTCGTCGGCTATCAGCTTGCCCTTTACCTCGGGCTACTCGCAATCTCGCGCTACGTGTTGCCGATCACTGCGGTGTTCTGCGGATTTGCCGCAGACGCACTGGCGCTGGCGTACACCACACACCCCAACACAAGCCTGTCGCGCACGCGCCTCCTCGCCGGCGCGCTGCTTGCGTCATTGCTGCTGATGTTTGCGTTTGCCGGGCCGTGGATAGACGGCTACTGCCGCTCCTAGTACTTCGGCAATGGTGGATTCGCGGCGTGACGCGAAGAGGCTGTGCTAGTCTGAGGCGAAGCACCTGCCTGCGACCTCCAGCCGTCCATGCCCAATCCCGAGCAAAGGAATATCGTCGAGGTCGAGGCGATTTTCGGGCGCATCGAGGCGTTCGCCGATGATCTCATCACCAGCCAGATCATCGCCTTTGGCGCGCATACGCGCCCCGAGGTCGCATTTTTGTTGAGCATGGTCGATGCCGGGGACGATGTCATCGACCTTGGCGGACATATCGGTTCGTTCGCCATACCGTTGGCGACGAAGATCGGTCCACGGGGGCGCCTCGTCATAGTCGAGGGATTGCCGGAAACGTTCACCGTGCTCGAAAGAAACGTGCGCCGCATTGCGCCTGCAGCTGCGGTGACGACGGTCAATGCATTGATCGCATTGCCGGACCGCCGCTACATTGCGCGCACGCCGGACGGCAACACCGGCGCAACCTATTTCCTGCCTGAGACAACCGAAGGTCCTGTGCAGGTACCCGTCATGTCGCTGGATGCGCTGTGTCGAGCGCATTTCTTCCCGCGCGTCCTCAAGATCGATCTGGAAGGATTCGAGGAAATCGCACTGCGGGACGCACCGGAGCTGCTCTCACGGCAGCCCATCATCTATGCCGAAGTGGCCGACCAACTAATGCGTCGCAACGGTTCAACTGTCGAACAACTGGATCGTCTGCTGCGCACGTGCGGCTACCGCTTTTTCCGGAACATCGGCGACCGCAATGCGGCTCACGACAACTTTACGGTCGAGGAATTGCCGGCGCTTTCCGCGGGTGGCGATTTCTTCGACGTTCTGGCGGTGCATCGAGTCGATGAGCGCCTGTCGCGACTGCTGGCGCTTTCGAAGCGCTGAACGAGAGCGATGCCTTTGCCTCACGCATGCAGCGCGATGCGGATCAGCCCGCAGGCTTGAAGAATTTGGAAAACTCCTCGATCCAGGACAGCCGGAACGCTTCGCGGCTGTAGGACCGGGAGGCTTCGTGGCCCTGCTGCGCCAGGGCGGCGCTGCGTGCCGGATGGTCGACCGCATCGATAAGCAATTCCGCTACACGCTCGATTTGCGGATACGGAACCACCAGGCAGTTATCGCCCGGTCGCATGTAATGGCGGCCACCAAAACCGTCGTAGCCGACGACGAGCGTACCCATCGCCATCGCTTCGAGCGGGACAAGGCCAAATCCTTCGGCAGCCGACAAGGTCAGCAAGTACCTGGCGCTGGCCAAGCGTGCCATGAAATCGTGCTGCGGCAGCGCGCTCTCACCGAGAGGTTCGGCCAGCGTGATGTGGGGCGCGCGCTCCTGGAGGATCCGGCGCAGATGCCGGTAAGACTCTTCCCAGATCTCGGGAATCCCCTTGCGATAGGGCATGACCACGGTTTCCGGCCGTTCGGCCCACGGGCGCGGCGGCGGCAGATTCCCGAAATCGACGAATGGCGGAATGATCCGCGTGTCAAGGTCGTAGACCGTGTGCAGAAAGTTGCTGACGAACTCGCTGACCGAGACGTAGTGATCGAGCCTTCTGTCGAGCAACGCATAGGTGCTGAATCCCTGCACATAGCTGATCTTGAAACCCGGCAGCCGCCAGCCGAACTGGTGGCGGGAGAAACTCGGGTTGACGATCAGCACGTCGTCGCGCGTGATCTCGCTCTCCATCTGCGCCAGCGCGACGATCGGCATGCGCAGGTCGTAGCGGTGGATGCCGTGGTCCGGCGTCTCCTCGCCGACGCCGACTGCGATCGCCGCGAAGCCGAATTCCTCCTCGAGGATTCTGCCGAGATGGTACGCCATCAAGGTCCCGCCGTTCGGCAGGTAGGCGCCCACGACGTAGACGCGGCGACGGCTCATGACGGGTGCGCTGGCGGAAGGGGCGAGGATGGTAGCACGCGTGGAGCTGGCGCTCAGTGGCTTACTGGTCAACAGATTTCACAACAAGATCCAAGGGCTTGCTTCGCTTTTTTTGTGACATTCGTAGTTCTTCCAGTTGGGATCGGTACGGACCGCGGTTTGTCAAGCGGCGGCCGAACAACTATGCTTGCCAACCAGTCAAGTCACGGCCTGTGCGCCGCCTGCGCCCAAGGTCTCTTATCGCATGTCTCCAGTTCGCCTGATTACATGGATCGCTATGGCGATCCCGGCATTTGTCGTGCCGATCTCCAGCCTTGCTTGCAGCGGCAGCGCCCATATCGAGCTGCGCGAGGCGGGCGTCTACGCGCTCGATCAGGCGGATATCGTTTCAGCCCAGCCCCATCTTGGCGACTGCCGCAGCGATGAACTGGCGCTGTCGTGGCGCGGTCATGAAGTGCCGCTGCGTGTGGTCGGGGATCGCGACGGGAAGTTTGCGCCGGGCGCCCACATCGAGTGGGTCGGGGAAGCGCTGCATGGTCCGTCGAGCTGGTTCGATACGTATACCCTGGACAATGCCTACATCTTGTCTGCGGCGCCGGGGACGCACGCGCGTCTGCGAGCCGCAACTGGCGGTGTCGGCAGTCCGGCGCGTCTCGTGCGCCGCGCGCATTTCGAAGAGCAGAATGAGCTGATCCGCCTGAACCGGCAGACGATGAAGCAGGGGGACGAACCGGACATCTGGGAATGGGCAAAGCTGACCCATGTCGACGCGAAGCCGTTCACGGTTGATTTCGATCTGCCCGATCTCGCCGCAACCGATGCAGCTGGCGCGACGGTCGACATGCTGCTCGATTTTCGTGGCATCTCCTACATCGTCCAGTTCAAGGAAGGCGCCAAGCCCTTCGATCACGTGGTCGAGGTGCAAGTCAATGGCCGTCCGGCGACGGTTCTCAATTGGGAGGGCCGGGCTGAGACGAGCAAGAAGATCGCACTGCCCCGTGCCGCGCTCAAGCCGCGCGGCAACGTGCTCAGTCTGCGCATTCCCGAGCGGTTCCGGCCGGGTGGCGCAGGCGAAGCGATCATCGATCAGGTGATGTTCAACTGGCTGGAGGTCGCCTATCCGATCAGCGGCGACCTCACGGCAAGCGTCGCACCGTTGCAGATCGCCACGGGCGCCAAAGCATCGGCAAGCGTCGAGCTGAGTGCGGCGGCCGGCGCGGTCATCTCATTGTATGCCGCCGACGGCAGCGTGCGCGTCGCGACGGCCGGCGCGGACAGGCGTGTGCGTTTCGCTGACCTGGCAGCGGGGGTCGACCTCTATCCGATGATCGGCTCGGCGCCACGCAAGCCGTCCGCCGTGCGCGCCGTCGCCGATGCCGACCTGCACAATCCCGGCGGCGGCTACGATTACCTGATCGTAAGCCACGCGAGCCTGATCGACGCGGTGCGGCCGCTCGCGGAATTCCATCGCCGTAACGGCCTCAAGGTCGGCATAGTCGATGTCGCGCAGATTTATGACGCCTTCAACGATGGCATCGTGCACCCGTCGGCGATCCGCGACCTGATCGCCTGGGGCCGCGAGCACTGGAGCGTGAAGCCGCGCTATGTGTTGCTGGTAGGAACGGCAAGCTTCGACATTCGCGAATCCGGCAAGCCGGTGTCATTGCAGCCGGAGTCGTTCAATCGGCAGACGGGTGTGCCGTTCAGCAAGCGCTCGGACGTCGTCGAGGGCACGGGAACGCAGGCGGCGAATCGCAACCTGATTCCGACTTGGCAGTATCCGTCCGACGAAGGTCAGTCCGCGAGCGACAATCCATTCGTCGTCCCAGCCGGCAAGGACCACGAACCTGCGCTGGCAATCGGCCGCTTCCCGGTCGTCACGGCCGCGGAAGCCGAAGCAGTCGTTCGCAAGACGATCGACTACGCCTCGGCCACGAACGTCGGTGCGTGGCGGCACCGCGTGATGCTCATTGCCAACGAGTACCCGTCATTCCAGACCGCCTCCGACCAGCTTGCCGTGGGACTGGGCCAGAAAGGGTTCACTGCCGAGAAGATTTACGGCAATCCGGCCGAGGCCGACAACGTCGCGCGCCAGGCCGAGATCAGCGAAGGCCTCAACAGCGGTGAACTGCTCGTGCACTTCCTCGGCCACGGCGGACGTCTGATCTGGCGCACAGGACCACCGGATTTCAAGAAGAATCATGACTTGTTCACCCTCGACGATGTCAGCAACTTGCGCAACGGCGCGCGTTTGCCGATGGTGCTGTCGATGACCTGCTTTTCCGCGCCCTTCGACAACCCAAATGAGGACTCGATCGGTGAACGCCTCCTGCGTGAACCCGATCGTGGTGCCGTGGCGGTCTTTGCTGCATCGTGGACCAACGCGCCCAACCTGAATTTCTCTAAAACCCTTGTTGAGGAATTGATGCAGCCCGGACGCCCGATCGGCGATGCGATCCTGGCGGCGAAAAAGGGAACTTCCGACCACACGATGGTGGAAATGTACAATCTGCTTGGCGATCCGGCACTCGTGCTCAAGTTGCCGCAGGATCGCGTGCAGATAGTTCGCAACCGGGATCGCTGGACCGATCGCATTGGCGTGCGCGTGCCCGAATCCGGATTCGGTGGCGCGGTGACGGTGGACTGGATCGACGAGAACGGATCGGCGGTGCGGTCCACCACCTATGAAGCACGCGACTCGCAATTCGAACTGGTGGTGCCCCCGAATGTCGCCGCGGTCCGCATTTACGCTGCAGACTTCCGCACAGGGCGGGACGCACTGGGGAGCCTTGACTTTCGTCCGCCGGCGCCTGCGGCGGCGAGCAGTCGGGAAAATCTGCGGCGACGAGAGACGAAGCCCGGGTCGGAGCAGTCACCTGTCAAGGCAACTCCTGCTTCGATCAAGTCGACCCCCGACGTGATCGGTCATTTCCCATTCGATGCGCCGGCAGACCTGCGCGCAATGCCGCCCGCGGAGAATTCTCGGGATGGCGGCGAGAGTTCAGGCGGTCGCTGACCGTCGAGCCAAAACGCGCCCAGTGCTCGCCACAGCAGCAATGCCAGTAAAGCGAGCTCGCCGAAACGTATCCGACTTGATCATGACGCGTCAGCGCTCGATCGCAAGGTCATCGACCAGTTGAAGAAGATGAGCGCGCATCCTGCACGCTTCGACGCAATTCACGCATTACACCGACGAACTGCGACGCGACGCAGCAAGCGTCGCTGCCTTCCCAGAACTTAGCCTCGAGCGGAGGGCGATAGCACCGGGATGCCCACGCTACCCGCCAAGGCGGCCACGCGCACGGAGATTTCGCCGGGCGCCGAGGTGTAAACGCCTTCTATTGCGAGACTGACCAGCAAGCTACGGATCCGCTCGTCACCGGCCGCCACTGCCTCACCGATATCGAGATCGCTACCGTCGGGCGCGACCCAGCGCAGGCGTCCGTGCGGTGTTTGCGTAATGACGAATACTTCGCAATCCGAAAAGATGGGCGACCGAGTCGCGACATTGACTGAATCATTCGGCGAGACGACCAGCAGGCGTCTGCGTGGCGGCGCCGCCGCGTAATGTCCATCGCTGTCGGCCCAAGTCCTGCGGACGCGGTAGTCGAGCACGCGCCGGTCAAAGCTGTGCAATGTCGCCGCGACATCCTCTTCGTAGCGCGGGTAGCGTGCGCGCAGCACGGCCATGCCCTGCGTACCGAGCGCGACGCGTCGCGCGTCGCCGAAACTCGCGCTGCGTTCATGCCGCACCAGCGCGTTGCCGGCGATGACGTTGCGGTAGCCGGCGGCGATCGCGCGCTGGCAGAAGTCGTTTTCCTCGCCGTAGCCCGAGGGGAACGCCTCGGCGTCCATTGCGCCGATGCGGTCGATGACCGCGCGCTTGATGTACAGGCAAAAGCCGTTGCCGGTCGGCAGTTCGGGAAAGCGCTGCCCGGCCTGCTGTAGCACGGCACGTTGCGCCGATGCCAAATCCCAACGTGAAGGAGTCGGGCAGTACTGCTCGAGCTCCGGGACACTGAATGCGCCGGCGTTGTCGGAGACGGCAGTGACCGTGCCGATCGTGTCGTCGCCGTAGGCGGCCAGGCGCAGCGATTCGAGCCAGCGCGGTCCAACTTCGGTATCGCTGTTGAGCAGCACGACATCGGCGTTTCCTGCCGCGGCGATGCCGCTGTTGACGGCGCGCGTGTAGCCGCGATTGTGTTCGTGGCGTTCGACCGACACGCCGCTGCGCTGCGCGTGCAGCGCGAGCAAGGCTGTGATGGCCGGGTCGTTGCTGCCGTCGTCGACGAGGACCCAGCGCACCGAGCGCGGCGTCCAGCGCTCGAGCGCGTCGAGGCAGCGCTTCACGCTAACGGCTGCGTCGTGGATCGGCACGACGATCGCAATCTCGGGCAGGTCGGTCCAGGAGCGTTGCGGCAGTTGCGGCGTTCCAGCGAGCGGCGCAAGAAAGCGGGCAGCCTGCGTCCACTGGTCGATGCCCAGCGTTGCGGCGGCGTCGAAGAGTACGCGCCAGGGTGGCGCCAACGGCGTCTGCTCCGCGCTGGACGTGATGCTGAATTCCAGCGTGTCGTTGCCGGTCGGCGAGTATTCGAAAATGGCCGCTCCCTGCCAGCCATGGCCTTCGCGGGCCCCTCTCGGCCATCCATGGCCTTCGTGGCACTCGGGCTCCTGCCCTTCGCACTCGGGCTCATGCGGGCCTCGAATCGCTGGAAGACGACGCCATCGAGGCGCAGTTCGTAGGCGACGGGCTCTGGCGTTTCGAGGCGCCAGCGCAGTATGCGACCGTCCCAGCCAAGCCAATGCGCGCGCGGCCGATGCGGTGCCTGCACCGTTGCCGGCGTCGCCGCAACGGCAGCGCTCGTGCCAACACCGCGCCGCCAAGGCCAGCGCCATTTCATGGCGATGCTGCGGCGGGCCCGGCCTGCAGTGCGGCGTGATACGCGGCGAGCACATCGTCGACCTCGCCTTCGAGCATGCTGCGGCCGTGTTCGATCCACAGCGCGCGATCGCATATCTGCCGGATTTGCGCGTCGCCGTGCGAGACAAAGACGATGGTTTTACCGCTGTTGATGCGCTCGCGCAGCGCCGCGCCGGATTTCTGCTGGAACTCGGCATCGCCGACGGCGAGCACTTCGTCGATCAGCAGCACGTCGGGGTCGACCTGGATCGCGACCGAAAATCCCAGGCGCATGAGCATGCCGGTCGAGTAGCTCGAAATCGGCTGGTCGAAGAAATCGCCGAGCTCGGAGAATTCCAGGATCGCCGGCAGGCAGCGCACGATTTCGCGCCGGCGCAGGCCGAGCATCAGTCCGGACAGGACCGCGTTGTCGCGCCCGGACAGGTGCGCCACGAAGCCGAGCGCCAGTGACAGCAGCTGACACGAAACCGGCGCGCGCGTCAGGCGGCCGCGGTCCGGCGTGATGATGCCGGCGATCGTGCGCAAAAGTGTACTTTTACCCGAGCCATTGCGGCCGACGACGCCGAGGCGTTCGCCGCGCTCGAGTGTCAGGCTCACGTCCTCGAGTGCCCAGAAGCGTGAGCTGCCGACACGCAACTGGGCGTTGAACGCGACACCGACGTTGTCGAGGCGGATGATCGGCTCGCTCATGTCGGCAGCTTCACGTAGCGCGGCGTCAGTCGCTGGATCAGCCAGGCGCCGAACGCATAGAGCACCAGCGAGATCAGCGCGACGCGGCCGAGCCCGAACCAGTCCGGCCACTCGCCGCGCATCAGAATGCCGCGGCCGGCGGCGACGAGCTCAACGAGTGGGTTCAACTCGAACCAGTGCCTCAGTACCGGCGGCAGGCCCTCGAGCGCGAACACGATGCCGGACAGGAACATGACCACCTGCAACACCTGCTCGATGATGAAGCGCAGGTCCGGAACCAGGGGCACGACAGCGGCGACGACGTAGGTGCAGGCGGCGACGAAGACGAGTTCGACCAGCAACACAGGCAGCAGCGCGAGGTAGGCAATGTTCGGCGGATAGCCCGTGCTCCACAGCACGATCAGCAGGATCGCCAGAATGCACAGAAACTTCACGGTGTCGGCGAGTATTTGCACACTCGGAAACACTTGCAGCGGCAGCTTGACCTGGCGGATGAGCGGCAGCTGCTGCCAGATCGAGTAGCCGCCATGGCTGATGCACGACTTGAACCACTGCCACAACGTCAGGCCGATCAGCAGGAACGGAATGTAGTCGGGGCCGCCCTGTTTGAAGATGACGGCGAACACGAGGTAGTAGACGCCCATGTTCATCGCCGGTTCGACGATCCACCACAGCAGTCCGAGATAGGAGCGTGCGCGTTCGGCGCGCAATTCGGCGTACGTCGAAAACAGCGTCAGTTCGATCAGGTGCAGGCGCATCGCGCGCTCACGCAAGGTCTGCGGAAATCTGCAGCGGCAGGCAAGCGGTCGGCGCGGTGCCGCCGACTTGTCGACTCGACATTACGTGCGCGGGCACTCAATGGCTCTTGGCATCGGCTGCATGCGCGCCGTCCGGGCTGCGCTTGGCCTCGGCCTTGAACACCGAAGTGAACTTCGTGCGCTCGCCGGTGGTGGTGATCTCCTCGACGTAGTACCAGTATTCCTTGCACGGGTCGATCGTGTCGTCGACGAACCCGTAATTGTGCGTTTCCGAGGTGGTGCCGTTGCCGAGGATGGGCTTCTTCGTGATCTTGACGAATTTGCCGTTTTCGCTGTCGCCGCGATAGACGTCGTAGGCGAACGTGTCGGTTTCGCTGGCCGTGGTCCAGCGCGCGGTATTGGTCACGCGCTGGTCGGCCGGTACCTTGCTCTGGTCGCCGCAGCCGCCCGTGGCCGCGCCCGCTGCATGGGCGATGCCTGTGGCGAGCAGAGGCACAAGGATCGCGACCGCAATGCGTGACATGATCTACTCCGGGATACTGAGGGCCAACGCGAACGCGCGACGGGGCGCCACGATAGCCCGAGGCTGCCCCGCGCGCAATCCTGCAGCGTTCCGCCGTGTTTCAGCCTCATTGAGCGACGATATGCGCATGCGTTCGATTTTCCGTGCAGGTCTGCTGGCCGCGATGCAGGCTGTCGCGGGGCTTGTCTGGGCCGACGGCGCGGACTGGAGCGTGCGCGTCACGCCGTACGATCAGGTCTATCCGGCGCTGGAAATGTCGCGTGCGCGGGCGGCGGGTGCGCCCGCGCGAAATACCCTGGGCGCGGGCAGCGGCCTCGTCGCCGTCAGCGTGCGTGCCCGTCACGACGGCGAACGCGTGCGCGTCGACATCACGGCGCCGGGCCTGCAGGCGCCGGCTTCGCTCGAAGCGACGCTGGCGCGCGCAGGGCAGGATTATGAGTTGCGCCCGCCGTTGCTCTGGGACGCAGTCACGTTGAATGCGCCGGACGCTGCGCCGCGTCGCGCGCCGCTGCATTTCACCCTCGAACGTGACGGTGCCGCCGCGGGCGTCTTGACACTCGTGGCCAGCCTGCGGCCGCTATCCGAAGCGTTGTACTTCGTGCGCGACGGCCGCGACTCGGTCGATCTGAGCTGGATCTTCGCCGCCTACGTCGACGAGGGCGATCCGGTCGTCTCGCGCGTGCTCGAGCTGGCGCTGCAAAATGGAATTGTGGACAACTTCGACGGCTATGGCGGCTCGACCGGTGCGGTCTACCGCCAGGCGTGGGCCGTATGGCAGGCGTTGGCGGCGCACGGCATTCGCTATTCAGCCGCCGATCCGGGCATCGCGCGCGGTCCGCGCGTCTTCAGCCAGCGCGTGCGCCTGCTCGAGCAGACCTGGGCCGACCGCTCGGCCAACTGCGTCGACGGCAGCGTGCTGATCGCCTCGGTACTGCAGCGCATCGGCTTGCGCAGCTTCCTCGTGCTCGTGCCCGGGCATGCGTTCGTCGGCTTCTACACCGACGCCGGGGCGACGCATGCTGCCTACCTGGAGACCACGCTGCTCGGTGCGCCGTCGCCGCAGATCGGCGAGTTGCCGGCCTTCGCCGACGCGTTTGACGGCGCCACGGCGCGGCGCCTGGATATCGCCGGATTTGCCGCGGCGCTCGAAGCCGGCCGGCGCCGCCAGGCGCGCTACGCCGCGCGGCTCGACAACCGGCATCGACCCGACTACGCGGTGATCGACATCGCCGAGGCACGCGCGTTCGGCGTCGCGCCGATCCGGGCGTCGCTCGGCGCGGCGTCGGCAGGCGCCGTCAGCTCCCCTTGAAGCGCACGCAGAACTGGGCGCCACCGAGCGCCGCGGAACGCGACACCACCAGTTCGCCGCGATAGGCGCGGATCAGGTCTTCGACGATGGCCAGGCCGATGCCGTGGCCCTGCACGCGTTCATCGCCGCGCACGCCGCGTTGCAGCAGGTGCTCGACCTGGTCTTCGGGAATGCCGCTGCCGTCGTCCTCGACGGTGATCTCGACGCCCGGCCGGCGCAAGCCGGCCTGCGGCAGCGGCCGCGCGGAAACTAGCACGCGCTGCTTCGCCCACTTGAATGCGTTCTCGATCAGGTTGCCGAGCAATTCGAGCAGGTCGCCGGTCTCGCCGAAGAACACGGCCTGCGCGTCGATCTCGAATTCGCAGGTGATCCGGCGCGCCGCGTATACTTTTTCCAGGCTGCCGACGACTTCCTCGGCGTGCGCCTCGATACGAATCGGCGCGACGAACGTCGTATGCCCGGACGTGGCCGCACGCGACAGCTGATAGGCGACGATCTGATCCATGCGCCCGACCTGTTCGAGTACGGTCCAGCGGAATTTTTCGCCCTCGACGCCGGATTCGAGCTGGCTGCGCATGACCGCCAGCGGAGTCTTCAGGCTGTGGGCGAGGTCGGACAGCGTGTTGCGATAGCGCGTGAGATGGTCGCGCTCGCTCTCGATGAATTCGTTGAGGTTGGTGGCCAGGCCCGACAGTTCGAGCGGATAGCGGTCGGGCAGGCGGTCCTGATCGCCGCGTTCGACGCGCGCGAGGTCGCCGGCGATGCGGCGCAGCGGACGCAGGCTCCAGCGCAGCGTGGCCAGCAGCAGCGCCAGAAGCAGCATGCCGAGTCCGCCGAGGTAGACCAGCAGCGTGCGCCGGAACACGTCGAGCTGGGCGCCCAGGTTCGCCGTGTCCTCGGCGATGTGCATGGTCAGGTCGACCGAACCGCGGTTGGCCGGGTCCCAGTCGCGCACGCCCATGCTGAAGACGTAGACCTTGCCGGCCGGACTGTCGCGCAAGTCGAACTGCGCGGTGCCGGGCTCGAGCACAACGGAGAACGGCAGGTCGACGCCGAGCGCGGACGGCGAGCGCCAGTTGTCCTGCCGGTTGCCGTCGATCTCGACCGGCGCGACGACGCCGGCATACAGGCCGCTGCCGGGCCGGTCGAAACGCGGATCCGGATACACCTCCGGCGGCAGCCAGCGGCGCGCGCGCGAAACTTCGGAACTGGCGATAAGGCCGTAGGCGTAACTCTGCAGACGGTCATGCAACGCCGTGCGCAAGGTCTCGTAGATGGCCGCGTCGAGGGCGAAGCCGGTGAGGCCGAGAAACGCCGCCAGCGCGATGCCGGCGGCGAGCAGAGAACGGGCCTGCAGCGATAGCGGGCGTCGCGTGGCGGAGGAGGTCATTGGCGCGGAAGTGTACGCGCCGCCTGCCCGTCCGGACTACTGGTTGGCTGCGGCGGCAGTCTCCATCGGCGCGCCGGTCTCGTTGCGCGGGATCGCGAAACGATAGCCGCGGCCGCGCACGGTCTCGATCGGTTTGAGCGCATTGTCCGGATCGAGCTTGCGGCGCAGGCGGCCGATGAAGACTTCGAGCACGTTCGAGTCGCGGTCGAAATCCTGCTGATAGATGTGCTCGGTCAGGTCGGCCTTCGACACCAGTTCGCCGGCGTGCAGCATCAGATACTCGAGCACCTTGTACTCGTAGCTCGTCAGATCCGCCGGCTGCCCGGAAACGTGCACCGTCTGTGCAGTCGTGTCGAGCACGATCGGGCCGCACTCGAGCATCGGCTTGGTCCAGCCGCTCGCGCGACGCACCAGCGCGTTGATGCGCGCCAGCAGCTCCTCGACATGAAACGGCTTGACCAGGTAGTCGTCGGCGCCGTGCTTGAGGCCCTGCACCTTGTCCTGCCAGCTGGAGCGTGCGGTGAGTATGAGAATCGGGAATTTCTGGCCCGCTTCACGCAGTTCCTTGACCAGGTCCATGCCGGATTTCTTCGGCAGACCCAAGTCGATGATGGCGATGTCGAATGGTACTTCGCGGCCCAGATACAGGCCTTCCTCGCCATCGGCCGCGGCGTCGACTGCAAAGCCGTCGCGCTTCAGGCGGGCGGCGAGCGTTTCGCGCAGCGGAGCTTCGTCTTCGACCAATAGTACGCGCATGACGTTGTCCTTCTCTTGGGGCGCAAATTTCTTTCGGTGCTGACAGTCAATCGCCGGCAGGTACTTCGATCACTTTCACTTGTCCGTCGTGAGTCAGCACCTTGATCCGGTAAACCGTCTGCTTAGCCGCATGCTTGGTTTCTGCCGACAACACTTTCGCACCTGTTTCGCGCTCGACCTTCTTGATCGCGTCGCGCAACGTCATCGGCGTCGCCCACGCACCAAGCGGCACCAAGGCGACGAGCAACAAGCCGGCAACGGCGACCAGGCGTTTCACGGCGGCGGCAATCATGGCTCGTGCGCAATCCGGTCGTCGCCGCGGCACGGCGTGTTGTTCAGGTTTGTCACTATGCCTTGCGCGATTGAATTGATGCTGAATCAGTGGCAAGCCGTTGCGCAGGCTCTAGAAAATCTCGCCGACACAGCAGCGCAGGCTGCCACCGGCCTTCTCGATCTCGTCGAGCGCGACGCTACGCAGCGTGAAGCCCCAGTCGGCGAGCGCGGCCCGTTGCGCGGCGTCCAGCGTCGCCGCCGCGCCGGCACTCATCCAGACATTTTCGGCGTCGAGCGCGATCGCGTTGCCGGCAAACGCCGCCTTCTGCGCCGCGCTGATGCGCAACACGCGCGGCGCGTAGACTTGCGCGATGGCTTCGGCCGCCGCCGGATCGGCGAAGCCGTCCGGCGCGACGATCAGCGCACGCGAAGCCAGTTGCGCGAGCACGACGTTGGCATGGTATTCGCCGGGGGCGAGGTCGAAACAGAATGTCAGCTGCAGATCGAAGGCGCGGTGCATTGCCTCGGCACCGGCGCGATCGCAGCGTTCGGACAAGCCGCAGTAGCCGATCCGGCGCGCGCGGTCGATGACCAGCGCGCCGGTCAGCTCGGCGACCAGCGGCTGCGTGGACAAATCCACAATTTCATAGTGCAGCAGATCGCGGAAGAAGGCGCGGATGTCGGCACGCGCCGCCTCGCGCCGGCGCACGGCATGGCGCATCGCGCCGACGACGGCCCGGCCCGGCGCCGTGGCGAAGACGTTGTTGGGAAATACCGCATCCGGCGTCGCCGCATCGCCGGGAAAGACGATCGTCGGCACCGATTCGCGCAGCGCCGCCGCGAGCGCCGCATGCTCGCCGAGAGCACGCGCGGCGTCGACGCCGGCCTGCATCGCCATGTAGCGGTTGTCGTGCGCCGACTCCTCGGCCAGGGAAAAATCGTTCGGCGCGACCAGAAACGCGGCGCGCGCCGTGGCCGGCGCCGTCGCCGGGAATCGTTTCGCGGAGTAGACGGACAGGAACTCGGCTGGCGACGAGACGATCATGCTCGATACATGGCGGCGGGCGAACGCCGATTCTACGCGGCCTGACGCAGGGCCTGCATCGCTGCGATGGCGCCGGCAATCGCCCGGTAGTCGGCATCGCCGCGGTGCATGTGCTCGCTCAGGTGACGGCGGAATGCGCGCGCGCCGGGCAGGCCGAGGTACAACCCGAGCAGGTGCCGGCCGACATGATTGAGATTGTCGCCGCCGCGGATGTGGGCATCGATGTACGGCTTCATGCGCGCCAGCACCTCGTCGCGCTCGGGCAGCGGCGTGCCGAACAACTCGTGTTCGATCCTCGCCAGCACGTACGGGTCATGGTACGCCGCGCGCCCGAGCATCACGCCGTCGACCTGCTGCAGATGCTGACGTGCAGCCGCTGCGTCGACGATGCCGCCGTTGATGACGACGGTCAGTTGCGGGAACTCGCGCTTGAGCTGGTAGACGCGCGCGTAATTGAGCGGCGGAATCTCGCGGTTCTCCTTCGGACTCAGGCCGTGCAGCCAGGCCTTGCGCGCGTGCACGATCAGCACTTCGAGGCCGGCGCCGACGAGCACCTCGGCGAAGCGGTGCAGGTCTTCGTAATCGTCCTGCTCGTCGACGCCGATGCGGCATTTCACGGTGACCGGAACATGTCTTCCGCGATCAGACACCGCGGCGCGCATCGCCGCGACGCCATCGGCAACCAGCGCCGGCTCGCGCATCAGGCACGCGCCGAAGCGGCCGGACTGCACGCGGTCCGACGGGCAGCCGACGTTGAGATTTATTTCGTCGTAGCCGAGGTCTGCGCCGATGCGCGCGCACGCGGCGAGTTCCGCCGGCTCGTGCCCGCCGAGTTGCAGCGCGAGCGGATGTTCGGCCGCATCGAAGCCCAGCAGGCGCGCGCGATCGCCGTGCAGCACGGCCCCGGTCGTCACCATTTCGGTATACAGGCGCGCGTTCGGCGCCAGCAGGCGATGAAAATAGCGGCAGTGCCGATCGGTCCAGTCCATCATCGGCGCAACAAGCAACTGCCACCGCGAGACGTTCTCTGTCTGGCGTGCGATTTCAGGCACGTCTGCTGCCTCGATCATTCCCATCAGTTCCCGCGTTATCCCGTTGGTTCCCCGATTTGGCAACGCTACTGTACCAGTGACCAACCACAAATTTTCGAGCGTCTCCGACGTCGCGAGAGGTCGCACACATCTCGCTACCAGCCAAGCGGACGATCAACAAGCGTCCGAAGACACCGGATTGCTGTTGGCAACTTCACACAACTTTACCTGGGCTACAAATCAAGCCAACACTCGACGAGGACGCTAGCCCTCGGGGCATTTTCCCCTTGAAAAAGATGGATCGATCATGAAAACGAAGATCACGGGTGGTTTCGTGGCAGACGTTCACAGGGCGCTGTCGAAGTCTGCGGTCAAATTTCCTTTGCTTGCAGGCATATCCATTTCAATCGGCGTCGGCGCCGCCGCGCAGGGCCATTCTGCTGTCGATTGGCATCACGGCGGCGCACAGGGGATGACGAACGGCTCCAACGACGTCGTCGCTCATGTAAACGGAATGCTGCAATACGTTTATGGCGAAGTCGGTGCGACTCAGGCCCAGAAAGCACAGCTCGCTGTCATCAGTCAGAAGGCCGCAGATGATCTCGGGCCGTTGCACGATCAGTTGGACCGGGCTCATTCGCAAGTCTTCGCTCTACTCACGCAAGACAACATCGACCGGGCTAGCGCTTGAAACAATACGGGTAGAGCAAATGCGTGTTGCTGACAACGCGTCAAGACGCGTCACACAATTCGTTGCTGACGTGGCCGAAGCGTTGACGCCGGCTCAGCGAAAGGCGCTGGCCGATCATTTTGCCCGGCATGCGGGTTGATTTCGCTTTCGGCCTTGCGATTCGCCGCGCCAGAAGACAGAGTGCGCCTCCATGGCCGAACGCATCCTGGTAGTTGAAGACGACGCCCGCCTCGCTGAGATGCTGTCGGAATATCTTGGCGGGGCCGGCTTCCGCGTGACGATTGCATCACGGGGCGCTGCTGCAATGGAACGTCTTGCCAAAACTGGTTACGACGCCGTCGTGCTCGATCTGATGCTGCCGGACATGGATGGATTGGACGTCTGCAGACAGCTTCGAGTCAGGTGCGACACCCCAATCCTGATGCTCACGGCGAGAGGCGATGCCACCGATCGTATTGTGGGCTTGGAAATCGGCGCCGACGACTATTTGCCCAAGCCGTTTCAGCCCCGCGAATTGCTGGCGCGCTTGCGAGCGATCCTGCGTCGCCGTGGGACCGGCATGTCCGTCGAGCGGCCACTGTCGTTCGGCCGTCTCGAGATCGATCGCGCGGCGCGGACGCCGCGGCTCGACGGCAGCCCCTGCACGATCACTTCGTATCAGTTCGCGCTACTGCTGGCGCTCGCCGAAAATGCCGGACGGGTGCTGTCGCGCGAAACACTGCTGGACCTCGTCAAGGGCGAACAATTTGAAGCGTTCGACAGGTCCATCGATGTCCACATCTCTCGGATCCGCGCCGCGATCGAAGATGATCCTAAAAATCCGCGACGCATCATAACCGTGCGCGGGGCGGGCTACGTGTTCGCCAAGGCACAGGACTGACGAATATGCCTCGGTTGCATCTGCGGTTCTATTTCGCGCTGCTCGGCAGTTTGCTTTTGTTTACTGCCATGGCATTTGTTCTACTGCATCTCGACGGAGCGCCGGCAGATTGTCATCGGATCCATGTGCTGTTCTCCCTGCCAGCAATGGCCGTTATCGTCAGCGTGCTCGCGTATCCCGTTGCTCGTCGCCTGACTTCGCGCCTGGAGCGATTGCAATACGCAGTGGAGTCATTGGGCGCGGGCGACTTGTCGGCCCGCGTCGCGGTAGAAGGCCACGATGAAGTTGCGCATCTCGCCCACAGCTTCAACAGCGCGGCTCGGAGAATCGAACAGTTGGTAGGCGCGCACAAGCGCTTGCTCGCCAACGCGTCGCACGAATTGCGAACGCCGTTGGCACGCGTGCGCATGGCGGTTGAATTGATGAAGGAATCCGCGGATCCGATCCGGAAGGCTGGTCTCGATCAGGACGTCGCTGAGCTGGACTCCTTGATCGACGAAATTCTGCTCGCAAGTCGCCTCGACGCCGTTACCGCGACACTCGCCGCAGAGGACATCGATCTTCTCGCGCTTGCAGCAGAAGAGTGCGCCCGCTATCGCAGTGTAGACCTCGATGGAGCTGCGGTCGTCGTGCGCGGCGATCCGAACCTGCTCAGGCGCTTGTTGCGAAATCTTCTGGAAAATGCACAGCGGCACGGTGTCGCACCCGTTGCGGTGCATCTGGTGCGGCATCAAGCAAGCGTCGAACTCACAGTGAAGGACCACGGCGGAGCCATTCCGGAGGACCAAGCGAGCCATCTGTTCGAACCGTTCTATCGCCGCGTGGGGAGTACAAGTGGCGGAACCGGTCTTGGGCTCGCATTGGTACGCCAAATCGCGGAGCGCCACGGGGGCACGGCGCGTTACGTAGCGACGAGCGACGGTCACAACAGCTTCAGGGTCGATCAATCGATTCGTGCAACCACGCGATTCGTCGCCGGATCGATTTCGGCAAGCTGCCCACGCGTCTGCACGTTGACGAAAACGTGCTTCGAAATTGCGTCGTATTGCGTGTTGCCGACCTCGCCATCCAGCGGAATCGTGGCGACTCGCGTGTTGCTCGTGACGTCGATCACCGTCTCGGTTTCGCCGTGTTCATCCGAGACGTACAGTCTGTGAACATCGTGAACATACGCCATCCCATCGGGGTAGACGCCGCCGGGCATGCGCGCGGTGATCTGCAGCGTGCTTGCGTCGATCGCTACGACCTCGTTGCTGCCGGTCGCCGACGCGTAGACTCGGCCGAGTTCGGGAATCGCGAGCACGCCATGCACCTTGCTCACGCCGGCGATCCGCGAGATCACGCGCTGCTTTGTCGTGTCGAACACGATGACGGCACTGTCGCCCAGATGCGCGATGAAGAGCAGATGGCGAACGGAGTCTAAGCTTGCATAGTCTAGGCGCGTTACCGGTGTAAATGCGCTTCTGTTTTATCGGTAACCGGGCGGATCGCAGCGTCGGGATTTTCCAGGGCCTCCGCGCCGAGTGATTTTCTGTGCAAGTTACAGCGTGGGGCGCATGATGCGCGGCAGCGTGTCTGCCGTTTGCGGCGCCAGGGAGAGTTGTTACGTGACGATGCGATCCTCGATTGCCGACGCCTCAGCCGGATCGGTCAGCCTCGCCGAGGCGACGCGTGTGTGGGCGAAAATCGGCTGGCTCGGTTTCGGCGGCCCGGCCGGTCAGATAGCGCTCATGCACCGCGAGCTCGTCGAGCAGCGCCGCTGGATCAGCGACACCCGCTTTCTGCATGCGCTGAGCTACTGCATGCTGCTGCCCGGTCCGGAGGCGCAGCAACTTGCGATCTACATCGGCTGGCTGATGCATCGCACGCTCGGCGGTGTGATTGCCGGCACGCTGTTCGTGCTGCCCGGCATGATCGTCATCGGCGCGCTGAGCTGGTTGTATGCAACCTACCAGCAGCTTCCTGTCGTCACCGCAATCTTCTTCGGCCTCAAGGCCGCCGTACTGGCCGTCGTCGTCGAGGCAGTGCTGCGCGTCGGCCGTCGCGCGTTGAAGAACGCGACGATGATCGCGATTGCCGCCGCCGCGTTCTTGGCGCTGTATTTCTTCAAGGTACCGTTCCCGCTGGTCATCCTCGGCGCGGCCCTGATCGGCGTCGCCGGGCGGCGCTGGCGGCCGGCGAGTTTTCCCGCGCCGGCATCGAGCGCGGCGCTGGCCAAGGGCGACTTCCTGGTCGACCGGCGCATCGCCCGCGACGAGTTGACGCATACGACGCGATCGCTGCGGCGATCGATCACCGTGCTGGTGGTCTGCCTGGTGTTGTGGGCCGGCCCTGTGGTTGTCGCTGTCCTGTTCTTTGGACGAGACAGCGTGTTCGTCCAGCAAGGTGTGTTCTTCGGCCAGGCGGCGCTGGTGACGTTCGGCGGCGCATACGCCGTGCTGGCGTATGTGGCGCAGCGGGCCGTCGAAACCTATGGGTGGCTGACTCCCGGCGAGATGGTCGATGGCCTAGCCTTGGCAGAAACCACGCCCGGACCGCTGATCATGGTCGTGCAGTATGTCGCCTTCATTGCCGCGTTCCGCCATCCGGGCGGCTTGTCGCCGTACGCGGCCGGTGTGATCGGTTCGCTGCTTACGACGTGGGTCACGTTCCTGCCGTGTTTCCTCTGGATCTTTCTCGGCGCTCCTTACATCGAGGCGCTTCGTGGCAACCACACGCTCAACGCGGCGCTCTCAGCGATCACCGCAGCCGTGGTCGGGGTGATTCTCAATCTGTCGGTGTGGTTCGCCGTGCACACGGTTTTCCACACCGTGCAGATGCAAGGCATCGGACCGATGCGCGTTGACGTGCCGGTGTGGCAAAGCGTCGATCTCGCCGCGCTCGTGTTGAGCGCTGCGGCGTTGCTGGCAATGCTGCGCTTCAAGCTCGGCATGGGATGGACATTGCTCGGCAGCGCCGTGCTCGGCGCGGCATGGATGCTTTTCTTCGGCAATTGAATTGACGCCGATCGTGGCGGCGTCCTAAAAGAAAGCCGCTGCGCGTGGATGCTGGCGGAGCCGCGTCGATCAGGCGCGCGGCTGCCAAGTTACACCGGCCTAACAACAGGGCGCGTATCATGCGTTACCCCTGCGATGTACTTCGCAACTGCAACCGACCGCACTTCGCATCGGTTTCAGTGTAGAGTCGACAGACCGCGCGGCGTCAATACCCGCCAGGAATCCCAAATGTCATCTGTTGACGCAAGCGAGATAGCCAGCTGCGATGCCGCCGGCTTGATGCAGAAGCTCAGTGTGTACCGGACGCCCAGCACATCGCGCGCGTTCGGTGAACTCGCGATCACCGCCTTGCCGTTTGTGCTGGTCTGGTGGGCGATGTTCTGGTCGTTGGCGCAGGGGCACGTGTGGCTCTACGCGCTGCTGCTGCTTCCCGCCGCGGGCTTCACGGTGCGCCTTTTCCTGATCCAGCACGATTGCGGACACCAGGCATTCTTCACCAACCGCCGCGCCAACGACTGGGTCGGCCGCTGCCTCGGCGTGCTGACGATCACGGCCTACGACCACTGGCGGCTTGCGCATGCCATCCATCACGCGACCTCCGGCAATCTCGACCGCCGCGGCGTCGGCGACATCGACACGATCACCGTGGCGGAGTATCAGGCGCGTTCGTTCTGGACACGATTGCGCTATCGGCTCTATCGGCACCCGCTCGTGATGTTCGGTATCGGTCCGCTGTTCGTATTCGTGCTGCAGAACCGGCTGCCGGCGGGATTCATGCGCGCCGGCTGGCGGCCGTGGGCGAGCACGATGGCAACCAACGCCGGCATCGCCGTGCTGGCAGCAGGCGTGATCAGCCTCGTCGGCATCCGCTCCTTCCTGCTCGTCAGTCTTCCGGTCATGCTTCTCGCCGCAACCATAGGCGCATGGCTGTTCTACGTGCAGCATCAGTTCGATCACACCTACTGGGAAAAATCCGCCGCATGGGACCGGCATGAAGCGTCGCTGCAGGGCAGTTCGCACTACGACCTGCCGCCCGTGCTGCGCTGGTTCACAGCCAATATTGGCGTGCATCACGTGCATCACCTTTCCAGCCGCATTCCGTTCTATCGCCTGCCGCGCGTGCTCAGCGACTACCCGGCGCTGCGCGAGGTCGGTCGTGTCACGTTGTGGCAAAGCTTCGCCTTCGTTCGCCTGGTGCTCTGGGACGAAGAGGCGCGTTGCCTGATCTCGTTCAAGCAGCTGCGCAGGCGTTCCCTGCAACTTCCCGTGGAAGCGCCCGCGAACGCCTGACGGCTGCCGCCGGCACGGCCTTCGGCGGCACCTTGCGTCAGGCGGGGCCGCCCATCCAGCTCATGAAGAAAAGGCCCGTCGCCGGGCCTTTTTCTGTAGATGGATCGAGAAAACGTCCTACTTGGCTTCGACAATTTTCTTGAGATTGTCCAGGCCCGACTGATAGACGCCGCCCATCGTATCGGTCGCGGTCTTGTCGTTGGCATTGTCGGCCGGTTTCGGGCCGGTATCCTTGCGCTGGAACTCGCCGGACCATGTGACCTTCGAGGTGTTCTTGCCCGTCGGCACGACGGCGAACGTGGAGGTGTAGTTGCTGACCGGCAACACGCCTTCGAGGATGCTGTACTTGAACGTGCGCCGGGCATCGTTGTAGCCGAGCAGTTTTTCCTTGATCGTGCCGCCGCCCTTGAGCGACAGCAAACGCACGGTGCCGACCTTGTTGTCCGAGCCTTCGACGATCTTGTCGGATTCCACCGCCGGGTGCCAGGTGTTCAGGCCGCTGAAATTCTTCACCTGCTCCCAGACCTTGGCCGCAGGAGCGTTGATCGCGACGCTCTTGCTCACCTTGAGCACCGGCGCGCCGGCGGCGAAAGCGATGCCCGATACCGTCATCAAGGCAAAGTATACAATTGCAGTAATTGTTTTCATGTCGATCCTCCCGTGAAATGAGGACGCCCTGCCGGCCGCGCTGGCGGCGTCGCTGCAAATCAATATCGCACAGTTCGCCGGCCTTTTTCAGGCTGCGATCGGGACATGCAGGAAGGCCGTACCATTTCTGACACAGCCAGCCGATCGGCGCTGCCGGTCGGGCGCGAACTCATTTGCCGACGGGCAATATCCGGGAGTGAATCAGCGCAGCGATTCGCCTGGCCGCGAGGATCGTTGCCAGCAGGCCGGCAACGATGAGCCACGCCAGCGCCACGTTGAAGACGAGGTGACATTGCTTGGCGACGTCGGCGAGGCCGTCGCCGAGCAGCGTCACGCCATACGTCGATACGATCGTCGTGGACGCCAGCGCCGCGAACAGAAGATCAGGTTGCGCCAGGTTGAAAGTGCGCCGCGACAGCATCGCTGCGAAAGCGATCAGCGGCATCAGCAGCAACGCCAGCCGCAGGAGCGGATGCGCGACCAGGACGCGGCCGAGGCTTGGAAACTCCTCCGGCAGCGGATCAGTCTGGCCGCCCTCGATCGTGCCGAGACCTTTCGCCAGCCACGAATCGAGCTCACCGATTCCATTCAATCCCAGACGCGCCGCCGTCGACGGCTCATGCAGCAGCAGGTCGGCTTCCTTGGCCCGCGAAAAGCGCGTGATCCCAGGGCACGCGCCCTCGGCATCGTAGTTCGGCAATTCCCACGAGCGGCGCCCGCTCCATTGCGTGCATGAAGCATCGAGGTTCAACCGGCGCAGCGTCAGCGACGGATTCGCCGATGCCGGCAGCAGGCCCATCAGCACGATGTCCGCCGCGTTGGCGACGCGGATGTTTTCGATGACCGGCGCGGCGCGATGCAATTGCGCGACCTGCAGTGCCAGCGCGAGGATGCCGCCGGCGCCGAGAGCGAATCCCTGCCAGGGCCAGCGCCGCGTGCCGATCCAGCCAATCAGCAGCGTCGTGCCGGCGAGTGCCATCGGCAGGAGCAGGTGCTGGATCTTGCTCGCGCCGAGCGCGAGGCCCGCGCACGCGAGCAGGATCGCACGCCGGTGCGTCGGTGCCTGGCCGGCGAACAGCATCAGCAAGGCAAGCGTCGCGTACAACGCGAGCAATGCGGTCCATTCCGCGTAAAACGTATTCGCGTACAGCGTGTTTGCCGGATCGGCGAGCAGCAGCGGCATCAATGCAGCGTTGGCCAGCGCATGGACCGGCCGGCCGCGGCGCCACCAGGCTGCCGTCAACGCGACATTGAGTGCAACCAACAGCAGGACCTTCAGGTCGCCGAGCGCGCGCACCGAGTGTGTCGCGTCACCACCCAGCGCCTCGGAAATCTTCCAGCCGAGCACGACGAGGGCCTGCGGCAACAATTCGGTCGACCAATAGCACGTCGGCGACTGATCATGCGAATCGATGAACACGTACTGCGAAAACGGCGCCCACGGACTGTTGTCGGTCGGCGGGATCTCGCGCGGGCGATCCGGATACAGATCGAAGCACGCGGTGTAGCGCACTTCGTCATAGCTGTTTGCGTACGCCAGCAGCGGATCGTGCAGCAGTACCGTGGCGGCTCGCAGTACGCCTAGCAATGTGATGATGGCAATGACGAGCATCATCGGCCGGTTGCGGGAAACGCGCACGAACTGGCTCAGCAGCGATTGGGCATTCATGCTCCAAGGTTCGCGCTGAACCGTGACGCAACCGCGTCGGTGGTGTTGCAGCAAGAAGTCCCCGCCGCTCAGCGCGCCTTGTGCGGCGGCGCAGGCAAATCCAGACGTTCGATCGATTGCAGCCCGGCCCAGAAGAACGGATGTGTGAACGCCCGGCTGGCACGCAGCCTCAGCTGCGCGGCCCGTAACGCGAGGGCGGAGTCGTATCCTGCGTCAGCCAGCAGCGAGCGATAAAATGCCGGCACCCAGAGTGCCGCTGCGGCATCGCTGACCGGCCACAGCGCCGCAACGACGCGACGCGCACCGGCGCGCGAGACCGCGTCGGCGAAACTGAGATTGCCGCTGACGGCCGAGCCGCTGTCGCCGAGCTGGCAGGCGTCGAGCACCACGAGGTCGGCGCGCACGCTGCTGTCGAGCACATCGAGCCAGCTCAGGAACGCCGGCGCCGCTTCCGCCGCCGGCGGCTCGAGCCAGATGCCGGCATAGCCGATGCGTTGCGGCTGCGCCATGCCGTGCGCCGCAATGTGCAGCCAAGCGCCGGCCTGCTCGAGCGTGGCGAGCACGGTCGAGCGAGTCGCCTGCGCATTTTCGTCGACGTGCAGCACACCGTCGCCCAGCGCGCCTTGAATTTGCGCGGCCTCGACACTCGCGTTGGCCAAGCTGCCCAACTGGCGCGGGTCGGTGTGCGATTGCGCAGCGACGAACACGTTCAGCGCTGCAGGTTTCGCGGACGGCGTGTCGACGGCGCGCGCCAGGTGCACGAAGCTGACGGCCGTCGATTCGACCAGCGGCTCGGTCTGGTTCGGCCACTGCAACACGCTCCAGGGGATGCCGGTCGCCGGTTCATCGGCGAGCACGTACAAATGGCGAGGCGGCTGTGCTGCCGGGATTGCGCCGAGCAGTTGCTCCGACAGGCGCTGGCTGGCCGCATGGACATCGGCGACCGGCGCGCCGGCAGAACGGACGAGGTTGCGCAGAGCCAATGCGCCGGCGCGCACCTGATCGGGCGGGGCGGTGGCGACGAGCCGTGCCGCGTCGCGCGTCACCCACAGCAGCTCGCCATTCGTGCCGCCATCGATGAATGCGACGAACGCAGAATCGGCATCGAACAGCAGTCGGAAATCGGCGAGCGTGCCGGTCGCGGCGCTCGGAGGCGATGCGCCGTCGGTTTTTTCCGGTCGCGCCAGCAGCGTCAGCAGTTCGCGCTGTGCGGTCATGTCGGTCGATGGCTTCGCCCGCTCGAGCGGTGAAAGCAGGTCTGCCGCTACTGCACGATCGAACGATTCGGCGGATTCGCGCGCAACACTCGACGCGCCGTGTGCATCGCTGGCGGCAAACGCCAGCCACTGCCAGATTGCCTCGATCGCGGAGTCGGCATCAGGGTGTTCCAGCGCGATGCGAAAAGCCTCGTTGCGCAGATTCACCGATTGCCTTGCGATGACGTAGGCCAATGTCGGATTGCCGGCACGACGCGCCAGGGTATCGACATGGCGCGCACCGGCCAGCAACGCCTGCGGCGCTGTCGCCCTGTCGCCGTGACGGTCGCGATATTTCGCATCGAGCAGCGCGAGACGGATCTGATCGCGCAACGACAGGGGCGAATGGGCCGCCTGGTCGAGTGCCCTGCGCGCATCTTCTAGGCGCTCTTCGTGCAGGGCCAGGTCGGCGGAGAGCAGCGAATGCTGCGCCTTGTGCAGCGGGTCGCTCTCCGGAAGATCGGCCACTTCGCGCGCGATGTCGGCATAGTCGCCGAGGCGGCCCTGCAAGCCCAGTCGCGCGGCGCGCGTGGACTGATAGCCCGGCTGCAGGTCGAGGAGCAGGTACGTCTCCTCGGCGGCGCGGCGCCAGAACATGGCCGACGAGTAATGCTGCAGGTTCGTTTCGATATCGGCGTACACATTCATCGCGCCGGCCATTGGGCCGGGCGCGTT
>CAVTVN010000023.1:0-36910 GCA_963738115.1 uncultured Gammaproteobacteria bacterium | reverse complement strand
CCATTCGGCGGATTAGAAGAGCAGGGCTGAGGGCTGAGGGCCGAGGGCTGAAGAGCGGCGAGCACCGCAGCGGTTCGTCTAAGGGTGTGGACAAGCAAACGGCGGGCGGATGCATGCGTCGCAATGAGAGCGCGCAGAATCTCGCCAGCCCTCAGCCCTCAGCCCTCAGCCCTCAGCCCTCAGCGCTCAGCCCTCATCCCATCAATGCTCCGCCGCCGATGTCGGCGTTCCGGCCGGATCGCGAAAAATCCGTTCGATGTCGATCGCGTCGAAGTGATAGTGGGTGTTGCAGAACTCGCAGGTTACTTCGGCGCGCCCGTCGTCCTGCAAACTGGCCAACGCTTCTTCGCGCCCCAGCGTGCGCAGCACGCCGGCGACGCGTTCGCGCGAGCAACGGCAGCCGAATTGCAACGGTTGCGTGGCCAGCACGCGCACCGTCTCTTCGTGGAACAGCCGCAGCAGCAGTCGCTCGGCGTCGAGATTGAGCAGTTCATCGGACGTCGCCGTCGCCAGCAGATGGCCGATACGATTCCATGCGTCGGGATCGGCTCCGGCGTCGCTGGCCGGCAGCTGCTGCACCATCAATCCGGCGCAACGTTCACCGTCGCAGGCCAGCAGCACACGCGTGGGCAGCTGCTCCGAGCGCTCGAAGTAACCTGCGAACAAAACAGCGAGATCGTCGTCGTCGACCGGCACGATGCCTTGATAGCGCTGGCCGCTCGCCGCATTCTCGATCGTGATCGCCAGCAACGGCGAACCGCTCGCGCTGAGGCGGAAGTCCTGTGGCAGATCCGCCTGCCAGCGCGCCAGGCCGCGTACGCGGCCGTCGTGACCGCACTCCGCGAACAGCAGCGTCAGCGCGCCCGCCGCCTTGAGCTGGATCGACAGCGAGCCCTCGAACTTGATGTTGCCGGTGAAGAGCGCACTCGCGGTCAGCGCCTTGGCCAGCAAGTCGGCCACGACCGCGGGGTAGTCCGCACGACTGCGAACCTGCTGCCAGCTGGAAGTCAGGCGCACCAGCACGCCGCGCAATTGTGCGCGCTCGAGCAGGAAGCGGTAGAGGATGTCGTCGTCGTCGGTCATGCGCAGTGCGTGGTCAGGAAACTCGTGCTCGTGGTAGCGTCGGCGCCGACGCGGAGCTCGACCAACGGAAGAATACCCAAACGTGCCGGCGTCGTCGCCTGATCACTCGGAGAGCGATGTTGCGTTCATTTTTCCTGGCTTGCTGTGTGCACTTGACGCACTCGCGCACGGGCACCCGCCATGGCCCGGGCAATGCGAACGCTGGCCGAGCGTGTGATGGCCCAATGAATCGGGCGTGCGGCACATGAAAAAATTCGGCAAGAAGCCACGGCCGCCGCTCTGGCGCCGCGTGCTGCGCTTCGTCCTCGTCACCGCGCTGGCTTTTGTCGCGCTGACCTGGCTGTGCGTGCTCGTCATGCGTTTCGTTCCGCCGATCACATCGGCGTTCATGGTGGAACGCCGGCTGTCGGCCTCGATCCATGGCGAGCGCGACTTTGCATTGAAGTATCAATGGATACCTTTTGGCAAAGTGTCCGCGGACCTGCCGATCGCGCTGGTTGCCGGCGAGGATCAGAAATTCCCGATGCACCACGGCTTCGACCTGCAGGCGATTGCCGATGCGCTCGACGAAGCCGACGAAGGCGAACGCCTGCGCGGCGCCAGCACGATTTCGCAGCAGACCGCGAAGAACCTTTTCCTCTGGGGCGGGCGCAGCTTCGTGCGCAAGGGCCTCGAGGCGTACTTCACGGTGCTGCTGGAGCTGACCTGGCCGAAACGGCGCATCCTCGAGGTATACCTCAACATCGCCGAGTTCGGCGACGGCGTCTACGGCGCGCAAGCGGCGGCGCAGGAATTCTTCCACAAGAATGCAGCGCAGCTGAGTGCGCACGAATCGGCGCTGCTTGCTTCGGTGCTGCCGAATCCGAAGAAGCTGCATGCGGACCGGCCGTCACCCTATGTGTCGCGTCACGCCGACTGGATCCAACATCAAGTGCACCAGCTCGGCGGGCCAGGCTACCTGCAGCGCTAGGTTTCAGGAATCGGCGGCGCCGAGAGGTTTCGCTCGGCTGCAGCAGCAGCGAAGCAAGCAGCAGCGCCACGATGGAACCGGCCGCTTGTGCGCAGATGAATCCAAGGATGTCGGCCGGCCGGATGCCGGCGAACGTCGTCGTGAACGAACGCGCGATCGTAACGGCCGGATTGGCGAATGAGGTCGACGCGGTGAACCAATAGGCGGCGCCGATGAACGCGCCGACCAGCGCCGGCACGGCAGTTGGACGAAACTTGCGTCCGAGCAGGATCGTCAGCAGCAGGCCGGCAGTTGCGATTGTTTCGCTAAGCCACTGGCCGCTGCCGCTGCGCGCCTTGATGCCGATCTGCAGCGCCGGAAGGTCGAACATCAGGTGCGCCAGCACGACGCCGAGGATCGCACCGCCGATCTGCGCCAGTGTATACAATGTTGCATCCCGCGCCGGAAGCTCGCCGCGCCACGCGCCAACCAGGCTCACGGCCGGATTGAAGTGCGCACCGGACAGCGGGCCGAGCAGCTCGATCAGCACCCACAGGCCCAGGCCCGTCGCGGTCGAATTGGCGAGCAGGGCGATGGCCGCGTTGCCTGACGCAAGCGCTTCGCCCATATGTCCTGAGCCGACGACGATCATCAGCAGCGTTGCCGTGCCGAGAAATTCGGCGAGCACCCTTTGCCGCAGCGTGATCATGCCGGTGTTACGCCGAGCTCGCGCAACAGGCCGGCAACGCGTCGCTCGATGTCGTCGCGCACCTGGCGAAAGCCCGCATCGTCGAGCGATTTCGGATCGGGCAGCGCCCAGTCCTCGCGCCGGGCCGCGGCAATCCACGGGCAGGCATCGCCGCAGCCCATCGTCACGACAGCGTCGAACGGCTCGCTGCCGACGTCATCGAGCGACTTGGAATGCTGGGCCGTCAGCTCGACGCCGCGCTCGGCCATGAACGCGACTGCGCGTGGATTGATCCGCCCCGATGGCCGTGAGCCGGCGGAGCGCGCGTCGACGCGATTGCCGCCGAGCCGGCGCGCGAACGCCTCGGCCATCTGGCTGCGGTTGGAATTCTCAACGCAGACGAACAGCACGCGCGGCACGTCGCAACCTCAGGCGCAGCAGGCCGGCGGATTCGCCGCAACCGAAGGACCGCAGCAAGCCGCGACGGACTTTTCCTTCTCGGCTGCGCGCGGTCCGCAGCACGCAGCGCCACTGCTTTCTGTCGAAGCGCCTGCTGCAGTCTGCTCAGGTGCGTAGTAGGTTGTCGCATCGCCGTGCGTGTGAAACGTTTCCCAGCGCAATCCCTGCGGATCTTCGGCCCAGTACTTGTCCGAGTGCGCGTAGCAGCAGGTCGTGCCGACCTCGGCGAGGCTCACGGCGTCGGCAGACTTCAGCCGCGCGCCGATGCGCTCCAGCGCCGCGCCGTCCTCTGCCTGGATGCCCGAGATGGTCCACCCCGCTCGCCCGATCGCGCCGCGAGATCGCGAAGTTGAGGCGTGGATCGTCGAGCATCCACTTCGCATAGTCGGACTTCACCACGGTCGGGGCGGCGCCGAACAGTTGCGAGTAGAACGTGATGCTTCGATCCAGATCGGCGACGTTGACGTGAACATGGAAGCGATTCATTGGCGGCTCCTGCGTGGCGTTGATACGGGCGCCGGCGCGCAAGCCTTTGCTGGCATGCATTCCGCGCCGGCGCAACAGTTTTCCGTGAGGTAGGCGATGACGCCGTTCATGCGCGCATAGTCGGCGCGGCAGCGGATGCTGCGGCCCTCGCGCCGGTCGCGGATCAAGCCGGCGCGGCGCAAGGCATTGAGATGATTGGTCAACGTGGCACCCGCATGGCGCGTACCGCTCTGCAGAACGCCCACGGTCACGCCCGCCGGCCCGGCCTGCACGAGCAGGCGAAACAGTTCGAGGCGGTGCGGGTGGGCCAGCGCCTTCAATGCCACGATCGTTCTTTTTGATTCCATATTTCCAGAATTATGGAACTATTTTTCGCATTGTCAAGCCGCTGCCATCAACCGGGCGCATTCTTCGTGTGCGACAGCCTTGTGCGACTTGTCATGCGCTTGGGTTAGCATGCACATACCGCTTTGTCCGCAGCCGCTCACCGCATGACCCGACTCTGCGTCGTCGTACCCGCATTCAACGAAAGCGAAGGCCTGCGCGAATTCCATTCACGCCTGGGCGCGGTACTGGATCGGCTCGACCTCGAGGGCGAGGTTCTCTACGTCGACGACGGCAGCAAGGACGACACCTACGCGATCATGTGTGAGCTGCGCGATGCCGATCCGCGCGTGGCAACGCTGCGCTTGAGCCGGAATTTCGGCAAGGAACTGGCGCTGACCGCCGGACTCGATGCTGCCGATGCCGACGCCGTCATCGTGATCGATGCGGACCTGCAGGATCCGCCCGAACTGATTCCGGCGTTCGTGCAGCACTGGCGCGAGGGCTTCGATGTCGTCTACGGCACGCGCTCGACGCGCGCTGGCGAGACACGGCTGAAGAAATTCACGTCGGCGGCGTTCTACCGCATCATGCAGCGCCTCAGCGCGACGCCGCTGCCGCGCGACACCGGCGACTTCCGCCTGATGAGCCGGCGTGCGGTCGATGCGATCAAGCAGCTGCGCGAACGCCAGCGCTTCATGAAGGGGCTGTTCACTTGGGTCGGCTACCGGCAGATGGCAATGGCCTACGACCGCGATCCGCGTTTCGCCGGCAGCAGCAAGTTCAACTACTGGCGCTTGTGGAATTTCGCGCTCGAGGGGATCACTTCGTTCTCCGGCGCGCCGCTGAAGATCGCGACTTACGTCGGCGTGTTCACGGCCCTGCTCGCGTTCGGCTTCGCCATCGTGGTGCTCGGCAAGGCGCTGTTGTTCGGCGATCCGGTGCGCGGGTATCCGTCGCTGATGCTGGTCGTGCTGTTCCTCGGCGGCGTGCAACTCATGGCGCTCGGCATGGTCGGAGAATATCTCGGCCGCCTGTACATGGAGGCCAAGCAGCGGCCGCTGTATCTGATCGACGAGTGGCGCGCCGCGGCGAAAAGAAACGGCGCCGGCGAGCCCCCGGCGCAGTAAACTGTCGGTTCGCAACGCTGAGCTGTCGTGCGGCAGAGGAGGTTCACATGCATCTGGTCAAGCATCTGTTGGAAGCCAAGCCTCGGGCCATCCACGCGATCGAACCGGAGCGGCCAGTGCTCGACGCTATCCGCATGATGGCCGACAAGTACGTGGGGGCGCTGCTGGTGATGCGGGGCAGCGAATTGATCGGCATCGTGTCCGAGCGCGACTATGCGCGCAAGGTGATCCTGAAGGGCAAGTCCTCGGCCGATACGCCGGTCAGTGAGATCATGTCGTCGCCGGTGCTGAGCGTTTCTCCCGGCGACAGCGCGCATCGGTGCATGCGCCTTATGACCGAGCAGAAGATCCGCCACCTGCCCGTGGTCGAGGACGCCAAAGTCGTCGGCGTGCTGTCGATCGGCGACCTGGTCAAGGCGGTCATCGACGACCAAGCCGAGCAGCTCGAACAGCTGCAGCGTTATATTGCGGGGTAATTCGCTCGGCCCGCCCAGGCTGCGGTCCCGAATATGCGATCACTCGGTCGCCCAGCGTGGCCGGTCAGGGGTGCTCGCTCGCGTCTCAGGCTATATTGAGACGCCAATTAGCCGGGCGCCGTCCAACCGCGACCGAATCCAAGCAGGCTTTCCGCTGGCGTAGTTAATTGCGGGAAATCAGTGGAAAATCGCCCTGTTATGAGTATCGATCCCGCCCTGCGCCAGCGCCTGCACCAGCTTCTGGCCGATTACGGCGCCAAGGTTCGGGCGCTGATCGAGGGCCACGGGCTGGGCCAGTACGGTATCGACCCGGCCGACATGGAGCAGGAAGTACGCATTCGCCTGTGGAAAGCGCTGGAACGTGACCGGAACGCGGCCTTTCATACGTCTTTTATACAGAGGGTGGTGCTGACCACCGTGATCGATGCGATTCGCGCCGCCAACGCACGGCCGGCCGAGTCGCTGGCCGAGGTGGTCGAGACCGGCAACGTGGCGCTGATCGAAACGGCCGCCGGTCCCGAACGTACGGCCAGCGGAATCGAGGATTTCGATCGCATCATGGCGTGCATGGCCGAGTTGCCGGAGCGCCGGCGCAAGGCGGTGGCGCTGCACCTGCAGGGCTTCAGCCTGCGGGAGATCGGCGAGTTCAGCGGCACCAGTGAGGAAGCTGCGCGCAAGTTGCTGGATCGTGGGTTGGAGACGTTGCGCGAACGCCTCGCAGTAACAGGATTTGGAGAGATCGATGAGTAAGCCGCGTCTTGAAAATTTGTACCGCCGCTTCACGCGCCGCCAGTCGACGCCGCTGCCGCAGGTCGAGTCGTTGCTGGCGCTGGCCGAAGGCGAGCACGACGCCGATACCGAACGCATGCTGGCGGATGTCGGCCGCTCGGGGCTGCACGCGGACCTGCTGCGTTTTGCGCGCGCGCTTGCGCCGGAATCCGCGCGACTGGGCGTTCAGCTGGAACAGGCATTCGATGCAGGCGAACCGGGTCACCGACGGGCATCGCGTTTGCAACACAGCGTTGCGCCGCGCCGCGGCTGGATGCGCGTCGCCGGTTCGATCGCTGCCGGCGTGCTCGTTGCCGTCGCCGTCTGGTCGTTTCAGCAGAACCGTTCGTTGCCGCGAGGCGGCGACGTGGCGGCGTCGAAAGCGCAGGTGCCGGATCGGATATTCGCCGCACTCGGCAACGAGCACGAGCGTTCCACGCCGAATACCAAGGGCGACGTGATCTTCCGCGCCGACTTCATGAGCGACCGGATTTTCAAGTCCAACGACGGCTAGATCTCGACAGCGCTCGCATGTTCGCGCGTCGCCGCAAACGTGACGCCGGGTGAGCGTTCCTGCGCCAGCTGCAGGTTGACCCGGGTCGGCGCCAGGTAGACCAGCTCGCCGGCCGCATCGAGGGCGAGATTCATCGCGTTCTTCTCGCGAAACTCCTGCAGCTTCTTCTCGTCGGTGCAGCGAATCCAGCGCGCCGTCACCACGGTGACGTTTTCGAACGCGCAGTCGACGCCGTACTCGTCCTTCAGGCGATAGGCGACCACGTCGAACTGCAGCACGCCGACCGCGCCGAGGATCAGGTCGTTCGACATCAGCGGCCGGAAGAACTGCGTCGCGCCTTCCTCCGACAACTGCGCCAGTCCCTTCTGCAGCTGCTTCATCTTCAGTGGATCGCGCAGGCGCGCGCGGCGGAACAGCTCCGGCGCGAAACTTGGAATGCCGGTGAAGCTCAGTGCTTCGCCCTCGCTGAACGCATCGCCGATCGAGATGGTGCCGTGATTGTGGATGCCGATCACGTCGCCGGGGTAGGCGGTGTTGACGATCTCGCGATCGCTGGCCATGAAGGTCAGCGCATTGGCGAGCTTCATCTCCTTGCCGCTGCGCACGTGGAACGCCTTCATGCCGCCGTTGAACGTGCCCGAGCAGATGCGCATGAACGCGACGCGATCGCGGTGCATCGGATCCATGTTCGCCTGGATCTTGAATACGAATCCGGTCAACTTGCTTTCGAGCGGCGCAACCTCGCGCGTAGTCGTCGCGCGCGCCTTCGGCGGCGGTGCGTGCTCGACGAAGAAATCCAGCAGCAACTGCACGCCGAAGTTGTTGACCGCGGAGCCGAAGAACACCGGCGTCTGCCTGCCGGCGAGATAGGCATCGACGTCGAACGGATGCGAGGCCCCCTGCACCAGTTCGAGTTCGTCGCGCAGTTCGCGCAGCATGTCGGCGCCGACGCGCGCTTCGAGCTGCTTGTCGTCGAGCGACGCGTAGATCGTCGAATCCTGGCGCGTGAAATTCCTGCCCGGCTCGTAGATGTGCACTTCGCCGCTGAGCAGGTGATAGACGCCCTTCAGGCGCGAGCCCATGCCGATCGGCCACGTCACCGGCGCACACTGGATCCTCAATACCGACTCGACCTCGTCGAGCAGTTCGATCGGCGGCCGCCCTTCGCGGTCGAGCTTGTTGATGAACGTCATGATCGGCGTGTCGCGCAGGCGGCACACGTCCATCAGCTTGATCGTGCGTTCCTCGACGCCCTTGGCGCAGTCGATGACCATCAGTGCCGAGTCGACCGCGGTCAGAACGCGGTAGGTGTCCTCGGAAAAGTCCGCGTGGCCCGGCGTGTCGAGCAGGTTGACGATGTGCTGCTCGTAGGGAAACTGCATGACCGAGCTCGTCACCGATATGCCGCGCTCTTTCTCCAGCGCCATCCAATCCGATGTTGCGTGCCGCGCGGCCTTGCGCGATTTCACGCTGCCCGCCATCTGGATGGCACCGCCGAACAGCAGCAGCTTTTCGGTCAGCGTGGTCTTGCCGGCGTCGGGATGCGAGATGATCGCAAACGTGCGCCGGCGCTGGGTTTCGGTCGAGTGTTCCATGAGATCGGCTGGCGCGCGGCTGCGGCGCGGGGAAAAGGCCGGCGATTATAAGGGCAAATCGATAGAGGCAAGTCGGCGAGAGGACACCATCGAGGAAGATGCGCCGACGTCACTGGCCGCCCAGGATCATGCCGGCGGCCGGCGCGAATTCTCCGCCGGGGCCGCCGAATTCGAACGGTACCGAGACGATATGCATGTCGGCATTGACCTGCACGCAGAAATGCAGGTGCGGCCCGCTCGTATAGCCAGTATCGCCGGACAACGCGAGTTCCTGTCCGGCACGCACGCGATCGCCGACCGTAACTTTCGCGCTTTCCAGCTCCAGGTGCGCATACACCGCCATCGTGCCGTCGCTGTGCACGATGCGGATGTTGTTGGCGCGGTCGCCGTACTGCGCCATGTCGAGCCCGGCACCGTAGAAATCGTTGTCGACCGTCATCACGACACCGTCGCGCGCGGCCAGCACCGGTGTTCCTTCCGGCATCACGATGTCGACCGCGTAGTAGTTCTGCTTGTCGGTGTGCGTCGCCTTGCCGCCGAAGCCCTGCGCGACCGGAAACTTCTGGCTGCCGGAAAACGGCAGACGGTAGACCGCGCCGGGATTCTGCTGCGCGCGAAAGTCGCCGGGCATCGAGCTGTAGCGCAATTGGTAACTGAAGCCGGCCGCCGCCTCCAGCGCGGTGATATGCACGGCCGGGGTCTCGCTCACACCCGGCAGCACGATGCGCGTCGGCAGCGGCGGGTCGGATTTCACGTTTTCGTATTTCACGAACTCGACATCCACGGTGACCGGGCCGCCGGCCGAATTGACGAAGGTAAGCGTGCGGTCGGCGTCGACGCCGTCTTCGCGCATCCGGATCAGCGGCTGCTTGTCCGTGCGTACCAGCGTCGACTTCACGCCCTGCGTATCGTCGGCCGGTTTCTGGTCGGTGAAATGCACCACGCCATCTTTGTCGGTGTACTGATAGACGTGCTTGGCCCAGGCCGCGCCGGCAGCCAACAGCAGGAGAACGCAAAGCATAGTGAAAGTCGTTTTCAGCATCTCGGCATGACGGCAGCTACGAAACAAACCCTCTCCCCCGACGTTGTCAGGGGAGAGGGAGTTGCGCACTTCAGCATTCGATGACGTTCACGGCGAGCCCGCCACGGCTCGTTTCCTTGTACTTGTCCTGCATGTCGCGGCCGGTGTCGCGCATCGTCTTGATCACTTTGTCGAGTGAGACGCGGTGCTTGCCGTCGCCGCGCGCTGCCATGCGCTGCGCATTGATCGCCTTGACCGAGCCCATCGCGTTGCGCTCGATGCACGGAATCTGCACGAGGCCGCCGATCGGATCGCAGGTCAGGCCCAGGTTGTGCTCCATGCCGATCTCGGCTGCGTTTTCCACCTGGTAGATGCTGCCGCCGAGTGCCGCCGTGAGACCACCGGCCGCCATCGAGCAGGCGACGCCGACCTCGCCCTGGCAGCCGACTTCGGCGCCAGAGATCGACGCGTTCTCCTTGTACAGGATGCCGATTGCCGCCGCGGTCAGCATGAAGTCGATGATGCCCTGCTCGTTCGCGCCCGGCACGAAACGATCGTAGTAGTGCATCACCGCGGGCATGATGCCGGCCGCGCCGTTGGTCGGCGCGGTGACGACACGGCCGCCGGCGGCGTTCTCTTCGTTCACGGCGAGCGCGTACAGGTTGACCCAATCGAGAATCGTCAGCGGATCGCGTAGCGACTGTTCCGGACGTTCGCGCAACTCGCGCACCATCTGCGGCGCGCGCCGCTGCACCTTCAGCCCGCCCGGCAACACGCCGCCTTCGCGCATGCCACGGGCAACACAATCCTGCATCGCCTTCCAGATCGTCAGCAGGCCGGTGCGTATGTCGGCGTCGCTGCGCCAGATCCGTTCGTTGTCGAGCATGACCTGCGCGATCGTCTTGCCCGAGTCTTCGCACATCTTGAGCAGCTCGTCGCCGCTATGGAATGGAAAGGGTAGCGGGGAGGTGTCGGCAACGATGCGGTTCTCCGCCGCTTCGTCGGGATTGACGACGAAGCCGCCGCCGACCGAGTAGTAGTCGCGCGTCGCCAGTTCGGCGCCGGTCGAATCGTACGCGGTGAAACGCATGCCGTTGCTGTGAAACGGCAGTTTCTGACGCTTGTTGAAGACCAGATCGGTCTTCTCGTCGAATGCGATTTCGTGCCTGCCGAGCAGCAGCAGTTTCTTCTGCGCGCGGATGCGCCGCAGCTTTTCCGGGATCACGTCGGGGTCGATGCGGTCGGGCCACTCGCCCTCGAAACCGCACAGCACGGCCTTGTCGGTGCCATGGCCGCGGCCGGTGTGCGCCAGCGAACCGAACAGCTCAGCGCGAATGCGCGCGACCTGCACCAGCACGCCGCGCTCGTCGAGCCAGCGCGTAACGAAGCGCGCCGCCGCACGCATCGGCCCGACCGTGTGCGAGGACGACGGACCGATGCCGATTTTGAACAGATCGAAGACGCTGACGGCCATGGGATGGAGGTGGGGGCTCGGAGCGCGCATTCTAGCGCGCCGGCTGGGTTTGTGAGACGTAGTAGGGTGAGGGGATGAGAGGACGGAGGATGAGAGGATCAACTTGGTGTAAGTTGAGGAACATCTGCAACCACCACGTTGGCGTCATTCCCGCGCAAGCGGGAATCCATTTTTTTCTTCCGCTCCTGTCTAAAATCAAGATGGATTCCCGCTTGCGCGGGAATGACGGCCGAAGAAGGTCACGCCTCACGTCCCGAAAATGAGATTGATTCTCTACCAACGCGACGACTGCCATCTGTGCGACCTCGCGCTCGAGGTCCTCGCGGCAGCGCGCGCGCCGGAGTTCGACAGCGTATTCGTCGACGACGATGCGCAGCTCGAGGCGACGTACGGCAGTCGCGTACCGGTGCTGCGCGACAAGGAATCGGCCCGTGAGCTGGATTGGCCGTTCGACAAGGAAGGCGTCGGTCGTTGGCTCGCCGCCTGATTTGCTTCGGGACTTCCAGGCGAACGTCAGCGCGTGAGATCTCGGCGTCGATCGTCCGGCGCAATTTTTCGCTCAGATTGGTCCAAAGGGTTCGATGACGTCTCGGTCGACGGCTGAAAATCCCGCCTCTCCGATGCCAGCCCGGTCCCGGCACGCTCGATGCCGATTGGACGTGCGAGGCCGTTGAGCTCGGCCATCCGGACCTTGTAATTCTTCACGCGACAGTCCGTATTGGGGAAATTGAACCAACAATCGGCTGCATTCGCATGTTGCGCATCCCGACGCTTCGGTCGACTCATGCCCATGGCAGGCGCGTGGCCTTTTGGCGCGTGCTCCTTGCTGCGGCGGCGGTTTTTGGCGCGCCGCTGGTGGCGACGGCTGCACAGACCGATATCGCCGGCCCGGCTGGCAGCGCTTCGTTCGGCACGAATGTGGTCGTGCTGCCGAACGGAAATTTCGTAGTCACCGATCCGAACGGCCCAGTGTCGGCAATCGGCGCCGTCTACCTGTATTCGCCCAACGGCACTTTGATCAGCACGCTGACCGGCAGCACGGCGAACGATCACGTCGGCGCCTACGGCATCGAGGTGGTCGGCGCCAGTGACTTCGTCGTGATCAGTCCGCAATGGCACAACCTGACGGGCGCGGTGACCTGGGTCAATGGCAGCACAGGTCTCAACGACGCCGTCTCGTCCGCGAATTCACTGGTCGGCACGATCCCGGGCGATCGCGTCGGAAACGGCTACGTAACCGTGCTGAGCAACGGCAACTACGTCGTCGCAAGCCCGCATTGGGACAATGGCGTGAGCAACGCGTTGTATGGCGCGGCGACGTGGGGCAGCGGCACGAGCGGCGTCAAAGGGGCGGTGTCGGCGACCAACTCGCTGGTCGGAGCGGTCGGGGCGGACAATGTCACCACGGGCGGTGTCGTCGCGCTGAGCAACGGCAACTACGTCGTCGGCAGCCCAATCTGGCACAACGGCGGCGTAGCCGTCGGGGCGGCAACGTGGGGCAACGGCGTGAGCGGCACGGTCGGCACGGTCACGAGCGGCAATTCGCTGATCGGGTCGACTTCCTCCGACGCGGTGGGAACCTTCATTACGCCGCTAAGCAACGGCAACTACGTCGTCGGCAGTCCGACCTGGCAGAACGCCGGCGCCCAGGTTGGCGCGGCGACCTGGGTCAACGGCGCCGGTGCGTTCTCCGGATCGGTATCCGCGGACGGCGCGGCGGCGAGCAAGTCGCTGATCGGAACCAGCAATGGCGATCATGTGAGCAGCAGCGGCGTCGTCGCGCTGAGCAACGGAAACTATGTCGTTGCCAGCCCCCAGTGGAGCAGCGGCGTCGGCGCGGTAACCTGGGGCAACGGCGCCAGCGGTACGGCCAGTCCCGTTCTGCCCGCCAATTCGCTGATTGGTACGACCGCCGTGAATGGTGTGACCCCCGGCGACAGCGTCGGATCCGGCGGCGTGACAGGTTTGAACAACGGCAATTATGTCGTCCACAGTCCGTCGTGGAACAACGCTACGACGACGCAGGTCGGCGCAGCAACGTGGGTCAATGGCAGCGCCGCGTTTTCCGCTACGGTCATGACCACCAATTCGCTGTTCGGCACGACTGCGACAGACGGCGTTCCCGCCCGTATCAATGCGCTTGCCGACGGCGACTACGTCGTGGCATCGGCGTATTGGAACGATGGCGTCACGAATGGCCACTTCGGTGCGGCCACATGGGGCAACGGCACGATCGGCTCCTCGGGGCCGGTGCTTCCCGGCAAGTCGCTGACTGGCGTCACGGTCAACGATTTGGTGGGTCTTGGCGGCGCGCTGGCGCTGAACAACGGCAACTACGTCGTCATCAGCAACCAGTTCGTCGGCAGCGCGATCAATGCGGTGGGTGCCTGGACCTGGAGTCGTGCCGGCGGCGGCACGGTTGGTGCGGTCTCCACGCACAACTCGGTCGTCGGTACGCCGGCGAGCGGCGCGGGAGCGATCGCCGGCGGCGCAGCACGCGTCTTTGCGGATGGCTACTACGCGATCGCCAGTCCGTATTTCGCCGATTCTGCGGGCGCGGTAACGCTTGCCAGCGGCGCGTTTCGTTTGAAGGGCACCATCCAGGCGTGGAACAGCGTCATCGGCGGCATAACCAACCGCGGTTCTTCGTTGACGTACGATTACGACGCGACGCGCCATCGCCTCATCGTGGGTCGCCCGTACGAAAACCTGGTCAGCCTGTTCACGCCGGATCAGGTTTTCGCCGACGATTTCGATCCCTGACGTGGCGGATCAACTTCGCAGCCGCGCCATGATCGCGCTGCGCGCCTCGCGCAGGATCGAGTCGCGGTCGAGGCTGGCGACGATATCGGAGACCGCGCGCTTCGCGCCTTGTTCTCCCCAAGACTTGCCTTGCAGCAGATAACGCTCGGCGGCGCGGCCGACGAGTTCGGTCGCGTACCACGCGAGCGCGCCCTGCGCGCCGGCGGTGACCACGGTCGACAGGCCCGCGCTGACGCCCTTGAGTGCGCTGGCGACCAGGTGCACGCCCCAGATCGCGCCCATCAGCGCCGCGAGCTGCGCGCAGATCGTGCCGATCAATGTGCCGGCTTCGCTGCGCGTCAATGGCAATCCGTATACTTTTCCCAGATGCACGACGAGGGCGACGTCGAGCGAAGCGGCGGCGAGCAGGTCGGCGACCGGAATCGGATTCAGCGCGACGGCGATGCCCTTGGCCAGGCAGTAGTTGCGGATCACGCGGTCGGCCAGCTCGCGCCGCGCCGCGGCCACGCGTTGCGCGACGCGATCCGACAGGCCACCGGCGAACAGTCCCGCATTGAGCGCGGCCAGCGTCTTGCCTTCGCGCTCGGCAATCGTGCGCAGGCGCGCGGCCAGTGCGGCGACGTCGGCTGGTTGCGGATTGCGCGTTTCGGTTTCGTGGCCGTCGGTGGCGACCTGCACGACGCGCCGGTCGGCCGGATGCGCGGCGCAGGCGATGACGTCTTCGGCGTGGACCATGCCGGCCGCATGTTCGGTCAGGCGGGCCAGCAGCCGCTCGCGTTCTTCGTTCGTGTAGCGATCGGCCTTGTTCAGCGCCAGCAGCAGCGGCCGCTGGGTCTTGGACAATGTGGACAATGCCGCAATTTCCGCACTGGTCATGTCGCCGTCGACGACGAAGATGACGAGGTCGCTGATCGCGGCGACGTCGAAGGCGAGCCGCTCGCGTTCCTCGCCGGACAATTCGTTGATGCCGGGCGTATCGATCAGATGCAAACCCTGCCCGGCGACTTCCTGCCAGCGCTGCGCATCGCGCGATCGCGTCGTGCCGTGGAGGACGCCGGTGGCGAACGCCTCGCGTCCGAGCAGTGCGTTGCCGAGTGCGGACTTGCCGACACTGACGCGGCCGAACACGGCGATGTGCAGCTCGCCGGTCTTCAGCTTGTCGAGCAGCGCCTCGATCTGGGCGAAGTCCTCGCCCAGTTCGGCGCGCACGGAACCCGGGATATCGGGATCGTCGAGCAGCGCGCGCAGCGCCTCGCTGGTTTGCGCCGTGTGTGCGCCAACCGGACTCGCGGTGGAGGCATCCGTGGTGCGCGTGAAGCGTGCACGCAAACTCTGCCAGTATTCGCCAAGATCACGCATGAGTCACTTTGCGCCGCTTCCATCGCCAGGGGGCCCACAATAACCCTCTCCACAGTCGCATGCGATGGGTTGCGGGCACGAGAGAACACGATCGATCGCGTGCCAGCACTAGTTCCGACAAGGTCGGGGAAGGGGGAGCATTTATTTTCCGGTGAGCGCCAGATGCCCGTGCACCGGTACGTCCTTGCCGATGTCGGCCCAGTCGCTGCCGGCACCGAGATCGAAGTCGAGCCGGTTCAGCGTCGTATCGACATCGAGCGTCGCTGAATTGCCGTTGCCGGCGAATTTCACCTTGAGCGTGACCGGTTTCGATACGTCGCGGATCGTCAGCGTGCCCTTGGCTTCCAGGCCGCCGTCGCTGCCCTTGCCGAATGATTCGGTGATGAAGCGGGCCTGTGGAAATTTCGTGACAAAGAAGAAGTCCGGAGTCTTCAGCGTGTCGTCGCGTTCCGAACTTTCGGTCTGCGCGCTGGCCGCGTTCACCTTCACGTCGAACTTGGCCTTGGACAGATCCGTCTCGTCGAATGCGATGGCCGCATCGAACTTGGCAAACTTGCCCTGGAACGGGCCGTCCTGGTACGTGCCCTTGAACGTCAGCGATGACTTGGCAGGATCGACCTGCCAGTCACGTGCGATCGCGGGAGGGCAAATCAGCGTCAGCAGCAGAAGTGACGACAGGATTCGGCACGACATCGGAAGTCTCCGGCAGGGATGTGGATCTGGGTTTGCGTTGCAATGACGCGGGCCACATGCGGGCAAGGACATTGTCACGGCTGACAAATTGGTGGAAAAACGCCGCTGCCGCGTGCCCGGCGGCGACGGCGATGAGCAGCCAGAACAGTGCTCCATGCGTGTCACGGGCAAAGTCCTTGAGCGAGGCGTCGGGTCCACTCAGGTGCGGCACCTCGAAAAGGCCGAACCAGTAGAGCGGGCGCAGCGCGGACACCGAATCGAACCACCATCCAGCCAGTGGCACGGCGATCAAAAGCACATACAGCAACGCATGCCCGACATGCGCGGCGGAGACCTGCCAGCGAGGCATGCCCGCGGGTTCGTCGGGGCGTGGATCGAACGCCCGCCAGGTCAGGCGCAATGCGGCCAAGGCAAAGATCGTCAGGCCGAGCGACTTATGGAAACTGTAGAGCGGAATCACGCGAGGGCTTCTCGGCAGGTCGGTCATGATCAGCCCGAGCGCGCCTTGCGCGATGATCAGCAGTACGATCGTCCAGTGGAAGAACTTGGCCAGGCCGCCCCAGTGATCGCTGCCGCTTGTCAGCATCAATGCTGCTCCGCTTCGCTCGGCGCCGACTGCTTGCTCGCATCGGCGTCGCGTACGCCTTCGACTTCGAGGTGGATCGATACGTCGTCGCCGTTATCAGGAATGCTGCGGGTCATGCCGAAGGTCGAGCGCTTGAAGGTGGCAGTCGCGGTAAAACCGGCGACATAGCGCAGCGTATAACCGTCCGCTGCCGCGCGGTTGAATGTAACCTGAAGGTCGACCGGATGCGTCTTGCCGAGCAGGGTCAGATTGCCGTGCACGACGCCGGTGCGTTCGCCGGTCTTCTCGACCTTGGTGCTGACGAAGTGTGCGGTCGGATATGTCGACACGTCGAAATAAGCCGAGCGCAGCTTGTTGTTCCACGCCTCGTTGCCCATGTCGAGCGAGGCGATGTCGATCGTCGCGTCGACCGCCGCCGTGGTCCAGTCGTCCGCATCGAAACGGAAGTACCCGCTCTTGACGTGCATGCGCCCCATAGGGTGCGAGTAATTGAGATGGCTGACCGAGAAGAAGATCTGCGTGTGCGCCGGATCGAAACGGAAATCGGCGTCCGCCGCGGTCGCGGCGAGCGGTGCCGACAGCAGGCCGGCGAGAAGGAAGACGCAAGCAAGGAAGTTCGCTGATCTATTCATGATGATCTGCTCATGAGGTCAATGTACATGTTCATTGTGAGGGAGCCATCGGTCCGGCGGTCATAGTAAGTCCCTCGTAAGGAGCAAATGGTTTCAAGATTCGTCCGGCACGGTCGAACCTGCCGCGTAGCGCGCCACCCTGCGCAACCGCTCGCCACCGCCTTCGGCCAGCAGCCGCGCCAGCGCGCCGCCGGCAGCGTCCGCATCGAGTTTTTGCTGATCGCGCAGCGTCGTCGCCACGGCTTCGCCGAGGCTGTCGAAAATCAATCCGTAGGCGATCGCGTGCAGGACGCCGCCGCCGAGCGTGCCGAGGCCGGGGAATGCCTTGGCGGCATTGCCGGCAATCGCCAGCACGATCGATGTGCTCGTGCGGACGGTCAGCTTGACCTGGCCGAGGAACGCGTCGATGTCGAGGTCGCGCACCGGCACCTCGTACAGCTTCGACAGCTCGCGAATCAGCGCGGTCGCAAGCACACCCTGTATGACAAGGTCGGTTCCCGGCATCACGGCCGCCATCGCGCCGACCACAGCCCGGCGCGTGTACTTCGCCGTTATCGCCCTGGACTCGACTTCGCGCGACTGCGCCTGCAGCGCATCGGCGCGTCCAGCGACCGCGGTCAGTACCGCGGCTTCGCGTGCCGGCTCCAGTGCCGCTGCGCCGGCCGCCGCGTAGCGCCACAGCAAGGTCGAAAGCGCGGCGATGTCCGGCTTGCGCTCGCGGCGCACCTGCTCGATGCGGCCGTCTGCAAGGCGGCGCTCGAACGCTTCCATGCCGCCGGCACTGACGACGACGCGCGCGTCAGTCACATCGGCATAGCGCTCGCGCAGCACACGGTCGAGCGCCACGCGTTCGCTTGCGTCGAATTGGTCGATCTTGTTCAGCACCAGCACCAGCGGCTTGCCGAAGCCGCCCAACCAGCGCAACTCCGCGTCCTGCTCGCGCGTCAGATCGCCGGCGCAGACGTACAGAACAACATGCGCGCGCAGCGCTTCGTCGCGCGCGAGTTGTTCGCGCATGGAGCCGGCGACTTCATGCGTGCCCGGCACGTCGGCCAGCGTCAGCGCGATGCCGCCGGGCAGCGGGGCGCGATAGTGCGTCACCGCGCGCGTCGTGCCGCCGAGCACGTCCACCTGCGCCTGCGCCTCGGGTGCGAGTGCGCGAATCACGCTCGACTTGCCGGTACTGATCTCGCCGAATACCGCAACGTAAAACTCTTCGGTGCGCGCGCGCCGGTCGAGTTCATGCAGTTCGGCCTGCAGTTCCGCCGTATCCGCCTGGCGTTGCTGCAACGCGTCGATGCGCTCATCGACCTGCGCACGCGTCGGCGGCGCAACGACGCGCGGCTCGCGCCGGCGCGGGCGCAGCAGCCAGATGCCAGCCCAGGCGATTGCCGAGACCGCAGCCGCGACGAGCACGGCAACGGCGACCTGGGCCCAGCCAGGCAGGTCGCGCCACTGCTGCCACAACTCGATTGCGCCGCGCAATGCGCCGAACAGCACCCACAGCAGAAGCGCTGCGAGCAGTGCGAACACGGCGAGGAGGATCAGGCGCAGCGGGCGGTTGGCGTTCGGCACGGATCGTCGCGACAAGTGGGCCGGCGGATTATGGCAGACGCACCGTGCGTGGCGGTTCGCGCGTGCCTCGTTTCTGGCATCATCTGCGCAACACAGGGAGGGTGGGGATGATGCTGATCGACGTAGCGTTTGCCGCGGCCCTGGTCGCCGCCGCGCCCGCCGGCGATGCACCATTGTATACAACGCCGTATTTCCAGTCGCTTGGCATCGCCGCGGGACTGCCGTCGAGCCGCATCTACAAGACCTTGCAGGACCGCGACGGCTACCTGTGGATCGGCACGCACGACGGCCTGGCCCGCTACGACGGCGTCGGCTTTCGCGTCTACCGCCATGATCCGAAGGATGCCGCTACGCTAGGCGGCGACATCATCAGCACGCTGTTCGTCGACCGCGACAATCGCGTCTGGTGCGGCACCGAGGAATCCGGTCTCAGCGTGCTCGACGCGACGCGCGGAAAATTCACGCACTATGCGCATGACGAGCACGACCCGGCGAGTCTCGGCGGCAACGACGTCTGGGCGATCACGCAGGATACGAGCGGCGCCATCTGGGTCGGCGGCTATTCCGCCGGCATCGACCGGCTCGTGCCGGGTGCGACAGGATTCGTGCACTACCGGCACGATGCCGCCGATCCGCACAGCATCGCTTCGGATACCGTACTCGGCCTGATGACGGCGCGGGACGGCCGTCTGTGGGTCGGCAGCGAAGCCGGAATCGACGTGATCGACGTCAATGGCTCGCTGCGCCATGTCGACCTGTCGGCGCTGGCTGACTCGCGCCGGATCAACGCGAACAGCATGCTCGATGCCGGCGACGGGACGGTACTCGCGGCCACGCGGCTCGGCCTGCTGCGCATCGATGCCACGCTGCACACCAGCGTCGTCGCCGACGACCGCTTGAGCGACCGCATCGTCAATAGCGTGGTCGCCGGCAGTGAGCCCGGCGAGTTGTGGATTGCGACACGCCATGGGCTGGACCACCTGGCACCAGGCGGGATGATCTCGGCGTATCTGGAGAATGCGGCCGTTGCGGGAGCATTTCCCGGCGAAAACGCCTATGACGCGATGCGTGACCGCGAAGGGACGCTGTGGTTCGCGACGTTCGAAGCCGGCGTGGTCAAGCTGCCGGCTTCATGGCACAACTTCGCGCTGTTCCGCAACGACCCGACCGATACGGCGAGCCTGAGCGCGAACCGCACGCAGGGACTGGCCGCAGACGATGCCGGGCGCATCTGGTCGGTAAACCTCGACGGCGGCATCGATCGGCTCGACCCGGCGACCGGCCGCGTCGAACGCTTCGGCGGCCGGCTCGCCGCGCCGGACAAGGCGATGTGGTCGGTGCTCGCCGACCGCTCGGGCCAGCTCTGGGTCGGCTACACGCGCGGCCTCCGGGTATACGAATTGCAAAGTGGAAAATTCCTCGACATCCCGGTCGCTGCGACGCGCGCCGATGCGCTGGCGCCCGGATTGATGAATCACATCGTGCAGGATCCGGCCGGCGCGATCTGGGTGTCGGCGTTCGACAGTTCCGGCGCGGTGCATCGCATCGATCAGGTCACTCATCGGTTGGAGCGCTTCGACGCGAAGACCGCCGCCTTGCGCGATGCGGAAGTCAACCAGCTCGGCTTCGACGCCAACGGCGCGTTGCTGGTCGCCAGCGGCGCCGGACTCGATCGCTTCGGCGCTGCTGCGCGTCGCTTCGCGCCGGTGCCGGGCGCCCCGACGCAGCGCGTCTACGCGTTCGCGTTCGCCGACGACGGCACCTTGTGGCTGCACGTGCTGGGCGCCCTCGAACACTATCGCGTCAATGGCGACGCATTGGTGCTGATCGAGCGCATCGACGCCGAACGTGGCTGGCCGGCACTGACCGTCGGTGGCCTGCAGGTCGATTCTGCCGGCGCTGTCTGGGTCAGCAGCGCGCGCGGCCTGTGGCGCTACGATCCGCGCGCTCGCGCGGTGCGGGTCTTCGATCATCGCGACGGGCTGGCCAGTTCCGAGTTCAACCGTCTGCCGATAGTGCGCAGAGCCGACGGCGCAATGTTTGCCGGTACCCTGGCCGGTATCGTCGGCGTCGTGCCGCAGCGCATTGTGGAAAATGCCATACCGCCGCCAGTGGTGCTGGACGCCATCGTCGTGCGCCGGCATGATCGCGACGAAACGATCGATCCCGGCATCGGCGAACTCGACGTGCGCTGGGACGACCGCGACCTGCGCATCAGCGCGCGGGCGTTGAGCTTTGCCAATCCGGCGGCGAACCGTTACCAGTGGCAGCTGGATGGATTCGACAGCGGCTGGATCGACACGGGCAATCGCGGCGAACGCGAGTTTTCGCAGTTGCCCGCCGGTGACTATCACCTGCAAGTGCGTGCAGCGGGGCTGGCCGCGGTTTGGAGCAAGCCGATACAGCCGCTGCGTTTGCACGTCGCGGCGCCACCCTGGGCGACGCCGCTGGCGTTTGCGGTCTATGCGCTGGCATTGCTGGCGGCACTGCTCTGGGCGTTTCGCGCGTACCGCCTGCGCATCAAGCGCCGCTACGCATTTGCACTGGCGGAACAGCAGCGGCGGTTTGCGGAACAGTCGAACGCGGCGAAAACCGAGTTTCTCGCGACGATGGGTCACGAAATCCGCACGCCGATGACCGGTGTGCTCGGCATGGCCGAGCTGCTGCTGCGCACGCCACTCGACCCGACGCAGAGCGGCTACGCGCAGACGCATCCTCAATTCCGGCCGCATGATGCTGCGCCTGGTCAACGATTCGCTCGATCTTGCGCGCATCGAGGCCGGCAAGCTCGAACTCGAAGAAGCGTCGTTCGACCTGCGCGCGTTGCTCGCGGAAATCTCTTCGGTTGCGCAGCCGATGGCGCGCAGCAAGAGTCTGGATTGGGTCTGCAACACTGGCACCGACATAGCGCCCTGGCTGCGCGGCGATGCCGTGCGCATCAAGCAGGTGTTGCTGAACCTCGTCAACAACGCGATCAAGTTCACCGAACGCGGCGGCGTCACGCTGGATGCACGGCGCGCAGCCGATGGCGGCGTGCTGTTCGTGATCAGCGATAGCGGCCCCGGTATCGCGGAATCGACGCGCGCACGCCTGTTCCAGCGCTTCGAGCAGGCCGACGGCGCACAACGCTACGGCGGCAGCGGACTGGGACTGGCGATATGCCGCGAACTCGTCGCGCGCATGGGCGGCAGCATCGAACTGGACAGCCAGACCGGCCGCGGCAGCACGTTCCGCGTGCAGCTGCCGCTGGCGGAAGCGAGCGAAGAGGAGATGCGCGCGCGTGCACGGGCCGCGCTGGAGGAAGTTGCGTTGGTCCCGCGATTGGATCAAGGCGGGACGCCGCGGCGCATTTTGCTCGTAGAAGACGATGCGACGGTCGCCGAAGTCATCACCGGCCTGCTGCAGATGCAAGGGCATCGCGTGGTCCATGTCGCTCAAGGTCTGGCCGCGCTGGGCGAATTCGAAGCCGGACAGCATGATCTGGCCCTAATCGACCTCGACCTGCCCGGCGTCGATGGACTGGCGCTGGCGCGCATGCTGCGCGCACGCGAGGCACAAAGCGGAAAAGTGCGAATGCCGCTGATCGGCATCAGCGCGCGCTCGGCCGGCAACGAGGAAGCGCTGTGCCTCGCTGCTGGAATGGATGCGTTCCTGCGCAAGCCGCTGACCGGCGAAGTACTGGCTCGGGCACTCGGCGCGGCGACGCCGGATTGATGCGCATGGCATATTCGCGCAAGACACCGACCAAGGAGGGTGCATGCCGCAACTGATCCGGAAGTTTCGCGCCTTCTGCAGCGATTATTTGGCTCCGGCTTTCGAGCAATTCGTCAAGGCTGAAATAAAGCTCGTGGCAATCGCTGTCTGCACGCTTGCCATTTCGATTCCCGGTTCGATTTTTCTTGCGCTGCAAGCCGGTGAAGTCGACGTCGATGCCGAGGTTTATGCCTGCAAGCCCACGCTCGGCCCCGCGATGCAGCACTGGGTCGAAGAAGAGGGAAGGACGGGCATCGTCGCCACGTTGTCGCCGTTTCCCGGCGCGGACGTTTCGCCTGAGGCGACGCGCTATCACATTCACTACGACGCGGCAGGACTGGCGCTGCTGAGGCTCCGCACCGGACCGCTGCTGCCCGAAGCGTTTGTTGGCAACTGCCGTCTCAGCAGCTACTACTCCACTTCAAAACCCGCCGATGCGGCCCCTGCCATCGACGTACTGATCGTGACCGCACCGATGTATCTGGCCATCGCGTTGCTGGTTCCCTGGAGCCTGCGCGCACGGCGCGAATCACTGATGCCCGGCATGTCATTCCGGCAAGGCCTGCGCTCGGTCCCGTGGTGGTGCCTGCCGCTCGGTATTGCGAGCTGCGTGGCGTCGCTGTTCTCAGTCTGGATTTTTTCGATCGACGTGCACGGCTTTCGCGACGTCAGCCTGTGGGAGTCCGTGCCATGGCTTGGCGCTGTGGTGGCGATCGTCGCTGCACCGGTGTTCGAGGAACTGCTGTTCCGCCGCTGGCTGCTCGAAGGTTTTCTGCGCGAAGGCCAACCGGTCTTCGGCAGCATCGTGGTCAGCGTGAACTTTGCCTTGCCGCACATGACGCGCTTCGAGGTCAGCACGAGTTTCTTCTCGGCACTGAGCGTATTCTTCGCGATCTCGCTGGTGCTGTGCTGGGTCTACGTGCGCACGCGCAACGTGGTTGCCGGCATGGCCGTGCATTGCGCGCACAATGCGAGTGCGCTGCTTGCCGGCTTCCTGCTGCCGTGAGTTGCGCAAGACCTGCCTTTCAGTCGGCGAAGAAACACAGGACCCTTCAGATCTCGTCGAAGCGGTGGATATCCGGCGGCGCTGCCAGCAACGGGCCGGCTGCGGCGAAAGCGGCCGCAATGTGCGCCGAGTCCATGTGGGCGGCTTCGGCATCGACGTCGGTCCACTGCTCGAATGTCATGAACAGTGCCGCGTCATCCGCGCAACGAAACACGCGATAGCCATGGCAGCCTGACTCGGTGCGGCTCGCCGCGGCGAGTTTTCTCATGGCCTCGGCGACGTGGTCCGCGTGCGCCGGCTGCGCGCGGATGGTGGCGATGACATTGAGCATGGCACGCTCCACTTCTTTTGCGGCACGTTGTTGTCGCGTACGGAATCTAGCAGACTGGCGTGCGACCACAAGTTTTTCGCGATTTACCAGGAAGGTGCTGCAGTGCAGGCAATTCGATCGGGCAACCTGAAGGTAAACCTTGCTTGGCTGGCGCTCGTCCTTGCCGGCTGCGCCTCGGCACCGGTCATCGTAGGTCCGCTGATCATCGAGCATCCTTCCGCCAATCAGGATGGCCGCGTGCGCTACCTGGTGCTGCATTTCACCGACGAGAATTTCGAGCGCTCGCTGGACTTGCTCACCAACCCGCACGCCAATCCGGTCAGCGCGCACTATCTCGTCACGCGTGCAGGCGACCTCTCTCGGCCATCCATGGCCTCCGAGGCACTTGGGCTCCTGCCCGGCGAATACGGTCATGCCGCACCGACCGTGCTGCGCCTGGTCGATGAATCGCAGCGCGCCTGGCACGCGGGGCCAAGCCGCTGGCAGGGCCATGAACCGCTGAACGGCGAATCGATCGGCATCGAAATCGTGTATGAGTCCCATTGCGCGCGCGACCCGATACGGCCTCCGGGAGCCTCGCCGTGGGAAGTCGACGCGACGTGCGAATATCCGCCGTACCCACCCGACCAGATCGACACCGTCATCGAACTGGTCCACGGAATACTCAAGCGCCACCCGGAGATCGAGGCGACACGTATCGTCGGCCATTCCGACATCCAGCCCGAGAACAAGACCGACCCAGGCCCACGTTTTCCATGGCGGCAGCTCGCCGCCGCGGGCATCGGCGCGTGGTTCGACGATGCCGACGTTGTCTGGTACCGCGGCCAATTTGCCGCACGCTCCGAGGTCACAAAGCGCGAGGTGCTCAGCTACACGCCGGGTGTTCCCTCCCTGAAGATCGTGCAGGAAGCGCTCGCCGCCTACGGTTATGGCGTCGAGGCAACCGGCATCGCCGATCTGCGTACGCGCGAAGTGCTGTCTGCGTTCCAGAGCCATTTTCTGCCCGACCGCCGCAGCGGCGAAGCGGACGCGCAGACCGTCGCGACGCTGTTTGCATTGCTGGCGAAGTACCGGCCCGACGAACTGCATGCGCTGCGCGCGCATGCGCCGCAAGTCCCCGAGTCGCCGCGCGCTGCGATACGACATTGAATCTTGCGAATATCGATGTTGCCTGCGCGAGAAAATTCTCGTGTCGCGTGGACCTGCCTCGTTCATCAATTTGACGCAGCGCTGAACACGCCGCGCCGACCGATTCAGGTTCGGCGCCTATTTGCATCAGGTTCATCGAGCGGGCACTAATTTGCACGCTTGGAGCAAGGTTGCGGCATATGCGCGCTCCAACTGCACGGAAATCCGGTCGGCTTTCCGCAGCGCCCTCGTCAATGGCACAGAGCTTCCTTCGCCTGGCCGATGTCGCAACCCTCATGGCAGTAGTAGTGCTTCGCACATCTGCTGCTTCCAGCAACGGCCCGCAGTGTCTATTCCGACCTCGCGGCTTTAGCGAACGAGGAGAAATTTCATCATGAAGCATCGCAACCTCATCAAGATTGCCGCCCTGGCGATCGCAGTGTCCGCTGCGCTGCCCGCAATGGCCGACACGTTGGTCGCAACCGGGAAGCATCACTATGTCTACTTCGGCGACCACGACATCTACTACGCGCCGGAAAGCAGGACCTATTTCTGGCTCGACAATGGCCGCTGGCAATCGGGTAAAAGTCTGCCGGAAGATCGCCAGGCGTTCGTGAAGGTCAAGGGCGTCGACATCGACCTGGATACCGATCGACCGTATGAGCGCAACGACTACGTTGTCTCGCACTATCGCAATCCAAACGCGCCGATGACGAGCGAAACCACGACCACCGAGCGTTCGATGAATCCGGACGGCTCGACCACGACTACGACGACGACGACAAAGCACCGCTATACGTACTATGCCGACAAGGACGTGTACTTCGCGCCGGACACGCGCACGTACTACTGGCTCGACAATGGCCGCTGGCAGTCGGGCACGACGGTGCCGGCACAGATCGAACCGTTCGTGCGCAGCGGTGGTGTCGATATCGAACTCGATACGGCCCGGCCGTATGAGCGCAACGAATACGTGATCGCCCACTACGGCCATCGCCGCGACCGCGACCACGACGACGAGTGAATCAGGACGATTGGGACGATGGAATCCGGATTACTGAATCAGGACGATTCAATCACGACGGCTGAAGTTCGTCGTTGAGGAGAAAGGCCATGACCAAGCTCCGCAGCGTCATCGACATTGCCGCCCTGGCAGTAGCGATTTCCGTTGCATTGCCGGCCTTGGCTGACGACACGGCCGTGGTCGCGAATGGCGGACACCATTACGTCTACTATCGCGACCACGGTATCTATTACGCGCCGGACAGCGGAACGTACTTCTGGCGCGAACACGGCAAGTGGCAAACCGGGGCCAGCCTGCCGCAGGACGAACGGGCTTATGCGAGCGGAAATGGCATCGACATCGAACTCGACACGGAGCGGCCCTACGAACGCAACGAGTACGTCATTGCGCATTACGGACCGGCGCCGCGCGTTCCGGATGCGTCCGATCGCTACATCGGCGGACGAACCCTGAGCAATGGCGGCACTCGCTCGAACGCCGAACAGGGCAGGTATCGCTACACGTACTTCAGCGATCGCGGCGTCTACTACGCGCCGCAGACACGAATCTACTACTGGCTGAGCGATGGCCGCTGGCTATCAGGCACGACGGTGCCGCCCGAATTGGAACCGTTCGTGCGCAGTGGCGGGGTCGAGATTGAGCTCGATACGGCGCGGCCGTATGAGCGTGACGAATTTGTTGTTGCGCACTACGGCCATCGTCACGATCGCGACCACGATTGATGCGAATTTCCCCGAGCCGGAATGCCGAACGCATCGACCGGCTCCAGGGAGAAGACAGGGCCCGCGCGAGCGGGCCCTTTCTTGTGTACGATTTCGATGTTCTGCGATCCCGCAATCGCATGGCCGCAGATGTCAGAGCGCGTGCCCCGCGATGTCGCTCACAAGATGCGCGACCGGATTGACGGCGAGCGAGTCGCCCTGGCCGATTGCGGCATGCTTGCCGGGCGGATTCCATTGACAGGCTTGCGCGACATCGCCATCGTTGGGGTGTGCCGGCACCTCGAGCAGCGCATAGCAAACCGGCAGCACCTGCGTTCCGGGAACGCCGTGACCATCCACGAGCTCTGGCTGGAAACTCCAGCTCCTCGTCACTTCCTCGATCGATGCATTGACCAGCCTCTTGTCGACCAGAGGTGCACCCGAATCCAGCGTCGCTGACAAAGCCTTGCCGTTCGCATCGTAGTCGACGCGCAGCACGACCATGCCGGTCTTGTGATCGTGCACCGCCGAGGCGGGATAGTGTGGCGGCGTGGCCTTCAGGATGTACCCGCCGGTGCGCACGTCATCGAAGACGATGCGATAGGAATTTTCGTCGTTCGGCAACAGGCTGATCGAAACCGAAAGGCGCGTCTCGGTTGGCGCGGGATGCCCGTCGACGGTTCCGGATACGAACGCCCACGAACGGATCGCCTGCTCGACGCGCTCGCGGATCTGCGGCACGCGATCGGCGCGTTCGTTCGCAATCGTCGCCAACTGCACCACGTGTCCCTGAGCGTCGAGCGACAGATTCCAGGCCAAGCTCACCTTGATTGGCTCCGCCGGTTTCTCGGCGGCGTGCGCCGCGCAGGCGAAGGCAAGGAAAAGCGAAAGGGACGAATTCGAAACGCGTGCGTCAATGCGCATAGGCCACTCCCTGGTTTGGTGCGAACGGTATCGTCACCCGAGACTAGCAAACACACGACACGCAACGCAATTCATGAGCTGCAACATGCGGCTCACGTCGGTGATCGGCAGTCAGGAACGCCTGCTGAGTTCATGCACCGCGTCGATCAGCACGGCGAGGTGGTTGGGATCGACCTCGGGCGTGATGCCGTGGCCGAGATTGAACACGTGACCGGGATGCGGGCCGAAACTGTCGAGCGCGCGCTTCACTTCGGCGCGGATCGTTTCGGGTTGTGCGAGGAGTGCGGCCGGATCGACGTTGCCCTGCAAGGCGACGCGCGCACCGACGCGGGCGCGCGCGTCGGCGAGGCTGATCGTCCAATCGAGGCCCAGTGCCGCGCAGCCGGTATCGGCAAGTGCTTCGAGGTGCCCGTTCGCGCCCTTGCTGAACAGGATCAGCGGCAACTGTTTTGCGACATTGTCGCTTTGTAGCGTTTGTGCAATTTGCGCCAGGTAACGCAGCGAGAACTCGCGGAACAGATCCGGCGGCAGCAATCCGCCCCAGGTATCGAACACCATCAGCGCTTGCGCTCCGGCCGCGGCCTGCGCGGCGAGATAATGCGCGACCGAGCGCGCGACGACGTCGAGCAGCTTGTGCATCGTCGCTGGGTCGTCCCAGGCCAGCGCTTTCGGCCGCGCGAAACTCGCCGAGCCCTGGCCTTCGATCATGTAGCAGGCCAGCGTCCATGGACTTCCGGCGAAGCCGATCAGCGGCACGCGCTCGTGCAGTTCGCGCCGGATCAGGCGCACGGCGTCCATGACGTAGCGTAGGTCAGTCTCCGGATCGGGCACGCCGAGGCGTTCGATCTCGGCGCGCGTGCGCACGGTGCGTGCAAAGCGCGGGCCTTCGCCTTCGTTCACGGAAAGACCCAAGCCCATCGCGTCGGGAATCGTGAGGATGTCCGAGAACAGGATCGCGGCATCGAGCGGATAGCGCGCAATCGGCTGCAGCGTGACTTCGCAAGCCAGTTCCGGCGTCTTGCACAGGTTGACGAAGCTGCCGGCGCGCGTGCGCGTGGCGCGGTATTCGGGCAGATAGCGCCCGGCCTGACGCATGATCCATACTGGCGTGCAGTCGACGGGCTGGCGCCGCAAGGCGCGCAGAAAACGGTGATCGTTCATCGGTTCCTTTCGCTTTCGCAATCGCGGCACTTGCGTCCTTCACCCAAGCGCGAAGGTGTTCCAGCCGATTGCCGTCAAATCAATGCCTCGACGCCCCTATTCGCCGATGCGCCGTGCTTCATTCTGCAACGCCGCAACCGGTCGCGGCCAGCCGGCGTTGATCGGCGCATCGGCAGACAGTTCGCTGCGTGCTGCGCGCGCCGCATCGACGCTGTCGAACGCTCCCCAGACCAGCAGCCACCAGTCATTGCCATCGCGTTGCAGATGCAGCTCGTACAACTCGCCACGCGATGGATGCAGCGAAGTGCGCAGCGCTTCCAATTCGGATCTGCTCGCTCCATGCGCCAGCTCGACGATGTAACTCGAACTCGACAACGCGAGAAATTCGCGATTGCCGTTCACCGCGGCGCGCGGCGATGGCATAGCCGGTTCCGGCGCAGCTGCCGGCTTCACGTCGGATGCCGGCTGCTCGTCGCGTGCCTGGCTCGGTGCGGTGGAGGTTGGTGTCACCCGAGTTTCCGGCTGTGTCGGCGCAGCCGGCGTCGGTGCAGAAGATGTGCGCGGGCTTTTCGGCCTGCACCGCCTCAGGCGCTGGCGCATCGTGTTCAGCGGGCTGCGCGCTCGCCGCACTCGGCGCTGTCGTCTTGGGTGCTTCAGCCGGAGCGGGCTGGGCGCGCGGTGGGTCTTTGGTGACCGATGTCGGCGTGGTGGCCGCCCGTTGCGCCACCGGCGTCGGGCTCGGCAGGGCAGGTGGCGCTTCGGCGACCGGCGCGGCGGTGACGTCCGCCTTGCGCTGTTCGGCGACCGGCGCTGGAGCCGGCAATGTTGCGGCAACAGGAGCAATTGCGGCTGGCGGCGGCGATTCCCGCACTACCGGGTACCGCATCTCGCTGGCGCAGACTCCGCCTTCGGCGCAACCGATGTCGCGGGCACTGGACTGGCGCTGTGGGAGCAGCAGCAGGCGGCGCTACATTCGCGGAAGACGAACCCGGCGCCCGCAGATACGACGGCAAGCCCGCATTGCGCGGCGCTTGCGCAGCCGGATTCGCTGGCGGCGACGGAGCGATGCTGGCCGGCGGAATAGATGTTGGCCTGGGCGTGGCGCTTGCCGGTGACATTGCAGGTGCCGATGCCGCGGGTGCTTGCGCGGTTGGTGCCGGTAGCGCGACTGGCGGCGCGCTGGACGCCGGTGCGGAACCGTCCTTTGGCGCAGCTTCCTTGCAATCCCAACCCTTGCGATCCGCGGTCGGCACGCAGGTGTATTTCTTGCCGGGCTCGAAGGTCTCCACCTTGCCGTATTGCGGCTCGGCTGCCCAAGCGGAACCGGCTATCAGAGTCGCCACCACCAGCGCGCGGGGCGCGGCGTCAACCAACCGCATATGGCGACTCCATCCCCTGGCTGAACATGACGTGATAGCCGCGGCGCACCTGTGCGTCGCGGGCGTGCTCGAACGCGCTCAGCGCATCATCGCGCTCGAGATACACCTCGCGCTTGACACTGACGCGGCCGCCCTGCTGGCCCCACTCGCGCGTCAGCGTCCAGCCACCCAGCAGGTCCTGTTGCAGGGCGATCTGGTAGTACTTGGGCGCTTCGGCCGAAATCGGTTTGGTCTGCATGAACACGCGCATGCGGCTATTGTACAGGGCTGAGGGCTGAGGGCTGAGGGCTGAGAACGTTGTCGCAGAACACGGACCGCTGGCGTCCTCCGCGACGAAGGCTGAACGAAACGATGGGCGATCGAATCGATCGCGGCATACGAGCGCCTTCCAGCCCTCAGCCCTCAGCCCTCAGCCCTCTCTCCGCAAGCACCTCGCGCACCGCCGCTTCATCGACATCGGACACAATCTCGGCCCGACCCACGCCGCGCCATAGCACCAGGCGCAAGCGGCCGCTCAAGTTCTTCTTGTCCAGACGCATCAGGTCGAGCAGGCGTTGCACGTCGATACCGGCGGGCAGCGATGTCGGCAGCCCGCAGCGCTGCAGCAACGTTTGCAAGCGTGTAGCGTCGTCGTCGCCCGCGCGTTGCAGGCGCGCCGACAGGCGCGCGGCGAGCACCATGCCGATAGAAATCGCCTCGCCGTGCAGCAACGTGCCATAGCCGGCCGCAGTTTCCAGTGCGTGGCCGAACGTGTGGCCGAAGTTCAGCAGCGCGCGTTCGCCCTGCTCGGTTTCGTCGCGCGCGACGATGCCGGCCTTCGCTGCACAACTGGTCTGGATCGCGTGTACGAGCGCATTCGGCTCGCGCGCCCGCAAGGCATCGATATTCTGTTCGAGCCAGGCGAAGAACGGCGCATCGCCGAGCGCGCCGTATTTCACGACTTCGCCCAGACCCGAATGCAACTCGCGATCGGCCAGCGTCGCCAGTGTGCCCGTGTCGATGAAGACGGCGCGCGGTTGATGGAATGCGCCGACGAGATTCTTGCCTTGCGGCAGGTCGACGGCGGTCTTGCCGCCGACCGACGAGTCGACCATCGCCAGCAACGTGGTCGGAACCTGCACGAACGCGATGCCGCGCATCCAGCAGGCGGCGGCAAAGCCGGCCATGTCGCCGATCACGCCGCCGCCGAGCGCGATGATCGTCGCGTCGCGACTGGCACCGATCGCGGCAAGCTTGTCGAAGATCGCGGCGCACGAGCCGAGCGTTTTGTGCGCTTCGCCCGGCGGAAAAATCAGGCTCGAATGTCGGCCGTCCGGAAGTGCCGCCGACACGCGCGCCGCATAAAACGGCGCGACATTCTCGTCGCTGACGACGAGCACATGGCGCCCGCGCACGGCTTCGCGCCAGCGCGCGGAATCGTCGAGCAGGCCCGCGCCGATCCAGATCGGATAGCTGCGCGCGCCGAGTTCGACCTCGAGGCGCAACGGCTGGCCGCTCATGCCGCCTGCCCCGGTGCCGCGCCGCGCTGCCAGAGCTCGGCGAGTTCGCCGGCAAGCTGCCTGGCCAGCGCAACGACATTGCGATGGTGGCTGGCCGGAACGGTCAGATCGGCGACTTCGTGATAGAGCGGATTGCGAATTGCAGCGAGGGCACGCAGGCGCTCGCGCCGGTCCGGCGCCGCGAGCAGTGGGCGCTTGCGATCGCGCGCCAGCCGCGCGATCTGGTCCTCGAGCGTCGTCTCGAGATAGACGACGAAGCCGCGCTCGCGCAGGCAGCGACGGTTTTCCTCGGCAAGGACAGCGCCGCCTCCGGTGGATAGCACCAGGCCGGTACGCGCCGCGAACTCGGCAAGCACGCTTTTTTCGCGCTGGCGGAATCCGTCTTCGCCTTCGACGTCGAAGATCAGCGGAATCGCCGCTCCGGTATGTTCTTCGATCTCGTGATCCAGATCGAAGAACGGCAGGCCGAGCAGGTCGGCGACGCGCCGGCCGATGGTGGTCTTGCCGGCACCCATCGGACCGACGAAGAAGAGGTTCGGGGCGGGGTTCATTGGGAGAATGCTAGCAGAGCAGGGCTGAGGGCTGAGCGCCGAGGGCTGGAAAGCAGCGCACGCGCAGCACAAATGGCGGACATCTTTTCGGCGGCAAAGGCGACCATTTGAGCGGTGCACGACAACAAGTACGATACTGCCAGCCCTCAGCCCTCAGCCCTCAGCCCTCCCAAACCCGTGACCCGCTTCATCGCCATTTTCTGCGCCTGCCTCGCCATCCTGTTCACGGTCGAGCTCCTGCAGCCGATACAGGATCTTGTGATCATCCCGTTCACGTCGAGTCTGGCGCAGGTGAGCGTCTGGCTGATGCGCCTGTTCGACAAGAGCGTGGTCGTGCAGGGTGATGCAATCATCGATGCGTTGCGCGGAGGCGGCATCCGCATCGTCGCCGGCTGCAACGGCGTCGAGGCTGTGCTGATCCTGGTCAGCGCCGTGCTCGCATTTCCGGCGCCGTGGAGACACAAGGCAATCGGCATCGGCCTCGGCTTCGTCGCGATTCAGGCGCTTAACCTCGTGCGCATCATCAGCCTGTATTACCTGCAGCGCTGGAACAGCGTCTGGTTCGAGTGGTTTCACCTGTACCTGTGGCAGGCGCTGATCATTCTTGACGCGCTGGTGTTCTGGCTGATCTGGCTGCGCTGGCTGCCGCGCGGCAGCGGGCTCGGCGATCCGCCCGCTTCGACGACACCGGCTTGATCGAGCGCTGCTAGACTCGCCGGGCAGGAGCCCAAGTGCCGCGAAGGCCATGGATGGCCGAGAGCGGCGATGGAATCCCGGACATCGACGGCGTCAAGGCGCCGCCTAACTACTCACCATGCGGGGAGGGCAGGTCATGAGTATCGCCAAGGTCATTGAAATCAGTTCGTCGTCGCCGAAGGGCATCGAGCATGCGATCCAGGACGGCTTGAAACGGGCGTCGAAGACGATCAACAACATCAAGGGCGCCTGGATCAACGACATCAAGGTCGTGACCGACGACACCGGCAAGGTCACCGACTGGCGCGTCAATATGCGCATCAATTTCGTGCTCGACTAATCGCGCGTTGAAAAACCGGCGCACCGCGGTAGCCGCGTCGCACGGCTCGACGAGAATTCAAAGCAGACAACAAGGAGTCTCTACATGGCATCTGTTTCGACCACGATGGTCACGACCACGCTGGACCTGCCCGGGCAGAAGATCGTGCGTAATCTCGGCGTCGTGCGCGGCATCGTCGTGCGCTCGCGCAGCATTGTCGGCAACATCGGCGCCGCGTTGCAGAGCCTGGTCGGCGGCAACATCACGCTGTACACCGAGTTGTGCGAGAAAGCGCGCGACGATGCTTTCAAGCTGATGCTGCAGCACGCCGCCGAGCACGGCGCCAACGCAGTGATCGGCATGCGCTACGACGCCAACGAAGTCGCCGACGGCATCACCGAAGTGCTCGCCTACGGCACAGCAGTCGTTGTCCAACCGGTGTAGCAGCGCCACCGGATCACCGCAGACACGCACGGATCGGCGAGAAGGTTCAGCTGGCGCCGCGTCTCCTCTCAACGAGGCGGCGCACGTGTCGACTCGAATCGAGCACGACACGCAGGTCGGCGATCGCCGGCAGCGTGCGCAAGGCTTGCCGGCTCAGGCGCTCGTAGTACATGAGAAAGCGCCGCAATGCCGCCGGGGACATCGCGCGTGGCGCGCGGCGTGCGCGCAGCGCGCGCTCCTGCTCGTCGCGCCAGCGCGTGACGATCGCGTAGTCCGGCGCCTGCAGCATGACCAGTCGATCAAGACGCTGCCACAGTGGAACGTAGTGTCGCGCCAGTTGCGTGTTGACCCAATCTCGCCAGCGCGCATCGCGGTCTCCCTCGCGCTCGAGGCGATTGAGCGGCCGCCGCAACGCCGCCGCCGACTGCGGCGGCACGCCGACGCACCAGCCTTCGAGAACGATCAGATGCGGCGGCCTTGCGACACGCCGCCACCGCGACGGCGGCAGGCGCGTGTCGCGACCCTTGTCGAAACGCGGCACGCGAGCGGGTGTTTCCGCGCTTGCCGCCTGCAGTGCGGCGAGTGTCCGCAGCAGCAGGCCGATGTCGTGCGTGCCCGGCACACCACGCGTCGCCAGCAGCGGATGCACGTCGCGGGCGAGGCGCAGGCGCGCGGCACGGCCGAAGTAGAAATCGTCGATCGAAAGCGCTAGCGCGTCGATCCCATCAATTCGTGCCTGCGCGACGAGCTGTGCCGCCAGTGTGCTTTTGCCACTCCCCTGCAGGCCGGACAAACCGATCAGCCGAGGCAGCGCCCGATCTCGGCCGGCGGCGAGCCCAAGCACCGTGGCGATGACCACGTCGGGATAACCGGCCTGCGTGATAGCATCGTTGCGCATCGACGTACGACTCCCGCCATGGCATTGAACGAACTGTATCAGGAAGCAATCGCGACGATCCGCACGCTGCTCGAGGAGGCCGCGGGCGCCGGCGAAGCCGAGCCGACAGCGATGACGCTGGCGACGGCGGACGCGTCGGGACGCGTGTCGGCGCGCGTCGTGCTACTCAAGGGGGTCGAGGAGCGCGGCGTCATGTTTGTCACCAACTACGACAGCGACAAGGCCGCGCAACTGGCGGCGCATCCGCAGGCGGCGCTGTGCCTCCTCTGGAAGACACTGCGCGACGGTATCCAGGTGCGCATTGAAGGCGCAGTCGACAAGGCCGGCGCCGACGAGTCCGATGTGTATTTTGCCGGCCGTGCTCGCGCCAGCCAGATCGGCGCATGGGCGTCACGGCAATCGCGCACGCTCACCTCGCGCGCCGAGCTCGACGCGCGCGTTGCCGAGTTCGAGCGCAGGTTCGAAGGCGTCGCGGTGCCGCGTCCGCCGAACTGGGGCGGTTACCGGCTCGTGCCGGACATGATCGAAATCTGGTATGGCCAGCGTGCGCGGCTGCACGATCGCGTGCGTTACGAAATGATCGATGGCGCATGGAGCAAGCGTCTGCTGTACCCGTGACCATGCACTGCAACATGGGGTGTTTTCGCAAGCGTCTGGCTGCCGCGGGTTGACGGGGAATGCTTGTGCCGGGAGCCATCGGACCGCAACGCATCGTCTGCCTGACCGAAGAGCCGACCGAGGTGCTCTACGCGATCGGCGAACAGAATCGCATCGTCGGCATCTCCGGCTTCACTGTGCGCCCGCCGCGCGCGCGCCGTGAGAAGCCGAAAGTCTCCGCGTTCACCAGCGCAAAGATCGGCGAGATCCTGAAACTCGAACCCGACTTCGTCGTCGGCTTTTCCGACATCCAGGCCGACATCGCCCGTGAGCTGATCGCCGCCGGCGTCGAGGTGTGGATCAGCAACCATCGGTCGGTCGCGGAAATACTCGACTACATCCGTCGCCTCGGCGCCCTGGTCGGCGCGGGCGCCAAGGCCGATGAACTGGCTGCCCGCGCCGAGGAACATATTGCACAAGTGGAAAAAGCCGCCGCACGGCTCGAGCGGCGGCCGCGCGTCTACTTCGAGGAATGGGACGAGCCGATGATCTCCGGCATCCGCTGGGTCGCCGAGCTGATCCGCAGTGCCGGCGGCGACGACGTGTTTCCGCAGCGGGCGGCACAGGCGCTCGCGCGCAATCGCATCATCGCCGACGGTGACGAAGTGATCCGCAGCGCGCCGGACATCATCATCGGCTCGTGGTGCGGCAAGAAGTTCCGGCCCGATCGCGTCGCCGCGCGCGCCGGCTGGGCGGCGATTCCCGCCGTTCGCGACGGTCAGCTGCACGAAGTCAAGTCACCGCTCATCCTGCAGCCCGGTCCCGCTGCGCTGTTCGACGGACTCGACGCACTGCATCGGATCATCGCCGCTTGGGCGGTGCTGCCGCAGCAGCGTTAGACGGTCGACGGCACACCGGCGCGCGAAGTTTTCGCGCCGTGAGGGCAGCAGTCTTTTGACAGGTCGCCTCTCCCGCCAACGACAGTGCCGCTCGTTCGGCTTCGTCCCTATTGTTCGGTTGCCTCGAACCGCATCCGGCTTCGCGGAACGGAACGCGTCAGTGCATTCCGGAAACGCGATACGTGCGCTGACGCGCCGTGCCGATCGTCACAGCCAACCTGCAAGGATTTCTCATGCACAAACGTCTTGTCATCTCCGCCATCGCGCTGGCTTTCGCCGTGGCGAAAGTCTCCACTGCGGCTGCTGTCGAATTCGACGCGGCCGGCGCCCTGCCGGGCGATATCTCACCGACCTTCGAAGCGTTTCGTACGGCGCTTGGCCCGAACAACGGCAACAACGGCGGCACGTTTATCGGCGGTCACCGCGAAATCAACTGGGACGGCGTACCGGACACGATCGCGGCGCCCAACCTGATGCCGGCAAATCAGTTCGCGAAGCGCGGCGCCGTGTTCTTCACGCCGGGCACTGGATTCCAGATCAGCGCCAAGGCCGGCAACCCGACCTTTACGCCGGTCGAGTTCGGCAATATCGCGCCGTATCTGCCGTTCTTCGTGCAGACGTTCAGTCCGCCGCGGCTGTTCACCGCGCTCGACAGCACAGTGACCGAGGTATTGTTCTTCAATCCGAGCACTGGCGCCCCGGCCACCGTCGACTCTTTTGGCTCGGTGTTCACGAACGTCAGGCATTTCGGCTCGACCAAGATCGAGTACCTCGACAAGAACGGTACCTTGCTGCACACGCACGTCGTTCAACCCGGCACGAGCGAGCACGGCAGCCTCAGCTTCGCCGGCACGACCTTCGATTCCGGTGTCGTGTACCTGGTGCGCATCACCAGCGGCGATGTGGAACTCAGCGCGGACGGCGGAGCGTCGCCGGATCCGCGCCATGGCCAGCCGTTCGACCTGGTCGTGATGGACGACTTCCTCTACGGCGAGCCGCAAACGCTGGTAACACCGTAGTCACTG
>CAVTVN010000022.1:0-101331 GCA_963738115.1 uncultured Gammaproteobacteria bacterium | reverse complement strand
ACGACGATGGAAGCTAAAGCAATCCTGCGCAGCGCACGCATTTCCGCACAGAAAGTGCGCCTGGTCGCCGACCAGGTGCGTGGACTGGCGGTCGGACGCGCGACCAACCTGCTGACCTTCAGCGACAAGAAGGCCGCGCATCTGGTCAAGAAGGTGCTGCTGTCCGCGGTCGCCAACGCCGAGAACAATCTCGGCGCCGACGTGGATGAATTGAAAGTCGCCACGATTACCGTGGATGAGGGTCCGCATCTCAAGCGCATGCATGCCCGTGCAAAGGGTCGCGGCTCGCAGATCATCAAGCGCACCAGCCACATCACCGTGGTCGTGGGCAGCTAAGGGAAATCACGATGGGTCATAAAGTTCATCCAACCGGAATTCGCCTTGGCATCTCCAAGGACTGGAACTCCAAGTGGTTCGCCAACAAGCGCGAATACGCCGAGTATCTGACCGCCGACCTCAAGGTACGCGAGATGCTGCGCAAGAAACTTGCGCAGGCTGGCGTGTCCAAGATCCTGATCGAGCGGCCGGCCAAGTCCGCGCGCATCACCATCCACACGGCGCGTCCGGGCGTGGTGATCGGCAAGAAGGGCGAGGACATCGAGAAGCTGCGCAAGGACGTGAGCAAGATGATGGGCGTGCCTGCGCACATCAACGTTGCCGAAGTGCGCAAGCCGGAGATCGACGCGCAGCTGGTGGCTGAATCGATCGCCCAGCAGCTCGAGCGCCGCATCATGTTCCGCCGCGCGATGAAGCGTTCGGTCGGCAATGCCATGCGCCTCGGCGCGCTCGGCATCAAGATCAACGTTGCCGGCCGCCTGAACGGTGCGGAAATCGCACGTTCGGAGTGGTACCGCGAAGGCCGCGTGCCGCTGCATACATTGCGTGCCGATATCGACTACGGTTTTGCCGAGGCGAAGACGACCTACGGAATCATCGGTATCAAGGTGTGGATCTACAAGGGCGAAGTATTCGACCTGCACGCCGCGAACCAGGAGACGAAGGAAGAAGGCCGTGAAGCGCCACGTGGCGAACGCCGCGAGCGCGGCGAACGCGAACCGCGCGAACATCGTGAACCGCGCGAAGCACGTCAGAAGTAAGGAACGGATATGTTGCAACCCAAACGTACCAAATACCGCAAGGTCCAGAAGAGCCGTAATCGCGGCCTGAGCTACGTCGGCGCCAAGGTCAGCTTCGGCGAATACGGGCTGAAGGCGACCACGCACGGGCATCTGACCGCGCGCCAGATCGAAGCCGCGCGCCGTTGCGTTACGCGCTTCGTCAAGCGCGGTGGCAAGCTGTGGATTCGCGTGTTTCCGGACAAGCCGATCAGCAAGAAGCCGATCGAGGTCCGCATGGGCAACGGCAAGGGCAACGTCGAGTTCTGGGTTGCCGTCGTGCAGCCGGGCCGCATGTTGTATGAAATCGAAGGCGTCGACGAGACGACCGCTCGCGAGGCGTTCCGCCTGGCCGCGGCCAAGCTGTCGGTGCAGACCCAATTCGTGAATCGCACGGTGCTGTGATGGAACTCAAAGAACTTCGTACCCAGTCCCCACAGGACCTGCAGGAGCAGCTGGTCGAGCTGCGCCGCGAGCAGTTCAACCTGCGCATGCAGAAAGGTTCGGGGCAACAGAAGCAGACGCACCATTTCAAGCGCGTCAAGCGCGAGATCGCGCAGATCAAGATGTTGATCGGCGAGAAGACCTCGAGCGCGGCCAAAGGCGGACAGTGATGAACGAACAGAGCAAAGCGACGCGCACGATCGAAGGTCGTGTGGTCAGCAACAAGATGGCCAAGACGGTTACTGTGCTGCTTGAGCGTCAGGTGCCGCATCCACTGTACGGCAAGATCGTGCGCCGGTCGACCAAGGTGCACGCGCACGACGAAAACGGCGAGTGCAAGGAAGGCGACGTGGTGCGTATCGCCGAATGCCGGCCGCTGTCGAAGACCAAGAATTGGCGTGTGATTGAAGTGCTCACGCGCGCTGCGCAGTAACAACGTGGAAGTTTGAGGAGAACACACCATGATCCAGATGCAAACCACGTTGGCCGCAGCGGACAACAGCGGCGCGAAGCTTCTGTTCTGCATCAAAGTGCTTGGCGGTTCCAAGCGCAGGTATGCCGGAATCGGCGACATCATCAAGGTGTCGGTTCGCGATGCGATCCCGCGCGGCAAGGTCAAGAAGGGCGAGGTGTACGACGCGGTGGTTGTGCGTACACGCAAGGGTGTGCGTCGCGCCGACGGTTCGCTGATCCGTTTCGACGGCAACGCTGCCGTGCTGTTGAACAACAAGCTCGAGCCGATCGGCACGCGCATTTTCGGACCGGTGACGCGCGAGCTGCGCAGCGAACGGTTCATGAAGATCGTGTCGCTGGCGCCGGAAGTGCTCTAAGAGACGCGAGAAAGAACTCGCCTGAGCGTAGCGAAGGCGGATTTTGATGTCAGCCCCCTTGAGTCAAGGGGGCGCCCGAGCCGAAGGCGAGGGCAGGGTTGTGGAAGTAATACGGCAGTTAATCGGGGCGAGAAGGTTCGCGCTCCATCGAAGAGAGAAGATAGGTCATGAATCGTATACGCAAAGGTGATCAAGTCATCGTGATCACCGGCAAATACAAGGGCCAGAAGGGCGAAGTGCTGCGCGTCGCGGAAGATCGCGTCTTCGTGCAGAACATCAACCTGGTCAAGCGCCACACCAAACCGAATCCGCAGGCCAACCAGCCTGGCGGAATCGTCGAGCGCGAGGCGTCGATCCACGCGTCCAACGTGATGCTGCTGAACAGCACGTCCGGCAAGGGCGAGCGCGTCGGCTTCAAGGCGCTCGACGACGGCCGCAAGGTGCGCGTGTTCCGCCGCAGCGGCGAACAGGCGGACGCATAAGGAGCCCGACATGACTACCCGTTTGGAAAAAGTCTACAAAGAACAGATCGTGCCGAAGCTCATGGAGCGTTTCGGTTACAAGAGCGTCATGCAGGTGCCGCGCATCACCAAGGTCACGCTGAACATGGGCGTGGGCGAGGCGACCGGCAACAAGAAGATTCTCGAGAACGCGCTTGCCGACATGGCGAAGATCGCCGGTCAGAAGCCGGTATCGACGCTGGCGCGCAAGTCGATCGCGACGTTCAAGATCCGCGACGGCTGGCCGATCGGCTGCAAGGTCACGCTGCGCCGCGCGAAGATGTACGAGTTCATCGATCGCCTGGTCAACATTTCGCTGCCGCGCGTACGCGACTTCCGCGGCATCAGCGGGCGTTCGTTCGACGGCCGCGGCAACTACAACATGGGCGTGAAGGAACAGATCATCTTCCCGGAAATCGACTTCGACCAGGTCGATGCGATGCGCGGCATGGATATCGCCATCACGACGTCCGCGCGCACGGACGAAGAGGCCAAGGCATTGCTCGAAGCATTCAGCTTCCCGTTCCGCAACTGACACTAAAGAGATACCGGCATGGCAAAGACCAACATGATTGAGCGCGAGAAGAAGCGCGCGAAGATCGTCAAGAAGTACGCGGTTCGGCGCAAGGAGCTGAAAGCGATCGTGCTCAGCCCGAAGTCGTCGTACGAAGAAAAGATGGCGGCGCAGACCAAGCTGCAGAAGTTGCCGCGCGACGCAAGTCCGACGCGCCAGCGCAATCGCTGCGAGCTGACCGGCCGTTCGCGCGGTGTCTACCGCAAGTTTGCGCTCGGCCGTCACAAGCTGCGCGAAGCGACGATGCGCGGCGACGTGCCGGGTCTGCGCAAGGCCAGCTGGTAAGTAAGGACATTGAGGAGTGAGGGCGCGAATCGGCGCCAAAGAGTAGGAGTAGCAGGCTGACTTCTCTGCGAGTCTCCGTAGTCGACCGGCTCACAAGCCAGGAACGGGCGACTTCCATGATTTGAGAGATATCGATGCTAAACACAGGAATTAAGTAATGAGCATGACTGATCCCATCGCGGACATGTTTACCCGCATCCGCAATGCGCAGGCGACGGCCAAGCCGACGGTGCGCATGCCGGGTTCGAAGGTAAAGGCGGCGATTGCCAAGGTCCTGAAGGACGAAGGCTATATCCGCGACGCGCAGCTGGTGCGCAGCGAGAACAACAAGAGCGTGCTGGAGATTGCCCTGAAGTACTTCGAGGGCAAGCCGGCGATCGATCGTCTGGATCGCGTCAGCCGTTCGGGCCTGCGCGTGTATCGCGGCAAGGGCGAATTGCCGAAGGTCATGGGTGGACTCGGCATTGCCATCGTCTCGACGCCGTCCGGCATCATGACCGATGCGCAGGCGCGCGAGAAAGGCGTCGGCGGCGAAGTTCTCGGCACCGTCGCGTAATTGGAGAGAAACTAATGTCTCGTGTAGCCAAGAAACCGATCGCGCTGCCCAAGGGCGTCGAGTGCGCGGTCGCCAAAGATGCGGTCACCGTGAAGGGACCGAAGGGTACGCTGAAGTTCACTGCGCCGGCAGGCGTGGAGATCGGCGTGCAGGGTAGTCAAGTGCAGTTGTCGACGAAGGAAGGCGGCCAGACCAAGATGGCGGGAACGGCGCGTGCGCTGATCGCCAACATGGTCAAGGGTGTCAGCGAAGGGTATCAGCGCAAGCTCGAGCTGGTCGGCGTCGGTTATCGCGCCACCCTGCAGGGCAAAGACCTGAATCTAACGCTGGGCTTTTCGCATCCGGTCGTGTTCAAGACGCCGGACGGCATCACGATTACCGTGCCGACGCAGACTGAAGTGCTGATCGCCGGTACCGACAAGCAACGCGTCGGCGAAGTGGCGGCGAAAATCCGCGCGTTCCGTCCGCCCGAGCCCTACAAGGGCAAAGGTGTGCGCTACGCCGGCGAGAAGATCACGTTGAAGGAAGCCAAGAAGGCGTAATCCGGATCGATGCAGGACACGGCCCAGACGGGCGGGTCTTGCAAGGAACCGAAGGCTTCCCAAATTATTGAAAAGTGCGGCAAGGATAGCCGCCATTGGAGACGACACAATGGAAAAGAACCAGGCAAGACTGCGCCGCGCGAAAGCCACGCGCAGCCATATCCGCAAACTCGAAGTGCCGCGTCTGACGGTGCATCGCAGCGACCAGCACATTTACGCCCAGGTCATCTCGGCCGACGGCGGCAAAGTGCTCGCCGCGGCGTCGACCGTGCAGAAGGATCTGGTCAAGGACATCAAGGGTACCAAGAACAAGGCGGCAGCCGCGGCTGTCGGCAAGGCGATCGCAGAAAAAGCGAAAGCTGCGGGCGTCGAGAAGGTTGCGTTCGACCGTTCCGGGTTCCGCTACCACGGCCGCATTGCGGCGTTGGCGGATGCGGCGCGTGAGGGTGGATTGAAGTTTTAAGAGAGCCGGAATGGGGACTCGGCAATAGGGAATCGTAAGAGCGCGCTTGCTCCAAAACGATTCTCCATTCCCGATTCCGATTCCCGAAATACCACAACTCCAAGCGGCTCGAGCCGCAAGCAGAAGCCCGCATCGCAACCGCGTTGCGGCAACGAAAGGTGATACGAGATGTCAACGAACGAACGTGAAAACAGCGACGGCATGCTGGAGAAGCTGATCGCCGTCAACCGCGTGGCCAAGACGGTCAAGGGCGGTCGGCAGATGAGCTTCACGGCACTTACCGTGGTCGGCGACGGCGACGGCAAGGTCGGTTTCGGCTACGGCAAGGCGCGTGAAGTGCCGGTCGCGATCTCCAAGGCCATGGAGCGTGCGCGCCGCGGCATGACTTCGGTCAAGCTCAACAACGGCACGCTATGGCATGCCGTGAAGGCGAACCACGGTGCAGCGCGCGTGTACATGCAGCCCGCCTCCGAGGGTACCGGCGTCATCGCCGGTGGCGCGATGCGCGCTGTCCTCGAGGTCGTGGGTGTGAAGAACGTGCTGGCCAAGGCGGTCGGTTCGCGCAATCCGATCAACCTAGTGCGCGCCACGATCAAAGGCCTGCAGGCGATGGCCACGCCGGAGCGCATTGCGGCCAAGCGCGGCAAGAAGGTGAGCGAGGTAGGCGGCTATGGCCAAAACTAAAGCAAGCAAGGCAGGTACGAAGCCTGCGGGCACGATCCTGGTACGTCTGTTCAAGAGCCCGAACAGCTGCCAGTGGAAGCATCGTCTGAGCGTCAAGGCGCTCGGCCTGAACAAGCTCAACGACGTGCGCGAGCTGAAAGACTCGCCGCAGGTGCGGGGTCTGATCAACAAGATCAGTTATCTCGTTCGCGTCGAAAACGACGCCTGAGCGACGCAATTCGCAGGAGTATACAATGCATCTTAATACACTTAAGCCGGCGAAGGGCTCGCGCAAAAAGCGCACTCGCGTCGGTCGTGGCATCGGTTCCGGCCTCGGCAAGACTGCTGGCCGCGGCCACAAGGGTCAGTACGCGCGTACGGGCAAGGGCAAGGTCAAGCCGGGTTTTGAAGGCGGCCAGATGCCGATGCAGCGTCGTCTGCCGAAGGTCGGCTTCCGCTCGAAGCTGGCGCGCGACACCTCCGAAGTGCTGTTGTACCAGCTCGGCTCGCTGAAGGGCGATGTCGTCGATTTCGACGCACTCAAGACCGCCGGCCTGGTCGGCTCGCGCGCGGTACGCGCGAAGATCGTCAAGCGCGGCGAGATCAAGCGCGCGATCAAGCTCAAGGGCGTCGCCGTCACGGCCGGCGCCAAAGCCGCTATCGAAGCGGCCGGCGGGAGCGTGGAGTAATACGTGGCGGCATCCCAGGCCAACATGCTCGCAGGACTCGGCAAGCTGACCGAGTTGAAGCAGCGCATCCTGTTCGTGATCGCCGCACTGATCGTCTATCGGCTCGGCTCGTTCATTCCGGTGCCCGGAGTCAACTCCGACGAGATGACCAGGCTGATTGAACGCCAGGGCGGCGGCATCATCGACATGTTCAACATGTTCTCCGGTGGCGCGCTGTCGCGGTTTTCACTCTTCGCGCTCGGCGTCGTCCCGTACATCTCGGCATCGATCATCGTGCAGATGTTCGCTTCCGTGATACCTGCCTGGCAGGCGCTGCGCAAGGAGGGCGAGTCCGGGCGGCGCAAGCTGACCCAGTACACGCGCTTCGGTACCGTCGCGCTGGCCGGCTTCCAGTCGTTCAGTATCGCGACGATGCTCATGCACCAGGCCGGCGTGGTATACGCGCCCGGTCCGGGATTCGTTTTCACCGCCGTCATCAGTCTGACCGCCGGCACGCTGTTCCTGATGTGGCTCGGTGAGCAGATCACCGAACGTGGCGTCGGCAACGGCATCTCGTTGCTGATCTTCGCCGGTATCGTGGCCGGTCTGCCGAAGGCCACAGTCGCCACACTGCAGATGGCGCAGAACGGCGAGCTCAACTTCATCAAGGTGCTGCTCGTACTCGCGGTAGTGCTGGGAGTTACCGCGTTCGTCGTGTTCGTCGAGCGCGGTCAGCGCCGGATCACGGTCAACTACGCGCGTCGCCAGGGTGGCAGCCAGGCGTACATGAATCAGAGCTCGCATCTGCCGCTCAAGTTGAACATGTCGGGCGTTATCCCGGCCATCTTTGCCTCGTCCCTGATCATGTTCCCGGCGACCGCGTCGTCATGGTTCAGCAACGGCGCGGATATCCGCTGGCTGCAGACCATCACGGCCGCGCTGAGCCCGGGCGAGCCTCTCTACGAGATGCTGTACGCGGCCCTGATCATCGTTTTTGCCTTCTTCTACACGGCCCTGGTGTTCAATTCGAACGAGACCGCCGAGAACCTGAAGAAGTCCGGCGCGCTGATTCCAGGCATCCGCCCGGGCCGTGCGACGACCGAATACATCGACGGCGTGCTCACGCGCCTCACCGGCGCGGGCGCCCTGTATCTGGTGCTGGTCTGCCTGGTGCCGACTTTCCTCAATCAGACCTGGCACGTGCCGTTCTACTTCGGCGGCACCTCGCTACTGATCGTCGTGGTCGTGGTGATGGACTTTACCGCCCAGATCCAGGCCCATCTGGTGTCGCACCAGTATGAAAGCTTGTTGAAGAAAGCCAACCTGAAGGGCTACGGTCGCGGTGGCGCACGCTGAAAAGCGGTCGCTCAGGGGCAAAAAGTCAGTAAAAGCGGGATTTTGGCCTTTTTGTTGGGCGAAAATCCGGGTATAATCCGCAGTTCACTGCGCATATTGTGATTGGAGATTAGGGCATGGCCCGCATTGCAGGTGTAAACCTTCCGGTACAAAAGCACGTCAGTATCGGTCTGCAAAGTATTTTCGGTATCGGCCGCGCGCGGTCGAAGCATGTCTGCGCCGCCGCCGGCGTCGATCCGACGACCAAGATTAAGTCGTTGACCGAGGCGGAGGTCGAGAAGCTGCGCGCCGAAGTCGGCAAGTACACCGTCGAGGGTGACCTGCGCCGCGAAGTCGGCATCAGCATCAAGCGCCTGATCGACCTGGGTACCTATCGCGGCATGCGTCATCGCCGCGGTCTGCCGGTGCGCGGGCAGCGCACGCGCACCAATGCGCGTACCCGCAAGGGCCCGCGTCGCGCCATCAAGAAGAATTGATCAAGGATAACTTTGACTCATGAATAAGCCGGTCGTTGCCAAGACCAAGAAGAAAGCCAAGCGCGTCGTCACCGATGCCATCGTGCACGTGCAGGCGTCGTTCAACAACACGGTCGTGACGATCACGGATCGCCAGGGCAACGCGTTGTCATGGGCCACATCGGGTGGCGCCGGCTTCCGCGGATCGCGCAAGTCGACTCCGTTCGCGGCGCAGGTCGCGGCAGAGAAGGCAGGCCGAGCGGCGCAGGAATATGGCGTGAAGTCGGTCGAAGTCCGCATCAAGGGACCGGGTCCGGGTCGTGAATCAGCGGTTCGTTCGCTGAACGCTTTGGGTTACAAGGTCACCAACATCGTTGACGTGACACCGATTCCGCACAACGGCTGCCGTCCGCCGAAGCGTCGGCGCGTGTAGTGCGATCGTCCCTGATCGCGACGATCAAAAACCGGCCATCCATGGCCGGACTTTTTGAAAAAGAGAGAATTTAAATGGCACGTTATCTTGGACCCACCTGCAAGCTCGCTCGTCGCGAAGGCGCAGACCTCAGCCTGAAGAGTCCCGCACGCGCGGTCGATTCGAAGTGCAAACTGGAGCAGAAGCCCGGCCAGCACGGTGCCGGCGGCAAGAAGGCGCGTCTGTCCGACTACGCCGTCCAGCTGCGCGAAAAGCAGAAGGTCAAGCGCATCTATGGCTTGCTCGAGCGCCAGTTCAGCAACTACTACACCAAGGCGTCGCAGCTCAAGGGCAACACCGGCGAGAACCTGCTGCGCATGCTCGAGAGCCGCCTGGACAACATCGTCTATCGCATGGGTTTTGCGGTGACGCGCGCGCAGGCGCGCCAGCTCGTTGCGCACAAGGCGATCGAAGTCAACGGCAAGAAGGTCAATCTGCCGTCGTACGCGGTCAAGGCGGGCGACCAGGTCGCCATCGTCGAGAAGTCGCGCAATCAGCTGCGCATCCAGGAAGCGCTGACCCTCTCGCAGGAGATGGATCTGGCGCCGGGCTGGGTCGAAATCGACGCCAAGAAGTTCACGGGTTCGCTGAAGGCGCTGCCGGAGCGTTCGGATCTGCCGAGCGACATCAACGAGAGCCTGATCGTCGAGTTGTATTCGAAGTAACCGGACATATATCTGCAGCCGTCGCGCTGACTTCAATCCAGCGCAGCGGCTGCAGCCGAATCCAGGCTGTTTGGCCGCGGATTCCCGAAATTAAACATTCATATCGGAGTAGTGCATGGCTTCTTCGCCAACTACCATACTGCGCCCACGCGGCATCCAGGTAGAGCGCACGGGTAACAACCGTGCGAAGGTCGTGGTCGAACCGCTCGAGCGCGGTTTCGGTCATACCCTGGGCAACGCGCTGCGCCGCGTGCTGTTGTCATCGATTCCCGGTGCCGCGATCACGGAAGTCGAGATCGACGGCGTTCTGCATGAGTACACGACGCTCGAAGGCCTGCAGGAGGACGTGATCGAAGTCCTGCTGAACTTCAAGGACGTCGCGATTCGCCTGCACAATCTCGACGAAACCACGTTGACCCTTTCGAAGAAGGGCAAGGGTGTCGTCACGGCCGGCGACATCAAGGTCGATCACAACGTCGAGATCATCAATCCCGAACACGTGATTTGCCATCTGACCAAGGACATCGCGCTGAACATGCGCCTGAAGGTCGCGCGTGGCGTCGGCTACCAGCCGGCGACGGCGCGCCGCCGTCCGGATGAGGAGTCGCGCCCGATCGGCCGCCTTCAGCTCGATGCGTCATTCTGCCCGGTCCGCCGCGTCGCCTATGAAGTCGACAGCGCGCGCGTCGAACAGCGCACTGACCTGGACAAGCTCGTGCTCGACATCGAAACCAACGGCACGATCGACGCCGAGGAAGCGGTGCGCAAGGCGGCCGAGATCCTGCAGGACCAGCTGACAGTGTTCGGCGATTTCACGCGCCGCGAAAGCGAAGCGACCAAGGCCGACAAGGCCGGTGTCGACCCGGTCCTGCTGCGTCCGATCGACGATCTGGAGTTGACCGTGCGTTCGGCGAACTGCCTGAAGGCCGAGAGCATCTATTACATCGGCGATCTCGTGCAGCGCACCGAAGTCGAGCTGCTGAAGACGCCGAACCTGGGCAAGAAGTCGTTGACCGAGATCAAGGACGTGCTGTTCTCGCGCGGCCTGTCGCTCGGCATGAAGCTGGAAAACTGGCCGCCGGCTGGCCTCCAGCACGGCATGCAATTGAATTAACGCGAGTCCCTTCGCGAAGACAAATGAAGAAGAACCGCCATCCGTGGCCGGGAATCTGATCAGCGCGAATCCATTCGCGCAGAACTGAAAGAAGAACCGCCGTCCATGGCCGGGGTTTTGAGTAACGCGGGTCCAACCGCGAATGGCGAAGAGAAACACCGCCATCCGTGGCCGGACTTTTCAACAAAGCAACACCACCCGCCGCACATTGGCTGGTGACAAGGTAAACAATAAGCGGGATGTCTCCGCGGAAAGCCGGTTCAAAATGACCGGATTTTCATAACAATCGAACGAAGTAACGAGGAATTCTCCATGCGTCACCTCAAGTCAGGCCGAAAATTCAGCCGCACCTCGAGTCATCGCGAAGCGATGTTCAAGAACATGGCGGCATCGTTGTTCAAGAGCGAGTTGATCCGCACCACGCTGCCGAAGGCGAAAGAACTGCGTCGCGTCGCCGAGCCGCTGATCACGCTGGCCAAGGTCGACGGCGTCGCCAATCGCCGCCTCGCTTTTGCGCGTCTGCGCGATAAGGTTGCGGTCGGCAAGCTGTTCGTCGAACTCGGTCCGCGCTATCGCGAGCGCAAGGGCGGTTATCTGCGTATTCTCAAGTGCGGCCAGCGCGTCGGCGACAATGCGCCGATGGCGTACGTCGAACTCGTCGACCGACCGCGCGCGGAAGAGACGCCGGCGGAATAACGCCGCTGAATCCATACTGCATATGCGGCCCCGGCGGGAAACTGCCGGGGCCGCTGCATTTTGCGGCTACCCTGGCGCCATGATGCGTCTGGCGGACCTGACCAATGAAGCAGGCCGTATCCGGCTCGTAGTCGCCACTCTCGGTACGCTTTACGTGCTTGCTGCCATTTTCGCCGCGGCAGGTTGGCGAGTGGGTGACGAGATCGTGCATTTCCAGCAGATCGACTTGTTTCGCGTCGGCGATCTGCACGTTCTGGATACCTATCTGACGGTGATCCCCGGCTTTCATCTGGTTGTCGCCGGCGTCTTGCGGCTGACCGGCGCCGATTCGCTTGGCGCCGCGCGCCTTGTCAATGCCGCTTTCGGGCTCTTCGCCATCGGCGGTTTTCTTGCACTGCGGCGTGCGGCGAATCCTGCCTCGGCCGGACTCGCCACAGCGCAATTCGCCGTCTTGCCGATCCTGGCGCCGTTCTTCTTCCTCGTCTACACGGACGTCCTCTCGCTCGCATTGGTACTGTGGGCAACGGTGGCCATGATGCGTCGCCGTCATGTTGTGTCGGCGCTGCTCCTGCTCTGCGCATTGGGCATTCGCCAAACGAATATCGTCTGGACGATCCTGTTGATGGCGATGACCGCGAGCAGCGTGCATGCCGAGCGGCCCGATCGGTCCTGGGTGATGTATGTGCGACCACTGCTCCCGTATGGCCTGCCGGTCGCGGCGTTCCTCGCCTTCTGGTGCTGGAACGGCTCGATATCCCTGTCCAGGACGCAAGCGATCCTGCATCCGGACTTCAGCCTGCACATCGGCAACGCCAGCCTGGCGCTGTTCCTGGTAGGCGCGCTGTTTCCGCTGCATGCCGTGCTGGCGCTTCGGGACTTTGCCGCAGCCGCTGCGCGACGCCGCGCGTTGCTGCTCGTGCCGCTGATCGTGTTCGTTGCAATCTGCTGGCTGTTTCATGTCGATCATGTATACAACTTCGCCGATCCCGCGGTTTTCGTGCGCAACGCCTTGCTTCTGGCCGTCGACCGGTCGCCGATCTGGCGCGTGGTATTCGGCCTGATTGCATCAATCGGAGCCTGTGTGCTGGTCACGACACGCCTACGTCCGGCATCGGCGGCCTGGCTGTATCCGATCAGCCTCGCGGCACTGTCGGCCGCCTGGCTGATCGACCAGCGCTACGCGTTCGTTCCGTTCTCCCTCTGGCTGGCATTTCGCGAACATCGGGAGCCCATGATCGAATGGATTACCCTGGAATTTTGGCTGGTAGTTGCGGTCTACTGCGTTTGCGTCGTCCTCGATGGGCGCATGGTCTTCTAGTTTTCCACGCTAACTTGCAGCCTCGCGACATAGGAAACCTATGCACTTGAATCCATTTGCCTGGCCGTTTCGCACGCAGTATTTCTTCGGCTTCGTGGTCTGCGCGCTGCTTCTGGCCTATGCGTACTACGTGCAGTTCCAACTTGGCATCGAGCCGTGCCCGCTGTGCATCTTCCAGCGCATCGCCTTCATCGTGATGGGCCTGTTTTTTCTGATCGGTGCTGTCCAGAATCCGCGCGCCCCTGGCCGGCGTGCATATGCTTCGCTGGTGCTGCTCGGCGCCTGTGCCGGTATCGCGATTGCCGCGCGTCACCTTTGGCTGCAGCATTTGCCACCCGACCCCATGGCCGGATGCGCACCGGGCTGGGCCTACATGTTCGATAATTTTCCGATCTGGGATGCAATCAAGAAGGCATTTACAGGTCATGCGGACTGCGCCGAAGTCAATTGGACTTTTCTCGGTGTTTCGATGCCGTTCTGGACTCTCGTCAGCTTCGTACTGATCGGCGTCGGCGGGCTCTGGGCCGGTTTCCGGCAACGGCGGGATTGATTCGTCGGACAGGCATTCCGCGGGCCTGTCGTCATCGGAAAGAAGCGCCATTCACTCGTGGCATCCAGCTGGGCATGCGATGGGCGACGAGACAGACACCATTGTCATTGGCGCGGGACCTGCCGGCCTCGCCGTAGGTGCCGCACTTCGCGCGAGGAACGTGCCATTCGTGATGCTCGAACGTCACGATCGCGTGGCTTCCTCATGGCACGGCCACTACGAACGATTGCATCTGCACACGCCGAAGAGTCACTCGGCACTGCCGTTCCTCGATTACCCGAGAAGCTATCCGCGCTACCCATCGCGCGACCAGGTCATCGCGTACCTCGACCAGTATGCGCGCGCGTTCGACATCCAACCCCACTTCGGACAGGACGTTGGCCGCTGCGCGCGGACTGCCGGTGATGGCTGGGAGGTGCAGACGCAGTCTGCCACTTGGCGTGCCCGACATCTCGTCGTCGCCACCGGCCTCAATTGCGTTCCCTGCGTGCCAGTGCAACTGGGCCAAAATTCCTATCACCGGTTCGATCCTGCACAGTCGCGACTATGTCAATGGCGACCCATTTCGCGGCAAGCGTGTACTCGTCGTCGGCTTCGGCAATTCAGGCGCCGAGATTGCGCTCGACCTCTGGGAGCACGGAGCGCAACCTTCGATTTCGGCGCGCGGCGAGGTCAACGTCATACCGCGCGAAGTGTTCGGCATACCGGTTACGGAGTTGGCGTTGGCAGGCCGGCACTTGCCGCCGCGAATGGCGGATCGCGTCAACGCATGGATGATTCGGTTGGCGATTGGTGACCTCACGCGTCACGGCATCCGCAAACGGCCCGACGGACCGTTCATCGAAGTTCTCGAGCATCGCCAAGTGCCTGTCATCGACGTCGGCACCGTGGCGCTGATCAAGCAAGGACTGGTGCAGATGCGCCCAGCGATCACGCGCCTCGATCAGGCGGACGTCTGCTTTGCCGATGGCCGTCGCGAATCGTACGACGCCGTGATTCTGGCCACAGGCTTCCGGACGGGTCTGCCATCGCTCCTGCCGGACAATCCGGCGCTGCTAGACGCCGCGGGGTATCCACGCGCGCGTGGACCGACCGCATCAACACCGGGCCTGTACTTCTGCGGATTCAACCTGGTCCCGACCGGCCTGCTGCGTGAAATCGCGCTCGATGCGCTTGGCATTGCCGGACAGATCGATCAGGCCAGGCGCCATTGAGACGATGCCTGCTGCCAATTCCCCTTGCACCGCAATCCCGCTGTGGCATGATGTATTTTCTGCAGTGCAGCAAAGATGAAGACAATGAAAGCCGACCAGCGCAATCTGACACCTGTCCGCGAAGCTCCGGGTTGGTCGCCGGGTTCGTGGCTGCACAAGCCCGCGGTCCAGCAACCTACCTATCCTGATCCGCAAGCACTCGGACATGCGCTCGCGCAGCTCAGCGAGCTGCCGCCGTTGGTCACCTCGTGGGAAGTGCTGGCGCTCAAGCGCAAGCTCGCCGACGCGGCCGAAGGCCGCTGCTTCCTGCTGCAAGGCGGCGACTGTGCGGAGAGTTTCGCCGACTGCAATTCCTCGCTGATCACCAACCGGCTCAAGGTGCTGCTGCAGATGAGCGTCGTGCTCGTGCACGGACTGAAGCTGCCGGTCGTGCGCCTCGGTCGCTTCGCCGGACAATATGCCAAGCCGCGTTCGACCGACACGGAAACGCGTGACGGCGTGACGCTGCCGAGCTACCGGGGCGACCTGGTCAACGGCGCGGACTTCACCGCCGCGCAGCGCGCGCCGGATCCACAGCGTCTGATCGAAGGCCACTCGAAATCGGCGCTGACGATGAACTTCGTCCGCTCGCTGATCGACGGCGGCTTCGCCGACCTGCATCATCCGGAATACTGGGACCTCGCGTGGGTCGAGCATTCCCCGCTGCAGGACGAGTATCGGCAGATGGTCGAAGCGATCGGCGATTCGGTGCGCTTCATGGAAACGCTCGCGGGCGAGGAGATCGGCAATTTCAGCCGTGTGGATTTCTATACTTCGCACGAGGCGCTGCTCCTGCACTACGAGCAGGCGCAGACGCGCCAGGTTCCACGCCATTGGGGCTGGTTCAACCTGTCGACGCACTTCCCGTGGATCGGCATGCGCACGGCCGCCCTCGACGGTGCGCACGTCGAATACTGCCGCGGCATCCGCAATCCGATCGGCCTGAAAGTCGGTCCCGGCGTAAAGCCTGACCTGCTGCTGCGCCTCGTCGCAGCGCTCAATCCCGACAATGAGCCGGGTCGGCTGACACTGATCCATCGCATGGGCGCCGCGAAGATCGAGTCCGAGCTGCCGCCGCTACTCGATGCGGTGCAGAGAGAGGGCAGTAGTGTGCTGTGGTGCTGCGATCCGATGCACGGCAACGGCGAGACGTTGTCGAACGGGGTGAAGACACGACGCTTCGAGAACATCCGTGGCGAACTCGATCTGGCGTTCGACATCCACGCGGCACGCGGCACACGCCTTGGCGGCGTGCACCTGGAGCTTACCGGCGAGAATGTCACCGAATGCCTGGGCGGCGCCCGCGACCTGACCGAAACCGACCTGACGCGCGCCTACAAGTCGACGGTCGATCCGCGGCTGAACTACGAGCAGTCGCTGGAACTGGCCATGCTGATCGTGCGCAAGCGCGGCAGGAGCGCGGCCGTTTCCGCGCCGGCCTAGCTTCGCACCGCGTGTCGAGGTCAGCCCACGCGTTGCACGCGATGTGCCATTGCGTTGCAGAGCGCGCGCAGACACCTTGCGATGGGCAGCGTCCGCTCGCCAACGGGCTTGAATGCTGATGCAAGCCCTGCTGATTTCGTCGGTAGCAGTCGCCATTGCGGAAATCGGCGACAAGACCCAGCTGCTCGCGCTGGTTCTCGCCGCGCGCTATCGCAAGCCATGGCCGATCTGTCTCGGCATCTTCGTCGCGACCCTGGCCAACCATTTGCTGGCCGGCGAAGCCGGCGTCCTGCTGACGCAATGGCTGTCGCCGGCGATCCTGCGCTGGATCATTGGCCTGAGTTTCCTGTCGGTCGCCGTATGGGCCCTCTTCCCCGACAAGATCGACGACAAGCAAGCGCAACACGCGACGCACCATGGCGTTTTCATTGCCTCGGCGGTCGGATTCTTTCTTGCCGAAATGGGCGACCGCACGCAAATCGCGACGGCCATGCTCGCCGCACACTACCAGCCACTGTGGCAGGTCGTCGCCGGCACAACGCTGGGCATGCTGGCAGCGAACGTGCCGGTCGTGTTTCTCGGCGCACGCTTCGCCCACCGCTTGCCGCTCAAGGCGACGCGCATCGTCGCCTGCCTGCTGTTCGGCGCGCTCGGTGTTGTTGTCTTGCTGCGCGGCTGAACGCGCCGGCACGCGCTACGGCGCAGTGATGCTGCCGACGAATTTAGGCGGTTGGCGCGCATGCGTCGCCTGCTCGAACGCATAAGCAAGCCCGATCAGCCTCGGCTCGCTCCAGGCGCCGGCAAAAAAACTCAAACCGATCGGCAAGCCGTGCACGAATCCGGCGGGCACCGTGATGTCCGGATAGCCGGCTACGGCTGCCGGCGTCGAGCTGCCGCCGGCCGTGTGATCGCCATTGATCCAGTCGGTAACCCAAGCCGGTCCGCCGGTCGGCGCGATCAGCGCATCGAGCTTGTGCTTCTTCAGCGCAGCGTCGACGCCTTGCTTGCCGGCAAGCATCTTCTCCTTGGCCAGCGCGTCGCGATAGATCTTGTCGGTCAACGGCCCGCGTGCCTGTGACTTTTCGAGCAGGTCCTGGTCGAACCACGGCATTTCGCGTGCGTGTTCGCGCTCGTTGTACTTGATCAGCTCGGCCAGGGAGCCTGGCGCATTCGCTGCGCGAGGCAGGCCGGCAAGATAAATGTCGAGGTCGTGCTTGAATTCATACTCCAGCACGATCAATTCGGCGTCGTCGTACTTGCCGAGATTCGGCAGCTCGACTGGGTCGATGACGGTCGCGCCCGCGGCTTTCAAGGCCTCGATGTTCTTCGCCAGCAGTGCGTCGACGTCAGGGCTGAATCCGGCCAGCTTGCGCACGACGCCGATGCGCGCTCCATGCAGCGCGTTGGCATCGAGATAGCGCGTGTAGTCGCTGCGATGGCCTTCACCGGTGGCGCTGAGCGGGTCACGTGGATCGGCGCCGACGATCGCATTCAACAGCCCGGCCGCATCTGCGACAGTGCGTGCGATGGGACCGGCCGTGTCCTGACTGTGGGCAATCGGCACGATGCCGGCACGACTGACCAGGCCCAGCGTCGGCTTGATGCCGACCAATCCGTTCGTTGCCGCCGGGCAGACGATCGAACCATCGGTTTCACTGCCGATTCCGGCGGCCGCGAGGTTCGCGGTGATCGCCGCGCCCGTGCCCGAGCTCGATCCGCACGGATTGCGGTCGAGCACGTACGGATTGCGCGTCTGTCCACCGCGGCCGCTCCAGCCGCTGCTCGAATGTGACGAACGGAAATTCGCCCACTCGCTCAGGTTCGTCTTGCCGAGGATCACCGCTCCGGCAGAGCGCAACTTTGCCGCCACCGTCGAGTCTTGTGCCGGGACCGAATCGGCCAAGGCCAGCGATCCGGCCGTGGTGTGCATGCGGTCGGCCGTGTCGATGTTGTCCTTGATCAGCACGGGAATGCCGTGCATCGGTCCACGAACCTTGCCGCCCTTGCGTTCGGCATCGAGTTCGTCGGCGATCTTCAGCGCATCGGGATTGAGTTCGATGATCGCATTGATCGACGGACCGGACTTGTCCACTGCCGCGATGCGATCCAGATATTGCTGCACGATCGCATGCGCACTCAGTTCGCCGCTGCTCATGCGCCGTTGCAGATCAGCGATGCCGGCTTCGTCCAGTGCGAAGCCCGCTGAAGGCTGCGCGTCTGCTCCTACCGCGCCGAGCGGGCTTGTTATTCCGGCAAACGCGATCGCGACAAGTGCTGCCGATGCAAAGCGATTCATTCCACATCTCCCCGGTGAAGATTTCTGCCTCGAACTGCACGTGCATTGCATCCGCCGGCTGCGGACGTGGATCTGCAAGGACATCGGTCAACGCGACTTCGGAACCCGCTGACGGCTCGGCCAGCCGACCCGAACCAGAGTCTCGTCCGGATCGGACAACGAGAATTCGTACATGCCCCAGGGTTTGTCTTCCGGTTTGGTGCCGAGGCGTGCCGCCAGTTCGTCGACTTCTTCGGTATAAAAGTATAAACCGAACGGGTTGCGGCCCGCGACGAGCCAATCGTCCGTCGCCGTGACGAGGTGCAATTCGCCGCCACCGGCGTTGGAAAGGATGCGATAGCCGCTGTTGTCGCTGTCGTGGCGCCTGAATCCGAGGCGTGCATAGAACGCCTCGCTCGCATCGAGGTCGTTGCAGGGCAGGATGGCGACGAGTGCGTTTGGCATGATCTTCGTGGCGATTGCGCGATCAGCGCAGTTCCTTGCGCACGACCAGCTTCAGTCCCGACCACACCTCGCTGACGGCACAGACCTTGATGTCGACAAAGCCGAGGGGCAGTGCGACCTCGCGGATCGTGTCCTCGGTAATGTCGGTCGTCACTTTCGCCGCTTTCTTCGGCCACGAAACCCAGATCGCGGCATCCGCGCGCAGTTTGGATCGCAGGGCGACAAGGTGCCTGTGCAGCTCGCTGCGGCGATCGGCGAAGACGTGTGCCAGGTCGATCCCCGGACCCGAGCGCTTCTCGAAACGCACGTCGTTCGGCAGGGGCGCGAGCATGTCGACGTAATCGTCAGGCGCCGCGATCGGCAGCACGCGGCTGCCATCGGCGATGCCCAGCTTCTTTGCCAGTGGGGTTCCGGAATAGCCGATAACGGGTTTGCCAGCCGACTTGGTCGCAAATGCCTTCTTCACGTCGTCACGTCCGTCATTGAAGAAATCCCCCTGGCGGATGTGTCAGGGTATCACGCTGACGGCATAATTCGACGCCGTTCATTCAGCCTGCAAGCGCAGCCGTCGCAGTGCATCGAAGACGGTTCAGGATCACGTTTCTTCAATTCAACTTGAAAACAGCGCGTGCCGTGCGCGTTGCGCGCATGGACCTAGCAGTCGCACCAAAGATTACTTGTCCAGCGTGAAGCCGATCTTGATCGTCACCTGCCAATGCGCCACTTTCGCGCCGTCGATGCCGCCGCGCACTTCGAGCACCTGAAACCACTTGATGTTGCGGATCGACTTCGACGCGCGGGCGATCGCCGTACGAATCGCATCGTCGCTGCCCTTCGATGAGGTGCCGGTGATTTCCAGCGACTTGTATACATGGTCGGCCATGGCGGTACTCCAAGTTGGACCGCGGCTGATGCTACGCCTTTGCCAATCGCCAAAGAAGGGACCGGGTACGCATATCCGCCGTCGCAGCCGTGGTCTGCGTGTGCTGTCAGGCGTCTCTGACGAAGACTGCTGGATCGCCTCCGACCGGTACCGACAATTTCGCCAGCCGCGCGACGATCGAGTTGCCATCGATCAGCAGTTCGCCGATGGAAATGGGCAGCGTGAAGCGCCGGCGGCCCGCGCTGCCGGGATTGACGTAGAGCACACCGTCTTTTTCCAGGATGCGCGGCCTGTGCGAGTGGCCGGAAATAACGACGGCAACCCCGGCGGATTTCGGCTCGATGTCCATGCGCGCGAGGTCATGGATCAGATGGATGCCGATATTGCCGAAATGCAGCATCCGCGTTTCGGCCAGGGATCGGGTCCAGTCACCTTCGTCGTTGTTGCCACGCACCGCAGTGACATCAGCGATCGCGGCGAGCTGTTGAAGGATGTCGGGTCCGCCGATATCGCCGCCGTGAATGATGTGATCGCAACCGGCAAGAAATGCTTCGGCTTCCGGCCGCAGCAGGCCGTGGGTGTCCGAGATCAGGCCGATGCGCAGCATTGCCGATCGCGAGGTCTGATTGTCACAGTCGACGACAGCGTGGCAGGCGCCATTGCCATGGGCAGGATTGGCGGAACAAGATTCATGCAGGTGTCCGCAAGTCGGCGGGTTACGCTGTTACCGCGGCAGTCTCTCCGCGTCGGTGACATGACTGTTGGTAATGAAATAGCGTGTCAGATAGTCCGAGCCATCATCGTACAACCACTCTTCGCGGCGATTCTCGCTCGCGAGGAGAATTCCCGGCACGCGACGCACGACGGCGCCCTCGCCAAGCTGCCGCGACGAGGGTTCGCCGCAGCGCGCCACCAATTCACCGGATGTGAGGCCTCGTGAGGCTGCCGCCGGAACGCAGGACGCGCCGATTTCGTCGACGCCGTAACCCAGCGACTCGATCGTCTGCAGGCGTCCGTCGCGAAACGTCAGACGCTGCATGAACATCGATCTGCCGAAATTGTAGTACCAGACGTCCCAGTTCACCTCGCGCTGCTCTTCAATCGGCCCGCCGGCGCCGATGATTTCGAGCGAGGCGTAGTGATCGGTCCAGAATGGTGCGTTGCAAGCATTCCTGACCTGCGTCTCGATCATGCCGGCGTTGACGATACGGTTGCCGCAACGCAGGCCCAGCGCGAACGCGTTCGCTGAGCCGAGAAGGGCAGCGGCAACCAACAGCTGACGCAGCAGCGAAAACACTCTTGCTGTCACGACGGGTCTCCTGGGAATTGGTCGGCTATTGTGGGCATTTTGACACTGATAGTTCAGTGTGCAGCACGTCGGCCACTGGCGCAGGACGTGTCGAACGCGCAGAACCGCAACCACGCCATCGATGCGCTGGTCTTCGCAAACCGATTTGACCGCCCAGATGAAACTGCGGGCGGAAGCGCAGTTCCGGACCTGACTATGCCGCCTGCCGCGACGCGCGCTTGCGGTCGTTCTCGGTCAGGTGCTTCTTGCGCAGACGGATGCCCTTCGGCGTGACTTCGACGAGTTCGTCGTCCTCGATGAATTCGAGGGCCTGTTCGAGCGACATCCTGACCGGCGGCGTGAGCTGGACGTTGTCGTCCTTGCCGGCGGCACGGATATTGGTCAGCTGCTTGGCGCGCAGCGCGTTGACCGTGAGGTCGTTGTCCTTGGCGTGGATGCCGACGAGCTGGCCCTCGTAGATCTCGACGCCTTCGCCGATCAGCAGGCGGCCGCGTTCCTGCAGGCTGACCAGCGCGTAAGCCGGTGCGGTGCCCATGCCGTTGGAGATCATCACGCCGTTCTGGCGCTTGGCGATCGTGCCCTCGGCAACCGGGCCGTAATGGTCGAACACGTGGAACAGCAGGCCGGTGCCGGCAGTGACGGTGCGGAATTCGGTCTGGAAGCCGATCAGGCCGCGCGCCGGAATCAGGTATTCGAGGCGCACGCGACCCTTGCCGTCGGGCTCCATGTTCTTGAGCTGACCCTTGCGCGAGCCGAGGCGTTCCATGACGCCGCCCTGGAATTGTTCCTCCATGTCGACGACCAGCTGTTCCCACGGTTCGTGCGTTACGCCATCGACTTCCTTGATGATGACTTCGGGCCGCGACACGGCGAGTTCGTAACCTTCACGGCGCATCGTCTCGATCAGCACCGACAGATGCAGTTCACCGCGGCCGGACACCTTGAACTTGTCGGCATCGTCGGTTTCCTCGACGCGCAGCGCGACGTTGTGCAGCGCTTCGCGCAACAGGCGCTCGCGGATCTGGCGGCTGGTGAGGAATTTGCCGCCGCTCGAATCCTTGTTGCCGGCGAACGGCGAATTGTTGACCTGGAACGTCATGCTGATCGTCGGTTCGTCGACGGTCATGACCGGCAGACCCTCGGGCGTATCGGCGGCGCACACGGTGTCGGAAATCCCCAGGCCCTCGACGCCGGAAATCGCGACGATATCGCCGGCTTGCGCCTCGGCAACCTCACGGCGCTCCAGGCCCATGAAGCCGAGCACCTGCAGGACGCGGCCCTGGCGCTTCTTGCCTTCGCGGTCGACGATGGCGACGGATTGGTTCGTGCGCACCTTGCCGCGCTGGATGCGGCCGATGCCGATCAGGCCGACATACGAGTTGTAGTCGAGCTGGCTGATGCGCATCTGGAACGGACCGTCCGGATCGACCTTCGGCCCGGGTACATGCTTCATGATCGCTTCGTACAACGGCACCATGTCGCCGGAGCGAACGTCGGGATCGAGGCCGGCATAGCCGTGCAGCGCGGACGCGTAGACGACAGGGAAGTCGAGTTGCTCGTTGGTTGCGCCGAGGCGGTCGAACAGGTCGAACGTCTGGTTCAGCACCCAGTCCGGGCGCGCGCCGGGGCGGTCGACCTTGTTGATCACGACGATCGGCCGGAAGCCCATCTGAAACGCTTTCTGCGTGACGAAGCGCGTCTGCGGCATCGGGCCGTCCATGGCGTCGACCAGCAGCAGCACCGAATCGACCATCGACAGCACGCGCTCGACCTCGCCGCCGAAGTCGGCATGTCCCGGCGTATCGACGATGTTGATGCGGTTGTCGCGCCAGGTGATGGCCGTGTTCTTGGCCAGGATCGTGATGCCGCGCTCCTTTTCCTGGTCGTTCGAGTCCATGACGCGCTCGGCGAGCACGGTGCGCTCGCTGAACGTGCCGGACTGCTTCAACAGGCAGTCGACGAGGGTGGTCTTGCCATGGTCGACATGGGCGACGATGGCGATATTGCGCAGGTTTTCGATGGACATGGGAAAAGCCCACCGCACGGCAGGCTGGGTCAACGGGGAATCCGCGCATTATACCCTGATTTTGCGTGGATTTCCGCGTTGCAGCATGGCCGCACCCGGCGATCCCCCGATAACGTGACAGCGGCACGTCGGGCGGAGGCACCTCACCAACTCGAGAGGGTTGAATCGACGCGGAGCGCTTCCCTCACCCAACCTTTCCTCTATGCCTGCTCTGCAGAGGGTGGAAGACGTGTCCACCGTAGGTTCACCTGCGCGTCCGGAAACTACTGGTCAGGATGCAACGAGTTTGCGGCAAGGCATAGCGGAACGCTTCCCTGGCGGGTTTGGACGCAGCGCTCGTGACTTTCGTCGTGTGAACCCGGTCAATGCATTCCGTTATCATTGGCGCCTGAACAAGAAGGAGCGAAGTCCGCATGAGCGCAACCAGCGACCTGCAAGCCCACATCGTCACCGGCCGCGGCACGATTCACCTGCGTCTTTTCCCCGAGCAGGCGCCATTGACGGTGGCAAATTTCGTCAATCTGGCGTTGCGCAAGTATTACGACGGACTGTCGTTCCATCGCGTGATTCCGGAATTCATGATCCAGGGTGGCTGTCCGGAAGGCAGCGGCCGCGGCGGTCCCGGCTATCGCTTCGAAGACGAGATCGTGCCGTCGCTGAAGCACGACAAGGCCGGCGTGTTGTCGATGGCCAATGCCGGACCGAGCACGAACGGCAGCCAATTTTTCATCACGCATGTGCCGACGCCATGGCTCGACGGCAAGCACACAGTCTTCGGACAGATTCTCGGTGGCGAGGACCGCGCGATCGTCGACGCCGTGCGTCAGGGCGAAAAGATCGGCTCGATTACGATCAAGGGCGACTATGCGCCGCTGTTCGAGAAAATGAAGGGCCGCCTCGAGCGCTGGAACCAGACGCTCGACACGGGCAAGTAAACCGGTCGGGACAATGCTGCCGGGAATGGCGGCTCGCGAACTCTGCGATCGGCAACATGCGTCGCGCGAAAAAACAAAAGGCCGCCTCGAGGGCGGCCTTCTTCTATTCACGTTGAGCTCGCATCAGGAGAGTACGTGAAAGTGTTCGATGAGCCACAGCAGGATCACCGCGCCGATGATCGACATGATGAATCCGGCCGGATGGAACATCCTGCCGTCGACCGGCTTGCTGATCAGGGAGCCAATGAAGCCGCCGACCAGCGAACCGCCGATGCCGATGAACGAGGTCATCCAGAATCCCAAATGGGCTGCACCCATGAATTCCCGGGCAATCCAGCCAACTACGAAGCCGACGATAATCGACCAGATAATATGAAACATATCTATTGTCTCCGGTGGTTGTGGTGACGACAGTCCCCAGGCCCCACGCGAGACTAGCAAATTTGTGAGGCAAAGCGTTGTCGGAGCAGCGGCGCCTGCCAGCTTCGCGATCGCGTAATGGCCCCGCCCTTTTGGAGCGGAGTGGACCAATTGACGCGCCGCAGCAATAGTCCCGCCTATGCTAGAATTTCGCGCCCGAGACCGCCTGCCGAGGAATTGAAGATGCCGATGCTTGCCGAGCGCATGAGCCGCGCCAAGCCCAGTGCGATCATGCTCGTCGCCGACAAGGCAAAGAAACTCAAGGCAGCCGGCCGCGACATCATCAGCTTCTCGATCGGCGTGCCGAATTTCCTGCCCGGTGAGCACGTTTACGCTGCGGCGCACGAAGCGCTTAAACACGACACCGGCCAGTACGGATCGAATCGCGGCGCCGACGCGTTGCTCGATGCGTTCCTCAAACACCTGCGCGAAGGCGGCTTCGACGGCTACGAACGCAAGCACGTGACGACCGGCATCGGCGCCAAGCAGGTACTGTTCAACGTGATGTATGCGTTGCTCAACGAAGGCGACGAGATCCTGATCCCGACACCGTACTGGACCAGCTACGTCGACATAGCCGACATCCTCGACGCGAAGACCACGTTGTTGCCGTGTCCCGCAGAGCAGAATTACAAGCTCACGCCGGCGCAGCTCGACGCCGCGATCAAGCCGACGACGAAGGTTCTGCTGTTCAACAACCCGTCGAACCCGACCGGCATGGTCTACACGCCGGATGAGGTCAAGGCGCTGGCAGACGTGGTGGCGAAGCATCCGAATCTCTGGGTGATCTCCGACGACATCTACAACCGCATGATCTTCGACGGCCTGGAGTATTCCCATCTGGTCAAGGTCCGTCCGGAATTGCGCGATCGCGTCGTGCTCATCGATTCGATTTCCAAGTCGTACGGCATGCCGGGCTGGCGCGTCGGCATGATCGCCGGGCCCGAGACACTCGCGCAGGCGATTGTCACGTTGAACTCGAACCACATCACGAATCTTCCGGAAGTCGTGACCGCGGCCGCGATGGCTGCGTTCGACGGACCGCAGGACGTGACGGTGGGCAAGTGCGCGGATTTTTCCCGCCGGCGCGATGAAGTCATGGCCGCGCTGGCCGCAATCCCCGGCGTGCGCTGCCCGCGTCCGCAAGGTGCGTTCTATGCGTTTCCGGATATTTCCGTCGCATTCGGCAGGAAGCACGGCGCGAATGCGATCACCAACGATGTCGATTTCTGCAACGCGTTGCTGGACGCCAAGGGCGTGGCCTGCGTGCCGGGTTCGGCATTCGGCGAGCCGAAAGCGATCCGCATTTCGTATACGTGTAAACCATGCGGAGCTGACAGATGGGTTGAAGCGGTTGCAGGCATTTTTTGCCGAGTTGGTATGAAGGCGGGAATTGGGAATCGAGAATAGGAATTGTCATCTGACGCCCGCTCTTGAATTCTCCGACTTCCCATTCCCGACTCCCATTCCCGGAGGTAGAACCATGAAATCCCCCGTTCGCGTAATGGTTACCGGCGCCGCCGGTCAGATCGGTTATGCGCTGCTGTTCCGCATCGCTGCCGGCGACATGCTCGGCAAGGATCAGCCGGTCATCCTGCACCTGCTGGAGATCACGCCGGCGCTGCCTGCACTGCAGGGCGTGGTGATGGAGTTGAACGACTGCGCGTTTCCGACGCTCGCCGGAATCGTCGCGACCGACGATGCCAATGTCGCTGCGAAGGACGTCGACTATGCGCTGCTGGTCGGCGCGCGTCCGCGCGGTCCGGGCATGGAGCGCAAGGACCTGCTCGAAGCGAACGGCGCAATCTTCGCGCCGCAGGGCAAGGCGCTGAACGCGCACGCGAAACGCGACGTGAAAGTGCTGGTCGTCGGCAATCCGGCCAACACGAATGCGCTGATCGCGCAGCAGAATGCGCCGGATCTCGATCCGAACTGCTTTACGGCGATGGTGCGTCTCGATCACAACCGCGCGCTGTCGCAGGTTGCCGAAAAGACCGGCCAGCACACGACGGAAATCCGCAAGGTCACGATCTGGGGCAACCACTCCTCGACGCAGTATCCGGATCTGCACCACGCGACCGTCGGCGGCAAGGCCGCGTTGAGCCTGGTCGACGACGCCTGGTACAAGACCACGTTCATCCCGACTGTGCAGCAGCGCGGCGCGGCGATCATCAAGGCGCGCGGCGCATCGAGTGCAGCCTCCGCCGCCTCCGCGGCGATCGATCACATGCGCATCTGGGCGCAGGGTACGGCCGATGGCGACTGGGCGTCGATGGGCATTCCGTCGGACGGCAGCTACGGCATCAAGCCGGGCGTGATCTACGGTTATCCGGTCACGTGCAAGAACGGAAAGTTCAGCATTGTGCAGGGTCTCGAGATTAACGCGTTTTCGCGCGAGCGCATGGACGCAACCGAGAAGGAGCTGCGCGAGGAACGCGCCGGCGTGGAACACCTTTTCGCCAAGCGCTGAACCGACTGCGCCCATCGCGCGCACCCAGGCGCGGAAAAATTGACGGACGGCCGGGTGCCGTCCGTCTTTTTTTCAGGCGCGGCCTGCGGCAGCAGGGCGGCGGATGCGAATGACGGAGCGAAAACTGCGGGATACCCGATACTTGCTCATCGGTTCTCCTGTTACCAGGCAAGCATCCCGCCGCGGCGCCGACGAACCGTTGCGATGTTGTAGTACGCGGCGCACGCGGAAAGCGGACTTGGGGGTGGTCTCATACGCTCGAGATTGGCTGGTACGGGATGCGGGCCGCCCGCGGTCGCTTACATTCGTTTACGTAACGGCCGCAGCGGCGCTCTGGTACGAGCGGGCCGCGGCCCGTAAACTCGCGCGCTTCGCAACGTTGCCGGGCGGGTTAATCGATGAAGAAAGGTCTTTTGATCGTGATCCTGGCGTCGCTGACAACGGCCGGCGCATTTGCCGCCGAAGGCATGTGGACGCCGGACAACCTGCCCGGGCAGCAGCTTCAGCAGAATTACAAGTTTGCACCGGGCACGGCGTGGGTCGATCACGCCCAGCGCGCTGCCTTGCGCCTTGCCGGCGGCTGCTCGGGTTCGTTCGTTTCGCCCTCTGGCCTGGTGCTGACGAACCACCACTGCGTCAACTCGTGCGTACAGCAGTTGTCGACCGCGGAGAAGGATTTCATCAAGAGCGGCTTCTACGCGAAGGAAGAGAAAGACGAGATCAAGTGTCCGGAGATCGAGCTCAACCGGCTCGACGAGATCAGCGACGTCACCGCGCGCGTGAAGCAGGCGACCGAGGGCAAGACCGGCGAGGGCTACAGCAAGGCCGAGAAGGCGGTGAAGTCCGAAATCGAGAAAGAGTGCGCCGGCGCAGCCAGCGCGACCACGCGTTGCGACGTCGTTAACCTGTATCACGGCGGCATCTACGATGTATACAAGTACCATCGCTACCAGGATGTGCGCCTGGTGTTTGCACCGGAACTCGCGATGGCGTTCTTCGGCGGCGATCCGGACAACTTCAACTTCCCGCGCTACGACCTCGACATGGGCGTGCTGCGCGCCTACGAGGATGGCAAGCCTGCCGCGGTCAAGAATTTCTTCCCATTTTCGAAGAACGGCGCCGCGGAAGGCGAATTGACGATCGTGGTCGGCAATCCGGGCGGCACCGACCGTCAGCTGACGATTGCCGAGCTCGACACGACGCGTGACATCGACCTGGTGCATCGCCTGCTGATCCTGTCCGAGCAGCGCGGCGTGCTCGAGCAATTCCGTTCCGAGAGCGCCGAACACGAGCGCATTGCCGAGAGCGACCTGTTCGGGGTGGAAAATTCGTACAAGGCGCTGAAGGGCCGCCTCGAAGCGCTGCAGGACCCGAAGGTGTTCGAGCTCAAGCGCCGCCAGGAACGTGAGCTGCGCGACTACGTCAACGCCGATCCGGCGCGCAAGGCCAAGTACGGCGCGGCGTGGGACGAGATCGCCAAGGCGGAAATCACGTATCGCGACATCAGCGTGCCTTATCAATTCGTGGAGGGGCGTTCGGGATTCTTCTCGAAATACTTCGGCTACGCACGCACCTTGGTCCGCGGCGCCGAAGAGCGCGGCAAACCGAACGGCGAACGCCTGCGCGAATTCAGCGAGGCGCGCCTGCCGATCATCACGCAGGGCCTGTTCTCGACCGCACCGGTGTATCCGGACTACGAGAAGGTCAAGCTGGCCTGGTCGCTGACCAAGATTCGCGAATGGCTCGGTGCCGACGACGCGTTCGTCAAGCAGCTGCTCGGCAAGGAGTCGCCTGCGGCGCTTGCCGAGAAGTGGGTCGACGGAACGAAACTCGGCGATCCCGCGGTGCGCAAGGCGCTGTGGAACGACAAGGACGCCGTGGCGAAGTCCGACGACCCGTTCATCGTGCTCGCCCGCAGCATCGATCCGCAGGCGCGCGCAATCCGCAAGCGCATGGAGAACGAGGTCGAGTCCGTGGTCGACCACAACTCCGAACTGATCGCCGCTGCGCGTTTCGAGAAGTACGGCACCAGCGTGTATCCGGATGCGACGTTTACCGAGCGTTTCTCGTTCGGCGAGGTCAAGGGCTGGGATGAGAAGGGCGCATCGATCAAGCCGTTCACCGACATCGCCGGCGCCTTCGTGCGCGCGACCGGGTTCGAGCCGTTCGCACTGCCGCAGACCTGGATCGAGGCGAAGAACGCGCTGAACATGAATCAACGCTTCAACTTCGTCACTACCAACGACATCATCGGCGGCAACTCGGGCAGCCCGATGATCAACCGCAACGGCGAGGTCGTCGGCCTCGTGTTCGACGGCAACATCGAGTCGCTCGGCGGCGAATACTGGTTCGACGAAAGCCTGAACCGGACCGTCGCCGTGCACAGCGGCGCAATCGTCGAAGCATTGCACAAGGTCTACAAGGCCGATCGTCTGGTCAACGAGATCGAATCGGCGCGCAAGCACTGAACTTCCTGCGTCCTCTCTCGTGCTGAAATGCCGAAGGCGCGACGTTCCATGTCGCGCCTTCCAGCGGGCTTCGCCGGTCTATGGACCGAGCCATCCTTGAAGAACGTGGGCGCCTGCTGCGAATAGCTGTGCATCGCGCCGGTAGAAATCGCCGTTAGTCGAAGCCCAAACCTCCGTCATTGCCGTCGCGGAAAATCGCGTCAATCGGAAAACACGTGCTCAATTCCGACGTACTGCCTTCGCCGTTGATATTGTTGGTGGCCGTTGCGCTGAGTGCGCCGTAACCCGGGACGTAAACCGGAACCTGCACCTGCACCTGGAAAGGCACCAAATAGACCTGCGCCGGAAGACCGATGAATTCATTGCTGCCGATCCATTGCTGGGCAATGCCCTTGCCGGCTGCGTCGCAGCCGTCGGAGTAATAGACATCGACCTGGTAGTAGTACCCGGGAAACGTGCGCAGCAAACCCGATACCACGACCGACTGATTCGTCGTACCGATACCGGGCTTGACCGGCCAGGCGATCGAGTGCAGCGTCGGGAAGTTCTGCCGGTCATTCGGGCCTGTATCGCTGTCCGAAATGTCGTTGATCGTCGGTCCGTCGCCGCCCAGGTCGATGCTCATGCCCTGGTGGGCCGGCCCGTTGTCCTGGATCCAATTCGCGCGAATCGTATTGCCGTAGGCATTCTGGCCGGTCACGATGACACCGCCGCCATCCATGTTCTGAATCACATTCGCGAGCGCAAGCGCAGCACCGGCGGTCGAAGAGCCGATGACGTTTTGCACGCCGCTGACGCGTACGCCTGCGCCGGAATTGGTCCCCGACAGATTGCCGCGAGGCGCAAGACCGATGGTGTTGTTCTGCACGACGTTGTTGTTGCCGCCGCCGCTCCCGCCGTCGATGAAGATCGCATCCTTGTTTACGCCGACTATGATATTGCCGCTGACAAAACAGTTGCTGCCTTGCAGATAGATGCCGTAGTCGAGATTCTTGCTGGCAAACGTGCCGTCATCCTGCACCCCGAACGTATTGCCGCGGATCTGACAGGCGCCGTAGACCCCGTTCACGGTCGAACCGACGTTGACCGCGGCGGCCGGCAGCGCGGTATAGGAAAAGACGTTCAGGAATACGTTGCGGCTGGCAGCGTCCTCACCGCCAATGCTGACTTCTCCGTTCGGAGCGCCCATGTAGATCGCGTCCGCGGTTGAGCCGAACAGTTGAAAGCCGTAGTTGTTGATGTAGCCGCCGAATTGATTTCCGGCAATCTGATGATTGCTCCCGCCGAACAGCTCCACGGCGACCGGGAAGGAACCGACGCCGATTCCGCGCAAGGTCAGCGATCCGTTGGTATTCGCCGGCACGCGCAGCGCGTAGTACGTCCCGTTGACCGGCTGTACGACGACGCAAAGCTTGGCATTGAACGCGATGAGATCGGTATTCAGGGCCGAGTACGGCTGCGAGTAGCCGTCGATGGTGATCGGCTTGGTGATATCCGGCAACGGGCTCCCGAGATTGATGACGGCGGGGCAGCCGCCGGCGATGTTGAAGCTGATCGTCGCCGTCGCCGCCGCCGAGGCCGTAGCCAGATTGATCGCGTCGCGCAGGCTGCCGCAGTACGGCGTGTTGCAGTCCGTTGCGCTGGTGACGGTGAAGCTGCTCGAGTCGTTGTACGGCGACTCATACGCGCCGAGATCGGTGTTGCTGCCGATCTTGCGTGGCGCGCCGGCGATGTCGGTGAACGGCTCGGGCACGGCTGCGACGGTCGTGCCGGCATTGGTCGCAGGCGACAGCGTCTGCGGCGGGTACTTCAGGTGGTAGTCGCCACCCGCAGGATTGACCCATTGCGGATCGGCGAGAACCTTGTTGTGGATCGTCGTCGAACCGCCGCCGGTAAAGGCCTGGAACAAAGTGTGGTCGAAGATGACGTTGTTCTGATAACTGTAGTGATAGTACGGGTCGTCATCGATGCCGTTCACGAACACGAACCCGCCGTCAGATCCCCAGATGATGCTGTTCGCGAAAGTGTAGTTCCAGGTCGCGCCCTCGTTGGTCGAGTAGTTGAGGCAGAAGTTCCTGTTGTTGATCAGGTCGATCGTCGTATGGTTGAAGACGACTTCGCTGTCGTCGAACGGTGTCATCGTGATCGCACAGGTTCCACCCGGATACAGGTGGTCGAACAGCGTGTCGCTGACGTTCACGTGGCCGTAAAAGGTTTCGAAAGACACCCAGTGGAAGTTGGTGACACGCACATGACTCATCGCGATCGTGCCCGGGTGGTCGTGCTGGCCGAGGAACGGCGGTGTGGCTTCCGCGCCCGACAATAGCTCGAGCGTGCTGCCGTTGCGCAGCGTCAGGTCGGCGAACGAGATCGCCCCACCCGACGAGCCGCGCGGCTGATACCACTGGACGGTGTTGCTCATGCTGCCGAAATCGATGATCGTCTTGCTTGCGCTGTCCTCGTGCTGCGCACACAGCGTGCCGGGCTTGAACCCGCCGACGAACGCGATCGGGCTCTTGAACGTCACATCCTGCGCGCCGAGCTGATAAGTGCCTTCCTCGAGATTGAGTATCGGTGGGTTCCGTGCTGTCCTTGACGACATTGAATGTCGCGGCGAGGTCGGCGCCAGACGCTATACAGGCAGTGCCGGCATGAGCCGACCGTATTTGCGGCCAGTTGCATTACGCACAGCGCTACCAGCGCGAGCAGCTGCGTCAGGCATTGCCGAGAGCGTGTGTCGATGCTGATGGTTTTCATGGCGTTGCTTCCGAGAACGAGCAGAAGTCCTGCTTCAGCTCTTCAGTACGCGGTGTCCACGAAAACCGGACACGACACTTGCCCAGTCGCTTCGGCTTTTATTTCGCTACGGGCCGGCGTCGCGCAACGCGCCCGCATCCGTGAGGAGGGCAGCGAAACGAGGTGTTCCCGCTTGCCGCGGGACAAGGGAGAACAACAGCGAGGCGGTCAGGAAGCGCGCGGCGCGTACAGTGGGTAGAGGACGCTTTCTTCTTCGTGGATGCGGTGGGCGAGGATTTCGCCGATCACGGCGAGATCCTTGCGCATCTGTGCCTGCAACGCGCCGGACCAGGGGGTGCGCGTGTAGGTCGAGATGAAGCGGTGCAGCATCTTGCCAACGCGCATCATGTCGGCGGACATGCCGTCCACCTGGCGCGCGACGTCGGGGTTGGCATCCGGATGGCGCGAGAAATAGCCGTACAGGTGGCGATTCTCCGTCAGGAGGTGATCCTGCAGCAGGCGCGTGAAGCGGTCGAGCGCGGTACGGCACGCGGTCTCGTCGGTGCCTTGGCTGGCGCGCTCGAGTTCCGCGAACAGCGCCAGCAGTTCACGATGGTCTGCCTGCAGCGCGGGAATCAGTTCGGGTCGATAGTCGCCGAGCGGGCGCCGCTTGGCCGGCTGAGAACCCTCATCCGCATTACCCAGCCAGCGTTTCAAAGCAGAAAACATCAAACAATCATCCTGTGTCTCGGCACGCAATACCGCGCACTGCGGTGCCATAATATTGCAATAACGCGGCCGGCGCCAAAACCGGACATTGAACGGCGCCTGCGCGCAAGGGCGATGCGCGATATCGGCGCCACGGGTAGACTGTAAGGTAGGGGTCTGGGCGGGACAAATCGACATGGGGAACCGACCACAGGTCACCGAACTCCTCGATGCAGTCGGCCGCGGCGACGCCGACGCGCAGCAGGAGCTTTTCACCCGCGTCTACGACGAGCTCAAGCGCATCGCGCGCGGGCACGTGCGACGGTCCGGCGGCCAGATGAGCATCAATCCCACCACGCTGTTGCACGAAGCGTGGATCAAGTTCGCGCGCGCGGACGACCGCCAGCTCTCCGGCAGCACCCACTTCTACAACCTGGTCGCGCAGGCAATGCGCCAGGTACTGCTCGATCTGGCGCGCCGGCACGCGACCGACAAACACGGTCGCGGCATGGCGCGCACCGAGCTGACCGAAGGCATCGAAGATACCGAGCGCTCGGTCGATGAACTGCTGGCCGTCGACAACGCCCTCGGCAAGCTGCGCGACGTCGACGCCGACCTGGCGCAGCTGGTCGAATGGCATTTCTTCGCCGGCCTTTCGTTCGTCGAAATCGCCAAGGCCCGCGACGTCACCGAGCGCACCGTGCGGCGGCACTGGGAAATGGCACGCGCGTTCCTGGGCGATGCCATCCGCGGCATCACCGCCCAGGGCTGACGGAAGGACGCAATGACCGGCATCGACGCGGAACGCTGGCGCCGACTGCGGCCGCTGCTCGATCAGGCGCTGGACCTCGAACGCGACGAACGCGATCGCTTCGTCGCCGAATTGCCCGATGACGCGGCCGATTTGCGCGAAGACCTCGAGCGCCTGCTTGCCGAGCAGGAAAAGACCGCGCCGATTTTCGCCGAAGGCGCCGCCGAATTCGCCGCACCGATGTTTCAGCGCGAGCTCGTCGGCAGCGCTGAAGACACGCTCGGCCTGCGCTTCGGCGCCTATCGCGTCACGCGCCTGGTCGGCATCGGCGGCATGGGCGTGGTCTACCTTGCCGAGCGCGCCGACGGCAAGTTCACGCATCAGGTCGCGCTCAAGGTCGTGCAGACCGGCGTCAGCGCGACCGCGCGCGAGCGATTCGAGCACGAACGGCGAATCCTCGCGCGCCTGGTGCACCCGAACATCGCGGCACTGCACGACGGCGGCGAACTGCCGGACGGGCAGGCATTTTATACAATGGAATATGTGGACGGCGTACCCATCACGCTGTACTGCATCGAGGCTGGCTGCAACGTCGAGCAGCGCGTGCGCCTGTTGCGCGAGGTCGCGTCGACGCTCGCGTTCGCGCACCGCAACCTCATCGTGCATCGCGACATCAAGCCGTCGAACATCCTCGTCACCGACGCCGGCCAGGTGAAGCTGCTCGATTTCGGCATCGCCAAGATGATCGGCGCCGACGCGAACACCGACGGTTCGCCGACGCTGACCGCGGCAGCAGGCCCGATGACGCCGGATTTCGCCGCACCGGAACAGTTCCGCAAGGAACAAATCACCGTCGCGACCGATATCTACCAGTTCGGCATGCTGTGCTTCCGCGTACTGACGGGCGCCGCGCCGTACCGCGCCGATCCCGCGGACCCGTACGCCTGGGCGCGCGCCGTCGCCGAGGACGAGCCGATCACGCTGGCGCGCGCACTCGATGCGGCGTCGATGCGCAACGTCTGGCCGGCCGGCACCGACGCCGAACGCGTGCGTCACCAGCTTGGTCGCGATCTCAATGCAATCGTGCGCAAGTGCCTGGCCAAAGTACCGTCGGATCGTTACGGATCGATGGATGCGGTGTGTCTCGATCTCGACGCATGCCTGTCGAATCGGCCGGTCAGCGCGCGCCGCGGCAATCGCCGCTATCGCATCGCACGCTTTCTCTATCGGCACCGCGTCGTCGCCTCGGCTGCCGCGGCGGTGCTTCTGATGTTGGTGGCGACAACGGTGTTCGCACTGCGCCAGGCGCGCAGCGCGGCGCGCGAAGCCGAACGCGCCAATGCCGTTGCGGGATTTCTGATCAGCCTGTTCCAGGTTTCCGACCCCGGCGTCAATCGTGGGGAAAAGCTCAACGCCAATCAGATTCTCGAACGCGGCGCGACGCAGCTGGCCAGCCAGATGGCAGATCAACCCGTGCAGCGCGCACGTCTGCTGACCGTCATCGGCGAGGTCTATTCCGCACTCGGCGATTTTCCACGCGCGCACATGCCATTGCAGAGCGCGATCGACATCGAACGCGCCACCGCGGAGGCCGATCCGGTCGACTTCGGCCACGGACTGCGTGCGTTGGCCTGGGTGACGCACCGGCAAGGCGATTCGAAGGCGGCGCTGGCGCTGCTCGACGAAGCGCTGCCGTTGCTGCAGGACGGATCGAAGCGCGCGTTCGACGAACTTGCCGGCGTGCGCAGCTACCGCGGCCTCGCGCGCAAGGCGCTCGGTGATTTTCCGGGTGCGCGCGCGGAATTCGAACTCGCGCTCGAAGCAGTCGATGACGCCGGAATAGCGGACACGCCGAAGGCCGCGGCGATTCACAACAACCTCGCTCTGCTGCTGCGCGATCGCGGCGAGCCCAAGGCCGCGCTCGCCCAGCTGGAACAGGCAGTGGCGATCTACCGGCGCGAGTACGGCGAAGACCACTACCGCACCATCGGCACTACGCAGAACATCGCCGCGGTGCTGCTGGACACCGGCGATATCGCCGCGGCGCTGCCCTTGATCGAACGTACTTCCGAGCAGAACCTGCGCCTGTTCGGCACGGGCAGTTCGGACTACGCCAACTCGCAGAACATGCTCGGCAACATCGCGCGCCAGCAGGGGCGCTACGACGAGTCGCTCGCCTACTACGCGCGCGCGGAAGGCGCGTATCGCGCCGGCCTGGGCGATCATCATCCTTATCTGGCGTTCCCGCCGTACAACATGGGCGAGACCGAATTCGCGCGCGGCGACTACACTGCGGCGCTCGCCCACTACGACCGGGCGCTGGCGATGCGCCGCGAAGTGCTTGCGCCCGATCACCCGGAAACGGCCGATGCGCTCGACGCGCGCAGCCAGGCGCTCATGGCGCTGCGGCGCTATGACGAGGCGCACGCGGATGCCGAAGCAGCGCTGGCAATCCGCCGGGCCAAGCTGCCGGCCGACGCACCCGCGGTCGTGCACAGCCTGGTCCACGTGGGTCTGGCCGACTACGCGTTGCAGCATGCGGAAAGTGCAAAGACGAGTTGGAACGAGGCGCTGGAGCGGGCGCCACGCGCCTGGCCCGACGGCGGCAAGGAATTGGCGGACGTTCGCGCCGTGATCGACGACCCGGATGCCGCCCTGCGGCCAAAGGCTCACTAGGCCGATCCTGCGTCACTTCGACACGCGGCCTGACCGGAGCGGTACGATATTCAAGGCCCGCTGCGCGACCTGCTATGCTCGCACGGTCGCAAAACCTAGCAAGCGCTAGGGTTTACGCTCAGATCAGGGGGCTTCGAAATGGCCGGTTTCCGCATCATGCGTGAACTGCGGCAACGACGCGTGTCGCGCGTGGCTGTCAGCACAGCCCTTGCCTTCGTCAGCCCCTCGGATCGCGGCGCATGAGTGAGTTCCTGCAAAGTCTGCGCGAACGCAAGCTGGTGCAGTGGGCACTGGCCTACGTCGCATTTGCATTCGCGTTGCTGCAGGGGCTCGACATCGTCGCGCAGCAGTTCGGCTGGGCCGACGGCGTGCGCCGTGGCATTACGGTCGCACTCGCGGTCGGTTTTTTCGTGGCGATCGTGCTCGCCTGGTACCACGGCGAGCGCGGCGCACAACGTGTCACCGGCGTCGAACTGGGCATCCTCACCCTGCTGCTCGCGATCGGCGGCGGTCTGCTCTGGCGTGTTTCGCAGCATTCCGCAGAGCCGCCGGTTGCATCCGGCGCCGCTGCCGATACGACAAGGTCCACCGGCGCACCTGCCGCCCCCACGTCGCTGTCGGCCATCCCCGAGAAGTCCATCGCCGTGCTGCCGTTCGACAACCTGTCCGACGACAAGGCCAACGCCTATTTCGCCGAAGGCATGCAGGACGAGATCCTGACACGGCTTGCCGGCATCGCCGACCTGAAGGTGATCTCGCGCACGTCGACCAAGCGCTACGAGAGCAAGCCCGACAATCTGAGGGTCGTCGCGAGTGAACTCGGCGTCGTGCACATCCTCGAAGGCAGCGTGCAGAAGGCCGGCGATGCGGTCCGTGTCAACGTGCAGCTGATCGATGCGCGCAGCGACACGCATCTGTGGGCGCAGACGTTCGACCGCGAACTGAAGAACGTCTTCGTCGTCGAGAGTGAAATCGCGCAGCAGATCGCCGACGTGCTGAAGGCGCGCATGTCACCGCAGGAAGCGCAGGCGCTGGCCAAGGTGCCGACCGAAAATTCGGCTGCCTACGATCGTTTTCTGCGCGCCGAGTTCCTGTTGCACCGTGCCTGGGCGACATTCGAGGCAAGCGACTATTCGGCAGCCGACGCCGAGTTCGCGCAGGCGGTGGCGCTCGACCCGGCGTTCGCGACCGCATATGCGCGGCGTGCCTACAATCAATTGGGCTTGCACTGGTCGAACGCGCACCTGAGCCGCGAGCGCATGGCCGAGGTCAAATCGTGGATCGATCGCGCTCTGAAGCTCGCGCCCGATCTCCCCGCCGCCCATGCGGCGTTCGGTTTCTACTATTACTGGGGTTCGCGCAGCTACGACGCAGCGATGGTCGAGTTCGGGCGCGCATTGCAGCTCGCGCCAAACAGTGCCGACGCGCTGGCAGGCGTTGCCTTCATCCAGCGCCGCCTCGGCAAGTTTGACGACGCGCTCGAATCGCTGCGGCGCTGCATCGCGATCTCGCCGCGCGACAGCCTCCTGTTCAGCGAATACGGAACGACGTTCGTGCTGCTGCGCCGTTACGACGACGCCGAGGCGAACCTTACCGGTTCGCTTGTGCTCGACCCGGCCGACACCAACGCGAAGGATTTCCTCCTGCGCGCCCGGCTGTTCGGCCGCGGCGACGTGAGTGGCGCACGTGCCGTGAACGCTTCGCAGCCGGCATGGCGGATTCCTTACCACAATCTGCTCGCCGGCGACCTCTTCGACCTCGTCAACGCGCGCGTCTATCCGGATCTGTTCGAACGCCATTTCGACGACGCATTGAAGGCCTGGGATACGGCGCCGCAGGATGACGACGAGGAGCGCACCACGCAGCGTGCTGCGCGCGTGGCGATCCGGCTCGTGGCCGGCCAGCCGCGCGAGGCGCTGGAGGGCGAGTGCCGGCAGCTGCAGCCTCTGCTGCGAGCGCAAGCACAGAAGAATCCCGATGCACTCGGTGTGCTGCAGCAGACGAGCTGGGTTGAGCTCTGCCTCGGCCACAACGCCGAGGCGATCGCCGCGGCGCGCCGTGCGTCCGAAGTGCTGCCGCTGAGCAAGGATGCTTATTTTGGCGTGTTCCAGGTGGAGGGATTGGCGGAGATCTCCGCGCGTGCCGGCGCGCCGGACGAGGCGCTGAAATTGCTGGATCAGCTGTTGGCCTTCCCGGCCGGGCAGTCGGTGACCGTCGAACGCCTCAAACGCGATCCGCTGTGGGATCCGCTGCGCAAGGATCCGCGCTTCGATGCGTTGATCAAGCGCTACGAAATCGGTGGCGCGCACTAGCACGATCGCACGCGCAAGTGACGCTGCCTGGGCCGGGGTGCGCAGCAATCCAACGAGGTAGTGTCGGCGGGTCAACAACGGCTCTTGATCGGTCATTCGCGGCGATGCCGGTCGTTGTTGTGAGAAACTATGGCGAGTTCGCTGCCAGCGCGCTTTGAGGATCGGTGCTCGATGCACGGCAGCCACCATTTTGCAATGCGTCGGAAGCCGCCATGAACACCCTGCGTACCCGCGAGCATCAGATGTTCCCCGTGCTCGATGCCGCGCAGATCGCAACCGCGCGGCGCTTTGCCAGCGGCCCGGAACGGCATTTCGCGCCGGGGGAAAGCGTCTACGCGATCGGCGAGCAAGGCGCACCGGCGTGGCTGGTGCTGGAAGGAACGATCAACGTCATGCGCCGTGACGGGCTCACTCACGAAGCGCCGATCACCACACACCGCGCGGGACAATTCAGCGGGGAAGTCAACCAACTCGCTGGCCGCCCTGCGATAGCGGCGGGCCGCGCTGGATCGAGCGGGTGTGTCGCGCTGCCATTCGATCCTCCACACCTTCGGGCGCTCATGGTCGGATCGGCAGAGCTCGGCGAAATCATCATGCGCGCGCTCATCCTGCGCCGCGTCGGCCTGATCGAAGAGGGCGGCGCCGGTACGATCCTCATCGGCATGCCGGGCACTCCGGACCTGACTCGGCTGCAGGGGTTTCTCACGCGCAGCGGGTTCCCGAATCTCGTGCTCGATGTGGAGACCGATCCGGAGGGCAGGGCGCTCGTCGAGCGCACCGGCGTGGCGCCCGAGGATCTGCCGCTGGTCGTCTGCCCGAACGGAGCGATGCTGAAGAAACCGAGCGACACCGAAGTCGCGATGTGCCTGGGCATGACGCCGGCGCTCGATCCGGAAAAAGTATACGACGTCGCGATTATCGGCGCCGGTCCTGCGGGGCTGGCGGCAGCGGTGTATGCGGCGTCCGAGGGACTCTCGGTGATCGTCTTCGACGAGCGCGCGATCGGCGGCCAGGCGGGCGCATCGGCGCGCATCGAAAACTATCTCGGTTTCCCGACGGGCATTTCCGGCCAGGCGCTGGCCGGCCGCGCGTGGAACCAGGCGTTGAAGTTCGGCACCGAGATCGCGATACCGATCGAGGTTCAACGACTCGATTGTTCGGGGCCGTTGCTGACATTGCAATTGGCCGGCGAGCGCCGCGTTCGTGCCCGCGCAGTCGTCGCCGCGTCAGGCGCCCGCTATCGCAGACCCGACATCCCCGATCTGTCCGTGTTTGAAGGCGCGGGGATTTCCTACTGGGCTACTCCGATCGAAGCGCGACTGTGCGCCGGCGAAGAAATCGCGCTGATCGGCGGCGGCAATTCGGCGGGCCAGGCGGTCGTCTTTCTTGCACCGCAGGTGAAACGGCTTCATCTGATCGTGCGGCGCGACCTGTCGGAAACGATGTCGCGCTACCTCATCGATCGCATTGCGGCGCTATCCAACGTCGAAGTCCATGCGGGCAGCGAGATCGCGAGCCTCGAAGGCGACCGCAAGTCCGGCCTGACCGGCGCGACATTCCGCAATCGTGCCGACGGATCGATCCGGCACAAAACGGTGCGCCACATTTTCCTCTTCATCGGCGCCGAACCGAATGCCGGCTGGCTGCGCGGCTGCACGGAAACCGACGAGAAAGGCTTCATCGTCACGGGCAAAGGCGCACTGCCGCTGGAAACAAACGTGACAGGCGTTTTCGCGATCGGCGATGTTCGCGCCGGATCGACCAAGCGCGTAGCCGCCGCCGTCGGCGAAGGCGCCGCCGTCGTCGCCCAGATTCACGCCATGATTGCCAAGCAAACCTCCAGTCTGAGCCGTCATCCCAGCGAACGCTGGGATCCCGTTCTCCTAGTTTGGTCTGAAAGAACTGGATTCCAGCCTTCGCTGGAATGACGAGCTAGGAGAGCTTCCTAACTGATAATCACGAGCAGGTCAGCCGAGGAGAAAACAACATGACATCGTGCTCCCACAGCAACACCATCAAAACAGTCAAACCCAGCGCACGCGGCTGCGAAGAATGCCTGAAGTCCGGCAGCACCTGGGTCCACCTGCGTCTCTGCCGCGCCTGCGGTCACGTCGGCTGCTGCGACGACTCGCCGCATCGCCACGCCACCGCGCATTTCCACGCGACGCACCACCCGATCATCGAAGGCTACGATCCTCCGGAGGGCTGGGGCTGGTGTTATGTCGACAACCAGGAAATCGATCTGCCCGATCAGACGCCGCAGTGGGGGCCGATTCCGCGCTATGTATGAAGCGACCCGGGCACAGAAGCACGTGAAGCGAAAGCGTGTCCATTGGGATAGCCCCGATCTGGTGGCCACTGATCGCCTGAAATTGCTCGCTCTTGTTCGCGATATGGCTGGGCAAGTCGGTGCGACCGGAACCTAACTAACCTTTGGGGTAGGTCCCCTTCTCTCCAACCGTTGACGCAACGCATGAGAGGGCGTAGGAGTGTCGCCGGGTACTGGCTTGGGGTGAGCTACGTGCCTGGCGAAGCAATGATTGCGCGCGATATGGACCGTCGGGGGCCGATGCGTGGCCAAGCAGCTCCGATTCGATCGTTATGTCCTCGACCTGGATCGAGGCTGCCTTCTTCTTGAAGGGGGCGAGATTGCGCTTCGGCCGAAGACGTTCGCCGTCCTGAATTACCTCACGCAGAATCCGCATCGGCTTGTGTCGAAGGACGAACTTGTTGCCGCGGTGTGGGCGCATGTCGTCGTCACCGACGATGCGCTGGTGCAGAGTGTCGGCGAGTTGCGACGCGCGCTCGCAGACGACGGCGCGCGCCTGATCAGGACCATTCCGCGCCGCGGCTACCGGCTCGAATGTGACGTGTCCGAATGCGACGTATCCGTGGTTGCTCCGACAGTCCCGGCTGTGGCCGCCGCGGCGCCGCTGTCGGCCGAATTCCGCAGCGAGTCGCATGCTCCGGTTCCGGCAGGCGTCGCGCGAACCGCGTTCGATCGGTTCCGCAGCGCGCGGGTCGGCTGGCGCATCGGGTTGTTGTCCGCGCTCGCGCTCGTCACCGTGGCTGCAGGAATCCTGTGGAGCGGCATTGGGACGGAATGGCTGCTTCCCGCTGCGCCGGATCCGGGTGATCGGCCCGCGGTCGCGAAGTCCGAAACCGGCGCCAAGGCCGCCGTCGCCATTCTGCCGTTCGACGACAAAAGCGACGATTCGAGTCGCGAGTATTTTGTGGACGGGTTGACGCAGGACATCATCAACGCTCTCGGCCGATTTCCCGAGTTGACGGTGATGTCATGGAACGCCGTTTCGGCGTACAAGGGCAAGCGTGCAAGTCCCGATGAGATCGCCCGCAGCCTGTCGGTGCGCTACCAGGTGGAAGGCAGCGTGGTGCAGACGGCCGGCCGGGTACGGGTGATTGCACAACTCGTCAATGCGGAGGGCCGGGTACTTTGGTCCGGCCGTTTCGATGAGGCGCTTTCGGATCTGTTTGTCCTGCAGGGCAGGATCACCACCGAGATCGCCGGGGCTCTGGCGATCCACGTGACGAAGATCGAACAACAGCGCGTGCTTGCCAAGCCGGCCGAAAGTTTCGAGGCCTACGATTACGTGCTGCGCACGAGGTCCGCGCTGCAGCGCCCGACGCGCGGAAACAACGCTGAGGCGCGCGCGCTGCTGAAGCGCGCGATCCAGATAGATCAGGCCTGTGCTGCCTGCTATGCCGCCCTCGCGGAAACCTATCATGTCGCCGTGGTGATGGGATGGGCGGAATCGCCGGCGGAGATCCTCGGCCGTGCGGAGGAAATGGCGCAGAAGGCGCTGAATCTCAACGATGCCGACGTACGTGCACACGTCATCCTCGGCCGTATCCATATCTTCCATCATCGATATGAACAGGCGAAGGCAGAGATGGACCGCACGATCGCCATCAATCCGAACGACGCGCACGGCCTCGCCGGCCGCGGCAACGTGCTGATGTGGCTCGGACAGACCGACGCGGCGATCGAGGCCTTGGAGCAGGCGCAACGCATCGATCCCGAGCTCAATGCAATAGACCGCAATGCACTGAGCCTGGCCTACTATTTGAAGCGGCGCTATGAAGCGGCGATCGGGCAGGCGGAACTCAATCTGCGTGAAAACGCAGCTGCGAATTACAGCCGCATCGTGCTGGCGGCCGCTTATGCGCAGCAGAATCGCATCGAGGACGCCGCGGGCGTCGTGACAGTCATACGCCGCACGGACCCGACCTTCGAGCCACTGGATTTCGGCAGCAAGTTCCTCAATCCGGATGACCTCGAGCACTTGCGCGACGGGTTCCGAAAGGCAGGGCTCGTCACCGCCGAAGCCGACATTCGGTCGTCGACCCAATCCCGCTAGCGAGCCGGACCGCTAACGATCCGGAATGAGTGCGCGGTTCCGATTTGCCTTGGCGATGTTTTCCGCAAGGTTCTGCTTGAACAAGGCCGGCCCGGTCGGCTTGCCGAAGATGTAAAGGTTGTTGTCGATGACAAGCCAGAACTCCGGGTTGGCTTCGACAACCTCGCCCCGGCTGAGCGCCATGGCGCAGAATTGTGCGAACTGCGGCGCGTAGCGCACCGGGTCGGCCTTGAAGAGCTCGCGATGCTCCTCGCTCGAGAAGCGGTAACGGTGCTCGTCCCATTCGTATTCGATCGACGGCAGCCCCGGCGTGGGCTTGCCGAACACGAAATAGGCCACCGGATCGTAGCCCTTGATGGCCAGCGAAAAATTCTCCGCGGCAGCGGAGCGCAGCGCCGTCGCGAACAGCAACACGGCGACGAGAAAGACGAACGCGCGATGCGCGCGTCGCCACGAGGAGCTGAGCATCGCGGACTCCCGATCTAGTGCCCTGCCGGCCGCCCCCAGGCGGCCCCCCTCGGCGATCGTCACTCTACGCCGGCCGTCACAAAAGGCAACCGCAGCCGGTATCGGGCCAAGTTGCGGCATTTTTTCGGCGTTTCCTTCGGCTTCTTTCGTTACGCGCTCGCTTGCGCCGGCCAATTATCCATCGCGTTGTCCGAATTGGCGGGCCGCTCGATGCATCTGAGGCATCGATAACGTATCGAAGGGAAGGAGAAAGTCATGAACAAGCCATTTCAACGCACGGCGCCTGCGATATTCCTCGCGAAGGGGCTCCTGAGCGGCTGCATCTTGGGCCTTGTCGGGTTTTCCGGGATTGCACTGGCCACGCCGCCGTCGGGGTTCACGAGTGCCATTGTCGGGTTCGGTACATTCGACGAGATGCTCGTCGTCAACGCCGGCGACGCCAAGGTCAAGGTCAGCACCAAGGGTGCGGTGGATGTCTACACCCTGCGTAACACCTTCATTCCGGGAGGCTACATCGGCTGGCACAAGCATCCGGGACCCAGCCTCGTGACGGTCATGTCGGGCACGGCGACGCTGTACGCGGGCGACGATCCGTCCTGTACGCCGCAGACATTCTCCGCCGGCTCCGGCTTCATCGACGGCGGCGACGACATCCACAACGTGCGCAACGAAGGCGCGGAAGATCTCGTTCTGATCGTCATGTCGATCGTGCCCGAGGGTGCAACAAGAAAGATCGACGTGCCGAGTCCAGGAAATTGCCCCTTCTAAGGCTCGATGAAGAGCGATGAAAAGGGGACGGAGGCACACCCGTCGTTAGCCGCCTCCGTTCCCTAGAATTCGGCTTAGACCTATGGGGTCAGGCTCGTTTTGCATAATCTGAATTTACCTGACCCCTTTCCCCCACGGGACGTTTTATTTTTCGTCTCAAATCGATGCCGCCAACTGTCATATTGTTATCATGAGCGCATGAGCAGAAAGAAACTCTCTGCAGGGGCGCTCCATCCGATACCGGCGGATCTACGAAAGGCTCTTCTCGGGTCGATAAAAGCGCATGCAGCGTGGGAAGACATTACCCCGCTTGCCCGCAATGAATGGATTTGCTGGGTAACTTCCGTGAAGAAGCCCGAGACGCGGAAGGCGCATGTCGAACGGGTACGCACGCAACTCATCGAAGGCATGCGTCGACCTTGCTGCTGGCCAGGCTGTCCGCATCGATAAGGTCGGGACCCGACCGCCGGTCGCAGACAATCATGCGCTGCCATCCCGGACTCCGCTGTGCTTCATCCGGGCTACGCTGCTGCTGAGTCCCTCGGCGCTCGCAGACCGTCAGTACCTCGGCGCCGGCAGGTCGGAAAGTGCCGCGCGATGGGCCGCCTCGCGTACACTGTGCCGGGGAATTCCGGGTACCGCATGTCGCTGATCGAAGAACTCAAGCGCCGCAACGTCATCCGCATGGCCGGGTTGTATCTCGTCGCCGCGTGGCTGACGGTGCAGGTATCGAGCACGGTGCTGCCGATGTTCGATGCGCCGGCATGGGTACCGCGCGCGATTGTCGTCCTGCTGGCGATCGGCTTCGTACCGGCGATGGTGTTTGCCTGGGTGTTCGAGCTGACGCCGCAGGGCGTGAAGCGCGAAAGCGAGATCGACCGCACGCAGTCGATCACGCCACGCACAGGCCGAAGCATCGATCGCATGATTCTGGTCGGGCTGGCGCTGATCATCGTGTTGATGGGAATCGAGCGCGTCTGGTTTGCGGCACGGACATCTCCCGCCGCGTTGCCGGCCGCGACCGCGCAAGCGGCAGGCACCGGCATGCCAGCCGCCGCAACGGCGCCTTCAGCGGCATCGGCCAACGCGATCGCGGTCATGGCGTTCGAGGACCTGAGTCCAGCGCACGACCAGGCTTATTTTTCAGACGGCATGGCCGAGGAGATTCTCAACGCGCTCTCCCGCATCAAGGAGCTGCGCGTGCTCGGCCGCAGTTCGTCGTTCCAGTACAAGGGCAAGGATATCGATCCGCGCAGGATCGGCGCCGAGCTCGGTGTCGCGCACATCCTCGACGGCTCGGTACGCCGGCAGGGCGATCTCGTCCGCATCGCCGCGTCGCTGATTTCGACCGCGGACGGCGTCGCGCAGTGGACCAAGGAATACAACGGCAAGCTCGCCGACCTGTTCGATCTGCAGGACAACTGCGCGCACGACATCGCGTCCGAGTTGAAGATCGTGCTGACCGGCGGCCAGCGGCCGCTGGTCGACAAGGTCACTGCGAATCCGGAAGCCTACGCGCTGTACGTCGAAGCACAGACGCTGGTCAGGCAGCGCTTCGGCGACAGCCTGCCGCGCGCGATCGAGAAGCTCGACGCCGCGGTCAGGCTCGACCCGTCGTTTGCGCGCGCGTGGTCGAAGCGGGCGGTCGCCTTCGCGGTGCTGGCGCAGTATGTCGCCAGCGACTGGCGGCAGAACTGGGATGCGTCGGAGGAATCGGCGCGCCGCGCGCTGGCGCTGGACCCCAACGACGCCGAGGCGCATGCCGCACGCAGCTACAACCTGTTTTCGCAGCGTCGCTATGTCGACATGGTCGAGCCGATGCGGCGTGCGCTGGAGGCCGATCCCGACAACGAGACGGCGCGCTACTGGGAGGTCAACGAGCTGTCCGCGATGGGACACACCCGCGACACCATGCCGCCGCTCGATGCGCTGATGGCCAACGATCCTGAGAACGGCCGTGTCATTTTCTACGAGGCCTTCATGCACTGGCGTCAGCACGACCGCGATACGCTGCTCGCGCTCGGACGTCGGCTGCAGGCGCTCGACTCGCCATGGGGCGATGTCGCGATGTCGACTTACTACACCAGCACCGGGGACTGCGACAGTGGCGTCAAGCCGTTCGCGACGCGCCAGCGCATATTCGGCTCGGGGATTTCCGTTGCCGATTCCGAGACGATCTATCGCGGCATCTGTGCCGGCGGAGCGGCACGCGAACCGGCAAAGGCGATTCTCATCGCCCACGCGGACGATCAGTGGGTGCCGACGCTGTGGCTGGAGATGGGCGAACCGGAACGCGCATTCGACCTGTTCGAGCACGGCAACGCCGGTCTGTCCGACGCCTATCTGAACTGGCTGTGGCAGCCCGAGGATTGGTCGCTGAAGGCGCGCACGCATCCCGCGTTTGCGGGCTTTGCCAAGCGTATCGGCCTCGTCGACTACTGGAAGAAGTACGGTTGGCCGGACCTGTGCAAGCCGCATCCGGAAACATCAGCGGATGCGTTCGTCTGCGAATGAGCGCAACCCAATGCCTCGCAGCGGACGCGCATGTTGGGGCTGCTTCAACGATTCGGACTCCGCCGACATGCGCTTGCGCACCGTGACGCAAGCGCCCACACTTTCCCGTGACCGGATGACCTCCGGCGCAGGGGGAGCGCGTCGAGGATGAAGCGCAGCCTGTTCGCCGAACTGCGGCGCCGCAATGTGTTTCGCGCCGGCGCGTTTTACATTGCCGCAACGTGGGCACTGGCGCAGGGCATCGCGCAATTGACGCCGGTCGTCGGCGCGCCCGAGTGGGCAGCCCGCTGGTTTCTCGTTGCGGCGGTGATCGGCTTTCCATTCTGGATCGCGTTCGCCTGGTTCTACGAATTCACGCCGGAAGGTTTGAAGCGTGAGAGCGAGATCGAGCCACACGAGTCGATCACGCATCACACGGGGCGCAAGCTCGACTTCGCAATCATCGCGGTTATGGCGGTCGCGATCGTATTGCTGGTGACCGACCGTTTCGTGCTGCACCACGGCGTCAACGAGGAAACCGCGGTCCCGATCGCGGAGCACTCAATTGCGGTGCTGCCGTTCGTGGACATGTCCTCGGGCAAGGACCAGGAGTATTTCTCCGACGGCATTTCCGAGGAACTGCTGAACCTGCTCGCAAAGATTCCGCAGTTGCAGGTGACTGCGCGCACGTCATCGTTTGCATTCAAGGGCAAGGAGACCGGAATACCGGAGATTGCGCGTACGCTGCACGTGGCGCATGTGCTCGAAGGTTCGGTGCGCAAGGCGGGTAATTCGGTGCGGATCACGGCGCAGTTGATCCGCGCCGGCACCGACACGCACCTGTGGTCGCAAACTTACGACCGCAAGCTCGACGACATCTTCGCCGTCCAGGACGAGATCGCGGCCGACGTGGTCAAGCAGCTCAAGGTCACGATGCTCGGTGCGGCGCCGAAGGCGCGCACGACCGATCCCGAGGCCTACGCGCTGTACCTTCAGGCCGTCCAGCTCGGGCGGCAGCAGACCGCCGAGGCGTTCAAGCAGTCCGACGCGCTGTTGCGCAAAGTGCTGGCGATCGATCCGCGCTACGCCCCGGCTTGGGCCGCGCTGGCTGAGAACTTTTACGAGGAGGCGAACCGCGGCCTGCTATCCAACAAGGAGGGGTACGCCCAAGGCCGCGAGGCGGCCACGAAGGCACTGGCGATCGATCCGGACTACGCACCGGCCCACGCCCGGCTCGGCTACATCGCTAACAGCGACAACGACCTCGCCGGTGCAGCGGAGCACTTGAAGCGCGCGCTGGTGCTCGACCCGGCGGACCCGGACGTGCTGCGTAACTGTGCCTCTCTGCTTCAGTCTCTCGGTCGTCTGGACGAGGGGCTGGCGCTCGAGGACGCCGTCGTCCGTCGCGACCCGGTGAATGTGAGCGCGCTCACCAACTTGGGTTACTACCAGCGCATGGCAGGCCGGCTCGACGCGGCGATCGCGTCGTTCCGCACCGTGCTGAGCCTCGCCCCGGGCCGGGGCGCCGCGCACTATCTGCTCGGCACGGCGCTGCTGCTGAAGGGCGACGCGCAGGGCGCGCTGGCGGAGATCGAGCAGGAGACGAGCGAGATCTGGAAGATGGAGGGCCTGCCGATGGCGTACCACGCGCTCGGGCGCAAGGCCGACTCGGACGCGGCGCTCGCCGCGCTGATCGCGAAGAACGAGAAGGACGGCCCCTACAACGTCGCCTACAACTACGCTTTTCGTGGCGAGGCGGACAAGGCGTTCGAGTGGCTCGACAAGGCGGTCGAGTACGGCGACCCCGGCCTCTCCGACATCGTGACGGAGAACCTGTTCGACAAGATCCGCGCCGACCCGCGCTGGCTGGCGTTCCTGCACAAGGTCGGCAAGGCGCCGGAGCAGCTGGCGAGGATCGAGTTCAAGGTGACGCTGCCGGCTGCAGAAGGCACGGGGAGCGGAGGGGCGAACCACTAGATAAAGCCGAGCGTCCCCCGGTGGACCGCGGGCTGCCGCGGCACACGCGGCCTCGCGTACACTAGCGCCGGAAACAGGGGGCGCGCATGTCGCTGATACAAGAGCTCAAGCGCCGCAACGTCATTCGCGTTGCGGGCTTGTACCTGGTAGGTGCGTGGCTGATCACGCAGGTTGCCGGCACGGTGCTGCCGATGTTCGGCGCGCCGGACTGGCTGCCGCGCAGCGTCGTGATCCTGCTCGGCGTCGGCTTCGTGCCGGCGCTGGTGTTCGCCTGGGTTTTCGAACTGACGCCGCAGGGCATCAAGCGCGATGCCGAGGTTTCGCGCGAGGAATCGATCGCGCCGCAGACCGGGCGGCGTATCGACCGCATGATCATCGCGATCCTGATTTGCGCGCTGGTCTACTTCGGTATCGACAAGTTCGTGGTCGCGCCGCGGCGCGCGGCGGAACAAGTTGCCGCGGCGGTGCAGTCTGCCGGATCGCCAGCGGCTGTGGCAGGCGACAAGTCGATAGCGGTATTGCCGTTCGACAATCTGTCCGACGAAAAGTCCAACGCCTATTTCGCCGAAGGCATCCAGGACGAGATCCTGACGCGACTGTCCAAGATTGGTGCGCTGCGCGTGATCTCGCGCACCTCGACGCAGCAGTACGCGAGCAAGCCCGGGAACCTTTCGGAAATCGCGCGCCAGCTCGGCGTGGCGAACATCGTCGAGGGCAGCGTGCAGAAAGCCGGCGATGCGGTGCGCGTCAACGTGCAGCTGATCCGCGCGGCGACCGACGTGCACCTGTGGGCCGAGATCTACGACCGCAAGCTCGACAATCTTTTCACGGTGCAGAGCGAAGTCGCCGGCGCGATCGCTTCGCAGTTGCAGGCGACCCTCACCGGCGAGGAAAAAAAGGCGCTGGCCGCGCCGCTGACGACGAACGCGCAGGCACACGACGCCTGGCTGCGCGCAGTGGTCTACTTCAATCGCGGTGGTGAGGATCCGCAGGGTGATGAGCTGGCGATCCAGCAGCTCACTGAAGCGACGCGCCTCGATCCCGGGTTCGCCGCCGCGTGGGCGCTGCTGTCGCGCAGTCACGGCTCGCAGTATTTCCAGCAGTACGATCATTCCGACGCGCGCAAGGCGCTGGCCAAGGCCGCACTCGATCACGCCGTGCAGCTGGCGCCCGACACGACGGAGACTCGCACCGCGGTCGGCTACTACCAGTATTGGGTCGAGCGCGACTTTCCGGCTGCGATCCGTACGTTCAGCGCGATCGAAGCGAAGGAACCGAACAATGTCGGCGCGATCTCCGCGCTCGGCTACATCGCGCGCCGTCAGGGTCGTAATGAAGAAGCAGTGCGGCGTCTTGACCAGGCCATCGAACTCGATCCGCGCAACCTCCAGCTGCTGACGGAGGCTGCCTGGACGTATACACAAGGCCGCGACTACGCCGGCTCCCAGCGTGTCGTTGATCGCGCGTTGAACGTAAAACCGGACGACGGCAACCTGATTGCGACAAAGACGCTGAACTACCAGAAAACGGGCCGCCTCGACGAGGCGGCCCCCCTGATCGATGCCCTGCGTCCGGATGGCACCTTGCCGCAGGTCGTGTTCGCGATCGACGCGCAGGCGAACCTGACGCGCCAGTTCGCGCCTGCCGCGCTGCGGCTGCAGGCCATGCTCGACCAGATCGCGTCCGCGCCGGCAGGCAAGGTCGACCCGGTCACGCGCGGCGGCTATGAGACGATCGTCGGCGCGCTGCAAATGCGCGCGGGCGACACCGCGGCAGCGCGGAAAAATCTCGAGTCGGCGCGCGACCGCCTCGACGCTGAATTGCGCAACGAGCCGGGGAATTTCATCGGCCAGATGTATCTGGCGCGCGCGCTTGCCCATCTCGGCGATCGAGACGCTGCATTGAAGACGATCGATCGCGCGATCGAACAGACACCCACGTCCTCTGACGCGCTGTACGGTCCGCTACTTGAAGACCGGCGCGCGCGTATCCAGGCGCAGTTCGGCGAGACCGACGCGCCGATCGCCGCCCTGGCACGACTGCTGAAGCTGGGATACGCCAACGCCATCACCATTGCATCGCTGCGGCTCGACCCGGATTGGGATCCGCTGCGCGGCGATGCACGCTTCAAGGCCTTGCTGGAAGGGGACGGCGCTGCGGAAGCAAAGCAATGAGTGATCTGCTGCAGCACTGCGCGAAGATGTGGGCTTCAAGGGCCTGCTGGAAGGCGATGCAGGCGCGGCAGGCAAGCATGAGTGACCTGCTGCATCCTGCGCGAACGCAAACTTCCGCATCGCCTTAGCCTTTGCCTGTCATTCCAGCGAAGGCTGGAATCCAGTTCTTGATCTTCGTAGCGAGATGAAGCAGCCGTGCGTCTACATATTGGCCAGTGAGAAATACGGCACCCTGTATATCGGTGTCACATCGGATTTGATCAAACGAGTTTGGGAGCACAAGAACGATGTGGTGCCGGGGTTCACGAAGCGCTACTGTGCACACATGCTGGTCTGGTTCGAGCAGCACGAAACGATGGAATCGGCTATCTCTCGCGAGAAGGCGCTGAAAGCGTGGAAGCGAGACTGGAAATTGAATTTGATCGAAGCGACCAACGCGGATTGGCGCGACCTGTACTCTGATGTCATTTGAATTGACGCAAGGGCAAGAACTGGATTCCAGCCTTCGCTGGAATGACGAGCACGGCTGGAATGACGAGCACGGCTGGAATGACGAGGATGAAGGAATAGCGGCTTGAATGAATTCCTGTCATGCCTGCGCGAAAGCAACCTGATGCAGTGGGCGATGGCTTACCTCGCACTGCTGCTGGCCATCGGCGGAGGTGGTACGCCATGACTCGTTCCCTCCACGCAACCGCCGACGTAGGCACGCGTTCGTGTTGTCGCTATGCTGCGGCTTGTTCCGGGCTCGGCCTCAACCACCTGGCGCGAACGTACTTCAGGGGTACGAATGTCGCTGTTCGATGAACTCAAGCGTCGCAAGGTGTTCCGAGTCGGGGTCGCCTACCTGGTCGTCGGCTGGCTGCTGATCCAGGTCGCGTCGACCGTCGCGCCGCAGCTCAACCTGCCGGAGTGGGCGCCGCGCCTGATTACGTTCGTCATCATGCTCGGCTTTCCCATCGCGCTGGTGCTGGCCTGGGTCCTCGACATGACGCCGGCAGGCATCAAGGTCGAAGGTGCGCCAGTCGGCAACAAGCGCGTTATCGGCGCAGCGATCGTGCTGGCGGCGCTCGCCGTCGGCTGGTACTGGAAGACGCGTCCGCTTCCGCTTGCCGGCGAAGTCGGTGCGGACGCGCATTCGATCGCCGTGCTGCCGTTCGTCAACATGTCGGAGGACAAGAGCAACGAGTACTTCTCCGACGGCATCAGCGAGGAAATCCTCAACGTGCTCGCGCGCATGTCCGGGCTGCACGTGGCGGCGCGCACGTCGTCGTTCTCGTTCCGCAAGCAGGAGCAGGAAATTCCGACGATCGCGCGCGAACTGAAGGTGCGCATGGTGCTCGAGGGCAGCGTGCGCAAGCAAGGCGATCGCGTGCGCGTGACGGCGCAGTTGATCGACGCGAGCGACGGCTACCACGTCTGGTCGCAGACCTACGATCGGGATCTCAAGGACATCTTCGCGATCCAGGACGAAATCGCCGGTGCAATCGCGCAGGAGTTGAAGGTCAAGCTCGACGCGCCGCCGGCGGGCGGCACGGCGGTTGTCGAGACAAGCGATCTCGTCGCCTATCAGCTCTACCTCAAGGCGATCGGGTTGTGGACGGCACGCGGCGAGCAGAACCTGCTTCAGGCCGAGGCGCTGTTCCAGGCCGCACTCAAGCGCGACCCGAATTACGCGAAGGCCTGGGCAGGACTCGCGCTGACTTATGCGATCCTGCCGGAGTGGAGCAGCAGGCCACTGGCCGAGACCCGGCCGGCTGGTCGCGATGCAGCCGAACACGCGCTCGCGCTCGACCGCGATCTGCCGGAACCGTATGCCGCGCTGGGTTATCTCGCCGCCACCGAACTCCGCTTTCCGACCGCGCGCGCAATGTTCCAGCGCTCGATCGCGCTCGCGCCATCCTACGCGACCGGTCACCAGTGGTCCGGCGAAACGCTGAGCTGGGAGGGCGACCTCGACGGGGGCCTGGTCCTGATCCGCAAGGCCGTGGCGCTCGATCCGAAGTCATCGATCGTCAACTCGGTCCTCGCCGCGAATCTGATCGGCGCCGGCCACGACGAACAGGCGCTGGCGGTCTGCGATTCCATCGTGGCGGTCGAAGCGGACTGGTGTCCGCTTCTGCAGTACGACGCAGCGATGTCGCGCAAGGACTACGCGCGCGCTCGCGCCGTGTTGGAGAAGCCGGCGGCCGATCGCGGCCCGCAGGCGCTGGCTTTTTTCCACGCCATGATGGATGCGCTGGATGGCAAAGGCGATGTGAATGCCGTCGCGCAACAACTGCTCGAACTGCCCGACGGGCAGGGTAATCCAACCAGCCTGTCGCCGCTGAATGGCTATGACGCCATGTACTGGTTCATGGCGATCGGACGCAATGACCTCGCCGTCGAGCGCTTTTCGCGCCTCGGGCGCGAGTTGCCGTACAACGCGAGAGTATTCGCGTTCGATCCGCATTACGCTACGCTGCACTGCGAACAGAAGTTCCTCGACATCCTGCGCGAGCTGAAGGTCGAAGAGCCGAACCTCGCCGCAGCGTGCAGGAAGGCGAATTGATATGGAGCGCTCCGCAACGATCCATCCGGTGTACGCATGACGGAATTGTTCGAGCGTCTGCGGCAGCGCAAGATCGTGCAGTGGACGCTGGCCTATGTCGCATTCGCCTTCGCGCTGCTGCAGGGACTCGATATCGTCGCCCAACAGTTCGGCTGGCCCGACGGCGTGCGCCGCAGCATCACCATCGCGCTCGCGGTCGGCTTCTTCGTCACGCTCGTGCTGGCCTGGTATCACGGCGAACATGGCGCACAGCGCGTGACCGGCACGGAGCTGCTGATCCTCGCGTTGCTGCTGGCGATAGGTGGTGGCGTGTTGTGGCGTGTTGCGCCGGCTTCACGCGACGCGGTGTCGGCAAATGCCGCGAATACCGCCTACGCGAAAACCGATGCGGCAACCGCGCCGCTTGCAATCGACGAGAAGTCGATCGCCGTGCTGCCGCTAGCGAATACCAGCGGCGATCCATCGAACGAGTATTTTTCCGATGGCCTTTCCGAGGAACTGATCTCGGTGCTGGCCAAGATTCCAGACCTGAAAACGATCGGGCGCAGTTCGTCGTTCCACTTCAAGAACTCCAGCGACGACAGCCGCACGATCGGAGAACGCCTCGGCGTGATGAACCTGCTCGAAGGCAGCGTGCGCAAAGATGGCGGCCGCGTACGCATCGTTGTCGATCTGATCCGCGCCGCCAATGGCCAGCAGCTGTGGTCGGAGACCTACGAGCGCGACCTCAAGGACATCTTTGCGATCCAGTCGGAGATTGCGACCGCCGTGGTCGCGCAGCTCAAGGTCAAGCTGCTCGGCGACCAGTTGCGTTCCGACGCGGCGCCGGCCGGCATGAACCTTGCCGCGTACAACGCCCTGCAGCAAGGCATGTATTTCGGCCGCCGCTTCAACGAGGCCGACACGCGCAAGGCGCTGGCCTACTTCGAGGAGGCCGTGCGAATCGATCCGAACTACGCTCTTGCGCATGCGCAGCTGTCCAGAATGTGGCGGAACCTCGGCGCGGCGTTCGTGGTCACGCCGGCAGAGATCAAGGCGGCTTACGGGCACGCCCGCGAGTCGGCGCAGACGGCGCTGCGGCTGGCACCGGACCTTGGCGAGGCGCACCTCGCGATCGGCTGGGTGCATGTCACGCCGGATATCGATCTGCCCGGCGCGGCGGTCGAATTCCGCCGCGCGGCTGCACTGGCTCCGCGCGATGCGCGCATGTCGCAGGCGCTCGGCTATCTGCTTGCCGCGCTGGGCGACCTTGACGAAGCCGAGAAGATGAATCAACAGACCATCGATCTCGATCCGTTTCTGGTTGGCGGCTACCTCAGTCGCGCACGCAACCAGATGGCGCGCAGGCAACTGGATGCCGCCGAGGCGACGCTACGCAAGATCCTCGAACTGCAGTCCGATACGTCGCACGTCTACGCCTACCTCACGATCGTCGACTTGCAGCGCGGCGATGCGGCCGCAGCCTTGCGCGATGCAGCGCTCGAACCGGCGGGGTTCTGGCGCGACTACGCCATGACGTTGGCGCAGCAGGCGCAAGGCGATCCGGCGGCGGCCGAAGCGGCACTGACGACGTTCGTTGCGAAATACGGTCATGGCGGCCCGTATCAGGTTGCCATCGTGTATGCCTTCCGCAAGGAACCCGACCTGATGTTCAAATGGCTCGACAATGCCTACGCCGAGCTCGACTCGGGCCTCACCCAGCTGATGGTCACGCCGTTTCTGCTCGACTATCGCGCCGATCCGCGGTTCGCGGCATTCGCGCGCAAACTGAAAATCGATCCGGCGGTTCTGTCGCAGAACCAATGAGCTCGGATCAGACGCCCGGGCGAAGCTGGTTCGCGGAAATGCGCCGCCGTCGCATGTTCCGCGCGATGGCTGCCTACTTCATCGGTGCGTGGCTGCTGTTGCAGATCGCCAACGTTACGTTTCCGCCGCTTGGCCTGCCGGACTGGATGCAGCGCGCTCTGATCATCGCGCTTGCGATCGGCGTGATCCCCGCATTCGTACTGGCCTGGATTTTCGATCTGACCGCGCGCGGTATCGTGCGCACCGATGCGGCGCCGGATGCGAAGGATGCGCCGGCGAACGTCGCCGCGGACGCGATCGCGGGTACTGGCTCGCAAGGGGTTCCTGTTCCGCCTGTCGCGTTAGCCGCAGTCACCGCAAGCGAAGCGTCGACGCGCGGCGTCGATCCTGCCGCGGCGATTGGGCCCGCCGCGACAAAGCCGTCGGTCGGCGCCGATGCCTCGGTTGCCATACTGCCGTTCGCCGACCTGAGTGTCGGCAAGGATCAGGACTGGTTCTGCGACGGCTTGGCCGAGGAAATCATCGATGCGCTGTGCTGCGTGCGCGGTCTGCGCGTGGCGTCGCGCACGGCGTCGTTCCGCTTCCGCGACGGCAGCGTCGATCCGCGCGAAATCGGCACGCAGCTGCGTGTCGGCGCAATACTCGAGGGCAGCGTGCGCAAGTCGGGCGATCAGTTGCGCATCACCGCGCAGCTGATCGATGCCGTCAGCGGCTTTCACCTGTGGTCGGAAACCTTCGATCGCCGGCTCGAAGACGTTTTCGCGATCCAGACCGAGATCGCGCGCCGGGTATCGGCCGCGCTGCGCGTCTCGCTGACCGGCGATGCTGCCGTCAGGATCGAACGCTACGCGCCGCGCAACATGCGCGCCCACGAGTTCTACCTGCGCGGGCGGCAGCTGGTCGCCCGGATCGGCGTGCAGGAATGGCGTCAGTCGCCGGCGATGTTCCGCCGCGCGATCGAACTCGACCCGGAGTATGCCGCCGCGTACGCAGGTCTTGCCGATGTCCTCGCGCAGCTGCTGCTCTGGCGCTTCGTCAAGGCCGAAGACGTGCTGCCCGAAGCGACGCGCGCGGCGCTCCGCGCCCTGGAACTGGCGCCCGAGCTGGCCGAGGCACATGTCGCGCTCGGTCACGTACGCTCGCTGACGGGCGACATCGATGGCGCGGCTCGCTCGTTCGAGCGCGCGCTGGAACTCAATCCGGAACTGTTCGAAGCACACTACTACTTCGCGCGTCACTGCCTGGCCCATGGCGACTTCGAGCGTGCCGCGGCGCTGTTCGAGTCGGCGTTCGCGCTCCGGCCGGATGACTTCACGGTGCCCGCCCTGGCTCTGCCGGTGCTCGACCGGCTCGGCAGGCACGCGGAGGCGGATGCGCTGGCGCGCGTCACCCTGGATGGGCTGAAACATCAGGTCGAGCTCAATCCGAACGATGCCCGGGCACACGCGTTTCTCGCCGGCCTGTACGCGCGGCTCGGTCAGCGCGAAGCAGGAATCCCCTACGTCGAAGCCGCCATGCGCGCGCGTCCCAACGACTATTCAACGCTGTACAACGCGGCTTGCTATTACAGCCTGGCCGGCGATGTCGAACGCGCCCTGGAGGTGCTCGAACACGCATGCACATTGGGCGGCGGCAGCCGTGACTGGTTCGAGCACGACAGCGATTTTGATGCGTTGCGTGAAAACCCGCGCTTCAAGGCCCTGCTGGCCCGGCTCGACGGCGGCGATGCGCCTGCACTTGAACCAGCCGCCGCCGAAAGGGCCGCGGACGAATCGGGCTGATCGCGCGGCCGCGCCGCGCAGGGCGCCGTGACGGTCCTTGTGCACAAGCGGTTCGGAGGCGAATGGTGCCCCGCGCACTCGCACCACAAGGCTTGATTTGGGTCAACCAACGGCCGCTTTTTTCGCCAAATTCGTTGCCGCAGGGTGATACTCTGCCATCGGCCCTCGATACTGTCGCGGAGGTAGCCAATGCGTTACGAAGACGAATATCGCCGCTCGATCGAGCAACCCGAGGAATTCTGGGCCGTCCAGGCACGGCTGATCCATTGGCACAAGCCGCCGCAGAAGATTCTCGAGTATACGAATCCACCTTTTCGCAAGTGGTTCGCCGGCGGCGAAACGAATCTCTGCTACAACGCGATCGACCGGCACCTGGCCGAGCGCGGCGAACAGCCGGCGATCATCGCGGTATCGACCGAGACCGGCGTCGAACGCACGCTGACCTATCGCGAACTGTACAAGGAAGTGAATGTGTTCGCCGCCGTGCTGGCTTCGCTCGGCGTGAAGAAGGGCGAGCGCGTCGTCATCTATATGCCGAACATGGCCGAGGCGGTCTTCGCCGTGCTTGCCTGCGCGCGCCTCGGTGCGATCCATTCGGTCGTGTTCGGCGGCTTCGCCGCGCACAACCTCGCCCTGCGCATCGACGACGCCGAGCCCGTGCTGCTGATCTGCGCCGACGCCGGCATGCGCGCCGGCAAGGTGATCCCGTACAAGCCGCTGGTCGATGAGGCGCTCCGCGCGGCCCAGTCGCCGCCGCCACATGTATTGATCGTCTCGCGCGGCCTCGACAAGAAGCTGCAATACGTCGCCGGCCGCGATCTCGACTACGCGGAGCTGCGTGCCGCAAACGAGGGCGCGGAAGTGCCGGTCGTCTGGCTCGAATCGAACGAGCCGAGTTACCTGTTGTATACATCGGGCACGACCGGCAAGCCGAAAGGCGTGCAACGCGACGTCGGCGGCTATGCGGTGGCGATGGCCGTGTCGATGCGCACGATTTTCGACGTCGGCCCGGGCCAGGTCATGTTTTCGACGTCCGATGTCGGCTGGGCGGTCGGTCACAGTTACAACATCTACGGCCCGCTGATCGCCGGCGCCACGGCACTGCTGTACGAAGGCCTGCCGATCAACCCCGACGCGGGCATCTGGTGGCGGCTGTGCGAAAAATACCGCGTGCGCTCGATGTTTTCGTCACCGACTGCGATCCGCGTTCTGAAGAAACACGACGTGGCGTGGCTGAAGAAATACGACCTGTCTTCGTTCAAGTATCTTTTCCTCGCCGGCGAACCGCTCGACGAACCCACGGCGAAGTGGATCACCGAGGCCTTGGGCAAACCCGTCATCGACAACTACTGGCAGACAGAAACCGGCTGGCCGGCGATCACTCTGCATCCGGGACTGGACCTCAAGCCGATCAAGTTCGGCTCGCCGGGACTGCCGAACTTCGGCTACCAGTATCGCGTCATCAACGAGGTGACCGGCAAGGACGCTGCGCCGAATGAAAAAGGCGTGCTCGTTGCCGTGCCGCCGCTGCCGCCCGGCTGCCTGACCACGATCTGGAACGACGACGAAAGGTTCCTGAAAAGCTACTTCGGGCACTTCAAGGAACTGCTGTACAGTTCGCTCGACTGGGCGATTCGCGACGAGGACGGCTACACCTTCATCCTCGGCCGCACCGACGACGTCATCAACGTCGCCGGACACCGGCTCGGCACGCGCGAGATCGAAGAATCGGTGGCGACGCATCCGTCCGTCGCCGAGGCCGCCGTGATCGGCGTGAAGGATGACCTCAAGGGCCAGGTGCCGATCGTGTTCGCCACGTTGAAAGCCGCCGGCGACGATGCGGCGAAGCAGGACGCCGCCGGCGGCATGCAGCAGCGCGTCGTCGAGCTGCTAGGCGGCATCGCCAAGCCGGCGCGTGTCTACATCGTCAATGCGTTGCCGAAGACGCGCTCCGGAAAATTGCTGCGGCGCTCGCTGCAGGCATTGGCCGAGGACCGCGACCCTGGCGACCTGTCCACGCTCGACGACCCGAACGCGCTCGAGGAAATCCGCGGTGCGCTCAAGCGCGGGCCGGACGTGGGCGGCTGACGCCTCAGGCTGCCCTGGGAGGGAGGTGAGCTACGCAGGGAGATAGCCCCCCTTCAAGGGGAGGGTGTTCGCGATCAGGTTTGGCAGGCTATGAGCTCGACGCAGCACGGCCCTCGGCTTCCCTCGGCGAGGCCGCGGGCAAGCGGACCGAACAGGCAATATCGGCTAAAATAATCCGTTTTCCGGAGCCCTCATGAGCCTAACCGAATCTCCCGGCGCGCGCTTTCGCGCCGCACTCGCCGCCGAGACGCCGCTGCAGGTCGTCGGCGCGATCACGGCGTACGCCGCGCTGATGGCCAAGCGCACCGGTTTCCGGGCGCTGTACCTGTCCGGCGGCGGCGTGGCGGCCAATTCGCTGGGCATGCCGGACCTCGGCATCAGCACGATGGAAGACGTGCTGACCGACATCCGCCGCATCACCGATGCCTGCGACCTGCCGCTGCTGGTCGACGTCGATACCGGCTGGGGCGGCGCGTTCAACATCGCGCGCACGGTGCGCTCGCTGATCAAGGCCGGCGCCGGCGCGCTGCATATCGAGGACCAGGTTGCGGCCAAGCGCTGCGGACATCGTCCCGGCAAGGCGATCGTGCCCAAGGACGAGATGGTCGACCGCATCAAGGCCGCGGTCGACGCGCGCAGCGATCCCGGTTTCGTGATCATGGCGCGTACCGATGCGATCGCCGTGGAAGGTTTGCAACCGGCCATCGAGCGCGCGGTCGCCTGCGTCGAAGCCGGTGCCGACATGATCTTCCCCGAGGCGATCTACACGCTCGAGCAATACCGCGAGTTCAAGCAGGCGGTGAAGGTGCCGATCCTCGCCAACATCACCGAGTTCGGCCAGACGCCGCTGTTCACGACCGACGAATTGAAATCGGCGGGTGTCGACATCGTGTTGTATTGCTGTGGCGCTTATCGCGCCATGAACAAGGCAGCGCTGAACTTCTACGAAACCGTGCGTCGCGACGGCACGCAGAAGGCCGCGGTGCCGGCCATGCAGACGCGCGCCGAGCTGTACGATTTCCTCGGCTACCACGCCTACGAGCAGAAACTCGACGCATTGTTTGCCGAGTCGCGCGACGAATGAAACGCAGGTCCCCTTTTGTTGCCAGGCAGCGCCCGATGAACGAGGAGCGCCTGCCGCCAGCGATGCGTGAGGCGTTGTCGCGCCCGTTGCACGCGCGCAACTGGGATGGTTTGGCCGCGGTCATCGCCGCGCTGGTCGGACTGCTCGCGCTCGGCGTGTCCGGCTATACGGCGTATATCCAGCGCCAGCAGGTGCGTGCGCAGGTTTGGCCGTACCTGGAGCCAGGCGTTTCCGGCTCCAAGCGCGAATTGATCGTGGTCAACAAGGGCGCCGGGCCGGCGCTGGTTCAATCGGTGCAGATGTACGTGGACAGCAAGCCGCGGCGCAACTGGGATGCCGTTTACGCAGCGCTGGGTCTGAAGCTCAATCAACGGCCGCCGTATTCGACATTGAACAGCATCGTGCTGTCGCCCGGCGAACGGCTCGACCAGGTGCTGTTTCAGAACGCCGAGGATTTCAACGCGTTTGCGAAGCAGGCGAACCGGGTCGAGATGCGGATGTGCTATTGCTCGACGCTGGGCGAGTGCTGGATCTACGACGGCCGCGAAAAAGATCCGGCGCACCTGCGTCGCGAAGTAAACGAATGCCCCGCGCACAGCGCGGACGATTTCATCGACAACGAAAATGCCGAGGCCGCTGTCCCGGCGAAGGAAGAAGACAAATGAGCGAACCCGCACAAATCCTGCCGAAGGCAAAGAAATCCGTCGCCTTGTCCGGCGTCGCCGCCGGCAACACCGCCTTGTGCACGGTCGGCCGCACAGGCAACGACCTGCACTATCGCGGCTATGACATTCTCGACGTCGCCACGACCTGCGAATTCGAGGAAATCGCCCACCTGCTCGTGCATGGCAAGTTGCCGAACCGCGCCGAACTGGCCGCGTACAAGACCAAGCTGAAAGCACTGCGCGGCATTCCGATGACGGTCAAGACCGTGCTCGAACAGCTGCCGGCATCGACGCATCCGATGGACGTCATGCGCACGGGCGTTTCGGCGCTCGGCTGCGCGCTGCCGGAAAAAGAGGACCACAACCATGCCGGCGCGCGCGACATCGCCGACCGGCTGATGGCTTCGCTGGGGTCCGTTCTGATGTACTGGCACCACTTCGCGGTCAACGGCAAGCGCATCGACGTCGAGACCGACGACAATTCGATCGGCGGCCATATCCTGCACCTGCTGCACGGCAAGGTTCCGAGCGAACTGTGGGTGCGCGCGATGCACACCTCGCTGATCCTGTATGCCGAGCATGAGTTCAATGCCTCGACTTTCGCCGCGCGCGTAATCGCCGGTACCGGCAGCGACATGTACTCGTGCGTCGCCGGTGCGATCGGAGCGCTGCGCGGACCCAAGCACGGCGGCGCAAACGAAGCGGCCTTCGACATCCAGAACCGTTACGAAACGCCGGACCAGGCCGAAGCCGACATTCGCGCGCGCGTCGAGCGCAAGGAAGTCGTGATCGGTTTTGGTCATCCGGTCTACACGGTCAGCGATCCGCGCAACAAGGTCATCAAGGAAGTCGCGCGCGAGCTTTCGGCGGCGCAGAAGAACATGAAGATGTTCGACATCGCCGCGCGCCTGGAGGCAACGATGTGGGACATCAAGAAGATGTTCCCCAACCTCGACTGGTTCAGCGCGGTCAGCTACCACATGATGGGCGTGCCGACGGCGATGTTCACGCCGCTGTTCGTGATTTCGCGCACGTCGGGCTGGTGCGCCCATGTGATCGAGCAGCGCATTGACGGCAAGATCATCCGGCCGAGCGCGAACTACATCGGTCCCGAGGATCTGCAGTTCGTGCCGCTGGACAAGCGCTAGAAACTTGACAGAGGGCCTGACCCAGGCCTCGCTCTTCATCCAGCCTTCGCTGGGATGACGGCGTATGCCAGGGTTCTTTTCGAACGTCGTTTTGCCGGCCGTCAGGTAGCTGAATGTAGTCTGGCGTGCGTCATCGGCGTCAGAATCTTTGCGCCGAGGCTGGACACACCAAGGCCGGAGGACGCAAGCCATGCGCTGCTCAACACGGACATTGCGGGTCGCTGCCCTGGCGTTTTGCGTGTTGGCCTCAGCCGCATACGCCGACGTCCCTGAACCGCTCGACCGCTTCAGCCTGTCGCTCGGCGGCTTCTATCCGATCGTCGATGCGAAGGTTTCGGCCAACGGCCCCGAGGTCGCCGGCAGCGACGTCGATTTCGAGCGCGACCTGGGCCTGGACAAGCATCGCACGCTGCCGAACGTGCGCTTGGAGATTCTCGTCCTGGACAGCCAGGGTTTTTCGATCGGCGGCTATCAGTATTCGAAAAGTGCGCGCGCGACGCTGACGCGCGACATCATGTTCGACGGCAACGACTACAACGTCAACGCGTTCGTCGAAGCCGGCTTGCGGCTCTATACCTACAACGCCGCGTGGCATTGGTGGTTTGCGCCGGTCCCGAGCGACGTGATCGGCATCGGTCTGGGCGCCGCCTACTACGATCTGAAAGGCACGATCGACGGCGGCCTGTCGGTCAATGAACATTCGGCATCGGCCCATGGTGAAGCCGAAGGCAGTGCCGTCGCGCCGCTGCTGATGCTCGCCTGGAAGCATGCGTTTTCCGCGGATCTGCGCGGCTATCTCGATTTTGCCGGCGTGCGCAAACCTTCAGGCAGCGTGACCGGTCATTTGCTCAACGCCACTGTCGGAATGGAATATTATCCGTTTCAAAATCTCGGGATGGCACTGGAATACAGCAGCAACGCGCTGGATCTGAGAGCGGATAGGGAAAGCTGGACGGGACGCGCGAGCATTCATTTCCACGGACCGGCCGCATTCGTGCGCATGCGTTTCTAGAAAAATGGGCAAGGTGACCCGGCACATCTCGACATCCTTGTGCCGGCAAGCGCTTTCGGCGACGGACGCCGAGTCTTCGATCCGCTTCGTCGACGAAGTGCGAAAGCAGCCGGATTCATCCTTCGCCGGCGCGGCCGACACTGCGGTAGGCCGCGGCAAACAGCGCGGCAAACAGCAGGTCGATCACGCCGAACGCGAGATCCTGGGGATGCGCGCGGCCCTGCAGGTACAGCGCGACCATGGCGCCACCGTAGCCGAGCTTCTCGAGAATCGACGGAATCATCATCGGCCGGAAGCGCGCCGGATCGCGGGCGATGATGAAGAACGCGATCTGCCAGGCAAGCGCAACACCGACGAAACCGTAGTAGAAGCCCGGATGCGTGATCGCGGGCGGGTCCTGCTCGCCGATCAGGTCGAAGATGAAATACAGCGGCGCCAGAAGCAGCACGCCCCAGATGGCGGCAATGAAGAAAACGGCTTTGGCAAATTTCACGTCGGTCCCGTATGGTCAGCCAGAGGGCGATCTGATCGTATATTCAACCGTGCCGTCGCCGCCAGCTCTCGCATGTCGCCGCTGGCGGCCCAAACCGGAGTTTGTTGGACCAGTCGATGGCGCGGGCTCGCCAGGTCCACGTCGGCGGGCCGTCGGTCAGCGTGCCTTGGGCAGGTGACGGCGGTGCAAAAAGTTGCAATGATAGGAGCGCCATGCTGCGGCTGAACCACAGCCACGGCCGGATGTTGCGGCGACCACGCTTCCTTGGCTCGAGCAGGCTTGGGCCGGATCGCCGGATCTTGCATGTTCACTTGCAGTATTGCCTCGATGGACACCCAGTCTTATCCGTTTCTCATCAAGAACGCAGTCAGTGCCGACGTCCTTGACCACGTCACCGCAGTGACGTTGCTCAACTGGAGCCGCTTCAAGGGCAACAAGACCGGCGATGGCACAGGCCGCCAGTTTCTTGTCGTCGATTTCGTTACGCCGGAGGGTGACCGGCTGCTGTTCGACGTGAAACAGGAATTGGCCGCTCGTTACGACCTCGGCGAATACGTCGTCCCGCCGGGCTTGATGGACTTCATCAACGTCATCACAGAAGGCGGTTTCGTCCACCCGCATACCGATCCGGACCTGCCGGGACGGGCCCACGTGCGCATCAATGTCGTCGTCAAGCAGACCGCCGGCTGCTTGCCGCTACTGGACGGCGTACCCATTGCCGTCGAGCGCGGCGATGCGTGGCTGAACCTCGCCTCGCGCTGCAAGCACGCGACCACACCCGTCGAAGGTCCCGGCTATCGCAGCGCGATCAGCTTCGGCTTTCAGATCGACGAGAAGCGCGGCCAGGAACTGTATCGGATCCACCAGCAATGGTTGGCCGAGGTTCGCGATAAATCCGCGCGCGAGCCTGCTTCTTCCGCGAATGCAATGTGACGCGAGCTGTCTGAATCGATTTGTTCGAGGGTTGATGCGCATGACTGACAACAACTCTTCGGGACGGAAAGCCGCCCGGATCGTCTGCCTGATTGCTGGTCTCTACGGCCTGGGAAGCGGCGGCGTTCTCAGCAGCAGCGCAATGGCTCAGGGGTTCTATGCAAAGGACTATTCCACGCCTCGGGACAGCGCGGTGCCGGGTGAATACTTCTTCAACCTCGGCGTGGACGCGATCAAGAGGAACGATTATCGCTATGCGATCATGTTGTACAAGATCGCCGCGAGCTGGGCTTACAAGCCGGCCGAGTACAACCTCGGCGTGATTTTCGTCAAGGGCGAAGGTGGCGTGCCGGAAGACCGGCCGCAGGGATTGGCGTGGCTGACGTTGGCCGCAGAGCGCGACGACAAGAACTATGTCGCGGTCCGCGATCGCGTGCGTACGGCGCTGACAGCGGATGAAGTGGCGAAGGCGGGCACTCTGGTTGCCGATCTGAGCGAAACCTACGGCGACAAGCATGCGCTGCCGCGCGCCAAGGCGCGTTGGCGCGACGTGCGCAACGGTGCGACCGGATCTCATCTGGGGTTTACCGGCGATCTGCAGGTGGGAGGGATGAACGTTCCCGGCAGCAACAACCCGCTGAATGAAAAAGGCGGACATGGAAAGTCCTCGGCGGGCGCCAACGGCAATCTTCAGTCGACGTCCGCGATTCTCGGCAACAACTACACGGACGGTTCCATTTCCTATCGTGAACTGCGCGAGACGGACAATCCGTACGACCCGCGCTTCAACGTCGGCACGGTAACGGTAGGCGCTGTGGAAGCGGTTGGGAAAAACGACGGCGACAAGAAGCAGAACCCTGCTCCGCCGGAGGTGGACAAGCCCTAGTGCAGGCGCGCGAACAGCACCACGATGTAGATCCAGAACAGTCCGAGTGTAGCGACGGCGAGAAACCGGTGATACCACTCGCGCCGTGTTGCCAGCGCGATCGCTCCGAGTGCAATGAAACCGAGGTGGAAGAGCACGTTGAGGCGGTCGCTCAGGTGGCCGCTGAGCACGAAATCCTTGGCCAGGCTGATCAGCAGTACCAGGATGGTCAAGGCGAAGAACCAGCGCGCCTGTGCCCAGTAGTGCGCGCGCAAGTCGACGCGCTCGCCGCCGGAGAAATCCGGGAATACGAGCGCCGCGAGCATGTACTGCACGATGGTTTGCAGGAGGACCACCAAGAACGTGCTGAAGGTCCAGGCTTCGATTTCACGCAGGCCGAACATTGCCCACCAGCTCTGCACGTTCATCAGCAGCAGCGACGCCGACCACAGCAGCGTCGGCCAATAGAGCTGCACATGCGCGCGCCACAGCAGGATGCCGCGATAACCCTTGAGGATCTGGGTAATCGCCAAGCCGACTATCAGGGACAGCAGCACCGACAGATAGCTGAATTGATCCAAGACCCGTGCTCCTATCGCGCCACACCTGACGCGCGCAACCATTGCAGAAGCGCTTGTGCTTCGGCTGCATCGTTGCTCACGCGACGGTCGGCGACACCGTCGTCGCTGCCGAGTTCGATGTCGCGATAGCGCTTCGCTGCCGCGTCGAATACATAGGCGTGACAGGTGCTCGTTCCGGCGTCACGCACGCCGGTGTACGTCGACACGATCTTTCCAGTACTCGCTTTTTCGATCAAGGCCACGTGCTCGGCGAGCGCGCTGGCTTCGATGCGGCTGCCGCGCGTGCCGCCCGCATATTTCGCCACGAGGTCGGCGGCGTCGTACAGCGTATGGTCGTTGCTCTTGCGCGGCTCCGGCAGCGCCTTGTCGCGCGCCGCGTAGCTCAGGATCCGGCCGTCGCGGTCGATGACCTTGCCCGAATAGGCCAGGCCCCAGGCCGAATTCGCGCGATAACAGTCGAACACGGGATCGATCGATGCGGCAGAAGCCGGCGAATCCTGCCCGGTGGATGGCGCCTCGGTTTGCGCAGCGCGTGCGACCGAGGCAGTGGTGCAGGCGGCGCCGAGCAGGGCGGCCGCAATCCACAGGGTGTGCGGTGGCGTGTGTGATTCAAACATGTTGCTCAGGATTTGTATTCGATCAGGTCCCAGCGATTGCCGTAGCGATCCTCGAACACCGCGACCGTGCCGTAGTCTTCATGACGCGGCTCCTCGATGAAACGCACGCCGTTGCCGGTCAGGGTTCGGTGATCGCGGGCGAAGTCGTCGGTATGCAGGAACAGGAACACGCGCCCGCCGGTCTGGTTGCCGATGCGGCTTTGCTGCTCGGCGTTCGCGGCCTTGGCCAGCAGCAGCGAGGAGCCGCGGTTGCCCGGCGGTGCGACGAGCACCCAGCGCTTGCCGGGCCCACGCGGACTGTCTTCGAGCAGTTCGAAACCCATGACGCGGGTGTAGTAGTCGATCGCTTCGTCGTAGTCGCGAATGACCAGGGCAATGTGGGCGAGGGTCTGCGCCATGGTCAGTGTGTCCCTTTGCCGCCAGCCGGCGCGATGTCTTCGAAGCGGGCGTTCTGGATCGCATAGGCTTTCCAGTCGCGGTAGTCGAAATGCCACCATTCGAACTGGAACACCGTAAAACCCTCGGCCTCCATGTGCCGGCGCAGCAGTTCGCGCAGGCGACGCGGTTCTTCGGCCCCGCCGGCGTAGGTCGGGTACGCGCGTTCTGACATCTCGTCGTACAGGCTCGGCATCTTGACCGGCTTGCCGTCGCCAAGTGTATACAAAGTCAGATCGACCGCGCAGCCGCGGTTGTGGCGCGACCCGCTGGCTGGATCGGCGACGAACTCGTGCTTGTCCGGCGGCGTGGCGTCCCAGAATATCTTCGTCACGTACCACGGCCGGTAGGCGTCGTGTACGAGCAGGCCGAAGCCTTCAGCGGCCAGGGACTTCTGCACGCGCGCCAACGCTTCGGCGGCCGGGCGCTGCAGGAATGCGCGTGCCTGGCTGTACAGCGGCGTGCCGAGGAAGTTGCGCGTCGTGGCATAGCGGATGTCGAGCTTGATCGTCGCGTCGAGCGACGTCAGTTCGACGAGGTCGGATTTGCGAAAATCGCCGGCCTCGGCCGGCGGCGTCGCTGCCAGCGCGATCGGCAGCAGTTCGGCCACCGGCCGCACCGGATCGATGTGGAAATACTTCGGTGCCTCGGGCGAAGCCGCGGGCGGCTTCGCCGTCGCGCAGGCGGCCAGGGCGATGGCGAAGAGCAGAACCCACGGGCGGTGTAGAACGATCATTCAGGAGTTCCGTCAGTTGCGGCGCGCCCCGCCGGATCGTTGGGCGGCAACACTTCGTTGAAATGCGGAGCGGCCTTCCATTTTGGCACCGGCGGCGTGTGGCCGGGGCAGGGAGCGTAGACCGACTGTTCGATAATCTGCATCTTGTGAATGTAGCGCGGGCAATTCGGGAAGATCGCCTCGGGCTGCACGCGCACGATCAACTGCGCGCCTTCGAATTCGCCGAGCAGCGGATCGTCGGCGCTGACACTAGCGCGGCCGTTGACGCGCAAGCGCTTGGGACTTTCGAAGTCGATGAAGAGCAGGCCGACGTGCGGGTTGACGAGAACGTTGCCGAGGCTCTTGAACATGCCGTTGCCGTCGTAGCTCGGAAACACCAGCGTCGACGGATCGACGACGCGCACGAATCCCGGCACGCCGCCCTTGTACGAGCAGTCCGGACGGCCATCGGCATCGGCGGTGGCGAGAAAGAACATGGGCCGGCTGTCGATGAAGGCGCGGTCCTCGTCGGTGAACTTGTCGTGCACGATGCGCTCGACCATGCGATCGGCGAGCCTGCGCGCCTGGAAGCGGTCCTGCAACTGCCGCGATCCGTCGTGGTACATATCAATGGCCGGCACGCGCACCTCCGCAACGATCGGGGCTCGCCGGCAGTGTAGTCGGAGGGTTTGCCGCTGCCAATGCGCGACGACCGAGATGCCCATGGACGTTGTCTATAATCGGCGTGCTTGCTTTGGGAATGGTCACGACATGACAGGAAGAACAGGCACCAGGATCGGGCAGGGCAGCAGCGCCAGCCGGCAGCGCGCTTGGCACGGCCTGCTACAGCGCGGCATCGCGATGCTTACTGCGACGCTGTTGGCCGGCTGCGCTACCGCGCCGCCGCAGCACGCAGACGATCGGCCGGCGCGCATGGGCTTGCTGGCTCTTCTGCAGACGTTGAACGCGGACTTGCTCAGCCACGACAGTGCGACGCTGACGCTCGAGCGCTGGTGCGCCGATCATCACCTCGCGCAGACGCCGCGCGTCGTCGTGCAGCGCGTGCACGATGCAGACAAGGTGATTCCCGCCGACCTGCAGGCCAGGCTGGCCATCGATGCCGGCGCGCCGCGCTACCGGCATGTGCGGCTGATGTGCGGCGAGCGTGTCTTGTCCGAAGCCGACAACTGGTACGTGCCCGGCGTGCTGACGGCACAGATGAACGAGCAACTCGACACGAGCGACGAACCGTTCGGCAAGGTCGTCAAGCCGCTCGGATTCCAGCGCCGCACGCTGTCGGCTGAGTTGCTCTGGTCGCCGCTGCCGGCCGGCTGGGAAATGTCGGATGGGTCAGCGCCGCCGCCGGCATCGCCGCTGCGCATTCCACCGGCCGTGCTGCGCCACCGTGCGATCCTGTACAGCGCAGCCGGCATTCCATTCAGCGCGGTTGTGGAAACGTATACGAATCAGCTCTTCGAGTTCGATGGCTGGACGCGCTATCTGGGCGAGTAGCGTCCGCATCGTTGTAGCCGCGGTCCATGAAAGGAGGTTGTCATGAACGAAATCCAGGGCATTGCGCAGATCGCGCTGAGCGTGCGCGATATCGCCGCCGCGACGGCGTTCTATCGCGATGCGTTAGGTCTGAAGCACCTGTTCGATGCGCCGGGCATGAGTTTCTTCGATATCGGCGGGGTTCGCCTGATGCTCAGCGCGCAGGGCGGCGAACCCGGCGGCAAAGGCACACTGGTCTATCTCAAGGTCGCCGACCTCGCTGCCGCTCACACGGTGCTGACTGCGCGCAGCGTGCACTTCGAGCAGGCACCGCACGTGGTTGGGCGTACGCCGACGAGTGAAGTCGCGCTCGCCTTCTGCAACGATCCGGACGGCAATCTGATCGGTCTGATGAGTGAACGCGCTCTGACCTAGGCGCGGCGCGCCGGCCCTGCAATTTGCGCGGACCGGCGTGCAGGATACCCGATATTCAGAATTCGGCTTTCGCATAACGCCTTGATTGTGCGCTGATTCGTACTTGGCCCGCTCCTTGTTATGTATGCCTTGGCTCCAAGGCCAACAACAACTAAGGAGATGTTCATGCGCACACTCAAGAAGCTGGGTACCGCTGTTGTACTGGCGATCGGTTTCGCCTATGCCGTCCCGGCGATCGTTCATGCCGAAACGACTGTCGCCATCACCAAGCACCACTACGTCTACTATCCGGATCACGAGATTTATTTCGCGCCGGAGAGCAAGACCTACTATTGGCGCTCAGGCGAGCGGTGGGAGTCGGGCGTGACCCTGCCAGAGGCCGATCGCGGATATGTGACTACTGGCGGTGTCGAACTCGACATCGATGCCGATCGCCCGTACGAGAAGCACGAGTGGGTGCTCAAGCACTACAAGGACCATCACGACCACGATTGAGCATCATCGCTGATTGATGCTACACACGGTATCGGCGCCTTGCGGCGCCGATATCGCATTGATGTTGTCGAACGCGAAAGCAGCGAACTATCCGCGACGCCTTATCACTGGCGGTGGCAGGCTTCCTCGTCGGTCTTGTTCCATTTCTTGTCCGGACCCTGCATCTCACCCGTATGCATCAGCCCGTTCGGGCCTCTCTTGGCAAACGTGTCACGAACTCCGCCGGGATCGCCCATGCCATTGTTGGTACCCTCGAACGTCATTGTGTCTCCGTTCCAGCCACTGCCACTCTGAGTACAGTAACCACCGAACATGTCAACGCAGGCTTCCACGAACTGCTTCTTGGCAGAGTCGTAACCCATGTAGACGCCCATGTGATACGGCGTCGGGTTGGTCGCGGTCTTGTTCTCGTCGTACCTGACATGCAGCCAGCGGCTGCCAACTGCCTTGTCGGCATGCACCGTGGCTGTCGTCGCATGTTCCGGGCTCATCGGATTCGCGAACGCCTTGCCGGTGCAATGCCAGGTGCCTGCGAAGAAATCGAGTTGAGACAGTTCTGCCGGTGCTGCCGGGGACGGCGGCGCGGCATCCTTCGCGACAACTGGCGAAGACAGTGCCACGGCTGCGATCATCCCCGCTATTGCGTGCTTGAGCATTGGAAATCCTCCAGGTAAAAGTAGGCGATGGGAAAGAATGAGACTCGTTGCTTGGCGGTTGACGCGCTGCGGCGTGGTACCCCTGCAATGCCGACGCGGCGCGGTTCGCGATCGATTTGACGGAACCGGCGCGCCAACCTTACGCCTGCCCTGGGGTACACGCCAGCGCTATTGATGTTGCAGGGCGCAAAACGCGGCCGCCCGAGGCGCCGCGATCCCGTCAAAGCGAAATTGCGAGCCTCATGCCTTGCGCAATCGCCCGTTTGGCGTCGAGTTCGGCCGCGACGTCTGCGCCGCCGATCAGGTGTACGTCGATGCCCGCGGTCTTGAGTCCGTCGTAGAGTTCGCGGCGCGGCTCCTGGCCGGCGCAAATCACGACATTGTCCACATTGATGACTTGTGCGGCGCCATCGATGGTGACATGCAGGCCGGCATCGTCGATACGCTCGTAGTTCACGCCGCCGAGCATTTTCACGTTCTTCATCTTCAACGCCGCGCGATGCACCCATCCGGTGGTTTTGTTCAAGCGCTTGCCCGGGGTTCCGGGAGTGCGCTGCAGCAACCACACTTCACGCTCCGGCGCTTCGGGGGCCGGCTTGGCCAGGCCACCGCGATTCGCATAGTTCTGGTCGACACCCCATTCGTGCGACCAGCGCGCAATGTCGGTGGACGCCGAAGGCTCCGCCTGGGTGAGGAATTCGGCGACATCGAAGCCGATGCCGCCGGCGCCGACGATGGCGACGCGCTGCCCGACCGGCTTGGCGTGCAGCACGACATCGAGATAACTCATGACCTTCGGATGATCGGCGCCGGAAATCTTCAGCGCCCGCGGCGTGACGCCGGTGGCGAGCACGATCGAATCGAAGCCGCGCAGGGACTGCGTCGTCGCGCGCGTGTTCAGGCGCAACGTGACGCCGGTGTCCTCGATGCGATAGCGGAAGTAGCGCAGCGACTCGTGGAATTCCTCCTTGCCCGGAATGCGCTTGGCCATGTTGAACTGGCCGCCGATTTCCGCCGCGGCATCGAACAACGTGACCGCGTGCCCGCGCTCGGCCAGCGTCGTGGCGCACGCCAGTCCGGCGGGACCGGCGCCGACCACGGCAACGCTCTTGCTCGCCGTCGCCTTGCTGACGATAAGTTCGGTTTCATTGCATGCGCGCGGATTGAGCAGGCAGGTCGCGTGCCGGTTCTCGAATACGTGGTCGAGACAGGCCTGATTGCAGGCGATGCAGGTGTTGATGCGCTCGCTGCGACCGGCTTGCGCTTTGTTCACCCAGTCGGAGTCGGCGAGCAGCGGCCGTGCCATCGACACCATGTCCGCATCGCCGCCGGCGAGGATCTTCTCGGCGACCTCTGGCATGTTGATGCGGTTGGTGGTGATCAGCGGAATGGCGACCTCGCCCTTGAGCCGGCGTGTGACCCAGGCGAATGCGCCGCGCGGCACGCTCGTGACGATCGTCGGCACGCGCGCTTCGTGCCAGCCGATGCCGGTGTTGATGATCGTTGCGCCGGCGGCCTCGATCGCCTTGGCCAGCTGCACGATCTCCTCCCAACTTTGGGCGTTGTCGACCAGGTCGAGCATCGACAGCCGGTAGATGATGATGAAGTCCGGCCCGACCGCGGCGCGCGTGCGGCGCACGATGTCGATCGCAAACCGCTGGCGCTTCTCGACGCTGCCGCCCCAGGCGTCGCTGCGGCGATTCGTGCGCTCGGTGAGGAACTGGTTGATCAGGTAGCCTTCGCTGCCCATGATCTCGACGCCGTCGTAGCCCGCATCCTGGGCCAGCCTCGCGCAGCCGACGAAATCGCGGATCGTCCTTTCAACGCCGCCCGTCGACAGCGCGCGCGGCGTGAACGGCGTGATCGGCGATTTGATCTTCGACGGCGCGACCGACAACGGCTGATAGCCATAGCGTCCGGCATGCAGGATCTGCAGGCAGATGCGGCCGCCATCGGCGTGCACGGCCGACGTGACCTTGCGATGCCGTGCGACGTGCCACGGCATCGACAGCCGGCCGCCGAACGGCTTCAGCCAACCGGCGATGTTCGGCGACAATCCGCCGGTCACCATCAGGCCGACGCCGCCCCGAGCGCGCTCGGCAAAATACGCCGCCAGTTTGCCGTAATCGCGCGCGTGATCTTCCAGACCCGTATGCATCGAACCCATCAGCACTCGATTGCGCAGCGTGACGAACCCGAGGTCGAGCGGTGCGAGCAAGTGCGGGTAGAGCGGATGCGCGGTGCTGGCTTCGGTCATGGGCGGCGAGGGGCATCAAACAGGCGTTTGAAAGCAGGCACGATGCCGGGAGTCGGCTTCAGTTACAAGCCCCTGTTGAGGAAAGATTCGGATATTCGATGCTAGGCTCTTTGCAATTCGTGTGCGGACGATGAAGCGATGCCGACTTCGATGCGCGTCATTCCGGTTCCGGCGCTGGCCGACAACTACATCTGGCTGCTCGCCGACGCGGCCGGCAATGCGCTGATCGTCGATCCCGGAGAGGCCGCGCCGGTGCTCGCGACACTCCAGCGCGAGCGGCTGACGCCTGCCGGCATCCTGCTCACGCACCACCATCCGGACCATATCGGCGGCGTTCCGGGAATCCTGGCGCAACACCTGGGTCTGCCGGTCGTCGCGCCGCATGATCCGCGCATAACGACGGCCACGCGGCGCGTGAGCGACGGCGAACGTGCCGTCTTCGCTGCGCCCGATGCGAGCTTCGACGTCATCGAAATTCCCGGACATACGCTGAGCCACATTGCCTTCCACGGCGCCGGCGTCGTATTCGCCGGCGACACGATGTTCAGCGTCGGCTGCGGCCGACTTTTCGAAGGTACGCCGGCGCAGATGCTCGCGTCGCTCGATCGCCTCGCGGCGTTGCCGGACGACACGCAACTGTGCTGCGGACACGAATACACCGCTGCCAACTGCGTGTTTGCGCTGAGCGTCGATCCGGAGAATATCCCCCTGCGCGAACGCTGCGACAGCGTGCGCGCACTGCGTTCACGCGGTGCGCCGACGTTGCCGGTGACCCTTGCCATGGAACGTGCGACGAATCCGTTCCTGCGCGTCGATTCACCGGCCTTGCGCGCAGCATGCAGCGCGGCGCTCGACGCGGATGCCGCACAGGACCGCGTAGCGCGTTTCGCCTGGTTGCGTCGTGCGAAAGACGAGTTTCGCGCAGCCTGAAGGTAGCTTCCGCTCGTCGACGCAGGTTGCTTCAGCGCTCGACGACGCCAGCAAACGCCTGTCTCTTCGCTCGCGGCTGTAAACGCCTCGGCACGAGGCCGAAACGTTTCTGCACTCGGCAAAGTAATCGGACATCGAATGTCCTTTTGTGTCCGCTAGTCGACCGTGTGCGACCTCGTCGCGCACGCGCGAGGCGCCTAATATCCTCGTCGTCGTGGCAGCGCACCACATCGATCCGGAGCGCGTTCGCTGACGGGATCGCACTCATCAGTTTGCGCCGACTTGCTGCAGCGGCGCACGGCGCCGGACCGTACCAATGGCGCAACACGGGACTGAATCTCGTTATTGCAGATTGATGCTCGAAAGCGTACTGGAGAAAAGAGTGGCGTTCTTGTCTTGCCGATATATTGCCTCGCCGAATGCCGCGACCGCGCACTCGGAATCAATCGCGTGTTGTCGTCTGTGGTCTTTGAACCCGGATCTCTGCTACTCGGACTCATTGGTCTTCGCTGCGTAGGCGGCGACCATGATCCGTTCGGGACCAGCACAAACGGTGTCACAATGAACTTCATAGCGGTGCGCGCGATTTTCGGCTCGCGTTTGAGCCTCGACGTGCATGAATCCCACGCGTTGCGCGACAATCGGCTGGCAGTCGTCATGTGCGAACGGGGAACGTTGCTGTCTGTACCGCTCGGCGTCGTCGCGGTGATTTGCCCGATTCTCGGCAGTGCCGGTGTCATGACCGGAGAATGGAGCACACGACTTTCCAGGGGCGACATTTGCGTGGGTGACGCTCAGACGCGGCACGACGTCGTCGTCTCGCCGCGCGGTGCCTGTATCGTGATAGCCGGAACACCGACAGCATGGACTGCTCCCGGCAGGAAGGCGGTGCATTCTGGCGCAGTGCTATTCCCGGCCTTTCACCGGTGCGCGCGCAGGTACAGCCGACGGCTGCTGCGCTTCGCGCGCGACTGCATGAACGACCGGCAGGGCGCAGGCAGCAAGCAGCTTGCGCATCAGCTGCTCAGCGTGGTGAATGAGCTGCAAAGCGAGTTCGACGCGATGATTGCGCGTTGTCCGGGCTCCACGCTGTCGAGAAAAAAAGCCGTGTTCCTGCGCCTGCAGCGAGTACGCAACCACATTTCCGCATGCGCTCATCAGGATCTGGATGTCGCCAACCTGGCGTTGATGGCGAATTACTCCGTAGGCCATTTCATCACGACGTTTCGGTCGGTGTTCGACGAGACACCTTACTCGAACGTCAGCCGGTATCGCCTGGAAAGCGCGAGTACCCTGCTTTCCGAAAGCAAGCTCGGCATCGGCGATATCGCACAAGCGATCGGCTATCAGAGCCGGTCGTCGTTCACGCGCGCGATCAGGAAGCACCTGGGCTCGTCGGCAACGCAGTTTCGCGCAAGCGCCGGAAATTTTGCCGATTCGCGGGAATCCGCGGACGAGGCAGCATAGCAATGACGCCGAAATCCGACGCGATATTGCGACTGGACTCGTTCATGCATCGCCTGGATCGGAGGTAGCCATGTACCGCCGCTGGCGAGTGCGTCATTCATATCCAAAGCCGGTCGTCGATCTGGTTGAGCGGCTGTTGTCACAGCACCCGGTAGCGGAGTTGTCGCGCGTCCTCGATCTGCCGATGAGCGTCATCTATCGATGGCGTGCGCGCAAATTCGGTAGGCCAGCAAGCGCGAACCCGTGCGCGAGCGGAGAAACGGTCGGAGCCCTGCTCACACAGTGCGATCAGCTCGGCTTTCGGTTCACGGAGCGACTTGCAGCCCTCGAAAGGCCCGAATGGCTGGCGATAGAGATCGCACGACGAGGATTCGACGAAGACGTGACCTCGAGCGCGAGTCCTGTGCGTCCGCATTCCGGTGACGCTGGCCTGCCGGCCGGGACGTCCGGCTTCGCAGCGGCGTGGACGGATCAACGCGGAACGGATGCAGCGCATCGCCAAACCGAGTCGACGGAGCATGCGCGAAATGTTGCCGATGTGCGCGTGCGAAAGACATCACGCAGCGTGACGCACAGGTTGGAAGCGGCACGCCGGCTCATCGACGCCGAGTACTTTTCGCATATCGACAGCAAGCTGCTTGCCGATGCGGCGCGGATGTCGCGCCACCATTTCATCCGCATGTTCAGCGGTGCGTTTGGAATATCGCCCCATCAATATCTGACGCGCAAGCGTATTGGCGCCGCCAAGCGCCTGCTGATTTCATCGCGCGAACCGATCGAGGTAATTGCGGCGGGGGTCGGGTTCCGCTCCGGGCCGAGTTTGAATCGGGCGTTCAAACAGATCGAAGGCGCGAGTGTGTCGCAGTTCTGCATGATGATGAATCGGCCCGCATCCGTCTCGGCAGCGCCACCGCCGATGACTGTCGCCGTTGATCATGTGCGGCTGCAGGAGAAATGACGTCATGGTTCAGATCGCCGTTCCAAATCTCATCCGCAGCTTCAAGTGAGCGCAACGACATGTCGGACAAGGCTCTTCATCCCAGGCAATTGAAAGCGGTACGCATGATTCGCGCCGGATCGGCCGCCGATCAGGTGTGCAAGGCGATGCGACTGCCGCTCGACAGCGTGCGCGCGGTCGAAACGGTCTGCCGCGACGTGCCGGACGACATTCTCGCGCGCCTCGAACGCGCGCTGAGCGACAACGATAAGCTGCGCCGGCTCATCGCCGGTCTCGTATCGCCGATGCTCGCCGACGACTCCGTAGCCGAATCCCGCTAGTCCGGGCGTACGCCCAAGAGAATTGACGACGCTTGCCGGCGCCGCGCGTGGCGTGGCGCGTGCGCAGCGATGTTTTTGCGCGCACGACAATGACCGGATTTTGTCCCATTTCGTCCCAAACATCCGCGCGATCTCGCGCCCGTTTTGCCGCGAGATGTTATGAAGCACGAAAAGATTCGTAATTATTCGACAACAGTTTCGGAACATTTCGATCTTGCGCAATCCTCGCGATGAATAGACTCACTGCAGCCGCCGACGCATGTGCGTCCGGTGTTTTTTGTCGCGGTGAGATCAGCAAGAACACTCATCGAATTTGACTCCCCGAATCCGTACAACCTGACGTTGGAGAATGCAATGAGACTCGACGCGAGCAAGCTTTCGTCGTCGGTTCGCCTGGCCCTGTCTTTTGGCGTGGCCGCGACGGCGACCACGCTGGGAAGCGCCCAGGCGCAGACCGCGAACAACAGTACCGATCAGAAGACGCAGTCCCTCGAAACCATCGTGGTGACCGGTTCGAACATCCGCCGTGTCGATACCGAGACCGCGAACCCGATCGTCACGATCGACAAGGCCGCGATCCAGGCCTCCGGCAAGGTCAACCTGGGCGACCTCGTGCAGGATCTGCCCTCGATCGCCGGTAATGCAATGAATCCGCAGGTCAACAACGGCGGCATCGGCACGGCCGGTGTGTCGCTGCGCGGTCTCGGCTCGAACCGCACGTTGCTGCTGATCAACGGCCACCGCATCCCGTTCCAGTTGCAGGATTTGAACCTGCTGCCTATCGCTGTCGTCGAGCGCATCGAAGTGCTGACCGACGGCGCTTCGGCCGTTTACGGTTCCGACGCGATCGCCGGCGTCGTCAACATCATCACGCGCACCAACTACCAGGGTGCCGAGTTCGGAGCAGACTACGGCATCGCCGACAAGGACGATGGCCAGCGCACGAAATATCACGCCGTTTTCGGTCAGTCGACCGACAAGGGCAGCATCATGATCGGCTTCCAGTACGACAAGCAGGACTCGATATCGGCCGCCAATCGCGACTTTTCCAAAGCCGCACAGTACATCTACAACACCGGCATCAACACCCACGCCGGTTCCTCGCGCACGCCGGGCGGCAGATTCTTCATTCCACTGAACTCGCCCGTCGCCCAGGCGCTCGGCTGTCCGCCTGCTGGTCCGGGAATCACCAGCGTAACGCTGTCCGGCAACCAGCTCCCGTCCCAGACAACTCCGCCGTCGCCGGCCGACTTCCGCTGCTACCACTCCGCCACTGACGCCTTCAATTTCCAGGCGGTCGGCAACTACGACCTGGTTCCGAACGAGCGCACCGGCCTGTTCGCTCTGGGCAACTACAAACTGACCGACAACGTCGAAGCGTATACCGAGCTGCTCTACCACAAGACGGTGACGCACACGCAATTGGCGCCGTATCCGTTCGACCTCGTGGCCAACGGGTTGGTCGTACCGGCCAATCAATACTACAACCCGTTCGGCGTCACGTTCGGCACGAACGGCGGCTCGAGCACGATCGCGCTGCGCCTGACCTCGTTGGGCAACCGCGGCACGAAGATCGCCAACACGGGCGAGGAAGGTATTTTCGGCTTCAAAGGCAACTTCGGCGACACGAGCTGGACCTGGGACGCCCATGCCAGCTACGGCAAGTCGACCGTCGAAAGCCAGGCCCTCAACTTCATCAACATCTCCAGCATCGCCGCGGACTTCGGCTGTACCACCGCGCCGGGAGCCGGCAACTGCACCCCGATCGACATCTTCAATCAGAGCGACCCGGCCACGAAGGCGATCCTCGATGCCGCCAGGATCAACCCGTTCAGCACCTTCCTGTATCAGACGAAATCGGTCGACGCCTCAGCCAACGGCTCGCTGTTCGCCCTGCCGGCCGGCGATGTTTCGCTCGCCGTCGGTGGCGACTATCGCAAGGAGTACTTGCATACCGACGTCGATCCGCTGATCAACACGACGTATTCGGCGCCCGGCGGCGTTCCGACGCTCAGTTGTCCGGGCCCGAGCTCGATTTGCAGCTCGCCGTCGCAGGGTGGTTTCAACGTCAAGGAAGCGTATGCGGAAATGCTGATCCCGGTGCTCAAGGATCTGCCGTTCGCGCACTCCCTGAACATCGATCTGGGTGATCGCTACTCGAAGTACAGCAACTTCGGCAGCACCAACAACTGGAAGGCTGCAATCGAATGGCGGCCGGTCGAAGACCTGCTGTTGCGCGCTACCGCGGCCAAGGTATTCCGTGCGCCGACGCCGACCAACCTGTTCGCCGGCCCCGGCGCTGATGCACCGACGGCCACAGACCCGTGCGCCGGTCATCCGGAACTCGCCAGCAACAAGGCGTGCGGCGGATTCAACGTGCCGCCGCAGATATTCTCGCAGCTGACCGGCTACGTCATGGGTTCGCAGTTTGCCAACGATCACGGCCTCAGTAGCGCGGTACTGCAGCCCGAATTCGGCAAGTCGTTCGACTACGGCTTCGTCTACGATCCGACCTGGCTGTCCGGGCTGTCGGTCAATGCCGACTACTTCCGCATCACGCTCGACAACCTGATCGTGTCCGGTGCGGGAATCGCGCAGACGATCCTGACGCAATGCTTCAACACGCAGGGTGCGATCTGCTCGAACATCGTTCGTGGTCCCGACGGCTCGATCAAGTTCGTGACCGAGAGTTCGTTCAACTCGGGCAATCTCACCGACGACGGATTCGATATCGGCGCTCATTACCGTCTGCCCGCAACGTCGTGGGGCAATTTCCGCGTCGGCTTCGACGCCACCTACATCGAGGAATACAACATCGATCAAGGTGGTTTTGTCCAGCATCTGGCCGGTCATTTCGACAAGACCTTCGGCAACTTCGCGCGTTGGCGTGCCCTGGCTACGCTGGACTGGAACATGGGCCCGTTCGTGGCGAACTGGACGACGCGCTACATCCACTCGATTACGGTGGGCTACGCGAACTCTGGCCTGGGCCCGTCCGGCGTCGAGTCGAGCACGGATGCGTACAACCCGAACCCGATTGGTCCGGTGCTGCATTTTCCGTCGGTGACGTATAACAACTTCTCGGTCGGCTACAACATCGAGCCGTTGAATGCGTTCGTCCAGGTCGGCGTCGACAATGTCTTCGATCGGCAGCCGCCCCTGATCTTTCTGAACAACGCGCTCAACGCCAATACCGATGTGAACACGTACGACACTGCCGGCCGGTTCTATCGCGCCAGCTTCAGCATCAAGTTCTAGGCCGGCAGGCTTGCTACAGTCGACGCGATCTCTCCCTTTTTCGGGTCCGGGTCCGGGTCCGTGGGACGGTGAAGCTCTGAGCACGCCTGAGACACCGATCAGGCGTGATTGTGAAATCCAGGTGCATGGTGCCCGGGCCGCGTGGTTCTCCACGCGGCCTTGGGCCGCCGACGCGTGAGACGTTTGGCGGCTCACCTCACTGCGGAAAGGCCCCTGCGTTATCTGCTACGCAAGTCGCAAACCCGCACCGATCTTCGTTACTCGCCATAGCGCGCGTAGAACATCGATCGCGCGCGTGTTACCCATGGCCGCAAACCTGGGCAATTGTTTGAAGGATTCTCGAGGCTGCGGTGAACCTGCGCCGCGCTGCGCAGACTCACTTCTCCTGCACGTCCACGAGTTGCACGGTCAATGGCCGGGCTCCATGCGGACCATCCCGGGAATCGCACATGAAATCAGTCTGGTACTGCCTCTTTCTCTTCAGCTTCGCCATCTTCAGCTTCGCCGAGGCTGCGGTGGCGGCCAATCACGTGACCTGCGTCGACAGCAGTACGGCACTTGCCGCTGCGTTGTCGTCCCTGTCCACCGCGCCCGGCAATGACGACTCGGACGAGATACGCGTCCGCACGGGCACCTACCATGCACCGGCGGGCGGCTGGATCGGTGCGGTGACTACACACCATGACTTGACGATTCGCGGTGGCTATACCGACGCCGGGTGCACGCAGCAGACGTTGGATGCGGCCGTGACGGTCCTCGACGGCAACAATGCATCGGGTGTGCTGACGATCGATACACCACTGATCCCGGACAGCGACATCGAAATCAGCGGTCTGACTTTTCAGAATGGTCACGGTGGCAACACGTTCGAATCCAACGCCGGCGGACTGAAGATCGGCGATCCGAATCCGATCAGTGGCGGGAAGATCCTTGTCGAGCGCAACATATTCCGCGACAACACCGCGGCGAGCAACGGTTTCAGCCAGGCTGTCGGCGGACTTCTGGCGGCCACCGACGGCAACTCGCTCGTTGTGCGCGGCAACCTGTTCGCCAACAACAGCTCACCGAACACACCAGCGCTGTCGGTGTATTCCAACAACGCGATCGATGTCGCCGACAACACATTCGCCGGCAACCACGCGACCGACGCCGCGCAGGCCAAGCGCGTGACGCTCGACTACATCACGTTCGCCGGCGTACGGCTCAGCAACAACATATTCTGGGGCAACGTCGGCGGGGCCGGATCGTTCGATCTCGACCTGTCCGGGTCGTTTGCCGGAACCGCCGGTGCGACGCTGGTGAACAACGATCTCGAGGCGTCGACCGGAACCGCCGTCGCGGCGACGGGAACACTACACGTGGATCCGCGATTCGTCGGCGGCGGCAACTTCCGCCTGTCGCAGACCTCGCCGCTGATCGATGCAGGCGTCGGCAATCCAAGTGGCGGCTTGACCAACGTTGATCTCGACGGCCGTGCGCGCATTGCCGGCACCTCCGTGGATCTGGGTGCCTACGAAAGCGTTGCCGTTTCCGCCGGCCCGCCGATCGGCGCGGGGATCAGCGGCAATTGGTTCGACCCGACCACGAACCAGGGCGGCCATGGATTCCAGATCGAAGTGTTGCCGAACAATGGCATGCTCGTCATCTGGTTCGTGTTCAATCCGGCCGGCACGGCGCAAAACTGGATCTACATGCAGGGCGGTTACAGCAACGGAAGCAACACGGTTGCCCTGCCGGCATTCCTCGAACAGGGCGGGCGCTTCCCGCCAAACTTTGACTCGCGGAACGTGACGGCAACGCCGTGGGGTTCGCTGACCCTGACCTTCACCGATTGCGACAACGGCACTGTGGCGTGGGCCCCGAACGCGCAAGCGGCCGCGGCCGGCTATGCCGCCGTGACGTTTCCTGTGCGCCGTTTGACCAGCCTCGCCGGCACGACATGCCCATGACCCCGTCGCGCGCCTGAGTTCGACGCGCTTGTTCGCAAGGCAATTGCTCTTGCGAAAATCGGATCGTCTGTCCACACCTAGCGCAACATAGTTCCGCTGACGGTGCCCTGCGCATCGATGCGCAGAACGGCGGCCCGAGGCCGAGCAACCATTCCTACTCGGCATCGACTCCCATCAGCATGCCGAGCGTCGACGCGGCAGATGCCGGCTACGATCGCTGAAGCTCGCCAGTCTCTCCCGCGCGAGACCGCAAGAACTTCTCAACACCAAGGTTGACCAACTCATCCGCTCGGAGCCGGAACGGCGTGCTCCGAGAAATAGGTATTTATTTGATATCGCGATAAGAAAGTTGTTCCTACACTGCTGATCGAAATCGGCAGCTACAGAAAACATCCTGACTCCTCGGCCACTTAAGTTCTTGAGGGAGGCGGAAGATTCTGGCGCGTGTTGGATGTGGAACTCGTGACCAACGAAAGCCTTGCTACCAAAGCTTTCTTGGCGATTTTCCCGCGGTTGGCTCGATCGCCGTGGCTTCCAATGAAACGAGAGAGGTCGCGCTGAATGTTCCGACGCTGGCGTGTGCGCCATTCCTATCCGAAGCCGGTCGTCGAGTTGGTCGTTCGGCTGATGCCGGTGCACGGAGCTGCGGCACTTTCCCGACTGCTCGACATCCCGACGAGCGTCATCTACCGCTGGCGTTCAATGAATCGCGATTGGGCTGCGCCGCCCGAAAGCCTCGCCGCCGATGCTGAAACGCTCGCGACGCTGGTCGCGCGCTGCGAAGAACTCGGGTTTCGCATTGCCGGACACTCGCGCGTGACGACTGGCCGGGCACGCCCATTGATCGATGCACCGCAGCGCAAGTCGGCGACGCACGCGTCGCCCGGTAGCTGCCTCCATGACACGGGCTTCGCTGTGGCGACTGCACCGCGGATGCGCAGCAAAGACGCAGGCGGGAAGGGCGTCCGGCTCGATGCAGAAGCTGCATCGGAACAGTTCTGCTTGTCGGCGCAGTCTCGTGCAACGGGGCAACGCTATGTTTTCGATGCCTGCAGAGAGCGGCCCGAGCGCGGCGTGCGGAGTCGTATGGAAGCCGTGCGTCAAGCCATCGATACACAGTATTTCCTCGACGTCGATTGCCGCTCTCTGGCCGAGACGGCAGGGATGTCGGTTCATCATTTCATCCGTGTGTTCCACGACATCTTCGGAATGTCGCCGCATCGATACCTCACGCTCGCACGTATCGAAGCCGCGAAACGGCTGCTGCTCGCCTCGAGCGAACCGATCGAAGCGATTGCTGTTGGCGTCGGCTTCCGCTCGGGCCCGAGCCTGAATCGCGCATTCAAGCGGATCGAAGGTGCAAGCGCGTCCGAGTACTGGCAGACAGCGAAGAAAGACAGCTTCAGCGGGAGACAGTGGGCGTGATGCCGGCTGCTGCCAGACGGTCAAGACAAATGGTCGACCAACGCAATTGTCGATCACCCGAACCCAGGTCGTCTGGTTCTCCAGCAACGCTGCAAAGAGGTCGAACAATCGATGTCGGAGAGTTCCGCAGCGCAGGCGCTCAGTGCCAACGAGAAGCTACGCCGGCCGGTTGCTGACTTCACAACAGGAGATTTAAAGAGACATCTGCATCGAAACCCGATCGTCCCGATCCGTTTTGTACAACCTGACGTTGGAGAATGTAATGAGACTCGACGCGAATAAGCTTTCGTCGGCCGTTCGCTTGGCATTGTCTTTTGGCGTGGCCGCCACGGCGACTACGCTGGGGACTGCCCAGGCACAGACCGCAAATAGCAGCACCGATCAGAAGAGCCAGTCCCTCGAAACCATCGTGGTGACCGGGTCGAACATCCGCCGTGTGGATATCGAGACGGCCAACCCGGTCGTCACGATCGACAAGGCTGCGATCCAGGCCTCGGGCAAGGTCAACCTGGGCGACCTCGTGCAGCAGCTTCCCTCGATGGCCGGTAACGCAATGAACCCGCAGGTCAACAACGGCGGCATCGGTACAGCCGGTGTGTCGTTGCGCGGTCTCGGCTCGAACCGCACGTTGCTGCTGATCAACGGGCATCGCATTCCGTTCCAGCTGCAGGATCTTAACCTGCTGCCTATCGCTGTCGTGGAACGCATCGAAGTGCTGAACGACGGCGCCTCGGCGGTATACGGTTCCGATGCCATTGGCGGCGTCGTCAACATCATCACGCGCACGAATTACCAGGGTGCCGAGTTCGGCGTCGACTACGGTATCGCCGACAAGGACGATGGCCAGCGCCAGAAATATCACGCCGTTTTCGGTCAGTCGACCGACAAGGGCAGCGTCATGATCGGCTTCCAGTACGACAAGCAGGAACCGGTTTCCGCGGCCAATCGCGATTTTTCGAAAAATGCGCAATACATCTACAACACCGGCATCAACACCCATGGTGGTTCTTCGCGCACGCCGGGCGGCAGATTCTTCATTCCACTGAACTCTCCGGTCGCCCAGGCGCTGGGCTGTCCGCCTGCTGGTCCGGGAATCACCAGCGTAACGCTATCCGGCAACCAGCTCCCGACCCAGACAACTCCGCCATCAGCGAGCGACTTCCGCTGCTACCACAGCGCAACGGATTCATTCAACTTCCAGGCGGTCGGCAACTACAACCTGATCCCGAACGAGCGCACCGGCATCTTCGCCTTGGGCAACTACAAGCTCACCGACAATGTCGAAGCCTATGTCGAGCTGCTCTACCACAAGATGGTGGCTCACACGCAGCTCGCGCCGTATCCGTTCGATCTGGTTTCGAACAACCTGGTAATCCCGGCGGACCAGTACTACAACCCGTTCGGCGCCACGTTCGGCACGAACGGCGCATCCAGCACCATCGCCATGCGCTTGAGCTCGCTCGGCAATCGCGGCTCGAAGATCGCCAATACGACCGAGGAAGGCAACTTCGGCTTCAAGGGCAGTTTCGGCGACACGAGCTGGAACTGGGACACCCATTTCAGCTATGGCAAGTCGACGGTCGAAACCCAGATTCTCAATTACATCAACATCTCGCAGATTGCGGACTCCTTCGGCTGTACTACCGCGCCGGGTGAAGGAAATTGCACTCCGATCGATATCTTCAACCAGAGCGACCCGAACACTCTGGCGATCCTCAATGCCGCCAAGATAAGCCCGTTCACGACTTTTCTGTATCAAACGAAATCGGCAGAAGCTTCGGCCAACGGCTCGCTGTTCAGCCTGCCCGCCGGCGACGTCCAGGCTGCAGGCGGCGTGCTCTACCGCAAGGAGTATTTGGGTTTCAAGGTCGATCCGCTGATCAACACGACCTACTCCAGCCCGGGTGGTGTCCCAACGATCACGTGTCCCGGTCCCAGTTCGGTCTGCACCTCGCCCAGCCAGGGCGGTTACAACGTGAAGGAGGCGTATGCCGAATTGCTGATTCCGATACTCAAGGATCTGCCGTTCGTACACACCTTGAACGTCGATCTCGGCGACCGCTACTCGAAGTACAGCAACTTCGGCAGCACCAACAACTGGAAGGCCGCAATCGAATTCCGGCCGATCGAGGACCTGCTGCTGCGGGCCACGGTGGCCAAGGTGTTCCGCGCACCGACGCCGACCAATCTGTTCGCCGGCCCGGCTGCCGATGCACCGACGGCAACCGATCCGTGTGCCGGCCATCCGGAATTGGCGAGCAACGCGGCGTGCCACGGATTCAACGTTCCGCCACAGATCTTCTCGCAGCTGACCGGCTATACCATGGGTTCGGAGTTTGCCGCCGATCACGGCCTCAGCACCACGGTGCTGCAGCCCGAATTCGGCAAGTCGTTCGACTACGGCTTCGTCTACGATCCGGGCTGGCTGCCCGGACTGTCGGTCAACGCGGACTACTACCGCATCCTGCTCAACAACCTGATCGTGTCCGGCCCCGGCATTGCCCAGACCATCCTGACCCAGTGCTTCAACACGCAGGGTGCGATTTGTTCGAACATCGTTCGCGGCCCCGACGGTTCGATCAAGTTCGTGACCGAGAGCTCGTTCAACTCGGGCGATCTGGTCGACCAGGGCTTCGACATCGGCGCTCATTACCGCCTGCCCGCGACGTCGTGGGGCAACTTCCGCGTGGGCTTCGACGCCACCTACATCGAGAAATGGAACATCAATCAGGGTGGCTTCACGCAGCATCTTGCCGGCCATTTCGACAAGACCTTCGGCAACTTCGCCCGCGTGCGTGCCTTGGCCAGCCTCGACTGGAACCTGGGCGCGTTCACGGCCAACTGGACGACGCGCTATGTCGGGCCGATCACGCTCGGCTATGCAAATGCCGGTCTCGGCCCGTCCGGCGTGGAGTCGAGCACGGACGCCTACAACCCGAATCCAGTCGGTCCGGTGCTGCACTACGGTGCGCAGACGTACCACAGCGTTTCGCTCGGCTACAACATCGAGCCGCTCAATGCGTTCGTGCAGATCGGCATAGACAACGTGGGTGACAAGCAGCCACCACTGCTGTTCCTCAACAACGTGCTCAATGCCAACACCGACGTGAATACGTACGACACCGTAGGCAGGTTCTACCATGCCAGTTTCAGCGTGAAGTTCTAGGCAAGGCTGGTTTTCCGATCCAGGCCGCGCGGCTTGTCCGCGCGGCTTTTTTTCCGGACCTTTCGATCAGCCAGCCAACGATCCGCTGGCTTTGCCGTCCGCATCGATGCACAGAAACGGCAGTCCCAGCTTGCGCAACCATTCGTAGCCGGCATCGATACCGAGCAGCATGCCGAGCGTCGATGCAGCGCCGGCGACGAGACAACTGCCGGCGACGACGCTCACGCTGGCAAAGCTCTCGACCGGCCAGCCGGATACCGGATCGACGATGTGCGAATAGCGATGTCCGTCGACGACCATCACGCGTTCGTAGTCGCCGCTGGTGGCCAGGCCGCCACTGCGCAACTCGATCTGCGCGATCGCGTTGTCCGGATTGCGCGGCGCCTTGATTCCGGCAAGCCATGGCGAACCGTCGGCGTGCGCGCCGACGACGGCGAGATCGCCGCCGAGATCGACGACGCCGTGCGCGACGCCGATCTCACGGCACAGTTGCGCGGCGCGATCGGCGGCGTATTCCTTGACCACGCCGCCCAGATCCAGACGCATCCCGGCGATGCCGAGGCGCAGATACGGCCGCTGCCACTGCACGCGTTGCCAGCCGCAGCGCGCACTCGCCTCGGCGAGTGCAGCTGCGTCGGGCACATGGCCGCTTTGCAGGTCCCAAATCCTCGTCAGGGCACCAGCCGTTATGTCGAACTTGCCGTTGCTCTGCGCGAACAGCGTGGCCGAGAAGTCGAGCAGGTCGGCTGTTTCGTTATCCACAACAATGCCTTCGCCGGCATCGGCGCTGGCGCCGATCATGGCCACCAGACTGTCGTCGCGATAGTGCGAGTATTTTCGATCCAGGCGATCGACTTCGGCCTGCACCGCGGCGGCCGCGTTCGCGGCGCTCGTCGCATCGGTTTCGAGCTGCAACGCGCACGGACAACCCATGGCGTTGAAGCGGAACTGGCGCAGCGAGGAGTCGGCGATGGCGGTGCTCACGGCTAGAGCCTTTCCTGGACGCGGATCAACGCGGATTGACGCGGATAGTTTCCTGTGAAAAAACCATGGCCGGGTGTTTCACCTGATCCGCGTAAATCCGTGTCAGAAATCGCTTTTTTTCACTCCCGCCAACGACCGCCCCGGGAATCAACGCAGCAGGTAATCGAGGCCGATGAAGACGCGAGTGTAACTGACGACGCCGGGAACCGCGGCATCGGCGCCGCCGAGCGCGTAGTCGGTCGCGGAGTGGTAGCGCTCGACGCCGCCACTGAATTCCCACGCGCCGATGCGCTTGCGCAAATTGAGACTTGCCGAAATCGCGCCGAACGTACCGAGCCGGTAATCGCTCGAATAAAAATTGTGCGCAGCAGGATCGGTGAAGAACGGCGCGTAGAAGCGCGCCTGCTGCTGGCTGTAGTAGCGCAATCCCGGAACGAGCTCCCAGCGCGACGGCAGGCTTTGGTACCAAGCGGCTTCGAACGTGTGCGAAACCACGCCCCAGCTGTCCTGCGCGTAGCGATAGTCCAGATGCAGCGCCGCATCGGGCGAAGCGAACGCGTGGCGGTAGCGCACCAGCCAGGCCGCCGAGGTTCGCGCATCGGGACGCAGGTCGGACACGACTTCGTCGCCGACCGCTACCAGCTTGTACGGATCGGACAGGAAACCATGCTCGCTGTTGAGCTGTACGCCGGTTTGCAGCACGGACGAGCGGTCGATGATCCAGGCTAGGCTGCCGAACACCGAGCCAGTGTTCTTCTCCCCGTGCTGCACTCGATTGTATTGCTGTGCATCGAAGGGACTGATCAGGTCGTGCGAAAAGCTTCCGCCGAAACCCAGCGTCAGCGCCGCGCTCAGCGGCATGCTGTGCTCGATGCCGACGGCGGTCGCGTGATAGTCGCGCTCGGCGGAATACGAGGCGCTATAAGTCGTGCCGCCGCTGCTGCCGGTTCCTTGCGTCCAGGATCCGCTCAATGCGGTGCGATGATCGCGAATCGTTGCGCCGCTCATGACCTGGATGGGCCGGCCGTCCAGTCCGGGCAGCACGTACCAGGGCGATGAGCCGCTCATGACTTCGTGAGTTGCGCTGACGTTCAGCGCTGCGTCGCTGCCGACCGCGGTGGCGAGTTCGAACTGATGCGACAGCACGCGATAGCGCTGCGTATCGCCCAAGTAGGCGCCAGGCGCAAGCGAATCCTCGTCGTATTCGCTGAAACGGTAGCTGACATGCGCGTCGGCTTCCGCACTCGTTGCGGTCTGCGCGTGCGCTTCGGGGACGAGCGTTGCCGCGGCGCTCATCAGCGCCGCCAGCGATGGCGACCAACGCGATGACGGACGCATCAGTTGCAGCCGCAGCCGCCGCCGGCCGCGCCGATGTGGCCGTTGGTACCTTCCTTGCTGAAATGCGTATGGTCGTTCATCGCCGCCTGCAGCGAATCAGGGTCCCAGCGCATATCCCAGCGCGCAAGTTGGCCGCGTTCCCACGGCTGCACCGGTGTCGTCGCGCAGCCGCCGAGAAGGGCAAACAGGATCAACACGGTCACGGCCCTGAGGTTCCTGCCGCTGAAGAGGTCATTTGGCATCGCGGTTTCCGATCAGGTCGACGATTTCCTTGCGCAGCACATCGACGTCCTGCGGCTTGAATCCGGTATGGCGCGCGCGCACGACGCCGTCGCGGTCGATGACGAACGACGAGGGCATGCCAATGAGCCCGAACTGGCGCGCGACATCGCCGGCCGGATCGGCGAGCGAGGTGTAGCCGACCGGATGTTCCTCGAGGAACGCGGCCGGCCCGTCTGCCATCTCGTCGAGATTGATTGCGAGCAGCGTAAAGTCGCGCGCCGGCATCTCGGCGCGGAGTTTTTCATACAGCGGGAACGACTGGCGGCATGGCCCGCACCACGATGCCCAGAAGTCGAGCAGCACGACCTTGCCGCGCAGGTCGGACAGCGCGATGTGGGCGCCCTTCTTGCCGAACACCGGCAGGTCGAAGCTCGGTGCCTGGGTACCGACATCGAGCATGCGGGTGGCGCCGAACGCGTTGCACGCACACGCGAGCAACGCGGCAAGGATCATCGTCCGATACATGGTCGTTCGCACTCCGGTGAGTACGCGAGCAGTGGCCACCGCGCAACCACACTGCCGCCTGGAGGGGCGCAGCAGCGTGGTCCGCAGCGGCTCAAAGCGCGCGCGCGTCAGGGACAAGTCGTCCCGTCAATGTGGGTGAGGCGCTGAATCGGGATCGTGACGTCGGCATAGCCGGCGGCGAGTGACGCAGCATTCGACTTCCACTGCGCCGTGCCGTTGTTGCAGTCGGTGAAGGTGAATTGCACCGAGCCCCAGGGCACTGCGTTCAGCGAGCTCGAGTTGAAGTGCGGCGGGAACGCGCCGCCTGAGCCCTGCTCGAGAAACGCCGGGAGCGTCGTCGTGTTGCTGTTCGGGTCGTACCCGCCCTGCATGTAGATCCAGTTTTGCGCGGTGCCTGCCGGATTGAAGACGAACCAGATGGCGAGCATGCCGTTGTTCGGCAGGATCTCGAACTGGAAGCCGTGGCCGCCCTGGTTCGGACTCGGGTCGTCCCAGTTGCCGCTGATGCCGGCGTTGATGTTCTGTGTCGGTGGCGGCGGGGCGGTGTCATTGACGACGACGTTGCCGTGCATGCCGACGCCGGGCGAGCCATGAATCTGGCAGTAGTAGCCTATGTTTCCGGCTGTATTGAAGGTCCGGGTAAAGGAAAACGCCGAGCTCGTGGCGTTGCCGTTGCCGCCTGTATCGTCGCACCCCTTCGCGCAGCGAAACGAATCGTTGTCCGCCGCCACGTTGTGCGGGAGGCTGCCGCCGCCGTAGGTGAATGTCACGCTTTCGCCCTTGTTGATCGTTACGGTCGTGGGCGAAAACGACATGCCGGTGGCGCCGGTACCGACCGCGACCGTCTGGTTTGCCGCAACCGCCGAACCAGCGGCGGCAAAGATTGCAATGATGCCGAAAAGTGATTGCCTGAAATTCATGACTGCCTCTCTCGTTTGGCGACTCGCTGGGACTGCAATCCCCATTGCGTCCGGCTCAGACTGTCGCAGCATCTGGCGGCGCAATGTGGGTCGACTCGACGTCCTGATGCATTCACAGCCACGCGAGTTGATGCGCAGCATGCCGTGACGCCGGCAGCCGCAGAACTCGCATTCGTGGGGTTAGTCCCGCTGACCTTCGTCAGGGTTCAAACGATGAGGTTTTTCAGTGGGCGATGGCGAGCACGATCAAGGTTTGATCGTCCGTGCCGATGGGTCCGCCCTGATACGCGCACAGCTGCCCGACGATGCTGTCTCGTATCGCCTCCGGTGTGTCCCCGCCCGAGGCGAAAAGTTCACTCAGGCGCTCGACGCCCAGCATGCGCTCCTGGCGGTCGCGGGCTTCGGTCAGACCGTCGGTGTAGAGCAGGAGCAGGTCGCCTGTTTCCAGCTTGATCTCGTTGTTGCGATATTCGTAGTCGCGCAGCACGCCGAGCGGAATCTGGTCGCCCTCGCCGAGCAGCTGCACATCGCGCCCGCGCCGTAGCAGGACCGGCGGATGGCCGGCGCTGAGGTAGCCCAGGGTGCGCGTGTCGGGCCGGTACAGCATCGCGAACACGGTCATGAAATGGCCGCGGCTGCGCCGCGAGAAGAAGTAGCGGTTGGCATAGCTCATCGCTGCCGCCGGCGGCGGGCCGTCGCCGCCCTTGTAGGTGCGCATGATCGCGTCGAATTGCACCGCCTCCATCGCGGCCGCGGCGCCATGGCCGGACACGTCGCCGACGATCACTGCCCAGATGTCCTCGCCGGTCGGCTGGAAATCAGGCGGCGCGAATTCGGTGAGATCGCTCATTTCATAATAGTCGCCGGCCGCGGTTTCCGCCGGTTGCCAGTGGATCGCATAGTCGAGTCCGCGGATGTGCGGGCTGTCCGGCAGCAGCGATTTCTGGATGTCCGCCAGTCCTTCGATCTGATGACGCTGGCGCTTGCTCTCGCGCGTGAGCGAACGCAGGACGATCGGCCGGATGATCAGGCTCGCGGCGAGATTGACGTGCAACAGCACGCGTTCCAGTTGCTCGCCGTCGAAGCGGTGCGACACGGTGCTCGCAAACGCGAGCCAGTGCGTCAACTGGCCATTGTTCGCCAGCGGAATGGCCATCACCGAGGCGGGGCTGAACAACGCCTGCGCCAGCGGCAGGTTGCGCTTGGCCGGTTCGATGGTCAGCACATGCGGTGCGTGCGTCGACACCAGGCGCAGGGAAATCTCGTCGTCGAACAAGGGCAGGGCGATGCGCTCGCCGTTCGGATCGAGATTCGGCACGTGCTCGGTACCGTCCGGTCCGATCAGTCCGGCCAGGCGGCAGCGGCCCTCGGCCTGGCCACGCACCAGCAGCAGCGCCAGAGAACAGTCCGGCAGGTCCGGCGCGAAGTGTTCATGCATCACGTGCAATGCGGCGCGCGAATCGCCGTCGAACGCACTGATGTTGACTACCCGGCTGAAAAGAGATTCCGCCATGCGCCGATTGTCGCCGAGGCGGTGCCGCGCTGCCAGCACGACGCACTTAAGCCCCTCTCCCTGTGGGAGAGGGGTTGGGGTGAGGGTCGGGTCCTGTATCGACGCTGATAAATGACCCGACCTCAACCGCCGGGCAGGAGCCCAAGTGCCTCGCAGGCCATGGATGGCCGAGAGAGGCCGGCCTTCGGGCCACCTTTTCCCGCAGGGAGAAGGAAAAACACTAGAACGGCCGCGCCAGTTCCTTCGACTCCTTGCGGTTGCGGAAGACCAGCGGTTTTGCTTCGACTGTGTCACGCGGCTTTTGCGCTTTTTCCACAATGTCGAGTATCGCGCCGTGATGCGGCGACTTGTCGCAGACCGGGTCGGGCATGGCCGGGTCCTGCGTCAGCATGTAGGCCTGGCAACGGCACCCGCCGAGGTCTTTTTCGCGCTCCGGACAACTGCGGCACGGTTCCTTCATCCAGCCCGTGCCGCGATAGCGGTTGAACCCTTCGGATACATGCCAGATGTCGTGCACGCTCATATCGCGCACGTTCGGAAACGCCAGGCCCGGCAGCATGCGCGCGGTGTGGCAGGGCAGGGCCGTGCCATCGGGCGTGATCGTCAGGAACACGTTGCCCCAGCCGTTCATGCATTTCTTCGGGCGCGACTCGTAATAGTCCGGCACGACGAAGAACAGTTTCATCTTCGTACCGAGCTTTTCCCGCCAGCGATTCGTCGTCGCTTCCGCCCGCCGCAACTGCTCGCGCGTCGGCAGCAGGTGTTCGCGATTGACGTGCGCCCACGAATAGAACTGTGTATTGGCCAGTTCCAGGTATTCCGCGTCGAGTTCGACCGCCAGCTCGATGATCTTGTCGAGATGGTCGATGTTCATGCGATGAATCACGCAGTTCATGACCATCGGAAAGCCCTGCGACTTGATCAGCGCAGCGGCCTGGCGCTTGAGATCGAACGTGCGCGTCGACGACAGGAAATCGTTGACCTCGCGTGTCGAGTCCTGGAACGACAACTGGATGTGATCGAGTCCGGCCTGCTTCAGCGCGGCCACGCGTGCCTCGTTGAGGCCGATGCCGGACGTCAGCAGGTTCGTGTAGTAGCCGAGCCGGCGCGCTTCGGCCACCAGCAGTTCGAGGTCGGCGCGCTGCAACGGCTCGCCGCCGGAGAAGCCGCACTGCACCGCGCCCAGGTCGCGCGCCTCGCGCAGCACACGCAGCCAGTCGTCGGTCGAAATTTCAGTTTCGTCGCGGGCAAAGTCGACCGGGTTGTAGCAGAACACGCAATGCAGCGGACAGCGATAAGTGAGCTCCGCCAGCAGCCAGAGCGGCGGCCCGATGCCGGGGATCGCGGTGCGGTCTGCGCTTTCGATGGTCATGCGAATTCCACCCAGCGGTTCTCCTGAGCCATGGCGAGAAACGCGCACACGTCTTTGTCGAGGCCGCTCGTGGCAAAACGTTGCTCGAGATCGGCGACGATGGCTTGCACCGGCGTCGCACCGTCGCAGCGCGTCAGGATTTCCCCGGCGCTGCCGTTGAGTTTGACCATGCCCTCTGGATACAGCAGCACGTGGGCGTTCTGCGCCGCTTCCCATTGCAGGCGGAAGCCTTTGCCGATGCGCGGAACGCTGGCTGCGTCGATGGCCATTGCTTCAGGTCTGCACGCCGTAATGCTGCGCCATCGCGTCGTTCATGCTCCACAGGATATCGAGCTTGAACTGCAGGATGCCGAGCGCGCGCTGCTGCGCCTCGGCAGTCGCGAAGTAGTCGAGCGTGACGGCCAGCGCCTCGTCGACATCGCGGCGTGCCTGGGTCACGCGATTGCGGAAATACTGCAGGCCGGCCGGGTCGATCCACGGATAGTGTTCGGGCCACGTCGCCAGCCGTTCCTTGTGGATCTTCGGCGCGAACAGCTCGGTCAGCGACGCGCATACGGCCTCCTGCCACGGCACGCGGCGGGCGAAGTTCACGTACGCATCGACGGCGAAGCGCACGCCGGGCAACACGTGGCGCAGGTCGGCGAGTTCGTCGAGCGTCAGGCCGACGGCCAGGGCGAGCTGGCGCCAGGCCTCGATGCCGCCGGCATCGTCGCCGTGGCCGTCATGATCGAGGATGCGCTGCACCCATTGCCGGCGCACCTCGCGCTCGGGACAGTTGGCGAGGATCGCCGCGTCCTTGATCGGTATGGCAATCTGATAGTAGTAGCGATTGGCGACCCAGCCGCGGATCTGCTCCGGCGTCGCCTTGCCCGCGTTGAGCATGACGTTGAACGGGTGATGGATATGGTAGGCCTTGCCGCGTTCGCGCAGCTGCGCCTCGAACTCGACAGGGTTCCAGGGCGCCGTCATGCTCATCATCTCTGCCACCGTCATGGACTGAACTCCATGCCGTCGTACGCAAGTTCGATGCCAGCTTCGCGCAGGCGCGCGTGCTCGGTGCCATCTTCATCGAGCACTGGATTGGTGTTGTTGATGTGGATCAGTATCTTGCGCGTCGTGCGCGGCAGCCGATCGAGCCATTCGAGCATGCCGCCGGAGCCGTCCTGCGGCAGGTGGCCCATGTCGCGCGCGCGCTTGCGCGACACGCCCAACGCGACCAGTTCGTCGTCGCGCCAGCACGTGCCATCGACCATGACGACGTCGGCTTTTTGCATCGCCTCCCATACATGCGGCTCGATCTCGCCGAGCCCGGGCGCATAGAAAACGCGCTTGCCGCTGCCTAGCGATTCGATCAGCAACCCGATGTTGTCGCCCGCCACCGGGCGGTCGCGATGCGGCGAATACGGCGGCGCATTGCTGCGCAACGGCAGCGCGGTCAGGCGCAGGCCCGGAACGCCGTCGACACTGAAAGCCGAGCCATCGATCGGCACGTTGTGACGCGCCGCGCCGCAGTAGTGGCCCAGGAGATTGAGCAGCGGATAACCCTGGCGCAAATCCTCGTGCACGGGGTCGGTGCACCAGATCGGCAGTGGGCGGGTGTTTTCACGCAGCATGCAAAGGCCCGTCGTGTGGTCGATCTGCGCGTCGATCAGCAGTACCGCGGCGAGGGCGGTGTCGCGCAGCGCGCGTGCCGGTTGCGCCGCGGCGAACTCGCGCAATTGCGCGAGGATGTCCGGAGAGGCATTGCACAGCAGCCAGTCCGTGCCGTTGCCGCTCAGGGCGATCGAGGATTGCGTGCGCGCGCGGGCGCGCACGGTGCCGCGGCGCACGCCGTCGCACAGACGGCAATTGCAATTCCATTGGGGAAATCCGCCGCCGGCGGCGGAACCGAGCACGTGTACGCGCATTGACGATCCCACGCATGCCGTGCCGCAGGCAGCCCGGATTCAATTCCAGCGATGACGAACCGCGAGCGAGGCGCATCGAGATGCGCGCATCGACCGATAAAGCGCCAACGCGGATCGCTGTTCCGCGTTGACGCGAAGCTTACCGAAGCGACTTTCAGCGCGTGGCGATGTACATCGTGATTTCAAAGCCGTAACGCATGTCGCTGGCTTGCGGTGTTTCCCATTTCATGAGCTTGCTCCGATGATTGCTGCAGTGACTTTGGAGGGAAGCCGGGGAGACGGCCCAGCTTCCAAGCCGAGTGTCCGCCTGCCGCCGCTGCGGCGAATCGCCAGGATCCTGATTTGTGCCTCACGATTTTCGTTAGTTTCGCCCTGCTCATCGACGCTCCAGGCGCCTCAAGCCTCGAGTTGATGGATCGTCATGTTGGCCTGGCGCAGGCGGTGGCTCAGTTCGCCCCCCAGGGCCGACAGGATCTTGATCGCCACCTCGGGCTCGCGCGCTTGCAGCGCCCTGAAGCCCTCGTCGCTGAGCGCGTAGGTCGTCAGTGCATCGTCGGCGGTGACGGTCGCCGAGCGCGGGCGGCCGTCGAGGAGCGCAAGCTCGCCGAAAACGGTGCCGGGTGCGAACGTCGCCAGGCGGATTCCACCACCACCGGACTGCAGACGCGCGCTCGCGCGCCCGCGCGTCACGAAGAACAGATATTTCCCGGGGTCGCCCTGCTCGAAGATCGTGTTGCCAGCGACCCACTCCTGCCTCTGCAGGTGCGGAATCAGGCTGGCGACCTGATCGGACGTGAGGTCGCGCAGCAGCGACATCTCTTCGAGCGGAAGTTCGCGCGGCGGGTCGTCGATCGGGAACACCGTGCCGAGTACGCCGTCTTCGGCCTGTTCGATGGCGCGGTCGAGATCGGGCAGCCGCCGCCGTCCCGGCAGTTCGCTCAGGCGCGCGCCGGCCTCGGTACCGACGCGCACCACGAGGATCAAGGCAATGTCGCGGCGCGACAGCTCGGCGTCGATTTCGCCGAGGATGCGCATTCCCGTCGAATCGATCTCGGTGACGCGGCGCAGATCGAGTATCAGCACGCGCGTCGGTTGCGCGGTCTCGGCCTCGATGATCTGCGCGAGGCGCTCGGCGCTGCCGAAGAACAACGCGCTCTGCAACTCGATGACGAGGATCTGCGTGCCCAGTTCCTCCAGCGCCTTCATCTGCTCGGCCGTGCGCGCCTTGCGCGAGCGCAGCGTGCCGCAGCGGTAGAGCCGACGCAGATTCGAGCGGCTCATGCGCAGCAGGAACAGTGACACCGCGAGGGCGAGGCCGAGAAAGACCGCGAGCACGATGTCGACCGTCACGCACAGTACCGACACCAGCAGCGCGACGCCGAAGTCGATCGCAAGCGCACGGTTGCGGGCGATGCCTTTCTTGAAGAGGCGGCTTGCCGCCTGCCGGCTCCATGGGTCGAAGTGCTGCACGGCGACGACCATGATCAGCGCCGAAAGCACTGCGCGCGGAAGGTACGCGACGACCGGCATGATGACGAAGATCGCGCCCAGCAGCAGCGTCGCATTGAAGACGACGGACAGGCGCGAGTGTCCGCCGAATGCGCGATTGGTGGTGCTCGCGCCGATGTTGATACCGCTGGTAATCCCGCCAGCGGCAGCGACCGCGACATTGGCCAGGCCAAGCCGCACGAGCATGCGGTTGCTGTCGCCGCGACGATCGCCCGGGCGCCAGAGGAGCCGCGCACAGAGCATCGCGTCGATGGCGGAAATGATGGCGAGGGCAAGAGCGCCAAAAATGACGGTCGGCCCGGCGGCCACGATGCGGCCGAGGTTGTCCGCCTGCATCAATTCGGCGTGCGGTGCCGGCACGACGGCGCCTGCCGACGGCACGCCGATGGTGGGCCCCAGCGCCGCGGAAAGACCGAGGAACTTCAGGCCGTAGTACACCGCCACGCCGATGGCGAGGCCGACCAGCAACGGCGGTATGCGCGGAGCAAAGCGCCGAGCATTCCACATGGAGGCGAACGTAATGGCGGCGACGGCAATGCTCATCGGTTTCGCCGTCTCGATCTCGCCGAGGGCGCGCGTAAACGGAACCACGTGCTCGTATCCGAGCACGTTGGCCAGTTGGACCAGGAACAGAAGCAGTGCCGCCATGTTCTGGAAGCCCGCCATCACCGGATGCGGTGCGAACTTGATCAGCGTGCCGAGCCGAAGCACGCCGAACAGTGCCTGAAACAGGCCGGCCAGCATCATGATCGCGAACAGGACGAGCAGCGTGAACTGCGCCGGCGCTCCGCGCAATGCGGCTTCCTGCGAGTGCGCGAGCGAGTAGAGCAGCACGCCGAGGAAGAAGGTGGTCGTGATGCGCGGCGCATAGACTGTTACCGTGCGCTCGCCAAGCAGCACGCAGACGATCCCGCCGACCGAGGCGGCGACGACTCCCGCGAGCGCACCGCGCGGAAAATACGCATCGCCCAGCGTGACGAAGACGAACATGCCGAAGCCGAGCGCCAGCGGAAGCGCTACCGCGGCAGAAACGAAGCCGCCGGCGAGATCGTCGCGCACGCGACTGAGCCATGGCCGCGTCGGTTCACGGTTGGAACGATCGGCATGACCGGGAATTGCAGCAGGCAGAAGAGGTGAAACGTCGCTCATGGCACCGTCCGGGAAGACACACATTCCGCCACCGGGCAATTGCCCGTGGCGGTAATTCGGCGACCCCAGATCAACCGTGTATTACGAGGTTCCGGCGACTCGCGTATTCCCCTACGTCGATTCGACCGGATTCCCGGATATTATCCTAACGCCGAATGTTTGACGTTCGTCATCTCGTCATCTTGGCCGACAGACGGCGAAACGCTGCGGCCGCAGCGCGTGCTCTGTGTCGCGCGCCGGAATCTGCCGCTGCCGGAAGCCTTTCGCAGATCAATCAAACTGCGCCACGCTGCTGCGCCTGCCAGTCGCTGAACAGCAGCCCGTAGAACGCCGAATCCGATACTTCGCCGTTGACGATCCAGCGCTCGCGCAGATGCCCTTCCTTGGTGAAGCCAAGCCGTTCCAGGCTGCGTGCCGAAGCGACATTGCGCGGATCGATGTCCGCCTCGATGCGGTTCAACGCGAGTTCCGAAAAGCCCATGCGCACCAACGCGAGCAGCGCTTCGTGCATGTAGCCGCGCCCCCACGTGTCGGCACGAAGTTCGTAACCGATCTCCGCGCGGCGGCATTGCCGATCGATGTGAAACAGCAGGCAGATTCCGATCAGGGTGTCGTCCTCGACGCGCTGCAGCCCGAGGCGCAGGCTTTCACCGGCGGCCATGCCGGCCGCCTCGCGCACGATGAAGGCTTCGGCCTGATCCAGCGAGGTCAACGGCGGCGAGCTGGCGTAACGCATGACGGTCGGGTCGGAACGGATTGCGTAGATCGCGGGCGCATCCGCTGCGCGCAGCGGCCGCAGCTGCAAACGATCCGTGCGCAACGTGACGAGATCGAAGTTCGTCACGCGCGCACCGAACTGTCAGCCGCGCGTCGACGTGCGTGCGGCAGCGATCAGGTCGGCCAGCTCGCGCACCATCGAAAGCTTCTGCACCTCGGCGGATGTTCCGGCGATCAATTTGACTGCTTCGGCCAGTTCGGCGTCACGCTTTGCGCGGCTATCGGCGTCGGCGCCACGCGTCAGTGCATCGACGTAGAGCGCGTAGGCGTAGTCGCGCCGGAACCAGGTGCCATGTGCCCCGGTCTGCTGCTCCTTCTCGTAGTACGCCAGCGCGGGCTGAAGGATCGTCCGCGTTTCGTCACCTCGTCCTTGCAGTGCGACCGCGTGCGCCAACATGGCCTCGTTGCGGGACGCCAGTTCCTGCGCGTCGCCGCGGGAGCCGGGGTCGATGGGCACAGCAATGAGCTGGCGTGCCAGCGTCTCGGCCTGTGCGGCATGGCCAAGTCGAATCGCGCTCATTGCCGCAGTAATCAGGCTAAAGCGCAAGTCTCTGTTCCGCGTCCTCTCGAAATTCGGATTCTTCCCGTCCACCTTGATCTGCTCGATGCGATTGATCACGGCACTGGCGTTGGTGAAGGCAGTCTGCGTCTCGCCTTCGAACAGCAGCACACGGCCGCGCAGGCCATCAGCGGATGTGGCAATGACCTGCCGCCGAGGATCTTCCTGCGCGTAGGTTCCCGCCAGCTCGTCGAGGTCCTTGGCGAACGCCTGCACCGACTGCTGCGCGGCAGCCTTGTCGCCCAAGAGTGCCTGCATTGCCGCAATATTCAACCAGCGCCCAAATAGCACGGGTCCGAGACTGGAAGGCTTGCGCCGGTCCTGCGCCAAAGCCATCAGTGAACGATAGGTTGCGAGTGACTGCGTGACTTCGCCGCGCTCGAACTGCAGGTCCGCGACCTGCTGCAGACCCTGTGCCCACCAGCTCCAGGTCCCGAGGTCCGCCGGATTGAAGCGCACGTAGTCTTCGCCGGCTTTCGCCGCTCGTGCGGCAAAGTCGGCTGCGGTCGTGTCATCGTGGCGGCGCTGGGCCAGCGTACCAAGCAGCTGGGCGGCGAAAAACCGGTTGGCCAGCGAGCGCAGATCCCCGGGGCGCTGCACCAGCACTTTCTCGGTCAATTCGTAGACCTGCGACTCAACCTTCTGGGCTTCGTCGGCTCGCCCCAGATCCAGCAAGTGGCGCGCTTCGGAATCCGCGACGTCGGCATACCCCGACGCCGCATTGAGGTTCGACAGGTCAAGAGCTCCGAGGCCTTCCAGGATCTTGAGCGCCTCCTGACAGGTGGCGACCGCAGTTTCCTTCGGCTGCATGTGGCTGAGGACATTGAGCGTGTCCGCGTAGGTCTGCCGGATATGGCGCGAACTGTCGGGCGGCTGCGCAAGCGGCCGCAGCAGGTCCGCCGCCTGGTTCAGTTGCGCCGCGGTACCGCGCCCGTTGTACAGCGCACTCTGTCCCTGGTTGTACAGCGAAAGCGCCAGGCCGTAAGTCACCGGTTCACTGTCGTTTCCGGATGCGCGCAGTTTCTCGAACTCTGCCTGCGCTTCGCCGAAGAGCTTGTATGCGGTGTCGACTTCGCCGCGCGCATTCAGCGCGGCGGCTTCGCGCACCATCGCCATTGCGCGGAATGTTTGGGTCTGGGGCGTGACCAGTTCCTTCGGCAGGCCGTCGTAGTAGCCGACGGCGGTGTGCGCAAGCCGGCCGAGCGTGTCGAGCTGACCGGTCGGCTCGAGTTCGGTGTAGAAATCGTCGATCAGGAACGCGACGAGCTTTTCGGCGTCGCCGCGTGCATGCTCGGCGAGCTGACGCGACTTCTGCGCCTCCGCGTCGGCTGCACGCGCACGGCCGAGGTTGACCCAGCCGAAGACTGCGCCGGCGACCGCGACGAGCATGAGCACCGCGCAGACAGTTGCGACCATGCGCGCGCGCACCAGTGCGGCATGCGATGCAGCCTCGCGCGCCTGCTGCGCGGCGAGCTGCCGCTGCGCTTCATCGCGTGCCTCGCGCTCATAGCGCAGATTGCGGCTCGACTGCACGACGCTGCACAGCACGTCGTGGGTCAGCTCGACGCGGCGCATGTCGAGGCGTTCCTCGATGCGCAGCAGGCGCCGATCGACGAGCTTCGCCAGCGAATCCGGCGCGGCGCCCGCGGCGGCCAAGGCCTTGTTCACGCGTTCTTCGGCGAGACTTTCGCGGTAGCCGGACTCGGTCAGCAGGTCGTCCTCGATGACGCGGCGCACGCCGGCCGGCTGGTCGGCGAGCGTGCGTTCGTAGAACTCCGAAAGGATCGTGTCGCGCGAACCGGCGAGCAGGTCGGCGGAAATTTCGCTGCGGGCCTGCGTCTGGCGTACCGTGTTCAATTCGCGGCAGACCAGGCTGAGCAGCGACGGTTCGATCTCCGCATTCTGCAGCTCGGAGCCGCCGGCGACGAAGCGCACGATCGACTCGGCGACTTCCTGTGAGACGAGCTTGCCACCCGGCTTGACGACCGCGCTCAGCGCCTGCGCGCCGGTCATGCGCGCCAGGCGCATGCGGTTCTGCGTGATCGAAGGCATGATGCCCTTCACGCCCTCGAGGTGCGCGAGATAGTCCTCGCGCAACGCGATCAGGATGCGGTAGTCGGCGCGCGCGAAGTCGAACGCCTCGGCGGCGTTGTCGTCGTGTTCGAGGCGGCGTTCCAGCGCCGCCGGCGGACGGTTCTCGACGAGGTCGGCAAGGTCTTCGAGAAATTCCTTGGCGCGCATGCGTCCGGCGTCGTCGGCCTGGCCGAGCGTGAAGATCTCCTCGAACTGGTCGAAGATCAGCAACGGCATCAGCGTATTG
>CAVTVN010000021.1:0-29076 GCA_963738115.1 uncultured Gammaproteobacteria bacterium | reverse complement strand
GCCGGCTGAACGACCAGCTCACCATCCGCCCATCGCGATACGGCATGACGCCATGGAACGGCCGCGCATCGGCATCGAAGATCAGCGGCAGGAAATGGCGGTCGCCCTCCCAAAGCGGCAGCTCGAGGATTTTTTCCACATCGATCCATTCGAGCGTGCCTTCCGGATTGCTCGTCAGCGGGTTACCGGAAAAGCGTGTGATCAAGAAGATGAAGCCGAACCAGTCCTCGCCGTGTTTGCCGAAGCCGGGCCAGCTGATAGTGCCGCGCAGATTCAAATCCACGCAATCGATCCCGGCCTCTTCGTGTATCTCCCTGCGCATGCCGGCGACGATGTCTTCGTCCGGCTCGAGCTTGCCGCCGAGACCGTTGTACTTGCCAAGATGCTGATCGCCCTCGCGCGCGTTGCGGTGGATCATCAGCACGTGGCGGCGATCCGGTGACAGGACGTAGCCAAGCGTGGCGAGTATGGGTGTGTACGGCATCGGCTTCGTCTTCTTGAGAAATCGAATTCTAGCCGGTCGCCTATGCGGTCGGACATGGATGCTTGACTTTTGCGATTACAGATGTAATTCTGACTACCAATTACAACCGTAATCGGAAATTTCATGTCGATCAGCGACGCCGAAAGCCTGGTAATGGAAGTGTTGTGGAACAAGCATCCTCTCAGCTCCGAGGGCGTCGTTGCGGCGCTCGCCGATAGCACCAACTGGCGCGAGCCCACCGTCAAGACGCTGCTCAACCGGCTGCTGAAGAAGCGCGCCATCAGTGCCGAGCGCGATGGCCGGCGCTATCTGTACCGGCCGCTGCTCAAGCGCGCCGACTATGTGCACGCGCAGAGCAAGGGTCTGCTCGATCGCCTGTTCGGCGGGCGAGTTGCGCCGTTGGTCGCGCATTTCTCCGAGCATCACAAACTGGGCAAGAGAGACCTGGCCGAACTCAAGCGGCTGATCGAGGAGCTCGATGATGAACGCTGAATTGCTGCACGTGCTCGGCGTCGCGACGATTGCGTCCAGCGTTGCCGTGCTGCTCGTCCTGGCCCTGCGCAAGGCGATGCGCAATCGCTTCGGAGCGCAGGCCGCCTATGCATTGTGGAGTGTCGTTCCGCTGGCGGCTGCAGTAGCGTTGTTGCCCGCGCCGATCGCCAACGCCCCGCTGCCGGCAGTGGCCGCGACGGTGACCCAGGTTCTACTGCCGTTGACGGAGCAGGTGCCTGCTTCCGTGTGGCACTTTGACCCTTCCACGTCGCTCGCCGCGCTGTGGCTGCTCGGTCTGCTGGCGTCGGTCGCATTGCTCATGCGGCAGCAACAAACATTCCTGCGCGCGCTCGGCCGGCTTGCACCTGACGACGGAGCGATACTGCGGGCGCAGACCACGGCCGGCTGCCCGGCTCTGGTCGGCGCCTGGAAGCCGCGCATCGTCGTGCCGGCCGATTTCGACGAACGCTTCAGCCCGGTCGAGCGTGCACTGATCGTCGCCCACGAGGAACTGCATCGCTCGCGCGGCGATGCGCAGATCAACCTGTTCGTCGCCGCGTTGCGCTGCCTGTTCTGGTTCAATCCACTTGTCCACTTTGCAGCATCGCGCTTCCGCTTCGATCAGGAGCTGGCCTGCGACGCGCTCGTCATTGCCCGCTTTCCGGAAGCGCGCCGGCCTTACGCCGACGCGATGTTGAAGACGCAGCTGGCCGGCGATTCCTGGCAGGAGCCGGGACTCCCGGTCGGCTGCTACTGGCAGTCCAACCACCCATTGAAGGAGAGAATCACCATGTTGAAGCAGCCCTTGCCGGGTCGCGCGCGAAGCGCGCTTGGTTTCGCCTCGCGGCGACGCTGGCGGTCTGCGGCGGTTATGCTGCATGGGCCACCCAGCCGGTCAGAAGCCGGCGAGATCCGTTCCGATTGCACTGCCGCACGATGCACGCCGATCTGGTCCTGAGCATCGACGGCGCGCCAATCGATTCGTCCTGGCGTTCGAAACGCACTCTGGCGGATTCCATAGCATCGAGTCGACGGTATGTCCGCGCCAAGCGCTTGGGACGTCTCGGCTGCTCGTCGCCCCAGACGAGCCGTTCAGCGTCGCGATCGATCGGCCCGGCGAATGCGTGGCGGCTCGATGGCAATGCGCACCCAAACTCCGACGAACGATCGAATCTCGACAGCATGGTCAAACACAACGATATCCGTTGTCAGCCGGCCACACTGATCTTGCACAAGGAGAAAGCCTGCCGCCTTCCGCGTCGGGGATGAGTCTGTCGCCGGCGCATTTGAGGGGCTTCGCCGCGCAGATCACGCTCGCGCAAGCCGACCGCAAGGGAGCGGGAACTGCCGCTGCAACATCCGGTGCGAAGCGTGCTACCGAGAGCGCGGGATCTGCAGCGCAACAGCGACAGCAAGGCCACCTACCGCTCGATGAAGCGCATCGCCTATCCGCCTGCGCTGGTCGCGGCGAAAGTCGAGGGCGTCGTCTACGTCAAGATACATGTGGACGCCGACGGCAACGTCGCGTCGGCGGCGGTCGATCACGTCGATCCTTCCTCGGCTGCCGGCCTCGCTGACGTGGCGGTCGCGGGTGTCAGGACGTGGCGTTTCAATCCGGCACAGAAGGCCGGCAAAGCGTCGGCGAGCGATGAGGTCGTCCCGATCGTCTTTGCCATGCGCTCCGACACGAAAGTGTCCGGCGGCACGCTCGATGCGATTCGTGTGTCGCCCGCTGTCGATCCCGTCAGCAGTTCGGCAGACCATCCGCCGACCGAAGACGTCACGTTCCGCGAAATGCATCCGCCGCAGTATCCGGCACAAGCTGAGAAGGACAAGATATCCGGCGATCTGGTGTTCAAGGTGCTGGTCGACGAACAAGGCGCACCGCAATCGGTCGAAGTCGAAAAAAGCGATCCGCCCGAAGCAGCCAGGATATTTGCGCAGACCTCGCTCGAAGCGATCATGCAATGGCGTTTCAATCCCGGCATGAAGGACGGCCAGCCGCTCGCCGGCTACGTGCTGGTTCCGATCACGTTTTCGCTGAACGACGCCGACTAGCCGGCACCGAACCTCCCGCACCCATGCCATTCGGGCCATGCGGTCGCGCGACCGCATGGCCTAGCATCGCCGGGCCACTACGTTGCGGGAGGTCGTTTCATGCTCAGTCGTCGGATATCGAATCGGGTTTCACACCTCATCAGCCGACGTGCCGCCTCGCGCGTGCCCGGCTTCCTGCGCCGTTGCGCGCTGGCCGCGTGCATCGCCACCGCCTCCGTTTCGGTATATGCCGCGCACGGTATCGACGCGACCGATATGGACAAGAACGGCGCAGCGTGCACCGATTTCTTCGACTACGCGAACGGCGCCTGGCGCGGGAGCCATCCGATCCCGGATTACATGGATCGGTGGAGCCGGCGCTGGGAATCCGGCGAGATCAACAAGGAACACGTGCGCGACATCCTCACCGAAGTGTCCGCGCGCAAGGACTGGCCCGCGAGCAGTCCGGAGCAGCTGTCGGGCGACTTCTACGCCGCGTGCATGGACGAGACGCAAGTCGACAAGCTCGGCATCCAGCCGGTGCAGCCGCTGCTCGACGAAGTGCGCGCGATCAAGACCAAGGCCGACGTGCAGGGCATGATCGGAAAACTGCATGATGTCGGCGTCGGCGTGCCGTTCGGCGTTTTCGGCCAGCAGGATCTGCACGATCCGACCCAGATCGTCGCCAATATCGTCGCCGGCGGCCTCGGCATGCCGGACCGCGACTACTACCTGAAGCCGGAAAAACGCTTCGTCGAAGCGCGCGAGAATTACCGCACGCACGTGGCGAAGATGTTCGAGCTTGCCGGCGCGAAGCCGGCGGCGGCGAAACAGGCGGCGGAGACCGTGTTCGCGTTCGAAAAGCGCCTGGCCGAAGCGTCGCTGGACAACGTCGCCTTGCGCGATCCGAAACAGCAGGATCACAAGACTGCGTTTGCCGATCTGCCCAAGGTCGCGCCGGACTTCGCCTGGCCGGCGTATTTCGATGCGGCGAAGATCCCGCACTCGGACCTCAACGTGACCGAGCCGAAGTTCCTCGCCCAGGTCGACAAGGAATTGAAGTCCACGCCGCTGGAACAGTGGAAGTCCTATCTCGAATGGCACGTGCTCAACGCCGCGGCGAACGCACTGTCGAAGCCGTTCGTCGACGAGAACTTCGCCTTCAACAAGACCCTGACCGGCGCCAAGGAACAGAAGCCGCGCTGGAAACGCTGCGCGGAATCGACCGACAACCAGCTCGGCGAGGCGCTCGGGCGCAAGTACGTCGAGAAATATTTCCCGCCCGAAGCCAAGGCGCGCATGCAGGACATGGTCAAGAACATCCTGTTGGCGATGAAGGACACGATCAACGGCCTCGACTGGATGGGCGAGGACACCAAGAAGAAGGCGCTCGAAAAACTGTCGACGTTCAATCCGAAGATCGGCTATCCGGACAAGTGGAAGGACTATGCCGGCGTCGACGATCGTGCGCACCTCGTATTGGGACGATGTCGTCGCGGCCTCGCGCTGGAACGTCGACGACAACCGCAAGCAGATCGGCAAGCCGGTCGACCGCGGCCGCTGGGGCATGACGCCACCGACCTCGAACGCGTACTACAACCCATTGCTCAACGAGATCGTGTTCCCGGCCGGCATCCTGCAGCCACCGGGATTCGATATGGCGGCGACCGATGCGGTGAACTACGGCTCGATCGGCGTCGTCATCGGCCACGAGATCAGCCACGGTTTCGACGATCAGGGCGCGCAGTTCGACGCGCAAGGCCGACTCAACAACTGGTGGACGCCGACCGACGAGGAGAAGTTCAAGGCGAAGGGCCAGTGTGTCGTCGACCAGTTCGAGAGCTATTTCATCGAGCCGGGCATCCACCACAACGGCAAGCTCGTGCTCGGCGAATCGATCGGCGACCTGGCCGGTGCGAAACTCGCTTACCTCGCCTACAAGAAATCGCGCGAAGGCAAACCCGCCGAACCGACCATCGACGGCTTCACGCCGGAGCAGCAGTTCTTCATCGCCTGGGGCCAGTGGCGCGGCGACGAGACACGGCCCGAGGCACAGCGCACGCAGGTGCAGGGCGATCCGCACCCGATTGCGAAGTACCGCGTCAACGGACCGCTGTCGAACCTGCCGGCGTTCCAGCAGGCGTTCGCCTGCAAGGCCGACGCGCCGATGGTGCGCCAGGGCAAGGATCGCTGCGAGGTCTGGTAGGCCTGCCAACGTGATGCGCGCCGCAAGCCGGCGCGCATCATATCGGCTCGAAATCAGTATTCCGCGCGCACCGGCAGCTGCAAAAAAATACGTCCTGCCGCATCGGGCTCCGGCAGCCTTCCAGCGCGAATGTTCACTTGTAGAGAAGGATACAAGAGCTTCGGCACGGCGAGCGTGGCATCGCGCCTGCTGCGGAACGCGACATACTCGGCCTCGCTCGTTTCGGCACGCAGCTGCGTGTTGCCGCCTTTCTGCGCGGCGATGCTGGTTTCCGCGACGGGTTCTACGCCGGCGGCCGGGTAATCGTGGCAGAGGAATACGCGCGTAGTGTCCGGCAGTTCGTATAGGCGCTTGATCGAACGATACTGCAGTGTCGCGTCGGCGCCGGGAAAATCACAGCGGCCGGTGCCGCCACCGGGTGCGAACAGCGTATCGCCGACGAACACAGCGTCGCCGATCAGGTAACTGACGCCGTCGCTGGTGTGGCCCGGTGTCGCTATCGCGCGCGCCTCGAGTGCGCCGATGCGGAACGACTCGTCGGCGGCAAACAGGTGATCGAACTGCGAACCGTCGGCGCTGAATTCGGGGCCGAGCGCAAAAACGTCGCGGAAATGCCGTTGCACGGCAATGATGCCGGCACCAATGCCTGTCCTGAGAAGTGTCGAAGGGCTTGTCTTGAGCTTAGGGCCTGTCGGCGCAGCGCTTGAGTCGCCGGCGAGCTGGCGTTTCAACCAGTCCGCCGCCGTCATGTGATCGGCATGCGCGTGGGTTTCCAGGATCCAGTCGACTCGCAGTTCGCGCTCGCGAATCCACGCCAGCACGATCTTCGCCTGCTCGGGCCAGACGCGCCCGGACGCCGGGTCGAAGTCGAGCACTGGATCGATGATCGCGGCCGCCTTCGAGCTAGGATCGGCGACGACGTGGGTCCAGGTGCTGGTCGCGGCGTGGTAGAACGACTGAACGTGCGGTGCGGTCACTTTTCTCCCCTTCCGCCGGCGTGCGCTACCAGGAAATGGTACAGCAGCCCGCCCCGCCAGTACGAAGCGGCGGCCAAGACCGCTACAATTGACGGCCTGTCTTTCGCAAATCCCCTTTTCAACCTCGGGAGCAAGTCATGGCGATCAAGGTCGCGATCAACGGCTACGGCCGCATCGGCCGCAACGTGCTGCGCGCGCTGTACGAATCAAACCGCACCCACGAGATCAACATCGTGGCGGTCAACGATCTCGGCGATGCCGAGACCAACGCGCATCTGACCCAGTACGACACCGCGCACGGCAAGTTTCCGGGCGAAGTCGGCGTGGACGGCGGAGATCTGATCATCAAGGGTGATCGCGTCAAGGTGCTTGCCGAACGCGATCCGGCCAAGCTGCCATGGGGTGCGCTCGGCGTCGACGTCGTGCTCGAATCGACCGGCCTGTTCACTTCGAAGGCCAAAGCCGGTGCGCACATCGCCGGCGGCGCGAAGAAGGTCATCATCTCGGCGCCCGGCGAGAAGGACGTCGACGGCACGTTCGTCATGGGCGTCAACGAAGACAAACTCACGGCGCAGCACCAGGTGATCTCGAACGCGTCGTGCACCACCAATTGCCTCGCGCCGCTGGCCAAGGTGTTGCACGAGAAGATCGGCATCGTCCACGGCCTGATGACGACGATCCATTCGTACACCAACGATCAGGTCCTGACCGACGTGTTCCACAAGGACCTGCGCCGCGCGCGCAGCGCGACGATGAGCCAGATTCCGACCAAGACTGGCGCCGCTGCGGCGGTCGGCCTCGTGCTGCCGGAACTGAACGGCAAGCTCGACGGTTTCGCCATGCGCGTGCCGACGATCAACGTTTCCGTGGTCGACCTCGTCTTCCAGGCCGCGCGCGCGACGACGCATGCGGAGATCGACGCCGCGGTGAAGGAAGCCAGCGAAGGCAGGCTCAAGGGGATCCTCGGCATGAACCACAAGCCGCTGGTATCAGTCGATTTCAACCACAATCCGCTGTCATCGATCTACGATGCAACGCAGACGCGCGTCATGGGCGGCACGCTGGTCAAGGTGCTGAGCTGGTACGACAACGAGTGGGGTTTCTCGAACCGCATGCTCGACATGACGCTGGCCATGATGGCGGCGAAATGAAAGTGAGGGAGGCCGCCGGAGCGGCCTCGTGAGGGGTGAAGTCGGCCCGCTGGCGCGGGCCTTGCGAGGCCGCGCTGCGAACAATGGCTGACTGATTCGGCGCGTGCAGCTCCAAAGGGGTAGGTCATGCATCCGTGGCTGTTTGCGTTGCTCGGCGGTGTCCTGATCGGATTGTCGGCAACGCTGCTGTTGTTGCTCAACGGGCGCATCGCCGGCATCAGCGGCATCGTCAATGGCCTGACGCAGGCATCGCAGCGCGAGGAGTGGACATGGCGCGCCGCCTTTATCGCCGGGCTGATGAGTGCCGGTGGCCTGGCGATGCATTGGCTCGGACAAGCGACCCCTTCGCCGGCCAGCGTTCCGCTACTGATCGGCGCCGGCCTGCTGGTCGGCTTCGGCACGCGCATGGGCGGCGGCTGCACCAGCGGCCACGGCGTGTGCGGTCTGGGCCGCTTGTCCAGACGCTCACTCGTCGCCGTACTCGTCTTCATGAGCGTCGCTGTCGTCACGGTCTTCGTCGTGCGTCACGTGATCGGCGCTGCACCATGAAACGCATCCTCGCGGCATTGCTCGCCGGTGCGCTGTTCGGTCTGGGCCTGGCGATTTCGCGCATGAGCGATCCGACCGTGATACTCGGATTTCTCGATCTGTTCGGTCACTTCGATCCGTCGCTCGCCTTTGTGTTGGCCGGCGCCGTCGGCACAACGCTGGTCGGATTCCGCATCGCGCTGGGCAGGCCGCAGCCGCTGTTCGCCGACGAATTCCAGGTGCCTGCTTCGCGCGCGATTGACCGGCCGCTGGTTGTCGGCTCGGCCATCTTCGGCATCGGCTGGGGCCTGTCCGGGTATTGCCCGGGTCCGGCACTGGTTGCGCTCGCCGGCGGCGTGGGGACGGCATTCGTCATAGTACCGGCGATGATCGCCGGCAGCCTGGTCCAGGGCTTCTTGTTCCAGAGCCGCACTGGCGCCTGAACCGGCGCGCCACCATTTCCGGGCGGATCGCTTTTACAAAGTCATACAAGTTCGCGCTTGCATCGACGCGGACGAAACCGTTAGCGTGGTGTTCGCGTAGTTCGTCAGGAGGAACGTCATGTTGCAGCATGGCCGTCCGCGAGTCGCTCGCCGCACTTTGTTGGTGCTGGTCACCTTGATTGCGCTGGGCTCCTCGACCTTGCTTGCCGCCGCGGCAGCCTCGACAGGGAATTTGCCCGAACTGGCGCGGTTTCTCGATGCGGGCGTGCCAGCCGATCAGCGTCGCTCGCTGTTCGAAGGCTGGCGCACGGCCGCACTGGCCGGCGATGCCGACGCCCAGTACGTCGTCGGCACGATCTACCGCCGCGGCGATTCGATCGAACCGCACGTCGTCGGCCGCGACGCGGACCAGGCGCGGCGTTTCCTCAGCACTGCCGCCGGCCACGGCCGGCTGCTGGCCATGCTGAAAATGGCCGAGCTCGAACTCGCCGAGGATCGCCCGCTCGAAGCGATGATCTGGACGCAGATCTACGGCGCCTATCGCGGCTGGGTGCGGAACGAGAACATCACCGACTACGGCGAACACAACGAGCGCGAGCCGACGCTGTATTTCGAGGACCTGTTGCGCCGCGTGACGGAACGCATGCGTCAGAAGCTCGGCAGTTTGCAGAGCGACGTCGTGCTCGCGCAACTCAATGCGTTCGTCTCGGCACATGACAAGGACGTGCGCGCGGGGTTGTGGCGCGACGGCATCGCGCCGGCCTGGACCGGCGGCAGGGTCAGGTTCGAAAACGCCAAGTCGTTCCGCCGCGTGCAGCTGCCGATTCGCGACATGGTGTCGGAGTGGGTGCTCGACTTTGCGCCAGACGGCTCGGTAAAGGTCGCCGAGCCGTTCGACGCGCTGCCCAGCTTCGTGAAAGCGAACGCCCATCACGGCCTCGTCGTGCAATACGAAGCCGCCGCGGCCGGCGGCGATGCGAAAGACCGCTATACGCTGAAGACCGTCGATCTGCGGAAGGCGGACTGGCCGCTCGGGCCGGTGCGCGAGCATTGAGCATTCGCCGCGCGCCGGGCTCCGGCACGCCGACGTCCAGTCGGATCATTGCCCGCATGTAGTCGCGACGGCCGCGCGCGAACGGCCTTGCGTGGTTCTCAATGCGGATCCTTCTCAGACTGCAGCGTTTCGAGCAGCGCGATCTGCAGGCGCGAGTGCAGCTTGACCAGCGTGCGCCAGATCAGCGCCAGGATCAGCGCGCCCATCGCCAGCACGGCGACCAGCAGTTCCGCCGGTGGCAGGATGCTCGATGACAGCGCCGAAACCAGCAGCAGCATCGCGCCGATCGACACTGCCGGCAGCACCTCGGCGACGATGCGCTGCACGCGTTCGGTGTGGCGGCCAGCGCGCACGGCGACTTCGGCCAGCATCATCGCCAGCGCTTTGAGCTTGCGGTAGGCGGCGACGAGGAATGCGAGCGACAGCAGCAGCGCAGCGCCCCAGATCAGCGTGTTCGCAACTGCCGGATACGGAATCCACTGCGCGATGTCGTCGCGATAGCGCCGCGCCAGGTAGGCGCCGGCGCCGAAGATCGCGGCGACCAAACACAGGTTGACGAATGCCTGCAGCAAAATGCGCCGCACCATCGCCGCGATCACGGCGCGGTCGCCTTCGAAGCGCAGGCCTTGCAGCCAGCTTGTATACATGTGCAGGATGCGGCGGAGTCCGGGCGGCGCCGCCGCGGTGATGCGCTGCGCCAGCGGATCGGCGGCGCGGATCAGATACGGAGTGAACAGTGTCGTCACCGCGCTGACCGCGACGGCAATCGGGTAGAGGAAGTCGCTGGTTGCCTTCAGCGCCACGCCGAGCGCGGCGATGATGAACGAGAATTCGCCGATCTGCGCCAGGCTCATGCCGATGCGCAGCGAGGTGCGGCCGTCCTGGCCGGCGGCGAACGAGCCGGCCGTGCGCGCCAGCGTCTTGCCGACGACGACGGCCGCGACCGCGGCGGCGACCGGGCCGGCGTAGCGGACCAGCATCTCCGGGTCGAGCATCAGGCCGATCGCGACGAAGAAGATCGCGCTGAACATGTCGCGCACCGGCGCGATCAGCCGTTCGATGCGCGGCAGCGAACCGGACTCGGCGACGATGACGCCGATCATGAACGCACCGAGCGCCTCGCTGTAGCCGAGCTTGACGACGACGAGGCAGAAGCCGAACAGCAGGCCGAGCACGGCGATCAGCAGCATCTCGTTGCTGTTGAATCGCGCGATCCTGTCCAGCAGGCGCGGCACCGCGAGGATGCCGACGACCAGCGTCGCGACCAGGAACACGAGCAGGGCGCCGAGCGTCTGCAGCACGGAGCCCGAGTCGACGGCGCCGGTCTTGGCGGCGCTCGACAGCAGCGCGATCATCGCGATGGCGAGAACATCCTCGACGATCAGGATCGCGAACACGACCTGGGCGAAGTGCTGTTTCTTGAGCTTGAGATCCTCGAGCGCCTTGATCGTGATCGTCGTCGACGAAATGGACAGCATGGCGCCGAGGAACACCGCATCCATGACGCTCCAGTCGAATGCGCGGCCGATCGCGTAGCCGAGCGAAAGCATCAGCACGATCCCGGAAATGGCCGCGACCAGCGCAGTCGCGCCGACCCGGCGCAGATGGCCGAGAGAGAATTCGAGGCCGAGCGAGAACAGTAGGAAGACGACGCCGAGCTGGGACAGCGTGCGGATCGTCTCTTCGTCGTCGACCAGCGTGTACGGTGGCGTGTGGGGGCCGATCAGCACGCCCGCGACGATGTAGCCGAGCACGACCGGCTGGCGCAGCAGATGGAACACGACCGTGACCACGCCGGCGGTCAGCATGATGATGGCCAGGTCATGGATGAACGCGACCGCGTGCATCTGTCGAGTGCTTCCGGAAACGATAGCGGTCCATGGTGACCGATCCGGCGGCATGGCGCAAACCGCGCCGGTGCTCGCTGCGCAGGCTCGCAAAGGGTCCCGGGGCGCCAGGAGCCGGCTTTGCCGGGGGCAGGGGTTGACGGCAAGCGCCGGTTCGTGTTCTTATACAGACGTCTAGACGTCTATACATCCATAGAAATCAGGAGATTCCGGCATGGCGACGGTTGCGGCAAGAACAGCAGGAGTGGTCGATGTCGCCATCGTCGGCGCGACTGGACGCGTCGGCAGGCGCCTGCTGGAGCTGATCGATGCGCGTCGGCCGGCGCTGCTGCGCGGTCGGGTTGCGCCTGCGCATCGTCGCCGCGGCGAATTCGACGCGCGTGGTCGCGCTGGGCGAAAGTGCGCCGGCCGCGCTGGTCGCCGACCTGCTTGCGGCATCCGCCGCGCCTGCCGACCTGCACGCGCTGACGCGTGCGCCGTCGCATCCGCAGGTCATCGTCGATTGCAGCGCCAGCGCCGAAGTCGCCGGCCAATATCCGCGCTGGCTTGGCGCCGGTATCGATGTTGTCACTCCGAACAAGCTCGGCTCGTCGGCCGGGCGGCCGCTGGCGCATGCGATCGCGGCCGCGCAAGCGGCCAGCGGCGCGAGGCTTCACGACAGCACGACCGTCGGCGCGCAGCTGCCGTTGTTGTCCACATTGCGCGACCTGCAATGCGCGGGTGACCGCGTCGAGCGCTTCGAGGCCGTGCTCTCGGGCACGCTGTCGTACGTGCTCGGCCGGCTGCAACAGGGCATCGCCCTGTCGACGGCAGTGCGCGAGGCGGTGCACAACGGCTACGCCGAACCGCACCCGGCGCGCGATCTGTCCGGCGAGGACGCGGCGCGCAAGCTCGTGATCCTGCTGCGGGCACTCGGCCATGACATCGAATTGGGCGACGTCGATCGCGTCGCGCTTGTCGATGCCGAGCTGCTCGGCGATGCGGATCCCTCGCACCTGCTCGCGCGCCTGGAGTCGGCGGACGAGGGCTGGCGCGCGCGCGTCGCCGTGGCGGACGTGCGCCACGAGCGCTGGGTCTATCGCGCGAGTTTCGAAAATGGCCGTGCGCGCATCGCGCCGGAACGCCTGCCGCAAACCCACCCGTTCGCGCGCCTGGCGCCCTGCGAAAACGCGCTGATCCTGCACAGCGATTTCTATCGTGCCGCGCCACTGACGGTGTCCGGCCCGGGCGCCGGTATCGACCTGACCGCAGCCGGAGTCTTCGCTGATCTCGTCGCCGCGGCGCAACGTCAAGCCGTCGCGCGCGCCTACGAAGTCGCCGCGCCGGTTGATGTCGCGGCGTAAAGAGCCAAGCACTTACTGCGAATTTTGCGGATTTCGCGGATAGGCGCTGATCAACGCGGATTTTTTGAACGATGGCCCATCGCCGGCAAGTGCAGATGCCCGCGCTCCCCGCCCGTGCGCGGAGGCAGATTCGCGTCCATCAGGGCGGCGGCTTATCGCCGGCGGGTTCGACACGCGGACCCATCGCCGGCGCTTTGGTACGATGGCAACCATCCGGCTGGAAGCTCAAGGATCAGTTTGCCATGCGCATTGTTCGAATGACCGACCTCGATCTCCGCGACAAGCGCGTGCTGATACGCGAAGACCTGAACGTGCCGTTGAAGGACGGCAAAGTCGCCGCGAGCCAGCGTCTCGAGGCGGCGCTGCCGACGATCAAGCTGGCACGCGACGCCGGCGCGCGCGTGCTGCTGATGTCGCATCTGGGCAGACCGAAGGAAGGCCATTTCAGCGAATCCGAGTCGCTCGCGCCGATCGCGCACTGGCTCGGCAACGCGCTCGGCAAGCCGGTGCCGCTGGTGCGCAACTATCTCGACGGCGAAACGATCGATGTCGGAGCGGGTGAAGTCGTGCTGCTCGAGAACTGCCGCTTCAACATCGGCGAGGAAAAGGACGACGCCACGCTCGCGGAACGTTACGCGATGCTGTGCGAGATCTTCGTCATGGACGCGTTCGGCACGGCGCATCGCGCCCAGGCCTCGACGCACGGCGTGATCCGCCGCGCGCATGTCGCCTGCGGCGGGCCGCTGCTGATGGCCGAACTCGATGCGCTGGCCAAGGCGCTCGAGAAACCTGCGCGACCACTGTTGGCGATCGTCGCCGGCTCGAAAGTGTCGACCAAGCTGCGCCTGCTCGAGAACCTGATCGGCAAAGTCGACCAGCTGATCGTCGGCGGCGGCATCGCCAACACGTTCATCGCCGCGGCAGGATTCGGTGTCGGCAAGTCGCTGGTCGAGATGGACCTGCTCGGCGTGGCGCGCAAGATCATCGCCGACGCCAAGACGCGCGGCAGCGAGGTACCGATTCCGGTCGACGTTGTCGTCGCGCCGGAATTCAAGGCCGACGCGCCGGCGTCGGTGCGCAAGGTCGGCGAAGTCGGTGCCGGCGAGATGATCCTCGACATCGGTCCGCAGACGGCCCTGCAGTACGCCACGCTGATCGCCCGCGCCGGTACCGTGGTTTGGAACGGACCGGTCGGTGTGTTCGAGTTCGATGCGTTCGGCAAGGGCACCGAAACGCTGGCGCGTGCGATCGCCGGCTCCAATGCGTTCTCGATTGCCGGCGGCGGCGACACGCTGGCCGCGGTCGAGAAGTACAAAGTGGAAAAGGATATTTCGTATATTTCGACCGGCGGCGGCGCATTCCTCGAATTCCTCGAGGGCCGCGAGTTGCCCGCGGTAGCGGCACTGCGCGAGCGCGGCTAAGAAGTCGTTGCGCGGCCGGCAAGGCCGCGCCGCCGTCCCGCGGACGGTTTTGCCGACGAGCGATCATGCCTTTTGCGACCTTCGTCCGGTTTCCGCGGTCGCGCCGCTGCTACGGTGCGCGCCTTGAGGAGCCGTCGATGTCCGTGGGTCGTTCAGCCTTTCTAGCCATTTCCGGTGCTCTGCTTTGCGCAGCGCAGCTTGGCGCACAGCCGGTGTCCGAGCTGCAGGGAGATCTCGAACTCGTCTGGGGCGACGCCGCTCCCGATGATGCCGTGCGCGGTCCCCGGTTGATCGGGAATCTGGTCATGGATGACGGCCAGCGCGTTGCCCTCGATGTCGCCAGCGCACGCATTGCCGCGGGCGATCTGTACTCGCTGCAGGGCAGGCGTATCCGAATGCAGGCAGCGAGCGCGGCGCTTTCCCGCGTTGGCGACGTCGCGCCGCTGCGCGCGGAAGCCATCGTGTCCGCCGCGCCCGAGCAGATTGCTGCGGCCGTGACCGGATCGCAGCCCTGGGTCACGATCGCCTGCCGTTTCGCAGGCAACGCAACCGAGCCCAAGGACCTCGGCTATTTCCAGACGATGCTTTCGAACAACAAGGGTCGCCTCGACGACTATTGGCGCACGGTGTCGTACGGCAAGGTCAATGTTGCCGGCAGCGCCGCCTACGGTTGGTTCTCGTTGCCGCATCCGCGCAGCTATTACCTGACCGCCAGCGGCTCCGCCGATCTGAACAAGCTGTTCGCCGACTGCACCGCTGCGGCTGACTCGACGGTCAACTTCTCGACATTCGTCGGCATCAACCAGATGTTCAACGACGACCTCGACGGCTACGCCTGGGGCGGCAATCGCTATGCGACGCTGGATGGCAAGACCGGCTCGTGGCGCGTGACCTGGGAACCGCCATGGGGCTACCAGCACGAAGCGCCGCTCGCGCACGAGATGGGTCATGGCTTCGGCCTGCCGCATGCGAACAACTCGGACCAGGACTCCGATCCGTACGACAATCCGTGGGATGTGATGAGCGACGCGTGGGACAACGCGATCAGCGACGCGACATTCGGCTCGCAGCCCAAACACATCAACGCCTATCATCGCGACAAGCTCGGCTGGGTCGATGCGGCACGCAAGCTGACGATCAGTGCTGCCGGAACGTATACGAACCTGCAACTCGATGCAGCCGAACTGGCGGCTTCGACGAACCTGCAGATGATCGTCGTCACGCTACCCGGCGCGCCGTCTTCGCACTATTACATTATCGAGGCGCGGCGCGCGGGCGTCGCCGGTGACGTCTACGACTACGCTCTGGCCGGCAGCGCCGTGATCGTCCACGAAGTCGACACGACGCGGCAGGAGCCTGCCTGGAGTGTCGACGCCCAATCGCCTCCGGCCGACGTCGCGAATGATGCGGGCTCGATGTTCAAGTCCGGCGAAACCTGGACTGCGCCGAACGGCGCCTTCGGCGTGACCGTGACGGCAGCGTCGGGCAACGGATTTGTCGTCAGCGTCAGCCGCGCCGAAGACGATCTGATTTTCCGCAGCAGTTTCTAGTGTGCTGGTGCTGCGCTGAGTAGGGATCGCCGTGCAAGTCCAGGCACGGATTTTAAAAAGGCGCAGGTGATCAAACCTCCAGCCTGTCTCCCTCGCGCGCCACGAGCGCATAGAGTGCCGGCATCAGGAAGACGCTGATCAGCAGACGAGTGAACAGTCCGCTGACAATGACGAGCGCGAACGGCTTTTGCGTATCCGTACCAACTCCCGTGGCCAGCGCCGCAGGCAGCAAGCCGAGCGCCGCGACCAGCGCAGTCATCATGATCGGACGCAGGCGCAGGATCGCGCCTTCGCGAATGGCGTCAGCGAGACCGGTACCGCCGAGCCGCAATTCGTTGACGTAGGAAATGTATACAACCGCCGTCTGCACCGACACGCCGAACAGCGCCAGGAAGCCGATTCCGGATGACACGGAGAATGGCGTGCCGGTGAGCCACAGCGCGACGATGCCGCCCACCGGCGCTGACAGCATGACACCCAGGACCGTAATGAACGGGAACTTGAGGTTGTTGTAGAGCATGAACAGCAGCAGAAAGATCAGGAACACGGTCAGTGGCAGGATGACGCGGAGCTGTGCGCGCGAGGCGGTGTATTCCTTGTATTCGCCACCCCAATCGAGACGATATCCTCGGGGCAATTGAACCTTCCCGTTGACCTGCTCGATGGCATCTTCGACGGCGCCGGCGAGATCGCGTCCGGTCACCGAGAACTGCACGCCGATATAGCGCGAGTTGTTGTCGCGGTAAATGAACGATGCGCCATTGACAACCTTGATGTCCGCGAATTCCTTCAGCGGGATTTGTTGCCCGCCCGGCGTCGACACCGGAATGTTGCCGATCTCCTCGGGATTGTCGCGGTACTGCTGTTCGAGGCGCACGACGAGGTCGAATTGCTTCTCACCCTGCACGACCTGCGTGGCAACGTCACCGCCAACGGCAGTCGTGATCAGCGCATTGATATCGGCGACATTGATGCCGTAGCGGGCGATCTTGGCGCGGTCGATGTTGATGTCGAGGCTCGGTTGCCCGAGTTCCCGCACGAGCGTGACATCGGTGATGCCGCGCACGTGTTCCAGCACCTGCTTGATGGCCTTGCCTTTCAGCTCGAGCGTTTCGAGGCTGGAGCCGAACACCTTCACCGCGAGCGCGCTCTTCAGGCCGGTCTCCGCCTCGTCGACTGCATCCTCCGCCGGTTGCGTATAGTTGAACACGACGCCTGGAAACGCGGCGAGCTTCTTGCCGACCGCTTCGATCAGACCAGCCTTGTTGCGATAGGACCCTTTCCATTCGGAGTAGGGTTTGAGGCCGACGTAGAACTCGGCATTGAAGAAGCCGGTTGGGTCGGTTCCGTCGTCGGGGCGGCCGAGTTCGGAGGCGACAGTCGTCACTTCCGGGAACGTGCGCAGCACCTCGCGCACTTTTGGCGCGATCTTGGCGGACTCGTCGTACGAGATCGTGTACGGCATCGTCGCGCGCACCCACAGCGCGCCTTCGTCGAGTTGCGGCATGAATTCGGCGCCGATGCGTGGAATCAGCAGCAGCGAGGCTGCGAGCAGGACCGTCGACGCAATGATCGTCGCCCACGGTCGCACGAGACAGAAATCGAGACCCTTGATGTATACCGATTTGATCGACTCGAACACGGCGTTGCGCCGTTCGATCACGCCCTTGCGCATGGACCACATGCAAACCACGGGCAGAAGCACGAGCGTCACCGCGAGCGAGCCGATCAGCGCGAACACCATCGTATCCGCCATCGGCCTGAAGAGTGTTCCGGAGGGGCCGGCCAGCACGTAGATCGGCAGGAAGCTGACCACGATCACCAGGACCGCGAAGAAAAGCGGCCGATCCACTTCCGCCGCCGCGTCACGGATCACTTCGATGATGCTGAGCGTGCTGTCGCGACGAAGCGCAATCCGGCGGTGGATGTTTTCCACCATGACCACGGCGCCGTCGACGATGATGCCGAAGTCGATGGCGCCGATCGAGAGCAGATTGGCCGAAGCGCCTTGCATGTCCAGGCAAAAAAACGCAAACAGCAGGGCCAGCGGAATCGTCGTCGCGACGATCAGGCCCGCACGGAAACTGTACAGAAAGAAGACGAGAACGACGACCACCAGCAACATGCCGCGCAGCAGGTTCTGCTCGACGACATCGGTCGTCAGGTCTATCAGGTCAGTGCGGTCGTAGAACGGCACGACCTTCACGTCCTTCGGAAGGATCTCTTCATTCAGCTGCCTGGTTTTCTCTTCGACACCCTTCAGCACGTCCTGCGTCTTCTCCCCCGTGCGCAGCAGGATGACGCCTTCAACTGCATCATCCTGCTTCTCGTAGCCGAACTCGCCGAGTCGCGGAGCGATACCGATCACCACGCGGCCGACGTCCTTCACCAGGACAGGCGTGCCGTTGTTCACCGCCAGCACGACGTTGCCGATGTCCTCCACGGTGACCATGCGCCCGGTGCCACGCACGTAGTAGAACTGGCCGCCCTGCGAGTAAAATCCGCCGCCCGCGTTGCTGTTGTTGGCGGCGAGCGCCGCTTCCACCTGCGCCACCGACAGGCCGGCGCCGGCGATCCTGGCGGGATCGAGCAGCACCTGGTATTGCATCGTGCCGCCACCGAACCCGGAATCGTCGGCGACGCCGGCCACCGATTTGTACTGCGGCTCGATCACCCAATCCTCGAGCGTCTTCAACTCCATCGGCGAACGGTCGGAACTCTGCAGCACGTAGCGATAGATCAGGCCCGACGGCGCGGACAGCGGTGATACGGAGGGCGTCACGCCGGAGGGCAGGCTCAACTCGGTGATGCGGTTGTACACCTGCTGGCGCGCGAAGTAGTTGTCGGTACCGTCCTTGAACGTGAGGGTGACGACGGACAGTCCGTACAGCGAGGTCGAACGGATGTCGGTCGTCTGCGGCGTGCCCGTCATCTCGATCTCGATGGGCACGGTGATCAGGCGCTCCACCTCCTCGGCGGCGTGCCCCGGCCACTGCGTGACGATCTCGACGTTGGGCGGTGAGAGGTCCGGATAGGCGTCGACCGGCAGGCGGCTCAGCGAACGCGCTCCGACGCCGATCAGCACCACCATCATCAGGGTGACGATGAACGGCTGCCGTAATGAGGAGGCGATGATGCGGTTCAGGGCCGACGCCGTGCGTGGCGTCGATCCGCTGGAGGAGAGTTGCTCGCTCATTGGTTCTGCATGAACTGGACGAAGACCCCGCCGTCGGTCATCACCTGATCGCCGGGCTTCAAGCCGTCCGTGATCTGATACTGGTCTTCGTGCCGGTTTCCGAGCATGACGCGCGCGCGCGCGAAGCTGCCGTCCGCTTGCGCGACGTACACGAACGGAAGATTTTCGTCATCACGCAGGATCGCCGACGTCGGCACCAGCAGGCCATCGCTTTCCTCACGCGAGCGGAGCAGCACGCGCACGTACATCTGCTTGCGCAGCAGGCCATGCGGATTCTCCACGACCACACGCACGCTCACCGCGCGCGTGGTCGGGTCGACCAGAGTGGCGATGTTGTCCACTTTCCCCTGCATCCTGGTCGCGTCGCTGCCGGTGTCGATCTCGGCCGAATCACCGACCCGCACCGATGCCAGATCGACGCCGAACACCTGCGTCATCACCCAGACGCGCGAGAGATCGGCGATGGTGAAGCACGGCGTGGTGCCGGCTTGCAGAAGCTGACCGGCCGTGATCAGCCGTTCGGCCACCGTTCCCGCAATCGGCGCGCGGATCATGCCTTCCACGCGTGTGATCTTGTGGCCTTCGTGGATTTCCTTGACCACCTTTGGATCGACGCCGAGCGAGAGCAGACCCTGCAACGCGGCGTCGCGGTCTGCCTCCGCGCTGACTGCATCCGTTTCCGCTTGCAGCGCCTCGCGCTGCGACACGCCGTTATGCTGCACGAGGTCCTTGTCGATGTCGGCAAGCCGTCTATTGTTGTTGGCAGTGGCAATGCCCTTCTGGTACGCGTCGATCGCGGCTGCGAAATCCGACGACACGACTTCGGCGAGCGGATCGCCCTTCTTGACGCGATCACCCGGCGAGACGAGCAGTTTCGTGACCGGGCCGGAAAATGGTGCGATGACACTGGTTGCCTGATCGTTGTCGAAATCGACGATGCCGTTGGCGCTGGTCGTTATGTGGAATTTCGAATGTGCTACGGCATAGACATGAATGTGCTGGCGTTGCGCGTCCGTCAGCTTCACGTTGCTCGGCACGGTCGACGACGCGGTCTGTGGCGCGCCGTTCCCCGGCTGAGAACAGCCGGCCAGTGACACGGTCAGCGCCACTGTTGTGAGAATGGCCGGCGTCAATCGTCGGAGCGAGTCAGTTTTCATTTTTTTCCTGAGCCAATTCGGGCCGATGCCACCATCCGCCGCCGAGCGCCTGGAACAGCGCTGCGGTGTCGGCGTAACGATTGGCCTGGGCCTGGACGAGATTGATCCGCGCCTGTTGATAGGCCTGCTCGGCGTTCAACAGCGCCAGAGTGTTTGCGTAGCCCGCGTGTTCCTGTCGCTGCGATAGATCGAGGGTCACCTTGGCGGCGTCAAGCGCGGCCGCAGCGGCCGTCAAACCTTCCGCGTCATGCTCGAGGGCCGCCAGCGCGTCGGCGACATTCTGAAATGCCGTCAGCACCGTGCTTCGGTATTGCTCGGCGGCTTGCGTGTATGCCGCTTCGGCCGCGCGTTGCTGGTGCATCAGCTTGCCGCCTTCGAAAATCGGCGCCGTCAGGTTGGCGCCGATGCTCCAGAAGCTCGTGCCCATGTTGAATACCTGATCGATGGCGAGTGCGGTGTTGCCGGCATTGGCCGTCAGTTCGATGTTCGGCAAGCGGTTCGCTTCGGCGACCCCGATCAGGGCGCTGGCAGCGTGCATGTTGGCTTCGGCTTGGCGCACGTCGGGACGCTGCGCAACCAGCGTCGACGGCAGGCTGAGCGGCAGATCGACCGGCAGTTGCAGGCTGGCAAGATCGAACTTCTCGGGCGGCGCTTCGGCCGGGAACCCGCCGGCGAGAACGGCGATGAGATCGTGCTGCTGGTCAAGTTGTTTCAGCAGCGGCGGCAAGGTCGCATTGATCTGCGCGAGTTGCGCTTCCTGCGCCGCCAGATCGAGGCCGCCCGCGTAACCCTGGGCGAACTGGTACTTGAGGATTTCGACCATCTTCGCATTGAGATCGACGAGTTCGTGCGTCGCGTCGATCTGCGCCTGCAACGCCGCCTCCTGGATGACCGCGACGACGAGGTTTGACGTCAGCGTCGTGTAGGTGGCGATCATCTGGAAGCGAGTCTGATCCGCCTGTGCTTGCAGCGACTCCACGGTGCGCCGGTTCAGGCCGAAGACGTCCGGCACATACGAGATGCTGAGCTGCGGCGTGAACAGGTTGTACAGGACGGCATTGTTGCTCGGCACCGGCGCCAGCGTCCCTGGTTGCCGCTGGCGGCTCGCCGAAAAACCTGCGTTGACGCCTGGATAGTAAGCGCCGCGTTGTGCGAGCACGTTTTCCTTTGCCACAGTCAGCGCGGCCTGTGCCGACTTGAGATCGGGATTCTTGCTCAGCGATTGCTCGATCAGTTCGTTGAGGTGTTCAGAGTGAAAAAGCGCCCACCAGTCGCCGGGAATGTCGGCGTCCTGGATAAATTTCTGTGCGTCGCCGCCGGCAACACGTGGCGTTGCGGCGGTAGCCGACGCCGGCTTGGCCGAGTAGCCGGAGACATCGGGCGCCGGGGGCTTCTCGAAATCCGGACCGACGGCACAGCCCGCGAGGAGCAGCGAGCCCGCAAGGACCCAGGATGATATGGCGCAAAAATATGGACGCGCGCGGAACGCCGGCGTTCGTCTTCGAACCGCGCGACATGTCGCCTGGATGGGCAATGTGGCCCGTCTCTCAAGCATCGAGGTGCTTAGCCAGCAGGGAAAGGACGTAATGATATACTATAACGTTGCGGCGCAAGGGTATCTTTCGGCGTCGCGGTGTCGGCAACTGGCCGAGGCCGGAACCGCGCCGATGCGCCGCAGGGCGCGCAGGGGTTCTCTGGTGCCTACCTCGACAGGCTTCGGCAGGCCAAAGGCCACTCATGGCGTGGCCGGTCGGCGACGCATTCGTATGCGTTGCCGGCTTGCGGCATATATGCATACCGCGTTCATCGCGCTGTGCTAGTTTATCCGCTTGACCACGAGTCGAGTCGGAGCATATGGAAACGCAAGTCCGCCGCACCAAGATCATCGCCACGCTGGGGCCGGCCACCGACGCGCCCGGCATGCTGCGGCAGATACTCTCCGAAGGTGTCGATGTCGTACGCCTGAATCTTTCCCACGGCGCGCCCGAGGATCATGAACGCCGCGCGCGCGAGGCGCGCGAGACGGCTGTGTCGCTCGGCCAGGAGGTCGCGATCCTCGCCGATCTGCAGGGGCCGAAGATCCGTATCGCCAAGTTCGCTGCTGCGCCGGTGCTGCTCGAGCCGGGCAGTCCGTTCGCCCTCGAATGCGACGCCAATGCCTTGCCGGGTGACGTCAACCGAGTCGGCGTCAGCTATCTGAATTTGTATAAAGATGTAAAATCGGGCGATACCCTGCTGCTCGACGACGGCCTGATTTCGCTCAAGGTCGACGCGATCGATGGCACGACGATCCGCACGACCGTGCTGATCGGCGGCGCGCTGTCGGATCGCAAGGGCATCAACCGGCTCGGCGGCGGCCTGTCGCTGACGGCGCTGGCCGAGAAGGACAAGCTCGACATCCGCCTGGCGGCCAAGCTCGACGCGGATTTCCTCGCCATCTCGTTCGCCAAGTCCGCCGCCGACATCAACGAAAGCCGCAGCCTCCTGCGCGCCGCCGGCGGCAAGGCCGCGCTGGTCGCCAAGATCGAGCGCGCCGAGGCAATTGTCGCGCTCGCTGAAATCATCGATGCCAGCGATGCGGTCATGGTTGCGCGCGGCGATCTCGGCGTCGAGATCGGCGACGCCGAACTGCCCGGCATCCAGAAGAAAATCATCCGCGAGACGCTGGCGCGCAACAAGGTCGTGATCACGGCGACGCAGATGATGCAGTCGATGGTCGAATCGCCGATCCCGACGCGCGCCGAAGTGCTCGATGTCGCCAACGCCGTGCTCGACGGCACCGATGCGGTGATGCTGTCGCAGGAAACCGCCGCCGGCAAGCATCCGGACAAGGCCGTTGCGGCGATGCGCCGCGTCTGCCTCGGCGCCGAGCGCCAGTTCGAGCCGACCGACGATCTGAACACGAATGCGCTCGTGAACAAGAATGTCGACCGGCCCGACCAGGCCATCGCGCGCGCGGCGATGTTCCTCGCCGGACAGATCGGTACGCGCGCGATCGTCGCGCTGACCGAATCCGGCGGCACCGCGCAGTGGCTGTCGCGTTACCGTTCGAGCGTGCCGATCTACGCGCTGTCGCGGCGCCAAGGTGCGCGCCGGCGCATGATGCTGTACCGCGACGTGACGCCGGTCGATTTCGATCCGCACGGCGTCGATCCCGCACACGCGGCAAAGGCGGCGATCCAGCACTTGTACAACATGCAGCGTCTCGCCGAGGGCGATCGCGTGATCCTCACCCACGGTGACCACACCGGCCAGCATGGCGGCACGAACACGCTGAAGTTGTTGCGCGTCGGGCCAGGCGGCGTCGCCGAAGGGCTCGGCGATTTATAGTTCCGCGAGCGTCGCGGCTACGTAAAAAGGGAGATGCGTATGCGCACTTCGCTGTACTCGATTCTGGGTATCGGTATCCGCCTTGCAGCGGCGTTCCTGGCGATCAGGTCAATCCTCGGTTTCCCGTTGCTCAATGCGGCCGAAGCAAGCGATTCTCCGCTGGCCGTCGAGGAAACTCACGTCACCGATTACTGGACACGGACGAAGAACGAGGGCCAGGCGCCGAAACTGTTCCCGAAGTCGGCGATTCGGGTCGCCGCGAGCGGTTGCGTTGCGTTTGCGTTCACGATCGACGCCGACGGCAAGGCGCAATCACCGAGAATCCTGAATTCGTTCATTGCACGGCAGGACAGCGACGATATCCGCGCTCAATTCGAAAAGAACGTGCTGGAAAATGTGTCGCACTGGCGCTACGTGCCGACCGCGGCAAACGAGAAGCGCCAATCCATCAGTACTTACGCGAAGGTCACCGTGGTTGCCGAAATTGGGCTGCACAGCAAGACGTTTCAGGAGGAAATCTCCGCGCATTGCAAGGTCGACAACTTTTCTGCGCCGGCAGCATCGCTGCAGCCGAACCGCACAACGGAGCACGAGTCATGACACCTTCAAGCGCACTCCGCCGGCTGTTGCTGCCGATGCTCGCGGCGGTGGCGCAACCGATGCTTGCCGCCGCGCCCGTGGTCGATGCGCTTCCCGCCGGCGTGCAGAAAATCCCGCCGGATCGACTGGCCCGTTACTGGCTGCTCGACTCGAACTCGGCACAGGCAAACGTTCCGAATTCGGGCTATGGCCTCGACACTCCAACCTGCGTGGCCGTGTCTTACGTGATCGAGAAGAACGGCACGACCAGCCACGTCAAGCTCGAACGCGTCGTGCCGCCGGGGCCGCTCGGCAAGGTCGCTGCCAACGTCGCGAAAGGCATGCGCTTTGCGCCGACGACGGACAACGCCGGCAGGACCCCGGTCATCACCTACGTCGTCATGCCGTTCAACGCGCCCGGTGCCGAATCGACTGCGTCGGCCGACCTGGCTGAACGCAAACGGGTGCTCGATCCTTGCAGTCTTCCGGATTTCATGGCGGGCGCCAAATAGGCCGGCACGGGAAATTCAGGGACTTTGGCGCCGGTCTGGCGCTATAATCCGCGCCCCCGCGGCCCCGGGTCGGCCGCGCACGCAATGCAAACAGCGGAGTTTCGTCATGAGTATCGAGCAGCTCGAGCAGATCGCGCAGGCGATGGTTGCGCCTGGCAAGGGCATCATCGCGATCGATGAGTCCAACGCGACCATCAAGAAGCGCTTCGACACGGTCGGAGTCGAAAGCACCGAGGAAAACCGCCGTGCCTATCGCGAGATGCTGCTGACGGCGCCGAAACTGTCCGAGCACATCTCCGGCGCAATTTTGTACGACGAAACGATCCGGCAGGCGACGAAGGCCAAAGTGCCGTTCACCAAGCTCATGCTCGACAACGGCATCCTGCCCGGCATCAAGGTCGACAAGGGTCCGATGGCGCTGGCCGGCTTTCCCGGCGAAGTCGTGACCGAGGGTCTCGACGGTCTGCGCGAGCGCCTGAACGAATACGCGCGTCTCGGCGCGAAGTTCGCCAAATGGCGCGCGGTCATCACGATCGCCGACGATGCACCGAGCGGCACCTGCATCGAAGCGAATTGTCACGCGCTGGCGCGGTATGCGGCGCTGTGCCAGGAAGCCGGCATCGTGCCGATGGTCGAGCCCGAGGTGCTGATGGACGGCGAGCACGACATCGAAGTCTGCTACGACGTGACCGAGGCGACGCTGCGTTCGCTGTTCGGTTCGCTGTACGAGCACAACGTCATGCTCGAGGGCACGATCCTCAAGGCCAGCATGGTCATTTCCGGCAAGAGCTGCGCGGAGCAGGCCAGCGCCGAGGAAGTCGCCGAAGCGACCGTGCGCTGCCTGAAGGCGGCCGTGCCGGCAGCGCTGCCGGGCATCGTGTTCCTGTCCGGCGGACAGACCGACGAGCAGGCGACAGCGCACCTCAACGCGATGAACCAGATCGGCCCGCACCCGTGGCCGCTGTCGTTCAGCTATGGCCGCGCGATGCAGTCGGCCGCGCTCAAGCTGTGGGCCAAGGACATGGACAAGAACTTCGTCGAAGCGCAGAAGATCGTTGCGCTGCGCGCGAAGGAAAACGGCCTGGCCGCGCTCGGTCAATGGCAGAAAGCCGCCTGAAGGCTTGATCGAACCTCGACGCGAAACGGGCGCTGCGGCGCCCGTTTTTGTTTATACCTCGAATCGCTCAATGTTGCTGATGGGCGTGCGTTTTCCCTTCCGGCTGGCAGGAGTGGATCAGGGCACGACGTGCGAGTTGCCGAGGTCCTTCCAGCTGTAGCGCTCGATCTGCACCCACTGGCCGTTTTTCAGCTCCGGCACCTTGTGCACCTTGACCTGGTCTACGCTCATCTTGCCGTCCTTCTCGCTGATCCAGAAATCGACATCGTAGATCTGGTCCTTGGTGCCGACGGCGCGAAAATCGGTGCAGGCGAAGAAGTGGCCGTTGTCGTCGAGCTGGCGAATCGGCTGATGCGTGTCGATGAACTGCAGGTCGAGCTGCTTGCCGGTCTTGTCGTCCTTGAGCTTGAACACGCCGCCGTCCTTCAGGCTCGCCTGCAGCGCATTCTGCTCGACCGCGGACATGACTTCCCAGCTGCGTTTCTGCGCAACGTGGCCCGGATGCTCCGATGCCGGAATCCACCACCAAGGTATCGGCTGGCGCGCGGTCGTGACCCACTTGCCTTCCTGCTGCATCGGCGCCTGGTAGATGCGCGTTTCCTGGATCTGCAGTTGGCCGCCGACCGGCACGACCCAGAAGTCGACGAGGTATTTCTTCTGCGCGTCCTTCGCGTCGTGGAATTTCACGTCAGGAAAGAAACCGTAGCCGTCGATCGTGCGCGTGAAATCGATGCCGTCGAACGCAAGTTTGAGTTGCTCGCCGTTCGTTGCATCGACGAGCGGATAGACGCCGCCGTTTGCCTTGAGCTTTTCCTCGATGTGCGACTTGACGACCGTCTCGGCGTCGTTGCTGTCGAAGTAGGTCATCGCCTCTTCGGTCGACTGTACGTTGCTCGCCGCGATGAACGTGCGCGCGCGCTCGAGGTTGCCCTGCGGGTCCTTGAGGAACTCGGTCTTCGCCGCTTCGTTCTTGAAGCAGTAGAGCTTGTCGTCCTTGTCCTTCCAGGTGACCGAGCAATCGGTCATGACGTGGCGGCCGGTCGCGAGCCCCTCGGTGCATTGACCGCCGAACTGCGCCTGCGACAGCGGAATTGCAGTCTCGGCCGCAATTGCGCCGTTCGTGCAAAAGAACATCAGAAGCACCGCGCACGCGAGCGTGCGCCACATCGCGAAGGCAAAAGGCGTGGAAGTACGCGGGTTCATGATCGTCCTCCGGAAAGCCTGCATCACATCATACTCCGCTGGCGCCGGCCCATTCTCCAGCGGACAGCGCAGCGATGCGGGCGCTGAATCGACTGTTACCGGCTAGCCCGCGCCGGTGTCCAGCGCACGCCGAAAAAAGTTTGCAATGCTCGCGCCGAAACAGCAGAAGATGATGCGGCTGGGCAATGCATGTGCCGCAACGCAGGCGCGTACTTCGCGCGCGGCGACTATAGCCGCAGCATTCAGCGGGTAGCCATAGACGCCGCAACTGATCGCTGGAAAGGCGATGCTGCCGACGCCGTTCTCGCGCGCCAGGCGCAGCGATTCGCGATAGCAGTTGGCGAGCAGTTGGGGTTCGCCGAATTCGCCGTCGCGCCAGACCGGCCCGACCGTATGGATCACGAATTTCGCCGGCAGGCGGAACCCGGGTGTGATGCGCGCCTGTCCGGTGACGCAGCGTACGTTCGGCCGCACCTGCGGCAGCGCGCGGCAGGCTGCCAGAAGTTCGGGGCCGGCGGCGCGATGGATGGCGCCGTCGACGCCGCCGCCGCCGAGGAGCGTTTCGTTTGCCGCGTTCACGATCGCATCGACCTGCAGCGTCGTGATATCGGCCTCGATGACTTCGATCGTGGGTGCCGCCGGCTTTTGCATGAGGGGATTATCTGCCTGCGGCCGCGCGTTTGACATCCCGCGTTCGAACTCGCGTTATTTCTTGGCCTTCGGCGCGGACGCGTGCGTCGTCGGTTTCGGCATCTCGGTGTTCGCCGCCGTGCAGCGGTTTTCGCCGCCGCCGAAGCTCGTCGTCGTCAGCGGCACGAACGCGGCGGCCGGCGCCGCCACTACGGCCAGGCCGATGGCAGCGGCAGCGCGGGTGAGCAGCACCCCCTTGTCGATGCTGACGTCGACGTCCTTGAATGGACCTTTGACGTGCAGCGGCGAATTCAGCGACAGCAAGCGCAGGCTCTTGCTGCGCGGACGCACGACGAGATCGACGCTTTCGGCGCGCAGGTCGACCTTGCCGGTCACGTCGATGCGCGCGATGTCCGTTTCGATGACGAAAGTGCGCGCATCGAAAATGCCCGCAGAGGCGACGAAGTCGGCAACCGCACAATCGATCTGCACCGGCTTGTCGCCGAACAGTTTCACCATGATGATGTTGGGCACGTTGAGACCCGCCTTTTCGATGAGCGCCTTGCTGATCGTGCCGCCATCAAGCACGATCTTGAGTTCGCCGCCGGCGGCGCCGAGCAGCGCGCCGATCGAATCGCCGCTGGCAGCCAGCTTCAACGCGCCGTCGGCCCGGCCCAGGGTAATCTGGTCCGCGCCCATCGATGGCAGCAGGCGCTTGAGCTGCATGTCGCGCGCAGTCAGTTCGAGAGTCGCCTTGATCGGCGCGGAGCGGCCGTCGAAACGCAGCGTCGACTCGACATCGCCCCAAGCGTAACGAAACTTCAATGGTGCAAGCGTGAGCACGGCATCGTCCATGCGGACCTGCGTCTCGACCTTGTGGATCGGCAATTCGGAATCGCGAAACACGTGGTCGCCGCTGAATTGCACGTCGGCATCCATCGCGCGCCAGCGCTCGGGACGAAACGGCGTGACCGGAATGATCTTTCCTGCCGGCGCCCCACCGTCGTCGACGTGCGCGCCGATCAATGGCGCCAGGTCGCGAAACTGCATTTCGTCGGATACGACCTTGCCCGACAGCAGCGGGCGCGGCTCCTTGCTCTGGTATTCCAGGTCGCCGCTCAGATCGCTCTGGCCAATGCGCGCGGTGAAGTTGCGGTAATGCAGATCCTTTTCTCCGCGCGCAAAGCTGCCGTCGAGGCGGCCTTCCATCGCGTACGGCGGCGAATTGGGCAGCGGAATCCGGGCGATGTCGTAAAGCCGCGACAGGTTGTTTCCGGCCAGCCATAGGCGCAGGTCGAGCGCGTCGAGGTCAGTCGGGTCGGTCAGCGTGCCGACGAAAGCGATGCGCGTATCGCCGATGCGCACGTCGGCCTGCAGCGGAAACGGCCGATCCGGATTGCGCAGGAAGAACACGCCACCGAGTTTGCCGGTGCCCTTGAACGGCTCCTTCGCAAAAGTGCCCTGTGCTGTCCAGGAAAACTCATACTGCTGCGGCAGCCGCCGCCGCTTTTCCGAAGCCTGAGCGCGCTTGTCCGCGCGCTCCTCGAAGCGCTTCGTTGCCTTCGGGCCGATGCGCGACAGCACCTCGTCGCGCGTCTGCCGCACCTGCTGCGTGACGAGTTCGTCGAACGAGATCGATTGTCCCAATGACTCGATGTGGCCGCTGACGTCTATGGCTTTCTCATGATCGAAGAAGGTGAACTTGCCCTGATCGAGCGCGAGGCTGCCGATGTCCATCGTCCAGAGCGTGTCGGGCGTGCCGTCGATCGTCAGGTGCCAGTTCGCGCGACCGTCGTCGAGGCGTTCGAGGTTCGCCAGC
>CAVTVN010000020.1:0-109080 GCA_963738115.1 uncultured Gammaproteobacteria bacterium | reverse complement strand
GAGCGGCACCAGGATTCTCACCGCATCGCCGAGCGCGCCGAGTGCCTCCTGATGGGCGCCGACCTGGTTGTAAAGCGACGCCGTGAACATCAGCGTGCTGGATTGCCAGATTGCGTCGTCGAATTGGCCCTGTTCGAAATCGCTCAGCGCGAATTCGGCGTCGGTGAACGCGCGCGCGATCTGTCCGCGGCGCATGGCCAGGTCCGCGAGCGTCAGCCGCAGCCGGCCACGCAGCATCGGCGCGTTCGGCCCGCTGACCAACGCGAGGCTGCGCTCGCTGATTTCCTGCGCACTCTGCAAATCGCCGCGATCGCGCTGCACGCTGGCATAGCTTTGTGCCACGGCCAAGTAATCGTCGATCTCGTCCAGTGCGCGATAGTGAGTCAGCATCCAGTTGAAGCAGCTGGCGGCTTCGTCGCGCTTGCCGAGCGACTGCAGGCTCAGGCAGCGCGGATTTTCCAGGCGCGTCGCGAAATACGATTGCGGGCCACGCAGGTTCGCCGGGTCAGGCGTCTGCTCGAGCACCGCCTGGTGCTGGTCGATCGCGTACAGTCTCTCGATCCGTCCCAGTTGCGCGGTGAGCGCACGATCGCGATCGTGCAGCGCGATCCACGCCTGTTCGGATGCTGCGAACGCCGTGATCGCCTCCTTGCTGCGGCCGTTCGCGGCGAGCACTTCGGCCGTGAAATGCAGCGCGACGGCATGTTGCCGCGGACCGGGGGCGTCGTCATCGAGCTTGCGGATCGCGGCCAGCGATTGTGCGAGATGTTCTGCGTCCGAGGGAGTATCGAGCGACGCGCCGACTTCGCCGGCGCGTCTGAGCCAGGCCAATTGCGTGAGCAGTTCAGGCGTCGCCGAACAATGCAGGGTCGCCCTGACTTGCGCCGATGCATGGTTGCGCGCGGCAAGACGTCGCAAGGCGATCGTCGCGCCAGCGTCCACCGGTAGCCAGAGCCAGCCATAGCGCAACGGGTGCGGGACGACGACGGCTTCGGCCGGCGCATCGGGTAGCGCGACGCGCTGGCCGGCTTCCTCGATCTCCAGCCAGGCGGGGCCGGCGGAAATCCGCAGGTGCAGATCCGAGCCGTCGCGAGGCAACTCTATCGAGTGTGACTGCGATGCCTCCGCACATGACAGCGGCACCCCACTCGGTTGCGCCTGGGCTTCTGACAGCAGACATAACGCGCCCAGCAGGAGTATCCGCAAGCTCGCCTACACCAGTCGGAACGGCATTCCGCTAGTGTAAGGCAATCATCCCGGCCACGGCGGCTGGCCGCCCTGGCCGATCGGCCCTTCGCAGCGGTTGACGCGCGGGTTCTTCAGATCGCTTGTGGCTGCCACCTTGGCCGCCGAATCGAGCGGTGCCTTGTGGTCGATGTTGCCCGGCTGCTCCGGCCGCGCAGCGGTGCAGGTGGCGCCGAAGACCTCAAGGCGATACTGCTTCTGGAAATTGGCCGTGCTGTACGGCTTGCGATCGAGCAAGTACACGGCGAATTCGTAGCTTCCGTTCTTGCCCGTGTAGGTACCGGAGAGGAATTCGATCGGGTCCTTCGGATGGGTCAATCGGGGCGGCTGAGCGTCCAGCTTGTCGACCCGCAACTTCGGCGCGGTCGCACCGTCGGCGGTCAGCGTCAGGTTGTAAGTGCCGTCGGCGTTCGGCGAGACCATCATCACGTCGTCCGGCATCGGCTTGTTGACTTCATCGATGTCGCCGCATTCGCCGTAAGTCAGGCCCAGCGTGACGCCCTTCATCGTCAGGAAATTCTCCGGGTTCTTCGCAGCGCGGATCGCGACCTTGTCCTTGCCCGGCCGCAGCGTCAGCGTGTCGGCGAGCGAGTCCGGATGCAGCGTCGCGCAACTGAGCGTGAGGATGCAGTCGGGCTTCTTCGCCGCTGTTGTTTTCGGCGCCGGTTTTGGCTTCGGTTTCGCGGGTGCTGCGCCAGTGTCGCCGGCATAGGCGATGGCGCCGGCCAAGACCAGGCAAAGCGCCTTGCAGAGTTGCGTCTTGCTGTTCATATCAACCCCCTTTGTTGATTGAGCGAACGTTGGATGCAGTCGCCTGATGCGCACCGTATCAAGGGAAAGTAGTCAGCGGAGCAACGCTGCCATTCCGCTTCCTGGAATGGTGACGGGCCCGGCACGGCATCGACACCTCGAAATGTGCTGCTGCTGGACCGCAGGACTCACTGGTCGACCGGCTGCAGTTGCAGCGTCGTGACATCGGAACTGCCGCGCCGTGCATAGCTGATCGACGCCGCGGTCCCGGCAGCGAGGTTCTTCCGCGCAGCGAGAAAAGTCACGAATCCTTCCGACGACACGGTAACCGGCTCCTGAAGTCCGTCCATGTTCAAGACGATGTGCTCCGCGCCGGGCGGCACGGCGACTTCGACGAGAACGTATGGCGAGCGGCTGTCGCCGTGCTCGATGCGCGGCGGAGTGACTTCGCCGCGCATCGTGTCGTAGATGATCCGCGTCGGATTCGCCACGATCTCCGGTGCGGAACTGCGCGGCGACAACGACTGGATGCCGATTCCTCCGACGCCAACGCCGGCCAGCAACACAGCGGCCAGCGCGAGCCAGCGCGGTGGGCTGTTCATCCGGCGTGCGCGCGGACTCGGAATGCAAATCGCTCGAAATGGTCCCGGTCGGCTGCGTGATGGCTGTCGGCTGTTCGCTGAAGCGCGGGCCATCGTGTTCATCGCCGGATGCTTCGCCGTGCGCAGTCGCTCTGCCCTGGCGGCTTTCCTCAACGACGGACCGCTCCCTGTGTCGCATCGTCGGGTCGTCCGCCAGAGCATCGCGAAAACGGGTATCTGCGTCGATCATCGCCAGCAACTCTGGCTTGTCCAGTACGTAGGCCTCGAACCACGTCACTTCGTCGCTGGCGAGTTGCCGGTCAAGGTAACGCGTCAGCCAAGCCTGTTCCAGCCAGGCGTTCATCCGTGCAAGCGATGTAGTCGGGGTCATTCGAAGCTCCGTGGGATCGAAATCAATTCCCCGTGTACGCGAAAGTGTCGGCAAGAGCGCATTTGTCTCACCCCACACCCTGTATGCCAGCCTGTTCGACGAGCAGGCGGAAACGCTCGCGGGCGCGGAACATCACCCGATGAAAATGTCCCGGATCGATCGCAAGTGCCCGGCAGACCGAGTCTTTGTCTTCCTCTTCGAGGTAGAAGCGCCGCAGGATCTCGCGGTCGCGGGCGACCGGCATTCCGGCAAGCACGTCGCGCAGGAAGCCGGCGAGCTGTGACGCATCCAGGCGGGTGCCCGGAGTTTCGTTGTCGGCAATCTGTTCGACCACCGCATCGGTTTGCGTGGGGCGACGCCGCCGGTACTCCGCGCTGGTCGCGTAGACGACGGCCGACTGCACGTAGGCCGGCAACGCGACGGGATCGTGGATTGCCCCGGCGCGCAGACGCTCGAGCACACCGCTGAGCACGTCCTGCACCAGATCGTCGACGACTGGATCGCCCGGCCGGCAATGCCTGCGCACCAGCACGCGCACGCCGTGCTCGTACTGGCGCACGAACTCCGCCTCGGCCTGCCGATCGCCCTGGGCAATCCGCGAGATCAGGCTGTGTCCTGCACTAATCGGCGTCGCCATCGGTTCGTAACCGGCAGACATCCGTTCCCCCCGGAACTAATTGCGTACAAGCGTATAGAAAATCTGCAGGTTTGGTAAGCGACGTACTTGTCAGTTTCTTGTAAGTCCGATTGGAGTCGCGGCCGCCGATCGCGCAGCTTTCCGCCATGCGACCCCGGACGTTGCGGGCGCAAAAGCTCAACGATATGGCCGCGCTAGCGCCGGCTCATCGATCCGAACAGGCCGCCGGCACCCTGAAGCAGGCCGGATAGGTCGAGATTGCCGCCGCTATGGCCGAGCACGGCGTTCAGCAGGCCGCCCATCAGCCCGCCGCCTTGCTGGATCTGCTGCGATTGCTGGCCGAGCATGCCGCCCAGCGCGCCCGAGTCGATGCCGCCACGCTGCACATGATTTGCCAGCGCCGCCATCACGATCGGCGCCAGTATGGCCATCAGCTGGCCGGCATTCTGTTGCCCCAGGCCGGTCGCCTGGCCGAGCCCCTGATTGGCAGCATCATGATTGGCGCCGAAGATGTGGCCGAGAATGCCGCCGCCGATTCCGGCAGCCGCGCCGCCGCCGAGCACGCTGGCGAGCACGTCGGAGATGCTCTGGCCGGTGTGATCGCCCAGCGCGGTGTGCAGCGCACCGGCTCCGTCCGGCGTGCTCGCCGACTGCGCCATGCCGCCGACGATCAGCGGCACGGCATGCTCTATGGCCGCGCGCGCCTGTTGTCGGGTCGGTGCCCAGCTGCGCTGCGATCTGTGCGATCTGCGGATCGTCGAGGTGAGCCAACACGGTATCGACGAGGCTGCTCATGGCGCTGCACTCCGGAGTCTGATTGCGCACGCGACGCTACGCTGCGTCGCCATCGAACGCAAATAGCAGTCGTCGGCGACAACGTGATGACTGGCAGGATCGGGATCGGCAGCCTATGCTGTGCGCCGCTGCGCGGGACCACACTCCCGCTGCGGCCGAGGTCAAACAACGCGAGGCTTGCCGACAAACGATGGGATACGCATGCGCAAATTTCCTCCCGTAGCGCTGATCGGCGTGCCGACCGACATCGGTGCCGGCGATCGCGGCGCGTCGATGGGCCCGGAGGCGCTGCGCGTCGCCGGCATCGCCGAGGCGCTGCTCGCGCGCGGGCTCGACGTGCTCGATCGCGGCAACCTGTTCGGCCCGCACAACCCGTGGCTGCCGCCGACGGCGGGCTACCGGCATCTGCCGCAGGTAGTCGCCTGGAACCTCGAAGTATTGCGCGCGGTGTCGAAGGAGCTGAGCGAACAACGCCTGCCGATCATGCTTGGCGGCGATCACTGCCTCGCGATCGGCTCGATCACGGCGGTTGCGCACCATTGCCGCGAAAGCGGAAAGAAATTGCGCATCCTCTGGCTCGACGCGCATGCCGACTTCAACACGTCGGTCATCACGCCGTCCGGCAATATCCACGGCATGCCGGTCGCGTGCCTATGCGGCCAAGGTCCGCGCGAGCTGACCGAGCTCGGCGGCAGCAGCCCGGCGATCACGCCGGACAGCATCCGTCAGATCGGTATCCGTTCGGTCGACGCCGGCGAGAAAAAGCTCGTGCGCGACCTCGGCCTCGACATCTACGACATGCGCTACATCGACGAAGTCGGCATGCGCCGCGCGATGGAGGAGGCGCTCGAAGGTGTCGATGCGGACACGCACCTGCATGTCAGCTTCGATGTCGACTTCCTCGATCCGGACATCGCGCCGGGCGTCGGCACGACGATTCCGGGCGGACCGAATTACCGCGAAGCGCAGTTGTGCATGGAGATGATCGCCGACACCGGCCGGCTCGGCTCGCTCGACGTCGTCGAACTCAATCCGTCACTGGATCACCGCAACCAGACCGCGAAGCTTGCTGTCGACCTGATCGAGAGCCTGTTCGGCAAGTCGACGTTGATGCGCGAGTGAAGTTGCGCGGGCTTTCTCCTCGTCGGGTGAATAAATCTCGTGGCAGCAGGCAAGAGCCGGCTCATTCGAATCCGCTGTAGAAAATATCGTCGATCGAGTTCAGGCAGCCCGGTTGACTCGCCACGACCGAGACGATTTGCGGAAGCAGCACGTCGTTGATCTGCGTCGGGTGGAAATTGAGGACGTTCTGCCCGTCGGGGCCGCAACCGTTACCGGAGTTGAACAGGTTGCAGTAGCTCATGATCGTGCCGGCCGGCGCACCGGGTCCGCTGGCCGGACAACTCGTCGGCCCCGAGTAGCAGGCGACCGACATGTTGTTGTAGCTGACCGATTCGCCGCTGAAGCATTTGTCGATAGTATTCGTTCCGCTTGGGATACCGGTGCTCGCATTGGTGCAGTGCGTGTGATATGCGCCGAAGTTGTGGCCGAGTTCGTGGCCGAGCATCAGCGCGTCGAAGCTGCCGTCGGGATCGATCGAGAGGTCCGCGCAGATCTGATCGACGCTATAGCTGCCGACCGTATCGGTGTTCTGGGCGAATCCGTTCTGGCAATACTGGTTGATCCAAGCGATTCCGGAATAGCCACAACCGCCGCCCGAGGCCGGATAGGCGCCGGACAGCAATGCCGCAAACGCGCGCGTGATCTTGTTTCCTCCACTGCTGTAGTTGTTCTCCCAGTAATTGGCGAACGTGTCGAGCTGCGACGTCGAAGCGTTCGGCGTGAACGACGCATACGGATCGCCGGCGGCATTCGTGCGGAATATCGTCGTGCCGATCTCCAGGCGCACGAGCAAGTCGCGCTCGTACATCAGGTTCATCGTGTTGAACATGCCGGCGATCCAGTTCGCCGCGCTGGTCGTGTTGTTGCCGAACAGCGCCATGAATTTGCTGTCGGTATCGAGCGCGACGACGGCGAACCGCAGGTTGTGCGACACCGCCGCCACCTGCGACGGTGTCAGCGAAGACGCGGGCGGGTTGCTCAGCGCATGCACGTCCATCGGTTCGCGGCTGTTGGCGCAGTCGAAGTCGATCTTGACGCCAGCCGGCAGCAGCGAGCTGAGTGTCTGTGCAGTCAATAGATTGACATTGCCTCCCTCGCCTCGGTGCAGAGCAAACGAACCTTCCGGCCCGTTGCCGGCTCCTGACGCGAAACTGCCGTCGGGATTCAGGACGATCGCGACGCGCGCGCTGCCGTCGTCGGAGTAACCGCGCAGGAAGAGGCGATTGCTGCGGACGATTTCCTTGCGGCTGTCGCCGGAATCGACGTAGATGTGCGCGCCATCTGCGTAGATCGGCACCTTCTGAAACTGGATCGTCGCACGGCGCGTTGGTCCGGCCGGAAACGCGTCGATCGTCAGCGCGTCGCCGGCCTTCATCCGGGCCAACGCGGGCAGCGTCGTCCGATCAAAGGATCGGGCGATGCCGCAGGTCGGGATAAGACTCAGCGCCGCCGACAGCACGAGCAGTGACGGCAGCTTCAGCTTCGTGGACACGGTCGTCCCTCTGCCGCAACCGAGGCCTTCAGTCTACTCTTCGTCAGCGCGGCTTGCCCGTGCCGGCTGTCGTCGGAGCGTTTCGTCGCCTCACCGTGGCATTGATGCGGCTCAACCCGCCGGATCCGGTACAAAATGATTCGGAAACGGCTGCGGCTCGACCGCGATCGGCCGCGGCTGCGGGATCACGCCGCGCGCGACGAGGTTGCGATAGCTGTCGTACCAGATCGAGTCGACTTCGTCGGGGCTGGAACCGGCGCGCTCGAACGTGGTGTAGCTGGCGTATGAGGATTCGCGTGCGCCGTGGCCGGTGCCGAGTGTTTCCTCGGGCTTCGGCACCGGGCGCTGTGCGGCCACGCCACCGTAGTCTTTAGCGGCGCCGGCGGGTGCGTTGCTGGACTTCGCGCGTTCCGTTGCGTTGGATGCAGGTGGCGGTGATGCGGCCGTCGCTGCGTCGGCGGCATACGGCTGCGCCGGCGCGGCTTCGCGCATCGAGATCTTGTCGTCGCGCTCGCGCCAGACTGGCGGCTTTTCGCGGAACACGGCGACGCCGATCACGCCGACATTGTTCGGCCGGCCGGTGCGCGCCGCGTAACTGTTGTCGAGTGCTGTGAAATTGAACTGCGCAATCTCGGACATGTCCTTGCGCCAGCCGTCGACTTCGGTGCTCTGATACGCATCGAGCACGTAACCGGATTGTTGCGGGTTGGCCGTCTGCCCGGTGATCGCATTGACGCCGTCGACCGACAGCACGGTCAGCACGCGAGCGCCGCTGCGGTTGTACAGGCGCACCGCATAGCGATGGCCCGGCGTGCCGGCGATGAAGAGTTTTCCGTCGTGGCTGTGGGCGGGCAGGGTCGCGCCGGTATCGCGATCGATCACCGTGATATCGACCAGCGATCCGGCCTGCGCGGCGGCGGACAAGGACAAGGCGACGGCGACAGCGGCGGACAACAAGAATTTCATGGCGACTCCTTCGTTGGCTTAGGTGCCCGATGAAACGCAGGTCGTACGCCGTCGGGGTTGACTCTGTTTGCTGCATGGCAGCGTGGACGCGGCGGTTCGCGTAAACTCCGCATACACCTGAGGAAATTCCGTACGCCGCATGAGCAAGCGCAGAGTCCTGACCGGCATCACGACCACCGGCACGCCGCATCTGGGCAATTACGTCGGTGCGATCCGTCCGGCGATTGCCGCCAGCCGCGACGCCGGCTACGGAGTCGTTCTTCTTCCTCGCCGACTATCACGCGCTGGTCAAGTGCGACGATCCGGCGCGCATCCAGCGCTCGACGCTGGAGATCGCCGCGAGCTGGCTCGCCTGCGGGCTCGATCCGGAAAAAGTATATTTCTACCGCCAGTCGGATATTCCCGAGATCCCCGAACTGACCTGGCTCCTGACCTGCGTCACGGCGAAAGGCCTGCTCAATCGCGCGCATGCGTACAAGGCCGCGACCGACGACAACCGCGGCAAGGGCGACGATCCCGATGCCGGCGTCAATGCCGGCCTGTACATGTACCCGGTGCTGATGGCCGCCGACATCCTGCTGTTCCACGCGAACCAGGTGCCGGTCGGGCGCGACCAGATCCAGCACATCGAGATGGCGCGCGACATCGGCCAGCGCTTCAATCATCTGTATGGCAGCGACTACTTCACGCTGCCGGAAGCCGCGATCGAGGACAACGTGGCGACATTGCCCGGCCTCGACGGCCGCAAGATGTCGAAGAGCTACGACAACACGATTCCGCTTTGGCTGCCGCAGAAGGATCTGCGCAAGGCGATCCTCGGCATCGTCACCAACTCGCAGATGCCGGGCGAGCCGAAGAATCCCGACGAGTCGCACATCTTCAGCATCTATCAGGCGTTCGCGTCGGCGGATGAAACCGCGGCGATGCGCAAGGCATACGCGGACGGCATCGGCTGGGGCGATGCCAAACAGAAATTGTTCGAGCGCATCGATGCACGAATTGGCGCCACTGCGCGAACGCTACGAGGCGTTGATCGCGGCACGCCGGAACGAATCGAGGATGCGTTGCTCGCCGGCGCCGAGCGCGCGCGTGCGCTGTCGCGGCCCTTCATCGAGCGCCTGCGGCATGCGGTCGGACTGCGCTCGTTGCGTTCCGGCAGCAGCGGCAGCAGAAACGAAAAGCGAGCGTGCGGAAAAGCCGGCGCTGCAGCCCGTAGTGTTCCGCGAGGCCGACGCTTTCGCCTTCAAGGTGCTCGATGCGAAGCGCGACGTGCTCGCGACGCAAGGCGGTTTCGCCGATCCAAAGGCAGCGATGGCCGCGGCGCGTGCGGCAATGGAATCGCTGAACTCCGGCGGTTAGCAAGAGCTGTTCCCTTCTCCCCTCGGAGGGGTGGCGCGCAGTGCCGGCTCTCTTGGCCATCTATGGGCTTCGAGGCCTTGGGCTCCTGCCCATCGGATGAGGGTCGGGCTATTTATCGGCGTCGATACAAAACCGGACCCTCACCCCTCTCCCGCAGGGAGAGGGGTTCAGCCTGCTACCGCGGCAGGTAGTCGTTTGCCTCGATCAGCTTGAATCCCGGCATCTCGCGCACGCACTGGCGCAGCAGATACGCGTGTCCCGAGCCGTACACGACGACGACGCGGTCGTCGCGTTTGACGAGTTGCACGAGCCGCGCGCAGATCGCATTGTTGCGCGCTGCCCAGGCGTCGAGCAGCGCCGCTCCCGGTTGTTCGAGACCATTGCCGAACAGCAGCAGCGTGCGATAGAACGCTTGACCTTCGGCGATGCGCGAAGGCTCGTTCATGTAGCGCAGCGCGGCGCCGATCGTGCCGGTCTTGAGGACGCGATTGAGCCCGTCGAGCATGCGTTCGACCGAGGCGTTCATCGCATCGAGCCGCTCCGGCAGCGGCGGGCGCGCATTAGCGAACTGCTTGACGGCGTCGTACGGAAAGTCGCCCTCCACGTCGATGCCCCATACTTCCGGAAGCGCCATCATCTTGGCGAGCCGGAAGCCGATCTGCACGACCTCGTTGCGCGAATCATCGAGCGTGCGGTGCACGTAGGAATCATACTTGTCCACTTTCGCGGCCATGCCGCCCTTGGCCGGCGCCTCGACGGCAACGAGCGTCGGCTTGAACTTCGCCAGCGCCTCAGCGACATCGGCGAGTTCGCGCTGGCGTTTAGGCAGCAGCACATCGTCGCCCTTGACGTTGTGCAGATCCAGGCCCGGATTGGCCATGTGGTAGGTACCGAGGATCATCACCTCGGTGGCAAGTGCGTTGCCGGTGAGCAGCAACGCGGTCACGGCGATGGCGTGTCGAAGAAACGAATGCATGAGAGTTCTCCGAGGCGGACGACGGGATCCTGATGTAGAAAGACGCCCGGCGGTTTATACGCCAAGCAGACCCAGGCCGGACGTCCAGGCTTTCGATCAGTCAGCCCAAGTGTTCAGGTGCGATCCGAATTCCGGCCGCTGCTTGCGCACGACGCAGAAGCGGTGGCCGGTCGGCGCCTGCATGACCCACCAGCGCTTGACGAACTCGACGCGCGTCGCGCCGAGCGCCTCGAGGCGCGCGACTTCGGCGTCGATGTCGTCGGTCTCGATGTCGAGATGGATGCGCGGCGCATGCTCGACTTTCTGCAGCAGCAGGAATGGCTCGTCGGCATCGGTTTTCAGTTCCGCATACTTGCCGTCGCCGTCCTGGTCGGCGCTGGCGACGCTGCGGCCGAGCGCGCGGCTCCAGAAGTCGGTGGCGGTTTTCAGGTCGTCAACCTGGCAATCGAGCACGAAGGCGCTGACGCGGCTGTGGTGCATATGGCATCTCCTCGGCGCTTCGGAAAAAACCATCGTCATCCCCGCGAAAGCGGGGATCCATCTTGATCCTGCTTATCGGCAGCAAGAAAAATGGATTCACTCGCCGCATCCGCGGCTCGCGCTTCGCACCATTCGCTTCGTGCATCCTGCCTTCGCAGTCCGCTTTCGCGGGAATGACGAACTAGCGTTATTCGATGTTGTCCTGCTTGCCTCGACGGTTGCGCGTCGGCTTGCGCAGCGCGCGCTTGCGCGCGGGCGCAGGCGTGACCGGCGGCGTCGGAATCTGGGTTTCGAGCTGGAATCCGCCCGGCAGCAGGTCGGCCATGCGCACGACACGGGCGTCGCCGCGCGTGTTGGCGAGAATCACGCGCAGGTCCGCGCCGCCGCACTCGAACATGACCTGGCGGCAGGCGCCGCATGGCGATACGGGCCCGGGCGTATCGGCGATGACCGCCATCGCGGTCATCGGCTTGCGCGCGGCGCCATTGGCGAACGCGGCGAAGACGGCCGTGCGCTCGGCGCAGTTGGTCAGGCCGTAGACATCGAACTCGATGTTGCAGCCGTGCACGATCTCGTCGCCGAAGCGCGCCGCGGCGCCGACCTTGAAGCGCGACCACGGCGCGTGTGCGCGCTCGCGTGCGATGCGGGCGGCATCGACGAGGGCCTGGTCGTCGCGGGCGATTCGCTCGGCGGAAGGGTTGTTCTTCGTCATCGGCAATCGTCAGCGCGCCAGCGCAAGGTCATCGAGCATCGCTTTCAGGAATCGCGCTGCTTCGCCGCCGGTCGCGGCGCGATGGTCGAAGGTCAGCGACAGCGGGATCACGCGATGCGTCTGGATCGCGCCCATCACGGCGACGACCTCGTGGCGCAGCTTGCCGGCGGCGACGATCGCCACGCATGGCGGCACGACAATCGGCGTGGCGTAGCGGCCGGCGAACACGCCGAAGTTGGAAAGCGAAATCGTGTAACCCTTGAGTTCTTCCGGCGGAATGCTGCGGCTCTGCACCTGCTCGCGGATGCGATTGAGCGCGACGCGCACGCCGGCCGCGTCGAGCACGTCGGCATTGCGCAGCGCCGGCACGAACAGGCCATCCTCGGTATCCACCGCGATGCCGATGTCGACGTGCGGATGCAGCGTGCGCGTCAGGCCCTCGCCGTCGAACCAGGCGTTGAGTGCCGGCACGGTCTTGCACGCCGAAACCAGCGCGCGTATCAGGCGCACGGTGATGTCGTTGCCCGGCAGCCAGGCGTGGATGTCGGCATCGTCGCAGATCGTCGTCGGCACGACTTTGGCGTGCGCATCGGCCATCACGCGCGCCATGTTCCGGCGTACGCCCTTGACCTGGTCGGGCTGGCCGATGCCTGCTCTGCGTTGGCGGCGAGGTGCGCATCGGCTGCCCGGTGGCAGATAGCCGGTGCGCTCGCTGTCCCTACTCCCCACGGGAGAAGGTGCGCCACCTGCACGCGCTGCAGGAACGCCGGCATTTTCCGAGTCGCTTGCGCGCGGCAGATGGGGCGGGTGAGGGTACGTGCGGAGCGGGGCGTTGAGTCGATCCCCGACCCTCACCCGTAGCGGCGAGGAGGCGCTTCGCCGTGCCGGCCGCGGCATTCTTGACGTCCTGCAGCGTTACGACGCCGCCGGCGCCGCTTGCCGAAACCCGGGCGATATCGACGCCGAGTTTGCGCGCCAGCGCACGCACGGCCGGCACGGCCTTGACGCCGCCGATTGCGACGGCCTGCTCGCTGACGATGCGATCGCTGCTCTCCATCGCCCAACGACGGTGCCGGCATCGTCGTGCGGCTTCTTCTCGCCCGCGGCAACTTCGCCGCCATCGTCGGAAGCGACGACCTTGCGTGCGTCATCGGGCGCCGGCGAACCGACACTGTGCGCCGGCGGCGCAGGCTTGGCCGGTGCGTGATGGTGGCCGGTCGATTCGGCTTCCGCGCTTGCGGCATCTTCGGGTCGAGTTCGATGTCGACCAGCGCCGCGCCGGTGTCGATCACGTCGCCGGCCTTGCCGTGCAGCGTGATCACCTTGCCGGAGAACGGCGACGGCACTTCGACGACGGCCTTGGCGGTCTCCATCGATACCAGTGGTGCGTCGAGCCGGACGACTCGCCCTCCTTGACGGACACTCGACGACCGTTGCATCGGCGAGGCCTTCGCCGAGGTCGGGGAGGTGGAAGGTTTTGATAGTGGCCATGATCGCAGGCACTTGCTTCGATGGTGAGGCTCCTCTCCCGTCGTGCACTGTGTTGTGTTGCGTCACTCTTCTCACGTTCGGAGAAGGGATTAATCAACTCGCCGCCAACGTCCGCTTCACCGCAGCGACGATCCGCTCCACACTGGGCAGATATTTCATCTCGAGCCGGAACAGCGGAATGTGCGTGTCGTACCCGGTTACGCGTTCGACCGGCGCGACCAGATCGTACATTGCCTTCTCGGCCAGCCGCGCGGCGATCTCGGCGCCGAAGCCGGCCGTGCGCGGCGCTTCGTGCACGATCACGCAGCGGCCGGTCTTGCGCACCGATTCGTGGATCGTGTCGAAGTCGAGCGGCTTGAGCGTCGCCACGTCGATGACCTCCGCGCTGATGCCTTCCTTCGCGAGCGTGTCGGCGGCTTCGAGTGTTTCCTTGACCTGCGCGCCCCAGGTGACCAGGGTCACGTCGCTGCCGTCGCGCAGCACGTAGCAGACGTCGAGTGGCAGCGCCTCGCCGTCGTCTGCGACCTCTTCCTTGTACTGGCGGTAGATGCGCTTGGGCTCGAAGAAGATCACCGGGTCCGGATCGCGGATCGCCGCGAGCAGCAGGCCGTAGGCGCGGCCGGGCGACGACGGCAGCACGACGCGCAGGCCGGGTATATTGGTGAACAAATGCTCGTTCGCCTCGGAATGGTGCTCCGGCGCGTGGATGCCGCCGCCCCACGGCGCGCGGAATACGGCGGGGCACGACAGGCGGCCGCGCGTGCGGTGGCGCATGCGCGCGGCATGGCAGGCGATCTGCTCCATCATCGGGTAGATGAAGCCCTCGAACTGGGCTTCGGCGACCGGCTTCATGCCCTGCGCGGCCAGGCCGACGGTGAGGCCGGCGATCGAGGTTTCGTCGAGCGGCGTGTCGATCACGCGCTCCGGCCGAATTGCTGCTGCAGGCCGGCCGTCGCGCGGAACACGCCGCCGTTGACGCCGACGTCCTCGCCGAGCACGACCACCGACGGATCGCGCCTCATTTCGTAGGCCAGCGCCTTGGTGACGCCTTCGATCAGCGTGATTTGCGGCATGTCTTCTCTTTAGCTCTTGCGCGCTTCGAGCGCGAGCGCCTGCTCGCGCTGGCGCTCGAGGTCGAGCGGCAACTCGGCGTAGGTGTAGTCGAACATCGCGGTCACCGGCTGCGACCTGGTTTCCAGGTAGGCGTTCACCTCGGCGTCGACGCGTTCGGCGCACTCGGTCTTCCAGGTTTCCTCTTCCTCCTCGCTCCACAGGTTCTGCGCCAGCAGGTAGGCCTTGAGGCGCTTGAGCGGCTCGCGCGTCCAGGCCTCCTTGACCTCGGCTCCGGGCGGTAGCGGCGCGCGTCGTCCGCCGTCGTGTGATCGGACAGGCGATAAGTGACCGCCTCGATCAGGCTGGCGCCATGGCCGTGGCGCGCACGCTTGATCGCGTGGTCGAGCGCGGCGCGCATGGCGAGCAGGTCGTTGCCGTCCACTTGTATACTTTCGATGCCGGCGGCGATGCCTTTCTGCGCCAGCGTCTTCGCGCCGGTCTGCGCGCTGCGCGGAATGGAAATCGCATACTGGTTGTTGACGATGACGACGACCAGCGGCAGCGTCATTGCGCCGGCCACGTTGATCGCGCCGTAGAAATCGGATTTCGACGTGCCGCCGTCGCCGACCACGCTGACGGCAACGCGCGGTTCCTTGCGGATCTTGAACGCGAGTGCCGCGCCGGCCGCATGCAGTGCCTGCGTCGCGATCGGCACGCTCCAGGCGAAATCGTGCGCGGGCCCGGAAAAATCGTTGCCGCGTTCGTCGCCGCCCCAGTACATCAGCACTTCGCGCGGCTTCACGCCGCGATAGAACTGCGCGCCGTATTCGCGGTACATCGGCGCGAACACGTCGTCCTCGGCCATCGCCGAACCGATCGCGACGTGGGTTGCCTCCATGCCGAGCGCGGAGGCGTAGGTGCCGAGCTTGCCGGTGCGCTGCAGCGCGATCGCCTTGCCGTCGAACACGCGCAGAAACACCATCTGCTTGTACAGCTCGACCAGTTCCTTGGTGTCCTTCGACCACTCGGGCAGATCCTCGCGCACCGGCTTGCCGTCGGCGTCGAGATATTGCAGGTATTCGATTTCGAAAGTGGCAACGGTGCTCACGGGGGCCGGATCGGACGAAGCGGGGGTGTGCTTGATAGCAGTCCGTGCGCATTGTACGCAAGTGGTGGCGCAGCACGGCGGCTCCTGAACGATGCGCCTACGCCGCGTCCGGCGGCGCCCGCTTCTGCCAGCGCTACCAACCGGGCCGGGAAGCAACCGCGGCGCGCCCGAGATGGCGCGCCGCGGAGTTTCGGTACCCCGTCGCTATCGGCCGAACGTCACCGTCAACGTGCAGTCGCCGGTCACGGGAGCGGTCGTGATCGTGTTGTTGCTCTTCAGCGTCGCCCCGCAACCCGAGACGCCCATCGTCTTGTATTTCGGATCCGGATTGGCCTTGAACGTTACGACGGCGTTGTAGCCGACGAATTGCGGTGTGCCGGGCGAGATCGTGCCGTGCGCGCCGGCAACCGGCGTCACCTTGTAGATCGCTTCGCGAACGTTGCGGTCACGGCGCAGTCCGCCGTGATCGCGCCCGTCGTGTAGACATTGCCGACGAGGCTGCCGCCGCATCCGGTCACGCTGGCGATCGCAAAGCCGGCCGCCGGCGTCAGCGTGAAGCTCGTCGTTGCGCCGTTGTCCACCGTTTGCGGCGCGTTCGGGCTGATGCTGCCATTGCTGCCGGCGCTCGGCGTCACGGTCCAGGTTTGCAACTGCGCCGAACAAGTGGCGGACTGCCCGCCGTTCGCACCGCCGCAGGTCCAGGTCCAGGGATGGCCGCTGCCCGACACTGAACTCGGCGTGCCGACGCTGCACAGGTTGGTCGGTGCCGCGAGCAGGGTCTGGCCATTGTCGCCGCCGCAAACGCCGTCGACCGGATTCAGAGCGAACGTGACGCTGACCGAACAGTTGGCCGTCACCGGCAAGGTGATGTAGGTGTTGCCGTTGAGGTTGCCGCCGCAGCTGCCGCCGACGCTCGCCGAGTAGCCGGTGTCCGGCGTGACCGTGAACACCTGCTGTGCGCCGAGGGAGACGGTGCGCACGCCGGCAGGACTGATCGCGCCGTGCGCGCCCGCGCCCGGAGTGACGACGTAGCCGAGCGTGACGACCTGGCCATCGTGATCGGACGTGCGCGACGCCGTACTCGGATCGAGCACCGCCGGGCCGGCTTCGGAAACATCCGAGTTGCCGTGCGCGTTGGAGATCGCGATGAAGTCGTTCTGCGCGACGCTCGACAGCAGGATGTGGTCGATCTCCTGCGCGTAGCCGGCGAAGTTGTACGAGTAGTGATCGGCCGGATTCGCGGCGCACCGGTATCGAACAGCGGCGGCGCCGGCGCGACGTACGTGCCGCACTGATCCCAGTACAGGTTTTCCGCCTGGATCGCCGTGCCGGAGATCATGCCGGTCACATCGACATAGCCGTCGGTGAATTCGTACGCGTTGAAGTCGCCGACGACGATCAGCGGAACACTGGCATTGCCGGTCACGTCGAACGCACCGGTCGTGACCGTACCGCTGGCGTCCTGTTGCGCGTCGCCGGCGCCGGCCAGCGTCGCGCCGCTCTGCAACGCCTGCACGACGCTCGCGACCTGCACGGCTTGCTCGGTGCGCTTCGTGCCGACGTAGTCGAGCACGCCGAGGTTGATCAGCGAGCGGTCGTAGATCACGAGCAGGTTGAAGTGGTAACCGTTGAACACCGCGTCGAGCAGCAGCGGCGGACGATCGTTGAGCAGGCACGGCGGATTGCTGCTGCAGCTGTTGGTCAGCGTGCCCTTGAAGATCTGCGTCACGCGAATTGACCGTCACGTCGCTGCGCACGAGCACGCCGAGATTGATGCCGCCGGGATCGTTGCCGGGGATCGTGTATGGCTGGTAATGCGGGCCGCCATCGCCGAAGACGCGATTGGCGATGTCGCTCAGGACGCTGTAGTTCTCGACTTCCTCGACGCCGAGCACGATCGGCGCCTTGAGCACCTCGCGGATCTGCCTCGACATCTTGGTCAGCCGCGTCGCGTACTGCGCGGCGGTCGGGCACGTGTCGCTGGCGCCGGTGCCGGCGCAGTTGTCCGTGTACTGGCTCGTGTCGGCGCCATCGGCGACGTTGTTGAAGAAGTGCAGCATGTTCTGCGTGGCGATCGTCAGCGTGCCGGCGACCGAATCGGCAACCGGAACCGGATAGGCCGGCGCCGAGCCGATGCTGTCGAGCGTGATCGGATAGATCTCGTACGTGCCCTTGAAATTCTGGATCACGCCGGTGATGGCGAAATGCTGGCCGGCGTCGTAGATGTGGCTGGCCGGATTGAAGCCGAGGCCGGCGTAGAACACTTCGACGATCTGCGGAGCGCCGCTCCACACCGGAATGCTCGGAATGCCGAGACCCGGATAGATCGCGCCGGCGGAACGGAACGGCCGCGGCTCGCTGCCGACCGTCGCGTAGAAGCCGGATGGTGTGCCCGTGTGCACGCCGTCGGCGCCGCTGGCGAATGTCGCGCCGGTGACGACGCCGTCGTTCATCGCGACGAGCATGCCGTCGAGGCAGGCGAAGTTGCTGGCCTGGTAGCCGTCGGCCGGTGGATTGACCGTCGAGCCTTCGCCGAGGCAGATGCCGGTAGTCGGATCTTCGGTCGGCGGATTGGCGTCGAACACATACGCCGCCGGCAGTGCGTTGCCGGAACTGACGACGCTCGACGACTGGCGTGCCGGTGATTTCCGTTGCGCCGTTGAACTCCTGCACCTGGCCGGATACGGTCACCGCGTCGCCGACGTGCACCGTCGGCGCGCTGCTGGTGAAGACGAACACCGCATCGGAGGTCGTCACGATCGTCGTCGCCGGCGGAGTCCTGGATGTAGAAACCGTTCTTCGCCACCGCGGTGACGATGTTCGTGTGCGCCGCATCGGGCGTGGTGACGAGCGCGCCGAGCGCGCCGTTCGGGCCGGCATACGGCGACGCCGCGCCATGCCCCTGGATCTGCATGATCGACATCGGCGGCAGGCTGACCGACAGCACGATCGACGTCGTGCCGGTGCGCGCGAGCGCATCGGTGATCGTCACCGGCAGCGTCTTCGCGCCGCTGGCCGTGTCGGCGCGACCGTCGCGCTGAACGAATAGATCGCGTCGCCGGAGACGGCATCGCCGTGCTGCCGTCATCGTAAAACGTCTGCGCGGCCGAGCCGCCGATGGCGGACAGGTCGGCGGTCACGGATGAAATCGCGCTCGATCGGATTGGCGCCCGCCGTCACCGCGACGGTCAGCAGCGTCGTTGCCGCCGGCGATCACGCTCGCCGGATTGGCCGCGCCGGTTCCGCTCGGCGGCGTGCTGGTGCCGCCGCCGCAGGCGATTTACCGGCGACGCGCTGTTGCGCGGGCTCGGTGCGGCGGTCGCGAAATCGGCGCTGTTGTTGTCGGTGTCCGTGCAGCCATTGCCTGCGCGGAAGTCGGCCAGCGTCGCGCTCGGCGCGGCGCGGTGCCGGAGCCTTCGAAGAAGTTCGCGCCGCTGCCCGTGTAGCCGACGAGATCGACGATCTGCGCCAGCTGCGCGGCACTGCATGGCGTGCTCGAACCGTTGCAGGCAGGCCGGTCGCGACGTTGGCCACGATGACTTTGCCGCCGCCGGCCGGACATGTTGGTCGAGCCGGTCGCGTCCGCTGCCGGCAGCGCGGCGCCGCTCGCGCCGCCGGCGAGCTTGACGAGATAGTAGCCGCCGGCCGGAATCGAGCCGGACAGCGCTCACAGCTGAACGAAATTGCCGGTGCCGGTTGCGCTGGCGTATTGCACCGACCAGCCGGTGACGCTGACCGGAGCGCCGGACAGATTGAACAATTCGACGTAGTCGTTCTGGTAAGCCGCGCCGCTGTTGCCGCCGGCGCCGTAGACCTGGCTGATCACGACGCTCGAACTGGCGGCCGATGCCAACGGTGCGAAGCAGCTCAGCGCTGCAGCAGCGAATGCGAACGTGGAACGAAGTAATGCGGATCTGACGAAACAACGCAACCCATACGCGCCACCGCGCGCAATTCGACTGGCTATCATTGCTGCTCCGGACGAAAAGTGTCTCCCTGTGGCTGGGATTCTCGCCAAAAGATGTGACAATAATCAAACTTCGTCGAAGAATCCTCCTGCGGGACAATCTGAATGAGCGCAATTGAGAATCGCCGCGACCTCGAGTCCGGCATCGAGCTCGACCTGCGCAATCGGCTGACCTACGGCGGTTATCTGCAGCTGCCGCAGCTGCTGTCCGCGCAGAAGCCGCTGAGCAATCCGCCGCACCACGACGAGATGCTGTTCATCATCCAGCATCAGACTTCGGAGCTGTGGATGAAGCTGGTCGTGCACGAGTTGCGCGCGGCGATCGCGCACCTGCAGCGCGACGAACTCGGGCCGTGCCTGAAGATCCTCGCGCGCGTCAAGCAGATCCAGCGCCAGCTGTTCGAGCAATGGGCGGTGCTGGAGACGCTGACGCCGAGCGAGTACATGGAATTCCGCCATGTGCTCGGGCCGGCGTCGGGATTCCAGTCGCTGCAATATCGCCTCGTCGAATTCCTGCTCGGCAACAAGAACGCCGACATGCTCAAGGTGTTCGACTACGATGCCGGAGCAGCAGCGCATCCTGCGCGAAGCGCTCGAAGCGCCGAGTCTGTACGACGAATTCCTGCGCCATCTCGCCCGCGCCGGCCACGCCGTGCCGCGCGAGTGCATCGAGCGCGACTGGTCGCAACCGCATCGGCAGAACGACGCCCTGATTCCGGTCCTGCGCAACATCTACGAACAGCGCGAGAAGTACTGGGGCGACTACCACATGTGCGAGCAGCTGGTCGATGTCGAGGAAAGCTTCCAGCTCTGGCGCTTTCGCCACATGAAGACCGTCGAGCGCATCATCGGCCACAAGCGCGGCACCGGCGGCTCGTCCGGCGTTTCGTTCCTGCGCAAGGCGCTCGAGCTGACCTTCTTCCCGGAGCTGCTCGAGGTGCGCACCGTCATCGGCACCGGGTAGCTGCGGCTCGAGGGGACCAAGCACGGCCAATTGCGCGGTGCAGCACCGGTATTGTTTGACGGCACGTCGCGCAGCGGTTACATGTGGCGCGCCCTGATGCGGCGCGGTGGACGCCCGCGCTGGCGCAATTTCAGCCGTGCGACAGGGGCGCGGCACCAGCGGAGTTGAAAAATGGCAGCAGGCGGCGCGAACGTTGCGCAGACAACGAACACCCCGAACTTCCCCGAATTGATGGGTCATCCGCGTCCGCTGTGGATGCTGTTCATGACCGAGTTCTGGGAGCGCTTCTCGTTCTACGGCATGCGCTGGGCGCTGACGCTGTATATCGTCGCGCAGTTCTACTCCGGCTCCGGCACCGGCGAGGCGCCGGCGGGCCGCATCTACGGCGCCTACCTGGCGCTGGTTTACGCGTCCGGCCTGCTCGGCGGTTACGCCGCCGACCGGCTGATCGGCTACCAGCGCTCGATCCTGCTCGGCGCGGTCATCATGGGCTCCGGCCTGTTCGTGATGATGATTCCGAGCATGGACGTTTTCGAGCTGGGACTGTCGCTCGTCATCGTCGGCAACGGCCTGTTCAAGCCGAACATCTCGACGATGGTCGGCCAGTTGTACGCGCAGAACGACATACGCCGCGACGCCGGCTTCACGATCTTCTACATGGGCATCAATGCCGGCAGCTTCGTCTCGCCGCTGCTGACCGGCTGGCTCGCCAGCGTGATCACCGACACGCCGCTGCAGCAGAACTACAAGATCGTGTTCGCCTGCGCCGGCGTCGGCATGATCCTGAGCTTCCTGTGGTTCTGGTTCGGCCGCCGCCTGCTGCATGGCAGTCGGCCAGCCGCCGTCCGACAGCCCGCCGGCGCGCAATCTCGGCATCGTGCTGCTCGGCGCGGTGATCCTGCGTGCCGATCGTCTACGTGCTGCTCGCCAAGCTCGGCGCCGACGTGCTGGCGTGGGTGCTCGGCGCGATGTTCGTCGCCCTGGCCGTCATGCTGCTGATCGAAGGCATTCGCGAAGGCGCGGTGCCGCGCGACAAGGTGATCGCGATGCTGATCATCTTCGTCTTCAACATCCTGTTCTGGATGTTCTACGAACAGGCCGGCAGTTCGTTCAACTTCCTTGCCGAGAAGATCGTCAACCGCATGTTCGGCGACTGGGAATTCCCGGTCGCCTGGTTCCAGTCGGTCAATCCGATCGGCGTGATCGCGCTGGCCCCGCTCGTCGCGATGGCCTGGGTCGCGCTGGGCAAGCGCGGCCGCGAACCGTCGATTCCGCGCAAGTTCGGCCTTGGCCTGATCGGCAACGGCATCGCGTTCCTGCTGCTGATGTACGCGCTGACCGCGCTGGTCGACGCGAGCAACAAGATTCCGTTCTGGACCTTGTTCATGGTCTACGTGATCCAGGCGCTCGGCGAGCTGTGCCTGTCGCCGATCGGGCTGTCGATGGTGACCAAGCTGGCGCCCGCGCGCCTGGTCGGCTTCGCGATGGGCGGCTGGTTCCTGAGCATTGCGACCGGCAACAATCTTTCCGGCATCTTCGCCAGCGCGGTCAGCGGCGAATCCGGCATGACGACGGCGTCGGCGTTGTCGGGCTACACGTTCGGATTCTGGGCCCTGGTCGGCTCCGGTGTGCTGCTATTCCTGATCGCGCCGCTGATCAACAAGCTGATGCACGGAGTCAAATGACTTCAGGATGAAGTCATCCCGTGCAGGCCATGGATGGCCGCTGACACGGGATCCAGCTCCAATCAAGAAACGAACTCATCCCGTGCAGGCCATGGATGGCCGCTGACACGGGATCCAGCTCCAATCAAGAAACCCCGTGCAGGGGAGGAGCGCATCTTTCAGCGAGCGAGTTCTTCGAGCTCCGCCCGCCAAAGCTTGTCGAGGATGCGGCTCAGCCACGCGCGCTCGTCGTCGTCCAGATGCGCCAGCAGGCGGCGTTCGTGTTCGAGCGCGAGCGGGGCGATCTGCTCGTAGACTTTCCAGCCTTTCGCGCTCAGCCGCAGCACCGACTGGCGCTTGTCATGATCGGCGACCAGCCGCCGGACGCGACCGGCCTCGATCAGCCGCGCCAGCGCGCGGCTGACGGCGACCTTGTCCATCGCCGTGCGCTCGGCGACCTGCGCGCCGACAGGCCGTCGTAGCGGCCGAGCACGGCCATCACGCGCCACTCGGTGATGCTCAGGGCGAAACGCCGTTCATACATGTCGGCGATCGCCTGACTGACCGTGTTCGACAGCACCGATAGCCGGTACGGCAGGAAGTGCTCGAGGTCCAGCGGGCGATGTTCGCTCATGCTGCGATGGTGCTTGCAATTAGTTTCATATGAAACTATCTTAGTCGTTCGGCGCGCGAATGCAAGCGCCAGCATCCGCCATCCATGGCGGTTGCATCCCGGTCAGGCAGTTGCGCCGCGAGCGGCGCTGGAGACGAATCATGAACGCACAACCTCAAGTACAGCGGGCAGCGCGCCCGCGCAGCCGGCGCAGTTCGAAAACCCGATGGGCATCGACGGCTTCGAGTTCGTCGAGTTCGCCTCGCCTGAGCCCGACAAGCTGCACGAACTGTTCCGCAACCTCGGCTTCGTGCAGGTCGCGCGGCACAAGACGCGGCCGATCTACAACTATCGCCAGAACGACTGCACGTTCCTGATCAACGAGGATCCGGATTCGTTCGCCGCCGACTTCGCGCGCACGCACGGGCCGAGTGCATGTGGCTTCGCGATTCGCGTCAACAAGCTGGCCGAGTGGGTGCGCGTGCAGGCACTGCGCAACGGCGCGCAGTCGATCACGAACAAGGAAACGACCAAGGCTGTCGCCGCGCCGGTGATCGAGGGTATCGGCGGCTGCATGCTGTACATCGTCGACCGCTACGACGACAAAGGCACGATCCACGATCCGGACTGGGAATGGCTGCCCGGCGCGGAAATGATGCCGAAGGGTTTCGGCCTGACCTTCATCGATCACCTGACGCACAACGTCTATTTCGGCAACATGTCGAAGTGGGCCGACTACTACGAGCGCCTGTTCCAGTTCCGCGAGATCCGCTACTTCGATATCAAGGGAGCGAAGACCGGCCTGCTGTCGAAGGCGATGACCGCACCGGACGGCATGGTGCGCATTCCGCTGAACGAATCGGCCGACCCGCGCAGCCAGATCAACGAGTACCTGTTGCAGTATCGCGGCGAAGGCATCCAGCACATCGCCTGCTTCACTGACGACATCTACACGACGATTGAGGCGATGCGCGCGCGTGGAATCGATTTCCTCGACACGCCGAACGCCTACTACGACGTAGTCGACCAGCGTATCCCGAACCACGGCGAGAACGTCGCGCGCATGAAGGCCAATCGCATCCTGATCGATGCCGATACGGAAACGAAGCAGAAACTGCTGCTGCAGATCTTCACCAAGAACTGCGTCGGCCCGATCTTCTTCGAGATCATCCAGCGCAAGGGCAACACGGGCTTCGGCGAAGGCAATTTCCAGGCGCTGTTCGAGTCGATCGAGCGCGAACAGATGGCGCGTGGGGTGCTGTAAAGTTTTGACCGGGCAATTCAGCGGGGGCTTGGCGCGAGGTGCACATACCTCGCGTACCCCGAGTGCGATGGATTTCCTTCTCCCGGTGGGAGAAGGTGGCGCGAAGCGCCGGATGAGGGTCGGAGATGCCGGAACGTACAATTCCGCCGTTGCCCAGCCGATCGCGCGAACTGCGTCGTCGGCAAACGGATGCCGAGATGCTCCTCTGGAGGCACCTGCGTTCGTCACGCCTATGTGGCTTGAAGTTCAGGAGGCAGCATCCGGTACCTCCATACGTGCTGGACTTCTACTGCGAAACGGCCAAGTTGGCCGTCGAACTGGATGGCTCCCAACATTCGGAGAATGTCGATGCGGGACGCACGTATTTTTTTAGCATGCAAGGAATCAAGGTTCTTCGTTTTTGGGACAATGATGTTCTGAGCAAGACTGAAATGGTTGTCGAGGCGATTCTTGCTTCGATACACATCCCGACCCTCACCCCCAACCCCTCTCCCGATGGGAGAGGGGAGCAGAGCGAACAGCGATCATCGTGAGCACCAACTACCAATCCGGCTTCGCCAACGAGTTCGCGACCGAGGCCATCGCCGGCACGCTGCCGGTTGGGCAGAACTCGCCGCAGCGCGTCGCGCATGGCCTGTATGCGGAGCAGATTTCCGGCACAGCCTTCACCGCGCCGCGCCACCTCAACCGGCGCAGCTGGCTGTACCGGATCCGGCCGGCGGCGATGCACGAGCCGTTCGCGCAGTTGCAAAGTGGAACTTTCCACAATGATTTCGACGAGGTGCCGGTATCGCCGAACCAGCTGCGCTGGGACCCGCTGCCGCTGGCTGTGGCGCCGACCGATTTCGTCGACGGCCTATTGACGATGGCGGGGAACGGCAGCGCAGCCGCGCAGGCCGGCATTGGCGTTCACGTCTATGCCGCGAACCGGTCGATGCAGGGCGCTACTTCTACGATGCCGACGGCGAACTGCTGATCGTGCCGCAGCAGGGCCGGCTGAAGATCGCGACCGAATTGGGCGTCGTCGATGTCGAGCCGCAGGAAATCGCGGTGATCCCGCGCGGCATCCGTTTTCGCGTCGATCTGCCTGATGGCCAGGCGCGCGGCTATGTCGCCGAGAACTTCGGTGCGCTGCTGCGCCTGCCGGAGCTGGGGCCGATCGGCTCGAACAGCCTGGCCAACGCGCGCGATTTCCTTGCGCCGGTTGCGGCATTCGAGGATCTCGACGGCGATTTCGAGCTGGTCGCGAAATTCCAGGGCCGCCTGTGGTCGGCACGCATCGGTCATTCGCCGCTCGACGTCGTCGGCTGGCACGGCAACTACGCGCCGTACAAGTACGACCTGCGCCGCTTCAACACGATCGGTTCGATCAGCTACGACCACCCGGATCCGTCGATCTTCACCGTGCTGACCTCGGCAAGCGACACGCCGGGCGTGGCCAACATGGACTTCGTGATCTTCCCGCCGCGCTGGCTCGTTGCCGAGAACACGTTCCGGCCGCCGTGGTTCCATCGCAACATCGCCAGCGAGTTCATGGGACTCGTGCATGGCGCCTACGATGCGAAGGCCGGCGGCTTCGTGCCGGGAGGCGCGAGCCTGCACAACAGCATGAGCGGCCACGGTCCCGACGCGGCAAGCTTCGACAAGGCCAGTGCGGCCGACACGGGCAAGCCCGACCATATCGTCGACACGATGGCGTTCATGTTCGAGACGCGCGCCGTGATCCGGCCAACGCGCCGTGCATTGGAATCACCGCAGCTGCAGCGCGACTACCATCACTGTTGGAAAGGCTTGCGCAAGCACTTCGACGGAAAGCAGCGATGAAGCACGCGTCCGCCGTCGATGCGGCAAAGCAACCTGCCGATTCCGCACAGCCGTATGCAGGCTATGCACAGTGGAAGGGTTGGCAGGGCGACTTCGAAACCAGCGATCGCGATGCCCGCTACTTCGCCGCGGAACTCGCCGGCATCGACCTGTCCGGCAAGCGCGTGCTCGAGATCGGCTTCGGCAACGGCAGCTTCCTGGCCTGGGCGCGTCGACAAAACGCGCAGGTCACGGGAACCGAGATCATCGATACCCTGATCGAGCAGGCGCGCACGAAGGGCTATGACGCACAGTCCGCTTCGTTGCCGACGTTGCTGGCGAGCGGACGGCAGTTCGACCTCGTCGTCGCTTTCGACGTGTTCGAACATTGGCACAAGGACGAACTCATCGCCAATCTCGGCCAGCTGCATGCCCTGCTCGCCGGCGATGGCTTGCTGCTCGCACGCTTTCCGAACGGGCACAGTCCATTCGGGCGCGTACATCAGCACGGCGACCTGACGCATGTGACGACGCTGTCGTCATCGAGCGTCACGCAACTGGCGCAGATGAGCGGATTCACCGTTGAGCGCATCGACAACGCGCAGCGGGTACCGCTGCGCAACGATCTCTGGTCGGTGTTGAAGCATCATTGGCGCCGCTACCGGCGCGCGCGCATCGAGATCGCGCTCGGCAAACTCTACGGCTTCGGCCGGCTCCCGCTCGATCCGAACCTGAGTGTAATGCTGCGCAGGGTCGACAAGGTGCGCGGGGTCGAACGATCCAATCAGGCGGAATGACACGATGAAACTGGCAAGTCTCAAGGAAGGGGGCCGCGACGGCACCCTGATCGTCGCCGATCGCACGCTGCAGCGCGCCGTGCGCGTCAGCGACATCGCACGCACGCTGCAGGCGGCACTGGAGAACTGGGGCAGCGTGGCGCCGCGGCTCAATCGCGTGCACGAACTGCTGCACGCCGCGCCGCAGGCGCAGACGATCAATGGCGAGGAAGTGTTCGCACTCGATCCGGTGATGCTCGCCGCGCCGTTGCCGCGCGCTTACGAATTCGTCGATGGCAGCGCTTACCTGCCGCACGTCGAGCGCGTGCGCCGCGCGCGTGGCGCGGAAGTGCCGGCAAGTTTCTACAGCGACCCGCTGATGTACCAGGCGGTGAGCGCAGGATTCCATGGGCCGCGCGACCCGGTGCGCGTGGTCAGCGAAGAGTACGGCATCGACCTCGAAGCGGAGATCGTGGTCGTTACCGACGATGTGCCGATGGCTGTCACGTCGGCGCAGGCAGCGGGGCACATCCAGCTGATCGGCCTGGTCAACGATGTTTCGCTGCGCAACCTGATCCCGAACGAACTGGCGAAAGGCTTCGGCTTCCTGCAATCCAAGCCGCGCTCGGCGTTGTCGCCGGTTTTCGTGACTCCCGACGAGCTCGGCGAGGCATGGAAGGACGCCAAGGTGCATCTGCCGCTCGTCTCGCACATCAACGGTGCCTGGTTCGGTGCGCCGCAGGCCGGCAACGACATGCAATTCAGCTTTGCCGATCTGGTCGCCCATGCGGCGAAGACGCGGCCGTTGTCAGCCGGCACCATCGTCGGCTCGGGCACGATTGCAAACCAGGACGAAAGCCTCGGCGCCTCGTGCCTGGCCGAGCGCCGCACGCTGGAGACGATCGCCAGCGGCAAGCCGGCGACGCCATTTCTCAAGTTCGGCGACACCGTGCGCATCGAGATGCTCGACCGCGAGGGCCGCAGCATTTTCGGCGCCATCGAACAGGCGATAGAGGCCGCCGGAACCGAGGGCGGCCAGCGGGGGCCTTGATTTAAGCGCGGATGGCGTTAGGCTGGTCGCCGACAGGGGGTGGTTGGCCATGGCAAGCGAAGGGCTGAGGCTGTACAGCTATTGGCGTTCGAGCGCGTCGTATCGCGTACGCATTGCGCTGAACCTCAAGGGGCTCGACTACGACCTGGTACCGGTGAATCTGGTCGCCGGCGCCGGTCAACAGCATTCGGTGGAATTCCGGATGGTCAATCCGCAGGAACTGGTCCCGGTACTCTTCGACGGTGAGCGGATCATCCGCCAGTCGCAGGCCATCATCGAATACCTCGACGAGACCTACGACGGCGAGGCCAAGCTGCTGCCCGCGATTGCACGCGACCGCGCGCGCGTGCGCGCACTCGCGCAGACGATTGCCTGCGACATCCATCCGCTCAACAACACGCGCGTGATGCAATACCTCGAACGCGAGTTCAAGGTGCAGGAGGCCGGGCGCGAGCGCTGGATGCGGCACTGGATGACGCAGGGATTCGGCGCGATCGAGGAACTGCTGGCGGACAATCCGTCGACCGGAATCTACTGCGAAGGCGACGAGCCGACGATGGCCGACATCTTCCTTGTTCCACAAGTATACAATGCGGCACGCTGGTCGGTCGACATGTCGCCGTTCCCGATCATCCGGCGCATCAACGACAGCTGCATGCGCCTGGAAGAGTTCGAGCGCGCAAAGCCGGAGAACCAGCCGGACGCGCCGAAAAGCTGAGAAAGGGCTGAGGGCCTAGGGCTGAGGGCTGAGGGCTGGAAAAGCGCCGCTGCTCGATGTGCGCACGAACGAAAAGGCCTCTTTGAACAATCAGACATTGCGCGCAGGTCAGAATGCCGGCGCAGTCACATGCTTTCACGAGGGGCTGCGACTTGCCAGGCGATCGCGGCAGAGCTTTGCTGCTCAGCCCTCAGCCCTCAGCCCTCAGCCCTCAGCCCTCAGCCCTCGGCTCTCAGTACGTCGCCGCGTCGTACGGATCATGCACCGGCGCGTCGCCGCCTTCGCTCAGGCGGATGCGCAATGCCAGGCCGTCGCGCGAGTCGGCCTTGGACAGCGCCTCGTCGAGCTCGATGATGCCGCGCTTGTACAGCGCCATCAGCGCCTGGTCGAAGGTCTGCATGCCTTCCTGCAGGCTGCGCTCCATGGCCTCTTTCATCTCGTGGATCTGGCCGCGGCGGATCATGTCGCGGATCAGCGGCGTATTGAGCAGCACTTCCACAGCCGGCAGGCGCCTGCCGTCCTTGCCGATGACCAGACGCTGGCTGATCACGGCGCGCAAGTTCAGCGCGAGGTTCATCAGCACGTTGCGGTGCGCCGATTCCTGGAAGAAGTTGAGGATGCGCTCGAGCGTCTGGTCGGCGTTGTTCGAGTGCAGCGTGGCCAGGCACAGGTGCCCCGTTTCGGAGAACGAGATCGCCGCCTCCATCGTCTCGGAGTCGCGGATCTCGCCGATCATGATCACGTCCGGCGCTTCGCGCATCGCGTTCTTCAATGCATCGTGGTAGCTGTGTGTGTCCAGGCCGACTTCGCGCTGGTTGACGACCGACTTCTTGTGCCGGTGCAGGTATTCGATCGGATCCTCGACGGTGAGGATGTGGCCGGAGACGTTCTGGTTGCGATGGTCGATCATCGAAGCCAGCGTCGTCGACTTGCCCGAGCCGGTCGCGCCGACGAGCAGGATCAGCCCGCGCGGCTCCATGATGAGTTCCTTGAACAGCACCGGCAGGCGCAACTGCTCGATCGAGGGGATTTCGCTCTTGATCGCGCGAATGACCATGCCGACTTCGCCGCGCTGCTTGAACACGTTGATGCGGAAGCGTCCGGCGTCCTTGACGGCGATGGCGAGGTTCTGCTCCAGGTCGCGTTCGAACTGCGGAACCTGGCCTTCGTCCATCAGCGAATAGGCGATCTTCTTGGCCATGCCGCTGGGCAGGCCGGTGTTGCCGAGCGGGTAGAGTTTGCCCTCGACCTTGATGTTCACCGGGGCGCCGGTCGTCAGGAACATGTCCGACGCGCCTTTTTCGGTCATGAGCTTGAGGAAGTAGCCGATATCCATACGTGCCCCAGTGCCTCGTCGAATGCATCAGAATAGTGCGCCGGACGCGTTGCCTTGGGCGCCCGGCTTACCCACAATACTGTTGCTGCGCTTGCCCCTTACAGAGACTTCTTATGACATCAATGCGGTCAAAAATCCATCGACCGGTCGTGCTTTTTTGCCTGGTCCTGGCCGGATGCGGCCCGACCAAGCCGCCGAACACCGGTCTGGAGGAGGCCGCCCGCCATCTGCAGGCGGCGCGTGAAGCCGGCGCGAGCACCTATGCGCCGCTGGAGCTGCGCAACGCCGAGGAGCGCCTGTCGTCCGGCCGGGCGGCCGCCGACAAGCACGACTACGACGTAGCGGTCACCTTGGGGGAGGAATCCCGGGCGAATAGCGATCTTGCATTGGCCAAGGCGCGGCTGGGCAAGGTCCGCGAGCGCGTCGATGCCCGCACGCGCGAAAACGCTCAGCTGCGCCAGGACCTGGGCGACCCCAACGCAGGGGCCCAGCCATGAGCACGCCCTTCAGATTGGTCATGCTCACGCTGCTGCTCGCATTCGCCGGACAGGTCGCGGCGAAGAGCGATCTTGACTACGAGCGCCTGCGCGGCGCCCTCAACGACCTGGCCGCCGACCCCGTGCTCGGCCAGCTGGCGCAGGCCGAACGCGCACTGGCCGACCAGTCGGTGCAGGCCATCACTGCCGGTGGCCGCAGCGAGCATGCGCACCTGGTCTATCTTGCCGAGCGGCGCGTCGACATTGCCTACGCGACCGCCCAGGCGATGGACCAGGAACGCCGGCTCGACAAGCTCGACCGCGAGCACGACCGCATCCTGCTCGCCGCCAGTCGGCGCGACGCCGAGCAGGCGCGGCTCGAGGCCGAAAAGCAGCGCATTCAGAGCCTGGCCCAGGCCGAGGAAGCCGATCGCTTGCGTGCCGAAGCGGATGCCGCGCGCGCGCAAGGCGAGCAGAGCGCACAGGACGCCGACCTCGCGCGGCGCCAGGCCGAGCAGACCAAGCGCCTGGCCGACGCGCAGGCCCGTGAATCCGAACTGTCGCGCAAGGAAGCGCAACTCGCCGAAGCCGCTGCCACAGACTTGCGCGGCCGCCTGCAGAGCCTGCGTCCCACGCGCGGCGCACACGGCATGCAGATGACGCTCGACGACATCGCGTTCGCTCCGGGCAAGGCGGCCCTGCGGCCGGAGGCACGCGCGAACCTGAGCAAGGTGGTGGCGTTCGTCAATCAGGATCCGAAAAAAGCCATCCATGTCGAGGGCCATACCGACAGCCGCGGCAACGCCAATGCCAACCAGTTGCTCTCGCAGCGGCGCGCAGAAGCCGTGCGCGATGCCCTGGTCGGCGCGGGCGTGGATGCCGGGCGCATCACGGCGCTCGGCCTTGGTGCGGAGCAGCCGGTCGCCTCCAACGACAGCGATGAAGGACGGGCCAGAAACCGCCGCGTCGACGTGATTTTGGAAGATCGGTGAGGCTGCACGCAGCGCAAAGGTGCCGCCAGTTTTTTAGTGATAAATTAGCGATAAAATTTAGTTAAATCATTGATTTAATCGCTGGCCCAAAATCTGGTTGCGCGCACTGAAGCAAGAGAGTAGGGTCGATGTTGCCGGGGGAAGCCGCAACGGTTTCCCGCGGGTCCTACCGCAGACCATGACCACCGCCATAGTGAAAGAAGAAGACTGCGCCTCACCGAGTCCGGTGATCCGGTTGCAGCGTGATCGCCTCCGCGATCGCCGCTTCAGATGCTATATCCGTGCGGTCGGTTCGTTCACGTTTGAATCCTCGTGCCCGCCTTGCGGGCGTGTCCATTGCCGTGTGTAGAGAGGAGGTGGCTGATGTTCGAGAACCAGCAGAAAGAAGTCGAAGTGCTGATCAAGAGTGATTCGGAATTCCGCAGCTTGTATCAGCGACATCAGGAGCTCGACAGCAAGGTTCGCGACGCGGAATTGGGTGTACTGCCGTTGGACGACACGACGCTGCACAACATGAAGAAGGAAAAACTGCGCGCCAAGGACCGCCTCACGCATATGTGGGAGCGATACCGCTCGACGCACTGAATTCGCAAGTCCTGGGGATCTTCGAGCATCGCTCCCCTCGCGCGGAGCGATGCCCCGGCTCGGCAGCCAAGTCCGGGTCTCATGTATCATCTCACCGGTTTCTTGATGTCCTTTCGCGATCTTCGCGGCTCGTTTTCGCGTGGGTGAATCTCCGCAAAGGGCCTGACGCGGTTCAACCTGCCCCGGCGCCCCGCCGGCAACCCGGGAGTTGGCAATGTCGGTGTATCGCAGCGTGCTCGAGCTGATCGGCAACACGCCGATCGTCCAGGCGCGGCACCTGCAATGCGGCACCTGCGAACTGTTCTTCAAGCTCGAGAGCGCGAACCCCGGCGGTTCGATCAAGGACCGCATCGGCCTGTCGATGATCGAAGGCGCGGAAAAGGCCGGCAAGATCAAGCCGGGCGACACGCTCGTCGAAGGCACGGCCGGCAACACCGGCATCGGCCTGGCCCTCGTCGCGCAGCAGAAGGGCTACCGGCTGATCCTGGTCGTGCCGGACAAGATGAGCCGCGAGAAGATCTTCAACCTGAAGGCGATGGGCGCGGAAGTCGTGCTGACGCGCTCGGATGTCGCCAAAGGCCACCCGCAGTACTACCAGGACCTGGCCGAGCGCATCGCCGGCGAGACGCCGGGCGCGTACTTCATCAACCAGTTCGGCAATCCGGACAATCCGCGCGCGCACCTGGAAGTGACCGGACCGGAGATCCTGCGCCAGATGGACGGCAGGCTCGACGCGGTCGTCTTCGGCTGCGGCTCATCGGGCACGATGACCGGACTGTCGCGGCATTTCGCCGAGGTGGCGCCGAATGTCGAACTGATCCTCGCCGATCCGGTCGGCAGCATTCTCGCGCAGTACATCAACGAAGGCACGTTGTCGACCAAATCGGCGTCGTGGATGGTCGAGGGCATCGGCGAGGATTTCCTGCCCTCGATCTCGGATTTCTCACGTGTGAAAAAGGCCTACGCCATCAGCGACAAGGAAAGCTTTCTGGCCGGGCGCGAATTGCTGGCAAAGGAAGGCATCCTCGGCGGCTCGTCGACCGGCACGCTGCTCGCCGCGGCGCTGAAGTACTGCCGCGAGCAGACCGCCCCGAAGCGCGTGCTCGTGCTGGTCTGCGATACCGGCAACAAGTACCTGTCGAAGATGTACAACGACTACTGGATGCTCGACAACGGATTTCTCGAACGACAGGCTACCGGCGACCTGCGCGACCTGATCCTGCGCCCGTATTCGCAGCGCGACACCGTCGTCGTCGGGCCGGCCGAGCCGCTGACGACTGCATACCAGCGCATGAAGCTCTACGACGTCTCGCAGCTTCCGGTGATGGATGGCGACAAGATCGTCGGCATCGTCGACGAATCCGACGTGCTGCTGCACGTCTACGGCGACGAGTCGAAATTCCGCGAGCCGGTATCGACGGCGATGATCAGCAAGCTGCAGATCCTCGACGTCAAGTCGCCGATCGAGGCGCTGCTGCCGGTATTCGACGCCGGCCACGTTGCGATCGTGACGGATGGCGACAAATTCCTCGGCCTGATCACGCGCATCGACCTCCTCAACTTCCTGCGCAGGCGTGTGCAATAAAATGCACCGCCGGTTGTATTCGCTTCTGCCGCCATTCCCGCGCAAGCGGGAATCCATCTTGATCCTCCCCCGACTTCAAAAAAGCAACATGGATTCCCGCTTGCGCGGGAATGACGCCGGCATGTGACAAGTGCCCATCGAATCCTTGAACGAGACCGTTTCATGAAGAACACCAAACCGCTTGGCCTCGGCACCCGCGCGATCCACGCCGGCCAGAGTCCCGATCCCTCGACCGGCGCAATCATGGTGCCGATCTACGCGACCTCGACCTACGTGCAGTCCAGTCCCGGCGTGCACAAGGGCTACGAATACAGCCGCACGCAGAACCCGACGCGCATGGCGTACGAGCGCTGCATCGCCGATCTCGAAGGCGGCACGCAAGGCTATGCATTCGCATCGGGCCTCGGCGGCGCGAGCACCGTACTCGACCTGCTCGATTCGGGCAGCCACGTCATCGCGATGAACGACCTGTACGGCGGCAGTTACCGCCTGTTCGAGCGCGTGCGCCGGCGCAGTGCCGGACTCGACTTCACGTTCCTCGATCTCAACGACACGGCGGCGCTGAAAGCCGCGCTTAAATCCAACACGCGCATGATCTGGGCGGAGACGCCGACCAATCCGATGCTGACGGTGGTCGACCTCAACAAGGTCGGCGCGTTTGCACGCAAGCACGGCCTGATCTTCGTCGTCGACAATACGTTCTGCTCGCCGATCCTGCAGCGGCCGCTCGAGTACGGCGCGGACCTCGTGCTGCATTCGGCGACAAAGTACCTCAACGGTCACTCGGACATGGTCGGTGGTGTCGTCGTTTGCGGCGCGAACAAGGAACTCGCCGAACAGATGGCGTTCCTGCATAACTCGGTCGGCGCCGTCGCCGGCCCATTCGATTCGTTCCTCGCGATGCGCGGCCTGAAGACGCTGCATCTGCGCATGCATGCCCATTGCGCCGGCGCGTCGGAACTCGCCGCATGGCTGGAGCGGCACCCCGCGGTCGAGCGCGTGATCTATCCGGGCCTTAAATCACATCCGCAATACGCGCTGGCGAAGCGGCAGATGGATGGGCCGGGCGGCATCATTTCGGTTGTCGTCAAGGGCGGCTTGAGAAAGGCGCGGCGCGCGCTGGAGCGTTGCCACCTGTTCGCGCTGGCCGAGTCGCTCGGCGGCGTCGAGAGCCTCATCGAGCATCCCGCCATCATGACGCATGCCTCGGTGCCGCCGGCGAACCGCAAGAAGCTCGGCATCAGCGACGGCTTGATCCGCTTGTCGGTCGGCGTCGAGGATATCGACGACTTGCGGGCAGAACTCGACGCGGCATTGGGGACTAGGTGAGGCGACGCAATAGTCCGGGCCAGTCTGGACAACACGAGACTCCTGTCCCGATGAAAATTGTCATCAGCACATGAGTTCCGCCGTAAGCATTCCGCGTCGAGCCTGGGGACGGAGTCGATCATGTTGAGTTTGCTCAGCACTGACCTTGGTTCTCCTGATCCATTGACAAGAACAGATTTACGATAAGCTAAGCTGCGGCATTCAGTCTTCCATGCCTTCGAACCAATCTTCAATGAATCCAAACAAGCCGGCAGGGCGCAAGCGCGGACGCAGTGCCGATTTGTCATCGGGTCGCGGCGCGAAGTCGCAGCCCGGTAATGGGATCGTACCCGTTCTCGTCGTCGGCATGCATCGCTCCGGTACGTCGGCGTTGGCGCGCACGTTGAGTCTCATGGGAGTCAACGTCGGCAATGAAGAAGATCTTCTGCCCGCGCATCCGACAGACAATCCCACTGGATATTGGGAGCGTGCAGACATCGTTGCGCTGCATGAAGAGTTTCTGAAGTCTGGCGGCTACGCTTGGAACGAAGTGGGCGGTTTCAAGGCGTCTGAACTTGGCGATTTGGCCAAGGTCACCTTGCGTGACGGTTTGCGCAAGGCAATTAGGGGGCTCGAACAAAGTGGACATTCCTGGCTGGTCAAGGATCCACGCCTTTGCTTGTTGCTGTCGCAGTGGCTGCCATTATTGGACCGCAGCGCTTGCGTGGTCGTTGTGCGCGATCCGCGGGAAATCGTCGCATCGATTCTTCGCGAAGAATTGCGCGGCGCCTACACGTCCAACTTCCTCCTGGCGCTGTGGGAAAAATACCTGCGCAGCGCCTTGGCGGATTTGGCGGGCAAGCGCGTCTTGTTTGTTTCTTATGAGAATCTGCTGACTAATCCAGTACACGAAAGTGGTCGATTGTTGCGAAGTCTGAACAGCCTCGGCGTTACCGGCTTGAAGGACTTGCCAGAAAGCGCGCTGCGCGCCTTCCTGGACCCCGGGCTCAAGCGAAGTGAGGCGCTGTTGCATGCCGAATTATCGCAAGCACAGCAGGCTTTGGCCGCCTGGCTGGAGATCCAAACTCAAGCTCCCTCCACGGTTGTGGTGGAAAGTGCTCCCGAGGGACCGTCGCCCGACGCTGTCCTGGTTGAATATCGCAAGGTGATCGAATACGTTACAAAGGATTCACGCGATCGGGCACTCGGCGATTTGACCAGCCAGGTGAGTGGCTGTGCAAGCGTGATCTCAGGCGCGCAGGAACAACTCTCGGCGCTTCGAAAGGAGCAGTGGGAGGAGATTTCCGCGCTCCGACAGGACCAGGGACGTACGGCGGAACAGATTTCAGCGCTCCGGCAGGAGCAGTGGGATCAGATTTCCGCCTTGCGACAGGACCAGGGGTATATGACGGAACAGATTTCTGCGCTCCGGCAGGAACACGGGCGGCTAAGCGGGGACGTATTGCGATCGCTGGGCGATAGTCGGGAGTTCTCCGACGCGCTCGCTGAGCGCCGTCGTCTTGAAGCACAGTTGGCTTCGGTTGATGCGGAGCGGCAGGATCTGTTGGGGCAGCTGGTGGAAAAACGGGGCATTGAAGAACGGTTGTCCGCGCTGGAGGCCGAGCTCAAGAGCGCGATCGAACACGGCAAAGCGGTTGAATCGGATCGGCGCGATCTCTCCAGCCGGGTTGAGCAACTGGAAGGAAAGTTGTCCACCGCCAAATCTGAACTGGAGTCGACGCGCCGCTCGCGGACCCGAGCGCTCGATGCAGCGGTAAAAATTCGTCGCGAGCTCGACGCGCAACTAAGCGACAAGCAACAAGGTGACAAGCAGATTGGCGTTGACCCCGAGTAGACATGCAATCTTCCATCAAGAATATCCCTGCGTATTACCGTGAACATGGGTTGCGTGCCCTGATTCGACATGCATTTCGCGTGGTTTCGGGGGCAGCACAGCATAAGGCGGAGACGTTGGTGCGCGCTGTAGCCGACGCGCGCGCCATGCCGACTGTAGGTTCGTTGCTCGAAGCCCGCTTCGATCAGTTGCGGGCGTTGCAAGTAGTCCGCGTTCCGGACGATGCGCGCCGCGTCAACATGGTGACGGACTCCGTCAACGTCGGCAGCCTGTTTGGCGGAGTCGCGACCGCTCTGATCCTCGCTGCTCTGCGGGCCAATGCAATCGGCGCAAAGCTGCGCATTGTTACCCGCACTGAAGCGCCCGATCCGAATGGCGTACATCGCGTGCTGTCGACAAACGGCATTGCCTTGCGTGTGAGCCCGGACCTGACTTTTGTGCCAGTCAGCGGCTCGGACATCTTCCTCGACGTGCACAATCTCGACGAATTCATCACGACGTCATGGTGGGTGACATATTCGACATTGCGAAGCATCGAGCCTGAACGTGTAACCTATCTGCTCCAGGAAGACGAACGGATGTTTTACCCGCACGGCGACGACCGGCTGCGCTGCCAGGAGACGATAAGCCGATCAGACATTCGCTTTCTCATCAATACGCGGCTATTGCATGATTTCCTGGTTGCCGACGGGCTGAAGAACATCGCGCAGTGTGCTACCTGGTTCGAGCCCGCATTCCCGGATGCTGTCTTCCATTCGAAGACGCGGGAAACGGGCGCAAAACGCAAGCTGTGTTTTTATGCGCGCCCCAACAATCTGCGCAACCTGTTCTATCGCGGCATCGAGCTGCTCAACGAGGCTCTCCTACGCGGCCTGTTGGATCCGGACAAATGGGACGTTGTGTTTGTCGGCAAGGATATTCCACGCCTTACGCTGGCGTGCGGTTGTGAGCCGGTCATGCTGGGGACGATGGCTTGGGACGAGTACGCGACGTTTCTTCAGACTGTAGATCTGGGTGTCTACTTGATGGCTACTCCACACCCGAGTTATCCGCCTCTCGACCTCGCCGCTTCCGGTGGCGTAGTGCTTACCAATCGATTCGGGTCCAAGACCGACCTGTCGGATTACTCGGAAAATATCATCGTTGCTGATCTTGACGTCGAATCGCTCCTGGAAGGGCTGCGGCAGGCATTGGCGCTGACGCTGGACACCGAGCAGCGCGAGCGAAACTATGCCGCCAGCGGACTCGGACGTTCCTGGAGCGACGCATTCGAACGCTGTAGCTTTGCCGGAACGCCAGCTGATGTTCTTCGTTGATACGCCTTCGGTTCATCACTATGCCGATCCATGGACAGAGGATTTCTGGACACGCTTCGCGGCCTTCCGCTCAGGTTCGCACCGTGTCGCCTATGTCTACGAAAAGGCCGACAACAGCACCTTCCGTTATCGGGTCTACAACATGGTGCAGACGCTGGCTGATTCGTCCAGCGGTGTGTCGGCAGGCTACTTCTTTCCGAGTGACGGCGAAAAGCTCGAGATGGTGTTGAAGCTGGCCGACACCGTCGTGCTCTGCCGTATGCGTTATGAGGCGACCGTGAGTCGCAGCATTGCGCTTGCGCGATCGATGGGCAAGACCATTCTCTACGACGTCGACGATCTCGTCTTCGACACTGATCTGACTCATCTGATACTAGGCACGTTGGCGCAGGACTTTGAACACCCTGGCGTCTGGGATCATTGGTTCGCCTATATCTCACGCATCGGCACTACCCTGCGCATGTGCGACGCAGCCATCACGACCAATCCGCAGTTGGCAAGGAAGATTTCCGATTTCACCGACAAGCCGGCGTTCGTCGTCCCAAATTACATGAATCGGCAGCAGCTGGGATTTTCTGAAACCTTGTATGAGGAGAAGCGCAGGCGCGCTTTCCAGCGTAATGGGTTGTTCCATGTTGGTTACTTCAGCGGCACACCAACGCACAAGCGGGACTTCGAGATGGCAGTGCCGGCGTTGACCGCACTACTGGAACAGTACGAGCAGGTGCGGTTGCTGATTGTCGGCTACCTTTCGTTGCCGCCTGCGTTGGAGAAATTTCGAAGCCGCATTGAGATCTATCCTTTTCACGATTTCGTCAATCTGCAGCGCGTGATCTCGTTGGTGGAGATCAATATCGTGCCGCTGGTCGACAATGTGTTCACGAATTGCAAGTCCGAGCTCAAATACTTCGAGGCTGCGGCGGTAGGCACTTTGACAATCTCCAGTCCGTCGTCGACCTATGCAGCTGCTATCAGCCATGGTGCCAACGGCTGGCTGTCTTCGAGCATAGAGTGGGGGGTGGTGCTTGACGAGGCACTGGCGCGAGTTGAGCAATGCGACGCCATGCGGCAAACGGCACGCGAGCATGCCGTGAATAATTATTGCGGCCCCGCTGTGCTGAATGCCATTGTCGATGCGACAACTTCAAAAGTCTGATGCAATTCCAGCGCGCGGTTCCGGGCCGGAAGGCCGGCGTCTTTCTCGCGAGTTGAAAAGATGACTCCCAGGCGCCTTACTGCGGTGGTGGTCAATTACAACACCGCGGCGAACACGCAAACAAGCGTAAGGAGCCTTCGCGCCGCCCCGGAAGTGGGACACATAATCGTGGTCGACAATGGCTCGCGTACCGAGGACTGCAGCGAGATAGCTGCTTTCATCGCGCAGATTCCCGATGCGGAGTTGGTGCCGCTCGAAACAAACCTGGGTTTTGCGGAAGGCAGCAACGTGGGTATTCGCATTGCGCTGGTGGCGCCGGATTGCGACGCCTTGATATTTCTGAACAGCGATGCGGAACTCATGCCGGAAGGTGCCGCGTCGCTACTGGGTTTGTTCGCGGCAGACGACTCAATTGGCTTGGCTGGCGGGCGCGTGACGAAGCCTTCCGGCGCAATCGACTCGCTTGGTATCGCGTTCTATGCCTCGTGCCTGGCATCGAATCGCATGATAACGAGCGATCGCTTTTTCGGCCCCACCGGGGGTTGCGCTATTTATCGACGCGAGCTCCTGGAGGCGTTGCAGGCTGCGCACGGACACATGTTTGATTCCGACTTCTTCTGTTATGCGGAAGATACGGATGTCGCGGCGCGCGCGTTGCTGCTCGGCTACCGTCCGGCCTATTTCGATGGCGTCGTCGCGCATCACGAAGGTCAGGTAAGCAGCGGCGGAGGGTTCAATGATTTTGTCCTTTATCATGGCATTCGCAATTCGATCTGGATGCTCATCAAATGCGTCCCATGGCCGGTGCTGTTGCTCTGCAGTCCGTTGATTGCGTTGATGCATATCGCGATCGCACTACGTCACGGTCTGCGCGGCAAGGGACGGGTGATAATAAGGCTCTACCGCGATGCCCTCCTCGGACTTCCGCGGGCGCTGCGTAAGCGACGTAAAATCCAGTCGTGCCGCTCTGTCCGAGCAACCACATTCCTTCGCTATATGACGCCGCGTTTCTATGACGGCGACTATCTGTGGGCGGCGCTCCGGGGCTTGTTCTCGCGCCATACAGATCAGATTCGCAGCTAGCAGCTGGGTGCAGGGAGGCTTACGAAGCCTCGGGCGCGGGCGCTGCCCGATCGGTCACGGGTCGTCGCAACAACTTCTTCGCTTCCCTGCGCGATACCAACCCTTCTCGGCACAGCGTGATCAACGCCAGCCACATCACAAGCCAGGCCCAAACAACGTGAGGCGGCGCGTAGCTAAAACGAACTTCGCTTTTCCCTTTCGGCAGCGCAATTGCCTGAAAAAGGTCGTCGTATTCCGAAATTTGCCCCTGTTCACCGTTTATCTCGACCTCCCAGCCCGGGTAAAACATCTCTCGCCGGATCAGAGTGGCAGGAGTTTCGCAATCCGCCGCGACATGAGTTCGCTCAGTTGCGTTCAGCAGGCAGGGACCACCCAGTGCCCCGAAATAAGGCTTGAAATCGCGCAACTGGTAAATGCTCATGATTTCGTCCGCGTATACCTCTTTGGGTACCTCTTCCGCGGACGAGAGCACGAGGCGCACCTGCAGGCCGAAGGCGTTGACCGCGCCAGCCGGTCCTTCGAGATTTTGCATTTGAGCTTCTCCCGTTACAGGGAAAGCCCACAATGCAACAGGCGTTTTGCCGCCTTCATGTGTAATCGTGTAGCTGACGGGCGTGTTTGAGACAATTTGAAGCGGTTTGGCGAGAGGGAGGTCGAACACGACATTGTCACGAGATTCATTGAGATCTCTGGCGCCGGTCTCGCAATTGACTCCACTGCACAAGGTCAATCTCAACAAGCCATCGGACGTATTGTAGTAGTTGCCGATTACCACCCCCATGCCGGTGACCGTGACGGTCTGCTTGACGAGATTTGCTGCCAAAGTTCCGGTTGCAGTCTGTCCCGGCTGCAGTAGCAGCGGGAAGTTACCGCTCGACGCCGTTCGGCTCGATATGCTCTTGATGTACGGGTTGCCCGAAGCGGGAGAGGCAATTACATATTTGACGCCCGCCGATTCGAAGGAATCGATGTTCTCGCGCAATTCTTCAGCCGCCGTGGCTCCCCCTTGGCGTCTCGGGCCGTTACCAGTGAACTCATAGGCGTGAGCATAACGATCGAGCCGGGTTTCGACCCAGTGAACCCAGCGCCGCGGTATCGGCATGTAGGTTTCATTGATTGAGCCGATACCGAAATAGGCACTGTAGTTCGGTTGTATCGGCCCCAGGCTGTAAAAGCGCTGCAATCCTAGGCCCTCCTGCAAAAACCGAATCGCAGCCATATCGACCTCGCCGCCGCGAGGATTGCACAACGTGGGAACCGCATACATCAGCATGCCGTCAACGACCAACAGCGTAGCAACCGCAATCTGCCTCCAGCGCGCAGGGCTGGCTGCGAGCAACGCCAGGCAGGTCAGTCCCATCAGGGTTGCCCACAACGTGGAAGCTGCTGCGAAGTATTGCAGGCCGACCTGTCCGGTCAGGCTTGGATGGAGGAATTTGAAATAAACCAGGGCGCATGCCCCGACGGCTACCGCCAGAACTGCAATGGCTGCAAGCAACGCTGACCGGCTCGGTCGATCCGAACGTAAGCCATCGACGCCTCGAGCCGCCAGAACAATCAGCGCAAACTCCCAAGACGGCGCGGCGTATCGAGTAAAGGCGGTTTCAGCAATACCTGGTATGAGATACCAAATTGATACGATCGGTTCGATGCCGAAAGTCTTGGCAAGAGCAAGGACGGCCCATCCAAACAACAGCCAATTCAATGCATGGAAACGACTCATGACCTCGTAAACTGCCAGCAGCAGGATGCCGAGGGTGACGTATCCTCCAATCGTGCTAAAGAGCGCGACCAAGGGCAGTCCTTGCACCTGCTGACCAAGCAGAGGCCAGTAAGCATACGGCTCTACCAAGTTTGAAACGACGGCCCAGGGGACCAGCGTCTGCCGACCAAAAACGCTACTGTGACCGCCGATGTCGGCGAGCGGTAGGAATTCAAAAAATGCCAGAATCTGCGGGGCACATAGTGCAATTCCGACTACACCACCCAAAGTGATGCGCCCGGCAAACGATGAGCGTTTCCCCGACGATGTCTGCGCCCAGCGCAATACCACCCACGCCGCCACCAGCAGACCATTCACGTAGGCGGTCTCGGGAAATCCTGCCAGCAAGCTCATGGCAAGTGCGACGGCAAGGAGCCGCCAGCCAGCGCGCAAACCGAGCGCGGTCTTGTTGTAGGCTCGCTCCACACCCCACAGCATCCAGGGTAGGAAGGGGACTGGGAAAGCAGGTGCGTGGCCGAACAACGCGAGCGTGCCGTTGAAAGCGAATAGCGTCCCGCCAGTCAACGCGGCAGCGCGCCCCAGGCCGATTTGCCGAAGCAAACCGTAGGTGCCCCATCCAGCCAGCATTTGCAGCAGCAAGTGTTCCCATACGAAGCCCTGCGGTAAAAGCAGCAGGAGAGTGAGCGGGAAGAATGCAGCCGGCTGATACTCCGCAGCCAGCGGAAGTCCGACGCCGGAATACGGATTCCACCAAGGGACCTCTCCGTGAATCCAGTCAAGGGCGGCGCGGTAGCCTAACGCTTGCGTGGTCAACCCATCGTTGGGATCGAGATAGGGGGTTCCGGGCAACAAGCCGAAGACGTAGTTCTTGGACATCCCGCCGAAATACAGCATCGGGTCCGCGTGCATCCAACCGAGCAACTTCGGCAGCGCGACCAACAAGGGAAACAGACCAATGAGAATCAGGGGTAGCGTGTCGAGACGACCTATGCGCCACAGGACAGGATGTTGCTCGAACGAATCAAATCGACGAGAGAGTAGCGACAACACTTCGTCAAGGCGCACTCGCAGGTTTGACAGTGACGGTAATTTCACTTGGGTATGGTGCCTCGTCGAGGTGAGTCAATCGAGTCGCCGATGTATCCGTAGGCGCCTTGAGACATACTATGAGTTCCTGTGAGCAGCTGTTGACAAGGCGCGCGTCGCTAAGGCCTCTTCCCGCGTCCTGGATAAACAGCGCAGATCCGCAAAGTGCGCATAAAACACGCGATTAGTCCGTGCGGGATATCCTCGACCACATCAAAGTCTTCTACAATCCGTGCTCACTGCCACTCGCACTTGGGGTGCGTCAGCCACGACGCCTTGAAAGCGCCTCCATTGAGGCTGGCGCGTGTCTGGGCAGGTACCGAGTTGGGTTGCCGCCATCCTAATTGCTTCGGGACGCTTCGAGCAATCGGAAGTTCGGTTGACGCAACCAATTGACGGCGAGACGATCACCGGGAATTTCAAGAAGCTATGATCAGTGCAACTCAAACGGGAATTCCGGGAACGAACTCATGCATTGTGTGCGGTGGCAGAAGAATCCACTACGATTTTTCAGTGGGCCCGCATCGCGTCGAGGAATGCGTCTCGTGTGGACTCATGCGGCTGAATCCGCAGCCTTCGGATCAAGAGCTTGCAGCGATCTACAATAAAGACTATTTCGTGTTCAGTGGCGACGCGCAAAACACGTCGCGCGTCAGTGAACTGAAATCGCGAACCTCTGATTACTATCTTGACCTGCTGGAAGCTTATGGCAAAGGGCCTCTAACCGGGAGTCTTCTCGAGGTAGGAAGCGGCCACGGAGACTTCCTTCTGCGTGCCGAGGCGCGAGGCCTTTCAGTCACCGGAGTCGAATACTCTACGCACTCCGTTCAGGTCGCGTCGCAAAAGCTAGGTAGCCGCGGCCGCGTAATTGCTGGGGAGATCGAAGATCTGCTCGGGTCCCCTGAGCGATTCGATTACATTGTGTTCGCCGACGTGCTGGAGCATGTCCGAGACCCGCACGCCTTTTTGCGCGCAGTTCACGCACTGTTGAAGCAGGACGGGGTCGTCGTGGCGGTGGTACCCAGCCTGGACTCCTTCTCGGCGCGCTGGATGAAGAGCAAGTGGATGGAATTCAAGACCGAACACCTGTGGTATTTCTCGACGAGCACCTGTGCGCGCCTGTTGTACAACGAAAGTTTTGGGTGCACGAAGGTCAGTCCGGCGCGAAAATCGCTCAGCTTTGATTATGTTGCCGAACACTTTGTGCACTTTCCCGTGGAACCTTATGCAACGCTGATACGTCTGCTGCGGCGTGTTCTGCCTCGCGCGGTGCGGCGCTTACCCGTTCGCGTTACGGCAAGTGGAATCGTGATGTTTGCAAGGAGGCAAGAGCGAACAGAGACGCCGAAACTCTCTGTCGTAATGGCGGCATACAATGAAGCGCAATCGGTCCGTGGAGCCATCGAGCGGGTCATGGCGAAGAGAATCGCCGGTGTCGACATCGAGCTGATTATCGTCGAGAGCAATTCGACAGACGGGACGCGCGAGATCATTCGTGAGTATGAGGGCAGAGAACGCGTAGCGGTCGTTTGGCAGGATACGCCTCGAGGCAAGGGAAATGCGGTTCGGGCCGGATTGAGTCACGTCAGCGGGGAGTACATCCTGATTCAGGACGCGGACGACGAATACGACATCGAGGACTACGATGCGTTGATCCAGCCTTTGGTAAGTGGCGAAGCCGCATTCGTTCTTGGCGCACGCCATGGCGGCGGTGCTTGGAAGATGCGCCAGTTCGAAGACCAACCACTTGCTGCCGCCTTCCTCAATTTCGGACACTGGCTGTTCACGACACTCGTCAACATCGTGTATGGTTTGCGCCTGCGTGATCCATTCACGATGTACAAGGTGTTTCGGGCAGACTGCCTGCGTGGCCTGCAATTCGAATGCGACCGGTTCGATTTCGACTATGAACTGCTGATCAAGCTCGTCCGGAGCGGCTATCGGCCGATCGAGATTCCTGTGAACTATCGTTCGCGTTCATTCAAGGAAGGCAAGAAGGTGAACGCGTTCCGTGATCCGATCACTTGGCTTCGCGCGATCTTCAAATTTCGGTTCCAGAAGCTGTGAATCGCCTTGTTGCGATGCTTTGGGCAGCGCTCAATTATCTACGTGAGCACAAGTGGCAGATCGTCCGTTTCGTCGTTGTCGGCGGATCGACGTTTGCTCTGTATTTCCTCCTGTTCCGTGTGCTGTATGGGGAGATCGGCCTCGGCTACAAGGTGGCCATTTCGTTCGCCTATGTCGTCACGGTTTGCTGTCACTTCCTGCTCCACCGTTCGTTTACCTTCGGAGCTGGCCGGCGCGGCATGGGCATTCATCTCGGGCGATACGGCGCGATGCTGGTCCTGAATTATCTGACCACTCTCGCCGTGATGTGGACGGTCGTCGAGGTGCTGCGAGTATCTCCTTATTGGGGTCCCTTGGCTTCCACTGGCCTCACTGCGGCGTCGAGCTTCTTCGTCATGAAGCATTTCGTGTTCGTTTCAGGCGGAGCCAGCGCATGATCGCGGTCACCGGATGTGCCGGGTTCATCGGGAGCAATCTGGTCGACCGCTTGCTGGAATCGGACATCGAGGTGACTGGCATCGACAATTTTTCGACCGGTCAGCGGAGATTTCTCGAACGCGCCATGACCCATCCGAATTTTCGTCTGTGCGAGGGCGACCTACTCGATCTCGAGTTCCTCAAGCGCTCGTTCGACGGCGCCGAGTCGGTCATCCATCTCGCCGCGAATGCGGATGTGCGGTTCGGAACCGATCATCCACGCAAGGATCTCGAACAGAACACGCTGGGAACGTTCAACGTTCTCGAGGCCATGCGCGCGAACGGAATCGAGCGTATCGTCTTTTCTTCAACCGGCTCGGTGTACGGTGAAGCCGCCGTCATCCCAACGCCCGAGGATGCGCCGTTCCCCGTGCAGACCTCGCTCTATGGGGCGTCCAAACTGGCCGGCGAGGGCCTCATGGCTGCCTACTGTGAAGGCTTCGGAATGCAGGCGTTGATCTTCCGTTTCGTTTCGATTCTCGGCGAGCGCTACACGCACGGGCACGTCTTCGACTTTTACGCGCAGTTGCGGCGCGATCCACGACGTCTACGCGTGCTCGGGAACGGCAGACAGCGCAAGTCCTACTTGCACGTGCAGGACTGCATCGACGCGATCCTGCTGGCCATGAAGAAGACCCAACAGCGCGTGAGCATCTTCAACCTCGGTGTCGATGCCTATTGCGAGCTCAACGACTCGATCGGCTGGATCTGCCGGACGCTTGGCGTAAGCCCGGAGCTCGAATACTCCGGCGGCGACCGCGGCTGGATTGGAGACAATCCCTTCATCTTCCTCGACACGGCAAAGATTCGTGCGCTCGGCTGGCGCCCAAATCATTCGATCGAAGAGGGAGTAGTAAAGACGGTAGAATTTTTGCGAGCCAACGAATGGGTAATGGCGGCACGAGCATGAACGCCGGCCCGGCTGCAACGGCGAAGTGCGCGGTGTGCGGCAGCGTGGCCGGTTACGTCGGCTCGCGCACCGGGACCCTCGATGGGCGAAGTTTCGACTATTTCCACTGTCCGGCATGCCGCTTCACGTTCGTCGGCAACGCGAGGACCGACTATGCGGCAGTCTACGACGAGGCCTACTACCGCGGACATGGAGCCGATCCACTCGTCGACTACCTGTACGAACTCGAAGATCCGGATCAGACGATCCGCAATTATGAGTGGCAGGGACTGACGTCGATTTTTCGCGAATTGCGGCCTGATGGCGGCAAATGGCTGGACTTCGGCTGCGGTGCAGGCGGTCTCGTGCGCAAGGCGCGCGAGGCGGGAATCGATTGCGTCGGCTTCGAGGAAGGCTGGGGCGCTCGCGCCGCACGCGAGCGCGGAATTCCAGTGTTTGGCGCTGACGACCTGCCGGCTCATGCAGGGCAGTTCGCTTTTGTCACTGCGATCGAAGTGCTCGAACATGTCGTCGACCCGGTCCGGATTCTCGGGCAGATCCGGTCGTTGCTTTGCCCGAATGGTATACTTTTTCTTACTACCGGGAATGCCGGGCCATGGCGCGGTCGCGTCCTGGAATGGTCCTACGCTCGCATACCGGACGTCCACATCAGTTTCTACGAGCCGGGCACACTGTCGCTGGCGATGTCGAGGGCCGGGCTGCGTGCGGTTCCGGGGCGCTACATGAAAGGGCACACTGAGATCATCAAGTACAAGGTTCTCAAGTCGACGGGTATCAGGCGGACCCGAAAGATCATTGATTTCCTGCCGTGGTCCCTGCTCAGCCGGCTCGTCGACTTCCGCTATGCCGTTTCGGCACAGCCCATGGGAACCGTCGAATGAAGCGCTGCTGTCTCATCACCGGTGCCTCGCAGGGCCTCGGGCGTGAACTCGCCCGCGCTTTCTGGATCGACGGCTGGAACCTGCTGCTCGTGTCTCGCAGTCCTCTCGACGAGACGATGGAAGCGCTGGGTCGTCGGGCCGACCAGGTCGCGTATCCGATAACTGCGGACCTCGGCGAAGCGGGCGCGGCGGAGCGGATCATTTCCGAAGCAGCGACGCGGACGGAAAGAATCGACGTGCTGATCAACAATGCGGCGATCCAAGGCCCCGTCGGTCCCGCATGGGCCAACGATTGGAATTTGTGGGAGGCCACTTTCCGAATCAATCTTCTGGCTCCGATCGAGCTTTGCCGCGCCGTGCTTCCTGCGATGATCAGGAACGGGTGCGGCAGCATCATCAACCTGTCCGGCGGCGGCGCCGCGGCACCGCGACCGAACTTCTCCGCATATGCGACGGCGAAGACGGCTCTCGTTCGCTTCAGCGAGACCCTTGCGGCCGAGACCAAGGCGCACGGAATCTTCGTCAACTGTGTTGCGCCCGGCGCGATGAACACCGCGATGTTGCGCAGCCTGCTGGACCTCGGTCCTGACGCTATTGGAAGGCAGGAGCATGCTGCCGCGGTGAAGGCCGTGGCCCACCCCAGCGGGACCCAAGATGCAGTCAGCCTCTGCCTGTTTCTGGCGTCATCTGAAGCTGCTGGAATCACTGGTAAGCTGATCAGCGCCGTTTGGGACGACTGGTCGCATTGGCCTGAGTATCGCGATGCGCTTGCCGAGGGCGACCTGTACACGCTTCGGCGGATTACGGCACGTGATCGTGGGCTTGGCTGGGGAGACAAATGACCTTGCGAGTGGGGATCGTCGGCTGCGGCCTGATCGGTCAGAAGCGCGCTCGTGCCCTTGCCGGCTGCAGGCTCGTCGCCTGCGCCGATAGGCAGCTGCCGCGTGCCCGAGAGCTGGCCCGATTGGGCACCGATGTCCGTGTCTTCGAAGACGGGCAGGCACTGGCAACCAGCAACGACGTCGATGTCGTCGTCATTGCGACGACGCATGATGTCCTTCCGGAAATCACGCGCGCGGCGATTGCCGCAGGTAAGCATGTGCTGGTCGAAAAGCCCGCCGCACGCCGGGCGAGCGACCTGCACGACCTCCTCGCACTTGCCAGGGCCAATGACGTCCGCGTCCGCGTCGGATTCAATCATCGTTACCATCGCGCATTTCGCAGGGCGCGCGAAATCGTCGCTTCCGGCGCGCTCGGTCCGTTGATGTTCCTGCGCGCGCGCTACGGGCATGGTGGTCGGGTGGGGTACGAAAAAGAATGGCGCTCCGATCCTGCACTGTCAGGCGGAGGAGAGTTGATCGATCAGGGGGTGCACCTGATCGATCTGGCGCGCTGGTTCCTCGGCGAATTCGCCGAAGTGAGTGGCTACGCGCACACCTATTTTTGGAACATGCCGGTCGACGACAACGCTTTCCTGCTGCTCAAGACGGAACGCAAGCAGGTCGCGTTCCTTCATGCCAGCTGCACGGAATGGAAGAACACATTCTCTTTCGAGATCTACGGCCGTGTGGGCAAACTCCACGTCGAAGGTCTCGGTGGCAGCTATGGCGTCGAGCGGCTCGCGTGGTACAAGATGACGCCGCAGATGGGACCTCCGGAAACGGTGATTTGGGAATATCCGCTGGCCGACGACTCCTGGGATGTGGAGATGGCTGAATTCGTCGACGATATCAAGCTTCGACGTGAACCCGATCCCGGTCTTCCGGACGCGCTCGCCGTGCTCGATGTCGTCGGAAGAATCTACTCATCCTCGGGGTATGCATTCGCAAGCTAGCCTGCTTCGAGTCGGCTGTGACGCACAGCTCGGAAAGACCTTGGGAGGAAGCGTGATTTTGGAGAAAGGCAAGCGCCTATGATCATTGCCCGGAGCCCGCTGCGCATAACGCTCGGTGGCGGCGGTACCGATCTGCCTTCATATTATCGCGATCATGAAGGCTTTCTGATCGCCGCCGCGATCGACAAGTACGTCTATGTGACGGTCAATCGGCCATTCACTGCCGGCATCTTTCTCAAGTACTCCCAACTCGAAACCGTCGGCATCGTTGAGGACGTCAAGCACCCGATCATCCGGGAGGCGATCCAGATGCTGAACTTCAAGACGCCGCAAGTGGAAATCACCACACTTGCCGACATCCCCGCCGGCACCGGCCTTGGCTCGTCTGGCAGCTTCACGACCGCTCTGGTGAAATCTCTGTATGCACATCGCAAGCGGCACCTGCATCAGGAAGAACTCGCCGAGCTGGCTTGTCACATCGAGATCGATCGCCTTGGCGAACCAGTCGGGAAGCAGGACCAGTACATCGCCGCCGTAGGGGGTATCACCTGTTTTACGTTTCACAAGAACGACAAAGTCACGGCGACGCCGCTGAAGATCAACATGGATACGCTGTTCGACCTCGAAGACAACCTGCTGTTGTTCTTTACCGGGTTCTCGCGCAGCGCCGGCAGTATCCTCAAGGACCAGAATACGCGGACCAAGGACAGCGACGCGGAGATGCTGAAGAACCTGCACTATGTGAAGGAACTTGGCTATCGCAGTCGCGATGCGCTCGAGTCCGGCAATCCGGTGCTGTTCGGTGAATTGATGCACGAGCACTGGGAGCACAAGAAGCGCCGATCCGGCGGCATGAGCAATCCGCAGATCGACGAATGGTATGGCTTGGCAATGAACAACGGGGCAGTTGGCGGCAAGCTCGTCGGTGCCGGCGGTGGCGGCTTCTTGATGTTCTATGCCCGCGACCGCAACCGCCTGCGTCACGCCATGGCGCATGCGGGGCTGGAGGAGGTCCGCTTCCGCTTTGACTTCGAGGGATCGAAGATAGTGCTTTCGTCCTGAACCATGCTGCCGATCGCGATTCTGGCCGGCGGCCTGGCGACACGCCTGCGTCCAATCACGCAGACCGTACCGAAGGCGCTGGTCGATATAGCGGGCAAGCCGTTTATCGTCCGCCAGCTCGAGTACTTGCGCGCGCAAGGATTCGAACGCGTGGTGTTGTGCGTCGGGCATCTCGGAGAACAGATCGAGCGAGCGGTTGGCGATGGATCCGCGTTCGGCCTCGACGTGCGCTACTCGTATGACGGCGAACGGTTGCTCGGCACGGGCGGGGCGCTGCAACGCGCTCTGCCGCTGCTCGGCGAACAATTCTTCGTCGCCCACGGCGACTCCTGGATGCCGGTCGACTATGCGCCGATCGAGCGCGCGTTCCGCGCAAGCGGCAAGCCGGCCTTGATGACCGTACTGCACAACGCCGATCGCTGGGACAAGAGCAACGTCTTGTATGAGGCCGGGAGCGTCGTCGAGTACAATAAGCGCACGCCGAAGCCGTCCATGCAGTTCATCGACTATGGCATCGCCGTGCTGTCGTCGACCGTATTCGGCGAAAGCACGCGCGACCGATTCCTCGACCTGGCCGACGTCTATCACGCGTTGTCGCTGCGAGGTGAATTGGCCGGCTACGAAGCGCATGAGCGCTTCCACGAAATCGGTTCACACGAGGGGTTGACCGAAACGATCGCTTTTTTTGCAAAGGGACAATCCATGCAATATGCCCAGCAGCATCTCGACGAAGCGGCCGAGATCATCAAGCGCATCGACGTTGGCGCGATCGAGCGAGTCGCGGACCTGCTCGTATCGGTGAAGCGCGACGGCGGCAGGATCTTTTTTCTCGGCGTCGGCGGTAGCGCTGGCAATTGTTCGCACGCGGTGAACGATTTCCGCAAGATTGTCGGCATCGAATCGTACGCACCGACCGATAACGTTTCCGAACTGACCGCGCGCACCAACGATGAAGGCTGGGCCAGCGTCTTCGTCGAATGGTTGAAGACCTCGAAGCTGCAAGCGAAAGACGCGTTGTTCGTGTTTTCGGTCGGCGGCGGCAATCTCGAGAAGAACGTCAGCCCGAATCTCGTCCTGGCGTTGCAACTCGCCAGGGAAGTCGGCGCGAAGGTCACAGGAGTCGTCGGCCGCGACGGCGGCTATACCGCCAAGGTTGCGGATGCCTGCGTCATCGTGCCGACCGTCAATCCAGAGACGATCACGCCGCATTCCGAGGCGTTCCAGGCCGTCATCTGGCACCTGCTGGTTTCGCATCCGAAGCTCAAGGCCAACCAGACCAAATGGGAATCGGTCGCGAAATGAGCCCGCGCCGCTGATGCGCCGCGCCGTCTTTCTGGATCGCGACGGCGTGATCAACGCGCCGGCAATTCGCGAGGGCAAGCCGTACCCACCGGCGAGCGTCGAGTCACTGGAGATTCTGCCCGGCGTTCGCGAAGCGGTGCAGAGCTTCAAGTCGGCCGGCTTTCTCGTCATCGTCGTGTCCAACCAGCCCGATGTCGCGCGCGGCACGACGTTGCGTTCGACCGTCGAGGCGATCAATTCGGTGTTGGCGCAGGACCTCCCGATAGACGAGTTCCGCATGTGCTATCACGACGCGGCCGACGCCTGCGATTGCCGCAAGCCGAAGCCGGGCATGCTCCTCGACGCGGCTAAAAAGTGGCACATCGACCTCGCAGCGAGCTTCATGGTCGGCGACCGCTGGCGCGATGTCGAAGCCGGACAGAACGCCGGCTGCAGAACGGTCTTTGTCGACTATGCCTATTCGGAAAAGCAGCCGGAGCATGTCGACCTGCGGGTCAAATCGCTGCTCGAAGCCGTACCGTATATCCTTGTCCCAGACAACGCGCCGTAGAGGGAGACATGAAATCGATCAGTGATTTGCAGGTGAAGATCTTTGCCGATGGAGCGGACAAGGCCGGCATGCTGGAAATGTATGCCAAACCGTTCATCAAGGGACTGACGACGAATCCGACGTTGATGCGCAAGGCCGGTATTGCCGACTACAAAGCCTTCGCCCTGGATGTTCTGCAGGCGATCGCGGACAAGCCGATTTCGTTCGAGGTGTTCTCGGACGATTTCGCCGAAATGCAGCGCCAAGCGCTCGAGATCGCCGGCTGGGGCAAAAACGTTTACGTCAAGATTCCGATCACGAACACGAAGCGCGAACCGTCGTACGCACTGATCCGCGATCTTTCGGCGCGCAAGGTCAAGCTCAATATCACCGCCTTGATGACGCTCGAGCAGGTTCGCGATACGGTGGCGGCGCTCGATGCATCCGTGCCGAGCTACGTGTCCGTATTTGCCGGGCGTATCGCCGACACCGGCCGCGATCCGCTGCCGTTGATGGCGGCCGCCGTCGAACTGCTGCGGCCGAATCCGCTGGCAGAGCTAATCTGGGCAAGCCCCCGCGAACTGCTGAACATCTTCCACGCAGATCAAGTGGGATGTCACGTGATCACGGTCACGAACGATATCTTGAAGAAGCTTAGCCTGGTCGGATTCGACCTGAGCGAATACTCGCTCGACACCGTCAAGATGTTCCACCGCGATGCGGCGGATGCCGGATTCCGGCTCTAGTCGGCGCTTCACGGTGCTGACAGCGTCCGCCGTGACAGGGTGCTAAAAACGCCGGAATGATTCGATAGAACTTGCGGGACGGGACATTAGAATTTGAGCTTCTTGAAGACCGGCTCGGGAATGTGCCGGATCACGAGCATGATCCAGCGCCAGAACCAGGGCAGGTAGACGATGTTGCGTCCGCGGTCGATTGCCTTGACGATGCCGGCGGCAATCCTGTCAGGCTGGGCCCACAGCGCACCCTTGTTGGCGATGCCGCTGGTCATCGGCGTATCGACGAAGCCGGGGTTGATCGTGAGCACGGTGACATTGGCCTTGGCCAGACGTTGTCGCAGTCCGCCGAGGAAGGCGGTCACCGCCGCCTTGGCGCTGCCGTACACGTAGTTGCTCTGCCGGCCGCGATCGCCGGCCACCGAGGAAATCACCGCCAGCGTGCCGTGGCGCTGTGCTTCCAGGCGATTGGCCAAGATCGTCAGCAGCGCAATTGTGCTGACGGCATTGATGTCGTATTCGCGGCGTAACGCCTCGACCGAGGTCTGGCATTGCGCTTGGTCGGACAGCGTACCGTGCGCGATCAGCACGATATCGATGCCGCCGAGTTGGCGCTCGGCCGTGTCGAGCACGGTCTGGTGCGCAGCGAAATCGGTGACATCGAGCGTTGCCGTTTCCGCGCGCATCGCGCCGCGCACGTTGAGGTCAGCGGCGACCAGGCGCAGATGGTCGGCATTGCGCGCGACCAGGCACAGCGCATCGCCGCGCGCGGCGAACAATCGCGCGGTGGCTTCGGCGATCGCCGAGGTTGCACCGATGATCAGGATCTTCTTCATCAACTGCCCTAGGGAAGCTCTGAACAAGTCTGCATAGGCGTCACCGATCTGTCTGTGTGCAGATCAAGGCGCGACGGTGAAGGCAGACTGGCCGTCTGTCGAGCCGGCGCAACGATGAGCTGCGCGCAGACAGATCGGCCCCAACGATTTATTATGCAATGCGGGGGTGATGTCCAGAAGGTCCGCAGCCGGCGCCGCGCGTCTTGCCCAGGCAGCCAGCCTGGGCGGCGCCACGCAACACGACCTGCAGACCTTCTGGACATCATGCCGCCTGTGCAGACTTGTTCAGAGCTTCCCCGTGACGCGGCGCCAGAATCCCGACGAAAAGCGCGGGTCCAGGTACGCCTGCATTTCTTCCCAGCGCGGAAAATAGCGGCGGAATCGTTCGGCGCGAAGGCGTGCATCCTTCGCCGGATAGACCGCGCCGCCGGCTGCGACGACGATATCGTCGAGCCGCTCGAGCAGTTCGAAGGTAGCCGCGCCGCGATTCGGAAAATCCAGCGCCAATGTCGTCCCCGCGCGCGGGAACGAAAGGATACCAGCCGGTGGACGGTCGGTGAACACCTTGATCACGCTCAGGAACGAGCCGCTGCCGCTGGCGGCGATCGTGGTCAGCAACTCGGTCATCGTCGCCGGCGCGTCGGCCTGCGGCACGACGCACTGGTATTGCAGGAATCCGCGCGGACCGTAGATGCGGTTCCAGTCGTCGACCGCATCGAGCGGATAGAAGTACGGAACGTAGGGAACGGTGGCCGCGCCGCGCCGTGTGGCATGGAAATACAGGGCATTGAATGCCGGCAGCGTCGCGCGGGTGATCAGCGGAAATGGCGGCGTGAACGGCACGCGCAACGGCCGCGGGCGCGGCACGGGCCGGGCATCGTTTGCGTGATTGGCGCCAATGAACAGGCCGCGGCCGAAACTCTTGCCGCTGCCGACGCAATCGATCCAGGCGACGTTGTACTCATGCTCGTGCTCCGACCGCGACGACAGGTCGAAAAACTCGGCGAGCCCGTTGAAGGCGATGGTTTGTGTCGACATCCACGGCCCGGCGACGCGTTTGAGCGCGAATTTTGCCCAGGTGATGAGGCCGGTCAGGCCGAGCCCGGCGATCGTTGCGCCGAATAGGCCGGCATTCTCGCTGCGGCTGCAATGTAGCCGCGAGCCGTCGGAGCGCAGCAGTTCGAAGCCGAGCAAATGCTCGCCGAACGTGCCGGCACGATGATGATTCTTGCCGTGCACGTCGTTGGCGATGGCGCCGCCGACGGTGACGTACTGCGTGCCCGGGCTGACCGGAGGAAACCAGCCGCGCGGCACCGCGAACGCGAGGATGTCCGCGAACAGCACGCCGGACTCGCAGTGCAGGACGCCGGTGGCTGGATCGAACGCGATGAAGCGGTCGAGGCCGCGCGTGTGCAGCAGCGCGCCGCCGTCGTTCAGGCACACGTCGCCATAGCTGCGGCCGTTGCCGTAGGCGAGGACACTGCCGGCCGCGTCCGGCAGGGGCGCGTCGCGCCAGTATAAAGGTATAATTTGTTGCGTCGCCCGCGGATAGCGGCCCCAGGACGTTCCTGCCGCCATCAGATCGCTCCGGCGACTATAACGACCGCGATGGCCAGCAGCAGCTGGCTGATCCGGTCGATCAGGGCGAACACGACCGGGTCGTCGTGCATGCCGCCGCGATGCGCAATGAGCCAGGCGCGGCTGATCCAGTACAGGAGCAGCGGGCACAGCAGCCACAGCACGCGCGGGTGCCGATAGAGCAGTTCGCTGGCGGTGCTGTTGATGTACAGCGCGAGCACCAGCACGGCCAGATACCCGCTCGTGGCGCCGAGCGATTGCACCAGCGGCAGATCGTCGACGGAGTAACTGCGGCCGGCGCTGCGGCTGTCGCCGGTCATGAGCAAGCCGCGCAGTTCGGTGTAGCGCTTGATCATCGCCAGGCTCAGGAACAGGAACATCGAGAAGGCCAGCAGCCAGAACGACACGCTGATGCGCAGCGCGGCCGCGCCGGCAATGATGCGAACGGTGTACAGCCCGGCCAGCACGACGGTATCGAGCATGGCAATGCGCTTGAAGGCGAACGAATAGGCGAGCGTCAGCACGTAGTAACCGGCAAGCGCGAGCGCAAACAGCTTCGAGATCGCCAGCGCCAGCGCAAATGCGGCGAGCGTCAGCACGGGCGCGGCGACGAGACCGGCGCTGATCGGCAACGTGCCGGCGGCGAATGGCCGCAGGCGCTTGCGCGGATGGCGGCGATCGGCATCGAGATCGAGCAGGTCGTTCAGCAGATAGACGCCGGAGGCGCACAGGCAGAAGCTCAAGAACGCAAGCAGCGAACGCAGCAGTGCATCCGGCACCAGCACCAGATGGGCCGTGAGCAGCGGCAGGAAGACCAGCAGGTTCTTCAGCCATTGGTGCAGGCGCAGCGCATTGAGCCAGGAGCGAACGTGACCGCCGCTGCGATCGAACACACGCTCGACCTCGCTGACGTGCGCGGCGCGGCGCGCAAGAGCGGGCGACGCATTGACCACGATCGCGCGACGCGAGCGGTTCCAGACGCGCAAGTCGCGCGCCTCGTTGCCCGCATAGTCGAACCCGCGCTCACCGAAGCGCCGGCTGAGCTCGTCGCCTTTCTCGGTACCGGACAGGTTGCGCACGCCGTCGCTGGCCAGCACTTCATCGAAGCCACCGACATGCGCCGCGACGGCGTCGGCGAATTTCCGGTCCGAGGCGGTACACAGGATGCGCCGGCGCGCGGCTGCATCCGTGCGCAGCCAGTCGAGCAGGCGCGGCTCGTACGGCAGCATAGCGACGTCGATGTCTGCGCGCTGGGCGATTTCGCGTTTCAGATGCGCCTTGCCACGCAGCAGCCAAACGCCGAAGCGCAGCAGGTTCAGCGGATTCTGCCGTATCAGGCTCAGTGCGGACTCGGCCAGGAGGTCCGAGCGGATCAGGGTTCCGTCAAGATCGACGCACAGCGGAATGCCGGGCTGCAGCGTCTGGGGATCGGGGCGTTCGGCGGCGTTCACAGCGGCAAGAATACTAGAAGGCGTGCCGACGTGGCGGCGCAGCGTCGGGAGTCGACGAGGCTCCCGATCGTCACGTGTCGAAATAACAGCAGCCGCACGCCGAAGCAGCCGGCGCGCGGTCGCTCAAATCTGCAGCTGCGGCCGCAGCGCCTCGAACAAGGCCAAGGCCTGCGGATTGGCCAGTGCATCGGTATTCTTCACCGGCCGCCCATGAATCGCTTCGCGCACGGCAAGCTCCGTGATCTTGCCCGAGATCGTACGCGGAATATCGGCGACCTGAAGTACCTTCGCCGGCACATGGCGCGGCGTCGTGTTGTCGCGGATCTGCTTGGCGATGCGAGCACGCAGCTCATCGTCGAGCGTGACGCCTTCGCGCAGGCGCACGAACAGGATCACGCGCACGTCGCTGTCCCATTCCTGGCCGACCGCGATCGATTCGAGCACTTCGGGCAGCTGTTCGACCTGGCGATAAATCTCGGCGGTGCCGATGCGCACGCCGCCGGGGTTCAGTACAGCGTCCGACCTGCCGTAGATGACGATGCCTTCACGTTCGGTCAGCAGTGCATGGTCGCCATGACACCAGACATTCGGCACTTTGGAAAAGTACGCATTGTGGTATTTCTCGCCGTCCGGGTCGTTCCAGAAGCCGATCGGCATGCTCGGGAATGGGGCAGTGCACGCCAGCTCGCCCTTTTCCTCGCGCACCGGCTCGCCGGCGTCGTTGAGGATCTCGACCTTGAGGCCGAGCCCGCGGCATTGCAGTTCGCCGCGATACACCGGCAGCACCGGGCTGCCGAGCGCGAAGCACGAGATGATGTCGGTGCCGCCGGAGATCGACGACAACATCACGCGCTCCTTCACGTCGCGGTAGACGTAGTCGAAGCTCTCGTCGGACAGCGGCGATCCGGTCGAAAGGATCGTTTTCAGCGACAGCAACTTGTGTGATTCGCGCGGCTTGATGCCGGCCTTCTCGACCGCGGCGATCCACTTCGCGCTGGTGCCGAACACCTCGATACCGACTTCGTCGACCAGGTCCCAGAGCGCGTTGCCGTCCGGGTGGAACGGCGAGCCGTCGTAGAGCACGATCGTGGCGCCGACGGCGAGGCTCGAGACGAGCCAGTTCCACATCATCCAGCCGCAAGTCGTGTAATAGAAGATCGTGTCTTCGCGCTTCAGATCCGTGTGCAGCACGAGTTCCTTCAGGTGCTGGATCAGCGTACCGCCGGCGCCGTGCACGATGCACTTGGGCACACCGGTGGTGCCGGACGAGTACATGATGTACAGCGGATGGTCGAACGGCAGCGCTTCGAAATGCAGCGGGTGCACCTCGTCGCCGAGGAAGTCCGGCCAGGAGACCGCATTGCGCAACCCGTCGAGTTTCAGCGCGTCGCCGCCGTACGGAATCACGACCAGCCGCTCCACGCTCGGAATCTTTTCGAGCACGGAGCGGATCTTCGTCAGGCAGTCGAAGCGCTTGCCGCCATAGCCGTACATGTCGGCCGTGAACAGCACCTTCGGTGCGATCTGGCCGAAGCGGTCGACGACGCCGTTGATGCCGAAGTCCGGCGAACACGACGACCAAACCGCACCGATCGACGTCGTGGCGAGCATGGCGATGACGGTTTCCGGAATGTTCGGCAGGAAGCCGGCGACGCGATCGCCGACACCGACACCGGCTTCGCGCAGGGCATGGGCAAGCTTGCCGACCTGATCGTGCAGGTCGGCGTAGGTGAACTCGCGCTTGTCGCCCCATTCGTTGCGCGCGATCAGAGCGATGCGGTCGTCCTTGTGACGCAGCAGGTTCTGGGCAAAGTTCAGGCGCACGCCGGGGAACCAGCGCGCGCCGGGCATCTTGTCGCCGTCGATCAGAACTTCGTCGAAATCGCCGGATGCGCGGATGCCGCAGAACTCCCAGAGCAGCTGCCAGAATTTTTCCGGATAGCGAATGGAAAAATCATACAACGGCGAATTGCGGCGGATGTCTTCGTTGCCGGTCTGCTCGCGCACGAAACGCATGAACCGGCTGATATTGGCGCCATCGGTTCGCTCCTTGCTCGGCTCCCAGATCGGTGCGGTCATGCTGTTGCGCCTTAACCTCAAGTGGATATGTGACGTGATTCGAGGAGGATTATAAGGCAGCGCGCTGCCGCGCCGACGTCCGTCGGGCGCATCCGTAGACCCGCAGGCGCCGCGGGCGCTTTCATCACGCTTTCGTCACGTCGCGTCGGGCCGAACGCGGGCCTATGGAGCAGCCTCGGCACGCCTTGCGGCGGCCTACTGCAGCGAGAAAGTCCTCCGCATGAGGCTATAACATGCGCGGTCGTCGTGCAGGCGTTTGGCGCCACGCGACTGCGAGCCCGGATTACGCGCTGACCCAATCCGTCGGTCAACGCGGCAAGTCGCGGCGCGTTGACCGCGCCGCGCGGAACATGCCAACCATCTTCAGGCGCCGAGCGCCTGTTCGAGTTCGGGGATGATCTTGAACAAATCGCCAACCAGGCCGATGTCGGCGACTTCGAAGATCGGCGCTTCGCCGTCCTTGTTGATCGCCACGATCGTACCGGCATCCTTGATTCCGGTCAGGTGCTGGATCGCGCCGGAAATGCCGATGGCCATGTACAGTTCCGGGGCGATGATCTTGCCGGTCTGACCGACTTGCAGGTCGCTCGGCACATAGCCGGCGTCGACCGCGGCTCGCGACGCGCCGACCGCAGCGCCGAGCTTGTCGGCGAGCTTGAAGATGACCGCAAAGTTTTCGGCCGAGCCGACGCCGCGGCCACCGGAGACGACGCGGCTCGCACTCTGCAGGTCAGGCCGATCGCTCTTGCCCTGGGCGAGTTCGACGAAGCGCGTATGCGTCGGCAGTTCGACCCCGGGATTCGCCGCTTCGATCGGCGCGGCACCTGCGCTGGCGCCTGCGGCCGCGTAGGAGGCCGTGCGCACCGTGGCAACCAGGACCTGGTCCGCCGGCGCCTGCACGGTGACGATCGCGTTGCCGGCGTAGATCGGGCGCTGGAACGTGTGGGTGTCGACCACCGTCATGATGTCCGATACCTGGGCGACGCCGAGCAACGCGGCGACGCACGGTGCGACGTCCTTGCCGAACGTCGTCGACGGCGCGAACACGTGCGTGTAACCCTGCTTGGCGACGGCGGCGATCTGCGGTGCGTAGACCGCGCCGAGTGGATGCGCATTTGCCGCATTGGCGACCGTCAACACCTTCGACACGCCGTCGATCTTCGCCGCCTCGGCAGCGATCGCGTCCGTCGCATCGGCCAGCACGAGCACATCGATCGACGCGGCTTTCAGCTCGCGCGCGCAGGTCACGCAACGCGCCGTGCTGGAATTGAGTTTGCCGTTCAGATGTTCGGCGACGATCAGTACCTTGCTCATCAGATCAACCCCTTGGTCTTCAGCGCGGCGATGAGTTCCGCCGCATCCTTCACCATCACGCCCTTCGTGCGCTTGGCTGGTGGCGCATACGCCGTGGTTTTCAGATGGTCGCCGGATTCGACGCCGAGGCCGGCAAAGTCGATCGTTTCGAGCGGCTTGGACTTGGCCTTCATGATGTCCGGCAGCTTGATGAAGCGCGGCTCGTTCAGGCGCAGATCGGTCGTGATCACGGCCGGCAGGTCGACTTCGATCGTTTCCAGGCCCGCATCGACCTCACGCGTGACCCTCGCGACGTTGTTCGCGATCTCGACCTTTGACGCGAATGTCGCCTGCGGCCGCTGCCACAGCGTCGCCAGCATCTGTCCGGTCTGGTTGCAGTCGTCGTCGATCGCCTGCTTGCCGAGGATGACGAGCTGCGGCTGCTCCTTCTCGATCAGCTTGAGCAGCACGCGGGCCGCGGTCAGCGGCTGGATCGCGTCATTCTTGGTGCCGGCAGCGGTGACGACATGGATCGCGCGATTGGCGCCCATCGCCAGGCCGTTGCGCAGGTGCGCCTGCGCCTCAGCCGGCCCGATCGTCGCGACGACGACTTCGGTCGCGATGCCTTTTTCGCGCAGCCGCAGCGCCTCTTCCAGTGCGATGTCATCGAACGGATTGGCCGACAGCTTGACGCCATCGGTCACGACACCGCTGCCGTCGGGCTTGACCTGGATGCGCACGTTGAAGTCGACGACGCGCTTGTAGCCCACCAGAATTTTCATCGATTCGACCCCGGTTGCCGATCCTGCGCCGGCGGAAAGGAGCGAATTCTACCGTGTGCGGGGACCGCTGCGCAGATTACCGGCCGGGAGGCGGAAATTTCTGGTTCGCCGGCCGAGATTTGCTCCTGCATCTCCGGTATCCCCGCGGCCATGGCCGAAAACTGCTCTTCGTTTCCGGTGTGTTGGGCCATCCAGGCGCCGGCCGAAATTTGCTCCTGCAATTTCGGCATTCCGGCCGGCATGGCCGAATAGTGCTCTTTCGTCTCCGGTGTACCGGGCCGTCCAGGCACCGGCCGAAATTTGCTCCTGCAATTTCGGCATCCCCGCCATCCATGGCGGTGAAAAAAAGGGCCGCGTGCGCGGCCCGTGAGTACAGCAAGTGATGCCTGGGTTCAGCCTGGATGCGCGTGGCCCTTGCCGGCCCAGCGCTGGCCGGCCATTTCGTCGGCGTCGATGAAGCCGTCGCCGTTCTTGTCGATCTTCGCGAAGCGTGCCTTGGCGGCGGCCAGGAACTCGTCCTGCGAAACGACGCCGTCGCCATTGGTGTCCATGTGCTGGACAAAACGATTGGCCACGTGCAGGGCGCGCTCCTGGGTCGCCGGCGACGCCGCGATCTCGCTGGCCGTGACCTTGCCGTTGTGCTGGAGGTCGAGCTTGGCGTAGTGCGCCTTGGCAACTGCGACATACTCATCGAGCGTCACGACGCCATCGTGATTCGTATCCGCCGCGGCGAAGCGTTTCTGCACGGCCTGTGCCCACTTGCCCGCTGCAGCACCGGTCGATGAGTCCGTGCCCTGCCGGCCGCGCGCACTCAATTCGTCCGGAGTCAGCTTGCCGTCGCCGTTCTTGTCGAGGCGGGCAAAGCGCTTCTGCGCCGCGGCGACGAATTCGTCCTGCGTCACGTAGCCGTTGTCAGCGGTGTCGAGGCGCCGCACCAGCGCGTTGGCGCGATGGTCGATGCGCATGATCGCTGTTTTCGAGCTGGCCAGATCCGTGGCATCGATGCTGCCCTTGTTCTGACTGTCCAGGCTCTTGAAATGCACGGCGGCCGCGGCGAGATATTCGTCGAGGGAAATGCGGCCGTCTCCGTTGGTGTCCATCTTTTGTATTGCGCGCTGGGCAAAATTCGCATGCCCGCCCGGTGCCGGGGGATCGGCTGCCTGCGCCAACGCGCAGACCGAAATGACAGCCATGGGCAGCGCGGCGAGCGCGGTGCGACGAATGATGCGAAACATAAAGCCTCCGAAGGCGTAATGGTGCGGGTCCACGGAAGGCAACAACGTGCGAAGCGGCGCCAAGTTGACGGCATCACCGCGTCGACGCGGTAAATGCTCGTAAACGTCTGTAAACGCCGCGCGCCGCCGGGCTACGAAACGCGGGTCAGCGTTTCGCCGTGGCCGCGCTTGCCGCGACTGCCTGGGCGAAACGCCCGGCAGATCCTGGCGCGTGATCGAAGAACAACGAAGGTTCGGTCAACTCGAGCTCGAGCACGCACGGCGTCCCGCCGGCATCGTGGATCAGGTCGACGCGGGCATACAGCAGCGAACCTGGAAACGGCATGGCGGCAAGCGTGCGCTCGGCCAGCTGCAATTCCTCCTTGCTCGGCGTGCGCGCGGTGATCTGCTCCACGGCAAACAGCGCGCGAGTCGGCCCTTCTCCACGGCGCAGCAATGGTCCTTTGCGGATCGCATGGCTGAAATGGCCGGCGAAGAAGATCAGCGCCGTCTCGCCGTGTTCGTCGACGCGTTCGAGATACGGCTGCAGCAGCACGCTGCGGCGTGCATCGAGCAGGCGCCGGACATGTGCCGTCGCCGCCTCGATCTCGTCGCTGCCATAGCGTTGCGCGTCGCGCGAGCCGGCGCCGATCGATGGCTTGACGACGAACTCGGCCGGTCGCTGCGCATCGAGGAACTGGTGCAGGGCCGCCAAAGCGTCTTCGCCGGGTTCGACGAAAAAACTCGGCACCGTGGTTATGCCGGATTCTGCCAGGTCGCGCAGGTAATGCTTGTCGGTATTCCAGCGCACGACGGGCAGCGGATTGAGCAACGTGGTCGCCGCCGATGACGCGTGCAGCCCAGGCCAGGAATTCCGGCAGGCGCTGCGAGTAGTCCCAGGTCGAGCGCAGCAGCGCCAGATCGAATGTCGACCAGTCGACGCCGCCATCGTCCCAATTGACGATGTGGGTGCTGATGCCCGGGAGCGCGCGCAATGCAGCTTCGAGCGGCGGCAGGTCTTCGTCGAGATCGCGGGCGGCGGCGGCCGTGATCAGGGCGAGCTGCGGAGTCCGGTCTGCCCGGCCGGTGTCGTCAGGATTCATGCAACTGTTCACTCGAGTTTTCGGGGCGCCGGTCGGGTTGGGTGACCGCGTGAGTGCCGCGCGCAGCGGATCGTGCTGCGACGGATAGCACATGGTAAGGCTTCGCACGATCGGCTGTGAAGACGAAAGCAGCGGACACGCATACCGGTCTCAGAACCGCCACATTGATGTGACCGATTGAGACACCGATGCGCCTGCGAACAAACCTGATTCTCGTGCTGGCCGTGGCCTGCGGAGTTGCCACATCCGCTTCGGCCGAGTGCACGGCACAAGGCGCATCGCCGCGACCGCGCCTGGTCGAGCTGTACACGAGCGAAGGTTGCAGTTCGTGTCCGCCGGCCGACGAATGGCTGCGCCAGCTGCCTGCCGAGGCGAACCTGACTGCGCTGGAATTCCACGTCGATTACTGGGATTCGCTCGGTTGGCGCGACCCCTTCGCCGATCGGCGCTTTTCCGGCCGGCAGCAACGGCAGGCAGTGCGTGACGGCGCTACCGGTGTGTTCACGCCGCAACTGGTCCTGGACGGTCGCAACTGGTCCGGCTGGCATCGAAGCCAGAGCCGCGCGGAAACCGCGACCAGCGCGGCCGCCATGCGCATGACGATCACGCCGGGTCCGGCGCTGCACGTGAGTGTCGACACGGCGATGGACCATCCGGCCGACGCCGGCGGTTTCCGCAATTATGTGGCGGTCACCGAGGATGGCCTGGTGTCGCAGGTGCGCGCCGGTGAAAATCGCGGCAACGTGCTGCGCCACGATCATGTCGTGCGCGCGTTTGCCGGCCCGCTGCCGCTCACCGGCGAAGCCGACCTCAAGCTGCCGAAGGATCTCGACACCATGCACGCCACCGTCGTCGCCTTCGTCCAGCGCGAAAGCGATGGCGCTGTCGCGCAGGTGCTCAGTTGCAACTTGTGAGCGGCGTTTCGATCCGTCGCGGCGACTTCGGCAACAGTGCATCATTGTATAAAAATAAACAGAACCTCCCCCGGCCATTGCCTGAATCTCCACTGTACTGCGTGCGCCGCCGCTGGGCAGGGTTTCGGGATAATTCACAAAGGTCTTCGTATCGTTTGCGCACCGATGGCGCACGCCGCGTCGTCGTCAACGAACGATCAAGGAGGCAAGCATGTCGATCAAAACTGCAGTTTTCTGCGTTGCCCTGGGGGTTGGTGCAGCGGTGCTTCCGTCTGTCGGTAGCGCCCGCGTCTACGTAGACGTGGACGTCGCACCGCCGGCGCCGCGCGTCGAAGTCGTACCCGACGCCCGTGTCGGCTACGTGTGGGCGCCAGGCTATTGGAACTACAACGGTCACGAGCACGTGTGGGTCCAGGGTCGCTACATCCATGAGCACCATGGCCACCACTGGGTTGCCGACACGTGGGAGGACCGCCACGGCCGCTGGCATTTCGTCGCCGGTCACTGGCAGTGACGGCGTCCGGCTGATCAGTGGCCTGGCGCAGTTCTCGCCAGATCAGCACAGATGCGTTGATTGAAGGCAGGGCCGGGCGTTCGCGTCCGGCCCTGTTCGTTGGCGGCCTTGGTGGTCCGCCAGACGCCCACCGGCTCTCGTTCCCGGCGCGGCGCTTGCGCTATTCTCGGCGCTGGACCCACCCGAACGTGCCCGATGCAACGATTCCGCGCCAAGCTCTACAAGATCGGCTATCTGCGCTGCGTCGATGTTCCGCCTGCAGTCTCGCGCCCATTGGGTGACGAATCCTCGATTCCGGTGTGCGGAACCGCTGCCGGCGTCGCGTTCCGCTCGACGCTGACGCCGCGCGGCAACGGCGCGCACCGCCTGTTCATTCACAGCCGCGTGTGGCGCGCACGCTGGCTCGACGTCGGCGACAGTCTCGAGGTCATGATCGAGCGCGACATGAAGTCGCGCGAACCGGATACCCCATACGATTTTCTCAAGGCGCTGGAGGCACGGCCGGCGGCGCGCCGCTTTTACGACCGAGCATCCGCCGCCTTGCGCCGCGAGATCGGCAACTGGCTGGCCGCGGCGAAGCGGCCGGAGACCCGCGAGCGGCGCATCGAGGCCGCGCTCGACAATCTCGAAGCACGCGCGTCGCCGAACAAGAAATCCGATTTCACGCGCAAGCGCCGTTAGCGACCTTGAGCTAGATCGACGGGTCCGCGGTTCTTAGCCCTCCCCTTCAAGTGGAGGGTTGGGTGGGGATGGTGTTGGACTTTCCTTGCCCTGGGCAGCAGCCATAGGCAACCCGACCGCATCGTCTTCCCTACAAGTTCTGGTAGTTCGGCCCGCTGCCGCCTTCCGGCGTCACCCAGTTGATGATCTGGTACGGATCCTTGATGTCGCAGGTCTTGCAGTGCACGCAGTTGGCGGCATTGATCTGCAGGCGTTTGTCGGCGCCGTCGCCGACGATTTCGTAGACGCCGGCCGGGCAGAACCGCGTGCACGGATTTTTGTACTCCTCGGCGCACTTCGTGACGCAGATGTTCGTGTCGGCGACGTGCAGGTGAACCGGCTGGTCCTCGTCGTGCTGGGTCGAGGCGAAGTATACTTCTGCCAGCCGGTCGCGCGGCGGAAGAGTACGCTCAACGTAGTCGCGCAGCTGCGGCTCGAATGAATCGACCTTGCGCAGTGCCGAGTAATCGGCGTGATTCTTCAAGGTCCACGGCGAATAACCGACCGTGATCGTTTCCCAGCCGGCATTCGCCAGGCCGAGCCAGAAGCCGGCGTTGAAACCGGGGCGAATGTTGCGCACCTTCTTCAGCTCCGCGGCGATCGGCGAGCCGCGCAGCTTCGCATCCCAGCCTTCCGGTTTGCCGGCTGCGGCGACGTGTTCTGCAGCGAGCATGCCGGAGCGGATCGCCTGATGCGTGCCTTTGATCTTGGGCACGTTGAGCAGCCCGGCGCTGTCGCCGATCAGCATCGCACCCGGCATCTCGCAGTTCGGCAGAGACTGCCAGCCACCTTCGACGATCGCGCGCGCGCCCGCCGACACGATCGTGCCGCCTTCGAGCAATGGCTTGATCAGCGGGTGATGCTTGACCTGCTGGAATGCCTCGAACGGCGCCAGCATCGGATCTTCATAGTCCAGACCCGTGACGAAACCGATCGCGACGCGGTCCTTGTCGAGGTGATAGAGGAAACTGCCGCCGTAGGTGCGGCTGTCCATCGGCCAGCCGATCGTGTGCACGACCTTGCCGGGTTCGACGCGGCCGGCAGGAAGTTGCCACAGTTCCTTGATGCCAATTCCATAGGTCTGCGGATTGCAGCCCTTGTCGAGCTCGAATTTCGCAATCAGCTGCTTGGTCAGGTGTCCGCGGCAGCCCTCCGCAAGCACCGTGATCGGCGCCTTGATGTCGATGCCCTGCGTGTAGCCGGCTTTGTGCGAACCATCCTTGGCGACGCCCATGTCGCCGATGCGCACGCCGCCGACCGAGCCGTCGGCATTGAAAAAGGGTTCCGCCGCGGCGAAACCCGGGTAGATCTCGACACCGAGCGCCTCGGCCTGCGGCGCGAGCCACGCGCACAGCGCGCCGAGCGAGACGATGTAGTTGCCGTGATTGTTCATCTGCGGCGGCGTGATCGGCGATTTGATCGCGCGCTGATGATCGCGCAGCCACCAGAACTCGTCCTTCGTCACCGGCACGCAGATCGGCGGCGGGCTCTTGCCCCATTCCGGCAGCAGTTCGTTCAATGCCTGCGGTTCGATGACCGCGCCGGACAGGATCTGTGCGCCGATCGTCGAGGCCTTTTCGATCACGCAGACGCGGATATCAGGCTTGATCTGCTTCAGGCGGATCGCGAACGCCAGGCCGGCCGGGCCGGCACCGACCGTGACGACGTCGTATTCCATCGCTTCACGCGGACTCGCATCGAACTGACTCATCGCTGCCGCCTCCGTCTGCCTGCCGACATTGTCGGGCTTTGCCGAATCGACGGCAAACCGGTAGTCAGGACGGAAAGACTTTTTGACGCGGATCAAGGCGGATCAAGGCGGATCAAGGCGGATTAAGGCGATAAGGCAAGAGAACGTCTGCAAGAAAGCGGGTTCGGACGATACGCGCATCGGCATGCGGCATTTCAACAGCAATATTTCATCCGCGTTGATCCGCGTAAATCCGCGTCCGAAATGCTCTTGATCCGGCTGGTTCAGAACACCGGCGTGATGTTTTCAACGGTACGCGAGCGCCATCATACGTGCAGCGCAAGATCGCTGCGTTCATAGCGCATGACGTAGCTGTAGAGGTCCCCGGGGTGGATCGCGGCGACGACGACGACGAGCTTGCCCTTGTGGTCGAAGTAGCGGCGCAGGCTGCGCAGGGCCGGCGTGTCCGGCGCGACTTTCAGTTCGCGCGCCTGCTCGGCGCTGAGCGCGATGGCGCTCAACGTCTGCTCGACGCTGGCGATGCGTTGCTCGAACTGCTCCTCGAACAGTGCGCGTACCGCGTCGATCAGCTGCAGGTGGCCCTTCGGCAGGCCCTGCCAGCTGGCGCGGCGATAGACGTCGGTCAGGCAGAACGGCTGCCGCGTACGGCGTTGAAAGCGCACGCCATGCAGTTGCACATACTCGATGCCGACGCGCGCATTGAGCCAGCCGGCGATGGTCGAGTCGGCAAGCAGGCGATCGCTGTGCAGCAGCTGGAAATCACCGGCCTGCTTGTATTGCAGCAACTCGTCGATCGAGCGGATCTGCTGATCGTAGTGGATGCGCGGCTCGGTTGACAGGACGATGCCGCTGGTGCCGCGTCGGCGCGCGATGAGGCCGAGCTCCTCGAGTTGGCGCAGCGCTTCACGCACGGTGAAGCGGCTGACGGAGAAGCGCCGGCACAGCACGTCTTCGGTCGGCATGCGCCGGCCGACCGCATGCGTGCCGTTGTGGATCTCCGCGCGCAGCAGCTCGGCGATCTTGAGATAGCGCGGCCGCCGCGACGAACGCAAGCCGGGCCGATGGCCTTGCTCCTCGTCGGCGGCGTGCTGCAATTCGGTCATAATGTCTGCTGGATCGGGAGTCTGTGCATGACGGACAACATAACCCAGCCGCCCGCGGAGCGGGAGCTGCGCGGCGCCAATCTGTGCCAGACCCTGCACTGGCTGGCCGCAGGCCGCATCAGCGCAACCGACCTTTGCGACCATTATCTTGCGGCGATCGCGCGCGACAATCCCCGGTTCAACGCCTACGTGCACGTGAACAGCGCTGCCCGCGGCGAAGCTCAGGCCGCCGATGCGCGCCGTGCCGGCGGAGTGTTCGGGCGGCTGGAAGGCGTTCCGGTATCGATCAAGGACAACCTCGACGTCGCCGGGTTGCCAACGCGCTGCGGCATGCCGGCGCCCGCCGCACCAGCCGCGCGCGACGCTCACGTCGTCGAGCGCCTGCGCCATGCCGGCGCGGTCATTCTCGGCAAGACCCACGTGCCCGAAGCGAGTCTGGTTGCATCGAGCGCCAATCCGCATACGGGCGCTGCGCACAACCCGTTCCGCCACGGCTTCGAAGCCGGCGGCTCCTCCGGTGGCGCCGCCGCTGCGGTCGCCTCCGGCTTGTGCGCCGTCGCAATCGGCACCGACAGCCTCGGTTCGATCCGCATTCCGGCGAGCTATTGCGGCGTGTTCGGACTGAAGCCGACGTCGGCGGAAATCTCCACGCACGGCATGCTGCCGGCTGCGCGGCGGCTCGACTGCATCGGTATGATCGCGCGCTGCGTCGACGACCTGAGCATCCTGCTGCACGTGCTGGCCGGCTATGACGCCGAAGATTCGCGTTCGCGCCGGCGCCGCGTCGACCTCGCATTGCCGGACTGGGAGCCAGGCAAGCTGCGCGTCGGTGTGCTCGGCGACCTGGCCGCACTCGGCACCGAACCGGCAGTCGTGGCCGCTTTCGACAGCGCGCGTACCGTGCTCGCCCAGGAACTGGGAAATTGCCGCATTGTGGATTTTGGCGACTTCCCGATGCAGCGTGCGCGCCGTGCCGCCTTCTTCCTGATCGAAACGGAAATCCTGCTGACGCACGCGCGTGCGCTGGCCGATGCCGCACATCCGGTGTCGTCCGAGTTGACGCGCCTCCTCGATTACGCGCGCGGAAAATCCGCCGCCGACTATGCGCTCGCCGATCGCTTGATCGACGATGCCGGCGTCGCGGCGCGGCGACTGTTTGCGCAGGTCGACGTGCTGGTCACGCCGACCACGCCACAAGCCGCGTTCGCCCTGGGCTCGCCGTTGCCGGACAACCAGGGCGACTTCACCAGCTTCGCCAACATGTCGGGTTGTCCTGCGATCACGATACCGATGGGCGTCACGCCGGATGGCTTGCCGCTGGGCCTGCAGTTTCTCGGACCGCCCGGCTCCGACCTGCGCCTGCTCGAACTGGCCGAAGTCTGCTCCGCCGCGCTCGACACGACACCCGAGTACCCGATCGGAGTCGAGACAGGCAAGGCGTGAGCGCAATGGAAGCAACCGCAATCTGGCAGCGCTTCGATCTGCCCGGCGCCGATGTGCGCTTGGCGCAATTCTGCGACGCCATGTCGGCGCAACACTGGTTCACGCGGCTGCATGGCGAGGTTCCGTGGGAGCGCCACCACCTGCGCCTGTTCGGACGGCAAGTCGAGGCGCCGCGCCTGTCGTGCTGGATCGGTGATGCCGACGCCGTCTACACCTATTCCGGTACTCGCTTCGTGCCGCGCGCGTGGACAGAGGCGTGCAGCGAATTGCGCGACGGTCTCGTTGCATTCTGCGGTGAGCGCTACAACTCGGTCTTGTGCAACCTTTACCGCGACGGCCGCGATTCGATGGGCTGGCACAGTGACGATGAAGCAGAACTCGGCACACGACCGTGCATCGCCTCGCTGAGCTTCGGTGCAAGCCGCCGCTTTCGCCTGCGCCACCGGAGCAACCCGGACCTGCGCCTCGAGATCGACCTTCCAACCGGGAGCCTTCTGCTGATGGCCGGGACAACGCAGCGCAACTACAAGCATGATCTGCCCAAGAGCACAGGTGTGGTGGCGCCGCGCCTCAATCTGACGTTCCGGCGCATCATCGCGGCAGCGAGCGCCGCAGCATGACTGCGGCCGCCAGCAAGCGCATGGCTTTCGTGGTCGAGATGGCGCGGCGGCTGCACCAGTACGGAACCAGCGCGCCGCGCCTGGAGGAGGCGATCGATCGCGTCAGCGCGCGCCTCCACCTGGATTGTCAATCGCTGTCGACGCCGACATCGGTGCTGTTCTCGTTTACCGATCGCGCCGCGGGCGAGGGCGGCATGCTGGCCGAGCTGACGCAGGTCGTTCGCGTGTCGCCGGGCCATGATGATCTACGCAACCTGGGTGCAGTGGACGAGATCGCCGATCAGGTAATCGAAGGCCAGATCGACATCGACGAAGGCTTCCGCCGGCTGCATGCGATTCGCGACCAGCCGAGCGCGGAGCGCGCGACCATGGAGACCGTCGCCTATGGCATCGCTGCGGCGTCGGTCGCGGCGATCCTCAATTGCGCCTGGGTGGACCTTGCCGCGGCATTCTTCATCGGCACCGTTGTCGGGGTGCTGGTCGTGGCGAGCGAAAACCGGCCGCGCCTGCGGCCGGGTCTGGAAGCCTTGTCGGCACTGCTGGCCACGATGATCGCGATGCTCGTCGATGTCTATGTCACGCCGCTGACGCTCAATCCAGTCGTGCTGGCGAGTCTGATCGTGCTGATGCCGGGGCTGACCCTGACTACCGCGGTGCGCGAATTGTCGACGCAGCACCTGGTCTCGGGCACGGCGCGGCTTGCCGGCGCGGTAACGACGTTGATGAAGTTGGCTTTCGGCACGGTCATGGCCAATCAGATTTGCCTCTGGCTGCATCTGGCACCTATCGCATTGACGCGCGCACCGATTCCGCAATGGGCGCAATGGCTGGCGCTTGCGGCTGCTTGCTACTCGTTCGCGATCCTGTTCCGCGCCGCGCGCCGCGACATTCCGCTGGTGATGGCAGCAGCGGCGTTGGGCTATCTGATCACGTATTACGGCGGCCGCGAATTCACACCCCAGTTCGGCGTGTTCCTCGCCGGATTGGGCATTGGCGCCCTGAGCAATCTCTACGCGCGCGTCAGCGGCCGGCCGGGTGCGCTGGTGCGCACGCCGGGCATCATCCTGCTGGTGCCCGGCAGCATCGGCTTCCTGACGCTGTCGCACATCGCCGAACGTGACGTATTTCTCGGAATCAACAGCGCGATCACGCTGGCTGCCATCCTGATTTCGCTGGTTGCAGGTTTGCTGTTTGGCGACCTGTTCGTGTCTGCGCGCCGCATTCTGTGAATCCTTGCGCTTCGCCGCTGGCTTAACGGTGTCGCCAAGCCTTGCGCCTGACGCGGCGGGGGGCTACTTTAGCCGATGTTTTCCGGCGAGCCGCCGGCGTAGAAAGACAGGGGTTTCACGATCGTGGGATTGCTCGACGAACTCGAACAGGAAGCACAACGGCGCAAGGCGAGCGCCGGTGATGCCGAGAAGCGCAAGGCGGAGCGTGAGGAAATCTTCCGCACGCAGATCGAGCCGGGCATGACGGCGCTGTACGAGTATCTGAAGAAGCTTACCGCCAGCCTGAAGATACTCACGCCGAAGAAGCAGCAGCGTTATGCGCTGGCCTCCTACGGCGAAGTCGTCGGTTATGTCGAACACGACTACGACCTTGCCATCGCCACGCAGAGCGTCACGAAGGAAATCAAACTCGCCTTTCCGTGCGCCGTCGCCAGCGACGAGTGCCCGACGATCGAAGTGCAGGGCGCGACCAAGATCAAGGCCGTCGCCGGCGCTTTCCAGCGCTACCACCTCGGCGGAGTCATCGATCCGAAGAAGGACGCCAGCGGCGAAGTCGTGTCGGCGCGCTTCAATGCCAAAGGCCGCATCACGATGACGGCCACGTTCCTCGGCGACGTGGAAAGCGCAGCGGTCAAGATGACGTTCACGAATTTCGAATCGCTCGGCATGGTTACCAAGACCGTCGCGGCGACGCAGCTCAATGACGCGCTGTTCGACGACATCGGCCGCTTCCTGACCCGCGAGCCGAACGATCTCATGCACGAAGCCCTGTCGGACGCCTACCGCATGCAGCTGCGCAGCAAGGTGCAGCAGGATCAGATCAAGCGGCGCTGGGAAAACAAGATCAACGAGCAGCAGGAGACCGAACTGGCGCAGCTCAAGCGCGACCGCAGCATCACCGGACGTTTTGCCAAGCTCGTCGTCAAGGACGACAAGCTGGCGGCCGCTGAGGTGCCGGCTCCCACCTCGTGGCTCGGCAAGCTCAAGGGGCTGGTGAGGAAAGAGCAGGGCTGAGCCAGGGCTGAGGGCTGAGGGCTGAAGATCAACAGCGCGCAAGCCCAACGCTTTCTCTTTGCAGCCCTCAGCCCTCAGCCCTCAGCCCTATCTTCATCATCAACTCCGCGTGACTCAACTGCTGCGCCTCGGCATCGCGGCGCCCGCGATACTCGAAGGTGCTTGCGGCGAGGCCGCGTTCCGAAACGACCACGCGATGCGGAATCCCGATCAGCTCGATGTCCGCGAACATCGGGCCCGGGCGCAGGCCGCGATCGTCGAGCACGGCTTCGACTCCCAGCGCACGCAGTTCGGCATACAGTGAATCTGCGGCTTCGGCCACCGCGGCATTGTTCTTCGGGTTGATGATGCAGATCGCCACGTGCCACGGCGCCACCGATTCGGGCCAGATGATGCCGGCATCGTCGTGGCACTGCTCGATGACCGCACCGACGATACGGCTGACGCCGATGCCGTAGCAGCCGGCGGTCGGCGTCAATTCCTTGCCGGCCTCGTCGAGCACGGTCACGCCGAGCGCCTTGGTATACAAGGGGCCATTCTGGAAAATCTGGCCGACCTCGATGCCGCGCACTAGTCTGAGTCGGCCCTGGCCGTCAGGACTCGGGTCGCCCTCGAGCGCATTGCGCAGGTCCGCGCTTTCGGGCTCGGCCGCGTCACGGCCCCAGTTCGCCCCGGTCGAGTGGAAGCCAACCTCGTTTGCGCCGCAGACGAAATCGGCCAGCACCGCCGCGGCGTAATCGGCAATGACGGGCACGCTGACGCCGACCGGGCCGAGGAAACCCGGCTCGCATCCGAACGCGGCCTGGATCTCGGCGTCGCTCGCCAGCGTCATCGGCGCTGCGACGCGCGGGTGCTTGGCCGCCTTGACCGCGTTCAGCGTGTGGTCGCCACGCAGTGCCAAGGCTACCAGCCCGCCGTCGCGGCCCTTGACGACGATCAGCTTCAGCGTGGCGTCGAGCGGGATCTTCAGCAGCGCGGCGACGTCTTCGCAGGTTTTCTGCGTCGGCGTGGATACTTTTTGCAATGTGGATTTTGCCGCAGGGCGCGTCCCTTGCGGCCTGGTTTCGGCGACCTCGATGTTCGCGGCGTAGTCGGAGGTGTCGGATACGGCGAGTTGGTCCTCGCCGGATTGCGCGAGGACCTGGAACTCCTCGCTGCGGTCGCCGCCGATCGCACCGCTGTCGGCCTTGACGATGCGGAAGTCGACGCCGAGGCGCGTGAAGATGCGCTTGTACGTCTCGCGCATGTTCTGGTACTCGCGTTCCAGATCGGCGTCGGTCAGGTGAAAACTGTATGCATCCTTCATCAGGAATTCGCGTCCGCGCATCACGCCGAAGCGCGGCCGGATCTCGTCGCGGAATTTCATCTGGATCTGGTACAGGTTCAGCGGCAGCTGGCGGTAGCTGCGCACGTCGCGGCGGATGAGGTCGGTGAACACTTCCTCGTGTGTGGGTCCGAGCACGAAATCGCGCTGGTGGCGGTCCTTCAGGCGCAGCAACTCTGGCCCGTACTTGGCGTAGCGGCCGGACTCCTGCCACAACTCGGCGGGCAGCACCATCGAGGCGAGGCATTCGAGCGCGCCGGCCCGGTCCATTTCCTCGCGCACGATGCCTTCGACTTTCCTCAGCACCTTCAGGCCGAGCGGCAGCCACGTGTAGATGCCGGCGGCAAGCTTGCGCATCATGCCGGCGCGCAGCATCAGGCGGTGGCTGGCGATCTCCGCGTCGGCGGGAACTTCCTTGAGCGTGGCGAGATGGAACCGGGACAGACGCATCGTGCGGACCGTTCATTGCTGGATCGGGCATTCTAACTTAATGCATAGATAAAGCTGCCTGGCAGCCCACGCCTGCGACGGCATATGCTTTTCGGCGGGATCGGCACGGCTTAGGGAGGAGGTCCATGCATAGAAAGGTCATGATCGCCGTCAGCGCCATCCTGGGCGCGATGTTGCCGTCCGCCCATGCCGTCGTGCTCAACCCGCACGGCACCGGCCAGGTGCTCGTCTATCCGTACTACACGGTCAACGCCGGATTCGGCACGCTGCTTTCGCTGGTCAACACCACCGACGAGGGCAAGGCGCTGAAAGTGCGAATTCACGAAGGCTACAACGGGCGTGACGTCCTCGTTTTCAACCTGTACCTGTCGCCCTTCGATGCCTGGGTCGCGCAGATTTTCGACACGAGCACCGACGCATCGGGCGGCGCGGCGATTGCCACCAACGACAATAGCTGTACGGTGCCGGCGTTTCCGAAGACGTTCGGACCTGCGCCGGGAAGCGGTGCGGGCGCCGCTGCGTTCCTCGACGCCGGCTACACCGGAACCAATGCCGACGGCGGCCCGACCTCGATCACGCGCACTCGCGAGGGCTACATCGAGATCATCGAAATGGGTACGGTGACCAACGATGAACACTCGACACTGAACGCCATCACGCACGGCAGCCGCGGCATGCCGTCGAGCTGTTCGCAGCTCATCAAGGCGTGGACGACTGGCGGCTACTGGACCACCGATGCGACGACCGACATCGGTCCTCCCGATGGCGGACTGTTCGGCGCCGAATCGATCATCAATGTCGGCGAGGGGTTGCTATACACCGTCAACGCAGAAGCGATCGACGGATTCAGCAACGCCGCCCAGCACACGCTGCCGAGCAGCGCGACGCCGGACCTGAGCTCAGCCAGCACATCCGTGGACGGAACCGTCAGTGCGTTCGTGCCGGTTGGTTCGGCGATGGTCGAGGCGAAATACGATCGTCCCGAAGATGCGATCAGTGCGCTGTTCATGGTTGACGCGCTGTACAACGAATACGTGGTTGATCCGGGCCTGAACGCGATGACCGACTGGATCGTGACATTCCCGACCAAGCGCTTCTATACCGACCCTGCGCTCGCCGGATCGACGGCGCGAGCGCCGTTCGATATTGTCTTCGGCACAGACGTGTCCGCGCCCGCCGCGGCGTGTTCTCCGCTTGCCTATCAGTATTTTTCGCGAGAGGAGCTGACGACGACATCCGGCGTCGATTTCGCCGAGCCGTTTCCACAGACTGCTGCTGTGTGCTACGCGACGACGCTGATTTCGTTCCTTGGCAGCTCTCTGCTCGGCTCGGCGCTGGTTCGCGAGGGGTATCCCTACCCGAGTATCTACGCAATTGCTGATCCCAGCGTCTTTCCCGCCGGCCACGCACGCTTTGACTTTACCCACAACAGTAATGGGGTCTTTCAGACCGCCCATACGTTGACCTCGCGGAACAGCGTCACGTTCACCGGGCTGCCGGCGATCGGCTTCGCCGCGATCGACTACGTCAATGGCAACGTGACGCCCGGCACGCTGGCGAATTACAGCGGGGCTTATCCGCATCGATCGACCGTCAACTGCATGGCCGGAGCCAATCCTCCACCCGCGTGCGCGCCCGGAGGCACGCCATGAAGCGCGCGCTCGGACTGCGATTGCTCGCCGGCGTTTTCACCGCGATCGGTGCGGCGTCTTCCGGTGCGGTCACGCTCAATCCGCGCGGCCTGGGCCAGGTGCTGATCTATCCGTATTACACCGTCAACGCCGGCTTCGGCACGCTGCTGTCGATCGTCAACACGACGAACCATGGCAAGGCGCTGAAGGTTCGCTTCCACGAAGGCTACAACGGGCGTGTCGTCGGCTCGTTCAACCTCTATCTTTCGCCGTTCGATACCTGGGTTGGCGCGATCTTCGACAGCAGCGGCGACGGCAGTGGTGCGGCAGCGGTCGCGACTGGCGACAACAGCTGTGTCGTGCCGACTTTCCTGCGGCCGATCGATCCGGGAGGCAGACCGCCGCACGCCATTTTTTCCAGTGCGACCTACACCGGCGCAAACGCCGACGGCGGACCGGCGACGCTCGCGCGCACGCTCGAGGGTTACGCCGAGGTGATCGAGATGGGCGAGGTGACAAACGCCAGTCACGGTACGCTGGATGCCATCACGCACGACGCGAACGGCGCGCCTGCCAGCTGCGCGCAGGTGGAGGCGGCGTGGAGCGCGCCCGGCGGCTACTGGGGCCAGAATCCGCAAACCGACCTTGCGCCACCGGGCGGCGGCTTGTATGGCGCCGAGTCGATCATCAACGTTGGCGAGGGACTGATGTACACGATCAATGCGACAGCGATCGATGGCTTCAGCAAGGATATTCAACACACTGGACCAGGCGATGCCGCACCGGACCTGAATACAGCCAGCAAGAATGCCAGCGGTTCGTTCAGCGCCTTCTTCGCCTACGGCGCGCGGCTTGTCCAGGCCGACTATGCGAAAGCGGAGGACGCAATCAGCGCGTTGCTGATGGCTGACAGCATGTCCAATGAATATGTCGTCGATCCGGGTATCGGCGCGCGGTCCGACTGGGTCCTGACAGCGCCGACCAAGCGTTTCTACACCGATCCGGCGCTGATGGCGGCCGGAACGGTGCAGGCACGCGCTCCGTTCGACGCGCTTTTTGGTAGTGCGTTCGGCGGCACGTCCTGTGGTTCCGTCGGCAACCAGTTCTGGAGCCGCGAGGAACTGACGACCACGTCCGGTGTGTGCTTCAATGGTTTTTGCGGTCAGCCGCCACTGCCGCCGGCTCTGTGCTACGCAACGAGCCTACTCACAGTCGGATCGCCGTCCTCTTCGCTAGGATCCAATCTCGTCATCAACGGCCTTACGGAGATCGACTTGTTCTACGATTCCATCTTCAAGGCCGGTTGGATGCGACTCGACTTCACAACGGACAACTTCGGTTCGCTTCAATTTGGTCACGTCCTGACGTCTTTGAATGGCCTCAAGCTGCCCGGCTTGCCCGCGCTCGGCTTCGCCGCGATCGATTTCGTCAACGCCAACGTGACACCCGGCGTGCTGGCCAACTACAGTGGCGCCTATCCGCACCGCGCCCACGTCACTTGCGTTGATTCCGCAACACAGGGTCCGTGCCCGTGAAATATTGATTCCCTAGCCAGATCGGAGCGGTAGCGGCGCGCGTTTGGTTCGCGCCGCCTAGGCCTGCAGACGCAGGTTCCCTCGCCGCAAGACCGATGTGAGCGCGCGCGACTTGGGACTACAGTCGCCGCCGGTCGAGCCGTCGGCTCGGGGAGACTGCAATGCGCTTTCACGTTCCTTTTGCCGCGATCGCCGTGGCGATCGTCTCGGCCCGTGCTTTGGCAGCGGGAGCCGACAGCCAAGCGAACATACTGCCGACGATCGAAGTCACCACATCGAAACTGCCGGAGCCGGTAGATCAGACGCCGGCGATGATCACCGTGATCAGCGGCGATGAACTGCGCGCGCGCAATGCCGTCGACCTGCGCACGGCGCTCAGCCTCGTCGCCGGCGTCGATATCGCGCCGGGTGGCGATGCCGGTCCGGCGGGCTCGGTGCCCGGCATGTGGGGTCTGCGCGAGTTCGATGCATTCCTGCTTGTCGTCGACGGCATTCCGGCTGGTGGCGCTTTCAACCCGGCCTTGACGACGCTCGACCTGACCAATGTCGAGCGCATCGAAGTGCTGCGTGGCGCCGCGCCGGTCATGTACGGCGCCACGAGCTTCGTCGGCGTGATCCAGGTGATCCACTATGCGGCCGGCGAAACGCCGTCGACCGCGTCGTTCTCCGCTGGCACTCGCAGTACCGGCATGGCCTCGATCAGCACGAACCTGGGCGACCTCGGCTCGTTCAGGCAATCCATCAGCGCGAACGCGTCGACTCAGGAATTCAGCCAGGACCGCTCCGGCGTCGACCGCGGTCACCTTTTGTATCGCGCCGCCGGCGACAGCGACATCGGCAAGCTGCATTTCGACATCGACGCGACCGTCCTGCGCCAGGATCCGTACAGTCCGCATCCGCGCGAAGGCGACGTCCTTACGTCGCGATTCCCGCTCGACGCCAACGTCAATCCGACCGATGCACGCGCCGACACGAACCGCTTCCAGTTCAACGCCGGGCTCGACCATCCGCTGAGTTTCGGCGACTGGGTCACGACGTTCTCGATCGACCACTCCGACAGTCACAATACACGCGGCTTCCTGCGCGAGGATTTCGCCGACGACGGTGAAACGCACAATGCCGACGGCTTCCGCCAGAAGGTGGAACTGACCGATGTGTACTTCGATACCTACTTCGCCATGCATCCGGACGCCAACGTGACCTGGACGGCCGGCTTCGACTGGCTCTACGGCGACGGCAAGCAGAACAGCGACAACTTCGAGTACGGCGTGCTGCCGAACGGTTCGAATGCGCCGAACTCGCACGATCTCGAGATCGACGAGTCGACGCAGCTGAAGGACCGGCGCAATTTCCTGGGACTCTATACGCAGGTCGACTGGAAGCCGGCCGAGCGCTGGAACATCGTCGCCGGCCTGCGCTTCAATCACACCGACGAACACACCTCCGGCGCGGAGATCGATCAGCACGCCGACCCGGGCACGCCGCCGGACACGAGCAGCGATGAGCGCACGAAGTCGAAACCATCCGGCGTGGTCGGCGCGAGTTACATGCTGTGGAGCGAAAGCGGGGACCATCTCACGGCATTCGCCGACTACCGCAACACCTACAAGCCCGCCGCGATCGACTTCGGCCCCGAAGCCGAAGGCGACATTCTCAAGCCCGAGTCCGCCGACAGCTGGGAGGCGGGCCTCAAGGGTCACCTTGCCGATGGCCGCTTCGATTTCGAGCTTTCCTACTTCCACATGAATTTCGACAACCTGGTCATCGCCGAAAACATCGACGGCCTGCCGGGCCTCGCCAATGCCGGCAGCGAGACGTTCAAGGGCGCCGAGATCGAAGGCGACTACCGCCTCACGCAGGATTTCCGTATCCGCGCAACGTACGCGTATCACGACGCGCGCTTCAGCGACTACGAGCGCCTGCGCCCGGATGGATCGTTGCAGCAGCTGGCCGGCAAGCGCCTGGAACTATCGCCGCAGAATCTCGGCGCGCTCGGCTTGCTCTACACGCCGGCTGCCGGCTTCAACGCGTCGATCGTCTGGAACTATGTCGGCAGCCGCTACTTGAACAAGGGCAACACGGCCGTGGCCGGTTCCTACACCACGGTCGACGCCGGCCTCGGCTATCGCTTCGATCGCTGGGAACTGCGCCTCGACGGCTACAACCTGAGCAACCGGCGCGATCCGGTAGCCGAGAGCGAACTCGGCGATGCACAGTTCTACCGGCTCTCCGGCAGTACGGTGCTGGCTACGGCGCGAATCGCGTTCTGAAATCCGCGGCACCGCGCGGCGGGACCTTGTCGCCGCGGGCTCGTTGTCGGCTGCCGCCGCTGCCGCGCGGCCCTGGCCGGCTGTTGTGCAGCTAGTGCTTATCCGGTGGCGGGGGCGGCACGATGCTCGGCACCACATTCGTTTTCGGATCGTATTTCAGCGTTTCGTAGGGGCGATCGGTCGGCGGCGTGTCGGTGACATGCGGGCGGCCGTGGTCGTCGCGCCAGCGATATAGCAGCGGATTGGCGCGGGCGGACATCGGCAATTGCTTGCGCACGACGTCCGGGATCGTGTCCGGCGCGAAATACCACCAGGCGTAGGCTGCCGCCAGCGCCACGAGCAGCAATAGCACTGGCCACGCGCGACCCGATTGCTCGGATCAAGCGCTTGTCCGAGCCAGGCGCATGTTTTTCACGTTACAGGCAGCTGTGCGCAATAGTCGTCTGCGTGCTGGCGATTTGCGCCTTGCGCCCGGCCTCGTCGAGTGGCTGGGCGCTCGCTGCTGTCTCCGGTATTGAGGCCGACCGGAGCACTGCCTTGCAACAGTTCGAGGTCGGCTCGCGCACGTTCGCAGCGCGCCTTGACGCCCTCTGTGGCAGTCAACAGTTTGTCGCCCTGCTCCGGCTTCTGTGCCGTCTGCGAGCCCGACGCATCTTCTTCAGCGGTGATATCCGCGGAGGCTGCCGTGCTCGCGGTCCCGACCAGATGCATCTTCACGGCTTTCACATTGGCCGGCGGCTCGAGTTCAGTGTATTGCACCACGCCGGCGGCATCGGTCCATTTGTATACGTCTGCCGCCTGCGCCGAGGCACAGGCCAGGAGCAGGGCGATGATCAAGGACTTGTTGTGCATGGCTTCTCCCACGGTACCCAAGCCGACGACGCTAGCCGGTTTCGACACTTATCCGACTGTTCCTGAACGACAAGTCCAAAACGACGCCGGGCGCTCCGCGCTATTGGATAGCACCAGTCGGGCCCCGATACAAGGTCTGGCTTGGCTTGGGGTAAACTCAGGGCCACCTTGGTTCAGACGCATGCGGATGGACGCCAATTCGACTACCTCGACAACGCCCAAACCGCGCCGCGGCATTTACCTGCTGCCGAACCTGTTCACTACCGGAGCGCTGTTTGCCGGTTTTTACGCGATTATCGCGGCGATATCGCTGCACTTCACCGATGCAGTCATCGCGGTGTTCGTCGCCGGCGTGCTCGATGGCCTCGACGGCCGCGTGGCCAGGCTGACCAATACGCAGAGCGAGTTCGGCGTGCAGTACGATTCGTTGTCCGATCTGGTCAGCTTCGGCGTTGCCCCGGCGCTGGTGCTGTACGTGTGGTCACTGTCGACACTGAAGGAGTATGGACCGGCCTGGGGCAAGGTCGGCTGGGCGGCAGCGTTCATCTTCGCCGCATGCGGCGCCTTGCGTCTGGCGCGCTTCAATACCCAGGCAGCCGTAGCAGACAAACGCTACTTCACCGGCCTGGCTATTCCCGCCGCGGCGGGTCTGGCGATGTCGTTCCTCTGGGCCATGGACGATGGCGGTTACTCGGGCGCGCAGATGCAGTTCGTCACGCCGTTCGTGGCCGTGATCGCTGGCCTGTTGATGGTCAGCCGGTTCCGCTACTTCAGTTTCAAGACCTTTCCGAAATCCGATCGCGTGCCGTTTTTCTGGATCCTGTTCGCGGTGCTGATCCTCGTCGCCCTGGCAATCTATCCGGAGCGCGTATTGTTCGCCATTGCGTTCCTCTACGCGCTGTCGGGCCCGATCCTCACTCTGTGGACGCTGCGCCAGCGGCGCGGCCAACGCGATCTCGCTGCGCCCCAAGCCGGGGATCCGCCGCAGCCGTGAACGCGGCCCCGCGCGGACTGTCTGCATCGCCGGACGGGCTCGACGACCGCCGCGCGCTGGCCTTTCTCGCCGAGCTGAGCCAGGCGCTGGCGCTGTCGATCGATCTGAACAAGACGCTCGAGATGGCCTTGGGCCGCATCGCCGAGTTCATGCAGGCCGAAGCGGCCTCGATGTTTCTCGTCGATCCGGCAACGGGCCTGATCGAATGCCGCCAATGCGTTGGCCCGGTCAATATCGCCGGTTTGAAGCTTCAGTTCGGCCAGGGCATCGTCGGTCGAGCCGTCGCCGAGAACACCACGCAGATCGTGCGCGATGCGCAGACCGACTCGCGCGTCAACGTGCGCGTCGACGCCGAAACCGGTTTCGTGACGCGTTCGATCATCTGCGTGCCGCTGACCACAGCCGAAGGGCCGATCGGTGCGATCGAAGTCATCAACCGACGCGGCGGCAGCCTGTTCGAACCGGGCGACGCCGAATTGCTGCGCACGATCGCCGCGCCCGCGGCACTCGCAGTCAACAATGCGCGGCTTGTCGACAGTCTCGTCGAGCAGCAGCGCATACGGCGCGAGCTGGACCTGGCGCGCCGCGTACAGAAGTCACTGCTGCCCAAACGCCGGCGCGACAAGTTCCCGCTCATCGGCATCAATCTGCCGGCGCACGAAATCTCCGGCGACTTCTACGATTTTTTCGACCTGCCAGACGGCCGCATCGCCTTCGTCATCGGCGACATATCCGGCAAGGGACTCGATGCGGCATTCCTGATGGTGCGCGTGGCGAGCCTGCTGCGCTGGCTCGGCAAGGAAGGCACGCCGCCGGCGCGCTGGCTCGAGCGCAGCAACATCGAGCTGTGTCAGACGATGCGCGAAGGGCGTTTCGTCTGCGCGCTGGTCGGTCAGTACGATCGCAACGATGGCAGCGTCGTCTTCGCCAGCGCGGGGTTCCCGCCAGCGCTTCTCCAGGATGATGAAGGCTTTCGCGAATTTCAGGCTGACGGGCCGCCGCTCGGCATCGTGCCCGACGCGGTTTACGGCGAGCAACGCGTCGCACTCGGCAAGTCCGCGCTGTATTTGTTTTCCGATGGCGCCACCGACGCGCGCGACGCCGATCGCCGGCGCATCGGCAGCGCCGGCCTGCGCGAGCTGATCGTGCGCCACATTCCGCTGGCACCCGAACCGCGCCTGCGCGCGTTGATCCACGACCTCAAGCGTCTGGACCTCGTCGACGACACGACGATCCTGCTCCTGCAGGAGCCGCACGGGCAGACTGCACAGGTGCTGCTGGAGCTGCAGTTTCCCGCGCAGGCCGTGCAGATGCGCAGCGTGCGCGGGCGCCTGCGCGAAGTCCTCGATGAACAGGCCGTCGCCCCCGAATTGCGTGACCAGCTCGTGCTGGCGGTCGACGAGGCCTGCACGAACATCATTCGCCATGCCTACTGCGGCTGCATCGACGACACGATTTCACTGCTTCTCAAGCGCGAGCGCGATATGCTTGTGTTCGAGCTGCGCGACGACGCGCCGCCGGTCGATCCCGGGAAGATCACGGCGCGCGACCTGGGCGATTGTCGTCCTGGCGGACTCGGCGTTCCTTTCATCCGCACGCTCATGGATGACTGGCAGCTGGAGCCCGGACCGGGCGGCAACGGCAACATTCTGCGCATGCGCAAGCGGCTGCGGGCGCCGGGGATCGGGGATGCGGAATAGAAGTCACGTGCGCGCCATGGGGCGCCTTGTCGCCTTCGGTCATTGAATCGAATGGTGTGGAGGTATGGTTGTGTTGGGAATGAGCTCTCTGCTTGCGTTTTTGGAGTGAATGCGTGAACAACGAATGTGTCAGTGAAACACTCGGTGATTACCTGATCGTGCGATTGCGCGGCGAGGTCGATCTGTCGTGGTCGCAGCAGGTGCGCAAGGCGATACTCGATGGGCTCGGCGCAAACGGCAAGGTCGGCGTCGAGATGTCGGAGGTCAGCTACATCGATTCGTCCGGTATTGCCGCGCTGGTCGAAGGCCTGCAGAGCGCGAAGAGCAAGGGCAAACAATTCGGCCTCGTTTCCGTCAGCAAGGCGGTCATGGCGGTATTGCAGCTGGCGCGCCTGGATCGTGTGTTCACGATCTTTCCCGATCTCGACGCCGCACGTGCAGGCTGAGCTGGCTTGAACGCCATCACGCGACCGCTCGAGAATCTCGGCCGTAACACGATCGGCGCGCTTGCCGGCGTCGGCCATGCGGCGATGCTGTTTGTTGAAAGCCTCTATTTCGCCGCCGTCGGCTGGCGTCGCGGCCAGCCGGTGCGACTGCGTGCGATTGCGGAGCAGATGCGCCAGATTGGCGTCGATGCCCTGCCGATCGTGCTTCTGCTGGCAATGACGATCGGTATCATGCTCGGCATCCAGTTCATTGCCGCGCTGTCGGAGTTTGGCGCGCAATCGCAGGTGGTCGTCGCGGTCGCCAAGTCGGTGACGCGGGAGTTCGGCGCACTGATCACGGCGATCCTCGTCGCAGGCCGCTCGGGTTCGTCGCTGGCCGCGCGCATCGGCTCGATGACGGTCTCGCAGGAAGTCGACGCGCTGTCGGTGATCGGCATCGACCCGGTGCGCTACCTCGCCGCGCCGGCGCTGATCGCCATGCTTCTCATGCTGCCGGCGCTGACAATCTTCGCCGACGCCATCGCCATTGTCGGCGCGGCGCTGTATTCATCGCCGGCGCTGAATGTAACGCCGGCCGCCTACATTTCGCAGACACTGTCGCTGCTGACCCCGGGCGACATCTGGCAGGGTGTTGCCAAGGCTTTCGTGTTCGCCGTACTGATCTGCCTGATCGGCATCAGCACCGGCTTCTCCGTCTCCGGCGGTGCCGAGGGCGTCGGCCGCGCGACGACGCGCGCCGTCGTGCTGTCGATCTGCTACATCATCGTCGCGGACATGATCTTTTCGTTTTTCCTGAATAGATAGGGCTGAGAGCCGAGGGCTGTAAGAGCAGGGATCACGCAATCTGGAAACTGTATTGAATCGAACATGCAGAAGATGACCACGCCAGCGATAGCGGCTGTTCGAGGCGGATCTACATCTTTTCGGTCCTCAGCCCTCAGCCCTCAGCCCTCATGCCTGGATAGAGCCTAGTCGTGAACGCCACGCAACCGCTGATCGAAGTCGAAAAGCTCGAAGCCTGGTACGGGCGTCGGCGCATTCTCAAGGGCGTCGACTTCAGCGTGAACGCGGGCGAGATCCGCGTGATCATGGGCGGCTCGGGCTCGGGCAAGAGCACGCTGCTGCGGCACCTGCTGGGCCTGCACAAGCCGCGCAGCGGAAGGGTACGTCTGCTCGGCGTCGACGTCGGCAATGCCGGCGAGCGCGAGATGCTCGCCATGCGCCGTCAGATCGGCGTGTCGTTTCAGGGCGGGGCGCTGCTCACGTCGATGAGCGTCGGCGACAATGTCGCGCTGCCGCTGCGCGAGCATACCGAACTCGACGAGAACACGATCCGCATCATGAGCCGGCTCAAGCTCGAGGTGGTCAACCTCGGCGGCTTCCAGGACCTGATGCCGAGCCAGCTGTCCGGCGGCATGATCAAGCGCGCGGCATTGGCGCGCGCCATCGTGATGGACCCCAAGCTGCTGTTTTTCGACGAGCCGTCAGCGGGCCTCGACCCGGTCGTTTCGGCCGAACTCGATGAACTGATCCTGCGCCTGCGCGACGCTCTGCGCATGACGATCGTCGTCGTCACGCACGAACTCGAGAGCGCATTCAAGATTGCGGATACCATTACCGTGCTCGACCAGGGGGAGATCCTGATGACGGGCAGCGTCGATGAAGTTCGGCGGGCCGGGAACGAGCGCATCCAGGATCTGCTCAACCGGCGTCCGCGCGAGATCCAGGTCGACGCCGACGCGTACCTGAAACGCCTGACCGAAGAAGAAACGGTGTAAGGCGCCAGATGCACCCACGAAAGCACGAACAACGCGAGGCAGGGCAAGGACAGGGGGCTTGTGAGTGTCGGGTCAGCAGGATGATGTCTGACGGCTGCTCCGAATCGGCGGCTCTCTTGGCAAGTCCTTCGTGATCTTCGCGTCTTTCGTGGTTAAATCGTTCGGTCCGGGAAACAAGGGGTGACGGTGAAGCGGGATAGCGTGAACTATGTGCTGGTGGGGGCGGTCGTCGCAGCGGCGTTCGCGGTGCTGCTCGTTGCGCTCGCCATGATCACCGGGCGCAGTGGTGCGAGCACGGAGTATTTCACCCATTATCGCAACGTCACCGGGCTGCGCTTCGGCGCGCCGGTATTCTACGAGGGCTACCGCATCGGGCAGGTCGGCGCGATCGTTCCCGAGCGCGATGCCGGCCCGAATGGAGAGCGCAGTACGCGCTACAAGATCGAACTGTCCGTGCGCCGCGACTGGCCGATTCCGAAAGACAGCCTCGCGCGGCTGACCTCGACCGGACTCCTGGCCGATGTCGCGATCGGCATCAGCGAAGGCAAGAGCAAGGAAATCGCCGCGGCGGGAAGCGAGCTGAAGGGCACGGAGAACGCCGACATCTTCTCGGCCGTGAACGAACTCGCCGCGCAACTGACCGAACTGACGCGCGACCAGATCGCGCCGCTGATCAAAAACCTGTCGCAGCACGTCGATTCGATCGCCAGCGTCATCGACAAGAATACGCCGGAACTCGTCGAGCAGTCGAAGGCGTTGTTGCACCGGCTCAACAACGCCTCCGATGCCATCAACGACGTACTCAAGCCGGAGAATCGCGCCGCGATTTCCGCGACGCTCGGCAACGCGAGCACGCTCAGCCACGAGCTGCTGGCAACGCAGAGCCAGCTCAAGGATGCCCTCGAACAGATCGACAACATGGTGCGCGAAAATCGCCCCGGTGTGCGCGATGCTGTCAGCGACCTGCGCGCCACGCTGTCGGCGTTGTCGGGGCGCATCGATTCGATCACGCAACATCTGGCCATCGCCAGCCGCAACTTCGACGAATTCAGCCACGAGATCCGCAAGCATCCCAACGCATTGCTGGTATCGCCGAAGGCGGACAAGGTGGAGGGTCAGGACCAATGAATCGTTTCGCAGCAGCGGCAGTGGCCGGCCTGGTTCTCTGCCTTTCCGGCTGTTCGGTGCCGGAGATTCCCGACGTCACCTATTTCCGCCTGCCGGCAGCGGCGCAAGTCCCGCGCGCCGACAAGCCGCTCACGTTGCTGCCCATCGAAGTCGATACTTTTCGCGCCGAAGGCGTGTATGCGGAGCAGTCGGTGCTTTATACGGTGGGTGCCGATCAGGGCTCCTTGCGCACCTATCACTACCAGCTTTGGAGCGATCCACCGACGCATGCGCTGCAGGGGCGCCTGATCGACATGCTGCGCGCTTCCGGTGTTTCCCCTCTCGTGACCGACCGTCTGCCGGCGAGCACGCACGCGCTGCGCATCCGCGGGACGATCCAGCGCTACGAACGCGTCAGCGACGGCAAGAGCTTCAAGGCTGTCGTGACCCTTGAAATGCGCGTCGAGCAGGATGAAGGCGAACCATTGATCGAGCAGCAGTACAGGGCCGAGGAAGCCGCGGCGGACGGTACGTTGACTGCGACGGTCGCGGCTTTCGGCGTGGCGGTCGACAGGACATTTGCGGCGTTCTACAAGGACCTGACAGCGTTGACGGGCGAAACCCATGCTGGATGAAGGCAGCCGCCTCGCCGTACTCGCTGCGATCGGCATCGACGTATACCGCCTGCGCGCGGCCGATCGAGACGATGCGTCACAAGCGGCGACACTTGGCGAACATTCTGCCGTTCCAGAACAACCTGCACGGCTGGTCGTCGGTTATCTCAATGGTGCCGGGCGCAAGCCGGGTCTCACGCGCCTTTTGCCGCAGTTGCTGCGCTCGGTCGGTGTTACCGATGGCGCCGTTCGCCGCGTCGAAACAGCGGCAGATGGTTCTCTCGGCGAACTGCCGCAAGCGACTGCCTACCTGATGATCGGTGCCGCCGCCGCGCGCGCCTGCTCCGCGCACCTGTCGATCGAACAGCAGAATACGCTCATGCTCGTCGTCATCGATGCCGAGCCGGCGTCGCTGCGCGATGCGGCTGCGAAGCGCACGCTGTGGCAACAACTCAAACCGCTGGCCCGGCGGCTGCGCGCGGATTGACGTCGTGGTCGCGATACTCAAGGAAGAACAGTCGGCGTTGCGTGCGATGCACCTCGACGATCTCGAAAGTGTCGTGGCGCTCGAGACCGAAGCGTATGAATTTCCCTGGACGCTCGGCATCTTCCGCGACTGCCTGCGCGCCGGCTACGAATGCTGGGTGCTCACGCAGGCCGGCGAGATCGTCGGCTACGCCGTGCTTTCCGTTGCCGCGTCCGAGGCGCACCTGCTGAATGTCTGCGTCGCCCGCAAGCACGAGGGGCGTGGACTCGGCACGCGGCTGGTGCGGCGCATGATCGATCTGGCGCGCTGGCATCACGCCGAGCGCATGTTCCTCGAAGTGCGCCCGTCGAACACGCGCGCAGTCGCGCTGTATGAGCATATCGGCTTCAACGAGATCGGTCGCCGGCCGAACTACTATCCGGCCCGACGCGGGCGTGAAGATGCCCTCGTGATGGCGATCGAACTGCACCTGCCGGAGTACTGATCTGACGACGTGCGAGCGCTCACTCCAGCCGGCGCTCACGCCTTCAATCGGGCTTGCGTTCCGCTTCGACCACGGCCTTGTCCGGTCCGATCCGCTGCCGCGCGCGGGCTACTTGTCGTTCAGCCCAGCGCTTGAGTACGCGCGCACGATGGGCGCCGACCTTCGGATCGCGCACGATCTCTTCGACGCTTGCCAGCAGCGCATCGACGTTCCCGCGCTGCGGCTCCTCGTCCTTGCGCCCGGCCGACCAGGTATCGATCCAGCGTTCGCTGAGTTCGCCGAGGCGCAATACATGGTGGAAGTAGCGCGGCGCCTGCTGCTTCGACAGGATCAGGTCGAGCAGCGCAGCGCCGAGCGTCACCGGCACCACGGCAAGGTCGCGCGCGGCACCGATCAACAGCTTGACCTGCAGCAGCAGTACATCACGGATCAGAGACTTGCGAGTAGTCGAAAGGTCGGCATTCATGCGTAGTACCTAAGAACGGTGGGCGGCGAACACCTGCCGGGGCGCCTCCCAATGACGGCAGCTTGTGGGGTTCTCTACAGGTCGGACAGTCTCGCCAGCTGTTTGTTCAACGCAGCGATGGTGGTTGCGAAATCCTTCAGCCGCTGCTGCTCCTGGGCAACGACTTCCGCCGGCGCATTCGCGACGAAATTGGCATTCGCCAGTTTGCCGTTGCACTTGGCAATTTCGCCTTCGATGCGCTTGATCTCCTTCGCCAGGCGCATCTTTTCCGCGCCGACATCGATCAGGCCGGCGAGCGGGATCAGGATTCTCATCTCACCGACGATCGCCGCAGCGGCAGCGGGCTCCGCTTCGCCGGCTTCCAGGCAGCGCTGCGATTCCGTGCGCGCGAGGAATGCAATCTGCGCACCGAAACGGTCAGCGAGTTCACGCTGATGCGGCGTGCCACCAGCAAAGAGCAGCGGGATCGCCCTGCCCGGAGCGATGCTCATCTCGCTGCGAATGCGGCGCACGTTGGTGAGCACCGCGCGCAACCATTCGACGGCATCTTCCGCGACGCCGTCCATGAACGCGGCATATGTCGAGGCGGCCGGATATTTGTGTGCCGCAATGCTCCCGCCCGTGATGCCGAGTTTCGGCGCGACCTCGTGCCATATTTCTTCGGTGATGAACGGAATGATCGGGTGCAGCGCACGCAGCAGCGCTTCGAGCACGAACAACAGCGTGTGCCGGGCTGAATCGGCCGCGGATTTGTCGTCGCCGTTGAGAGCAGGTTTCGTCAGTTCGACGAACCAATCGCAGAATTCGTTCCAGGTGAATTCGTAAAGTGCCTGCGCAACGAGATCGAAACGATACAGCGGCATCTGCCGCTCCACTTCGTCCAGGGTGCGTTCGAAGCGAGTCAGAATCCACTTTTCCGCATCGCTCTTTGGCGCAGGCGCGGCGCCGGCGGGAGCGCTGAATCCCTCGCAGTTCATCAGCACGAACCGCGCCGCGTTCCACAACTTGTTGCAAAAATTCTTGTACCCGTCGGCGCGCTTGAGATCGAAGTTGATCGTGCGGCCATACGTCGCCAGCGCGGCGAACGTGAAGCGCAGCGCGTCGGCGCCGACCGCGGGGATGCCGTCGGGATAATCCTTGCGGATGCGCTTTTCGACCTTCTCGCGCACTTGCGGAATCAGCAGCGATCCCGTGGATTTTTGCACGAGGTCATCAAGGCTGATGCCGTCGATCAGGTCGATCGGATCGATCGTGTTGCCCTTGGACTTCGACATCTTCTGGCCTTCGGCGTCGCGCACGATCGCGTTGATGTAGACCTCGCGAAACGGCACCTTGCCGGTGAAGTACTGCGTCGCCATGACCATGCGCGCGACCCAGAAAAAGATGATGTCGAAGCCGGTGACGAGAACCGCGCTCGGCAGATAGCGCTGATCGTCCGGCCAGTTTGCGACGACCTTGCCGTCTTCGCGCACCGGACCGTTCGCCGGCCAGCCGAGCGTCGAGAATGGCCACAGTGCCGACGAGAACCATGTATCGAGTACGTCCTCGTCGCGGCGCAATGCGCCGACCGGCTTGCTGCCCGCGTGCGCGACGGCGTCCGGCTCGTCTTCGCCGACGAAAATGTTGCCGGCCTCGTCGTACCACGCCGGGATCCGATGTCCCCACCACAGCTGGCGGCTCACGCACCAATCCTGGATGTTGTCGAGCCATTGCGTGTACGTCGTGCTCCAGTTTTCCGGAACGAACTTGACCTCGCCGCTGCGCACGGCATCCAGCGCCGGTTCGGTGATTGCCTTCTTGCCGCCGGGACCCGCCTTGCCGTCGACACGGGTCTCCGAGGTTAGATCGAGGAACCACTGATCGGTCAGCATCGGCTCGATGACGGCGTCGGTGCGCTGGCTGATCGGCACGGTGAGCTTGTGCTTCTTCGTTTCGACCAGCAGGCCCAGCGCGTCGAGATCGGCGAGCACCGCCTTGCGTGCGGCGAAGCGGTCCATACCGCGATATTTTTCCGGCGCGTTGTCGTTGATCTTCGCGTCGAGCGTCATGATCACGAGCGGCGCAAGCTTGTGCCGCGCTCCGAGCTGCCAGTCGTTGAAATCGTGCGCCGGCGTGATCTTGACCGCGCCGGTGCCGAACTCGCGATCGACGTAGTCGTCAGCGATGACCGGAATCTCGCGTCCGGTCAGCGGCAGAGTCAGCATCTTGCCGACCAGCGCGGAGTAGCGTTCGTCTTCCGGATGCACTGCCACGGCAACGTCGCCGAGCATCGTCTCCGGTCGCGTCGTCGCCACGACGACACCTTCGCCGCCGTCGGCGGCCGGATAGCGGATCATCCACAGCGACCCGTCCTTCTCCTCGTTGTTGACTTCGAGGTCCGAGACCGCCGTCATCAGCACCGGGTCCCAATGCACGAGCCGCTTGCCGCGGTATAGAAGTCCATCTCTATACCATTGCACGAAGACCTTGCGCACCGCGGCCGACAAGCCCTCGTCCATCGTGAAGCGTTCGCGTGACCAGTCCATCGACGCGCCAAGCCGGCGCATCTGGCGGGTGATCGTCGAGCCGGATTCGGCCTTCCATTCCCACACGCGTTCGATGAATTTCTCGCGGCCGAGGTCGTGGCGGGTCTTGCCCTGCGCGGCGAGCTGGTTTTCGACGATCTTCTGCGTAGCGATGCCGGCGTGATCGGTGCCGCCCTGCCACAGCGTGCGCCGCCCGTGCATGCGCTGGTAGCGAATCAGCGCGTCCATAATCGTCATCTGGAACGCGTGGCCCATGTGCAACGTGCCCGTTACGTTGGGTGGTGGCAGCAGGATGCAGTACGGCTCGCCATTGCCCTGGGGCGCGAATGTGCCGCTCGCCTCCCACTGCGCGTACCACTTCGATTCGATGGTTTTGGGGTCGAAACTCTTTTCCATGGGGTGACGCTCGCCTGCGCCCGAATGCGAGCAAACGGGCTTGTTCAGCTGGGGAATGGCGAATTGTAACGGCGGATGCATGTTCGCCCAAGCTTTTCGCGTTTGTGCACCTCGATTCCCGATCACATGACGGCCCGCATTATCAAAGACTTGCGTTTCGGCTAACATCGGGCAGTGGCGCGCGTTCCGCCCGCGCGGCGCACCAGGGGAAGGTTGCATGCATAGATCAGGTTTTTTTCACGAATTGCGCCGCCGCAATGTCTTTCGCATGGCCGGCCTTTACGTGGTCGGCGCGTGGTTGATCATCCAGGTATCCGGCACCGTGCTGCCGATGTTCGACGCACCGGCATGGCTGCCGCGCAGCCTCGTGTTCCTGCTGGCGATCGGCTTCGTTCCGGCGCTGATCTTCAGCTGGGTGTTTGAACTGACGCCGGAAGGGCTGCGGCGCGAACGAGAAGTACCGGCCGAGCAGTCGATCATGTCCGATACCGGGCAGCGCATGAATCACATGATCATCGCGGTGCTCGTGCTGGCGCTGGCGTTTTTCGGATTCGACAAGTTCGTGTTGACGCCGAAGCGCGAGGCGGCGCTGGTCACCTCCACGCACGACGAAGCCACGAAGCAGGCGACTGCGCCCACGGCGCCCGCGGCCAACGACAAGTCCATAGCGGTGCTGCCTCTGGCCAACGCGAGCGGCAACAAGGACGAGCAATTCTTCTCCGATGGCCTGTCGGAAAACCTGATCATCGCGCTGTCGCAGTTCGATGGCCTGACCGTGATCGGCCGCAATTCTTCGTTCCAGTTCCGCGACAGCAAAGACGACAGCCGGGCGATCGGCGAGAAACTCGGTGTCGCGCACCTGCTCGAAGGCAGCGTGCAGCATGTCGGCGATGTCGTGCGCGTCAGCGCCGAACTGATCAACGCGGCGAACGGGCACACGCTATGGTCCGAGCGCTACGACCGGCCCTACAAGGATCTGTTCGCGTTGCAGGACGACATCACGAAGCAGGTTGCCAGCGCACTCAAGGCCAGGCTGCTGACCGACAAAGGCGCGCCGGCGCAAAGCGATCGCCCACCGAGTGGCAACCTCGATGCCTACACCGCGTTCCTGCAGGGCAAGTTCTACGTTGCACGCGTCACCGAAGTGGACACCCGCGAAGCGATCACGCAGTTCACGGCGGCGACCCGCATGGATCCTGACTATGCGTTGGCGTGGGCTGAGCTGTCGCAGGCGGCGACGGTATTGGCGGCGCGCTACCTTGACGGCGCTCCGGCACAAAGCACCTATGCGCAAGCGCGCGAGGCTGCCAACAAGGCACTTGCGCTGGCGCCGGACTCGGCAGCAGCGCATGGCGCACTGGGCTTCGTCCACCTGACGGCCGATTTCGACTGGACAGGCGCCGAACGCGAATACCGCAGTGCTCTCGAACTCGCGCCGAACGACGGCAACGCCAAATTCAATCTCGGCGAGCTGCTGGCCGCGCTCGGCCAGCCGGAAAAGGCGATCGAGCTGACGTACCAGGCGCTCGCGACCGATCCGTTGAATCAGCGCTGGCACAGCTTTCTCGCGACCTATCTGTCGGCGATTGGCCGGCAGGACGATGCCAGGCAGGCGATCCTCAAGGCGATCGCCCTGCAACCGACCGGTACATCGGTCCATCAGGGCCTCGCGATCATCGAAATCCTGCGCGGCGACACTGCGGCGGCGAAGGTGGCCGCACAACAGGAGCCACCCGGTCCCTGGCACGACATTGCCGTGACACTGGCGCTGCAAGTCGGCAACGAGCCGGCCGCTGCCGACGCGGCAGTGAAAGACATGATGGACAAGTACTCCTCGCTCGCTCCCTACCAGATCGCCGAGGTCCATGCGCTGCGCAATGACGCAGACAAGACCTTCGAGTGGCTCGACCGCGCCTGGACGAGCCGGGATCCAGGCATCGAGTACCTGCTGACCGATCCGTTGATCCTGCGTTTCCGCAACGATCCACGCTTCGCCGCGTTCTGCAAGAAAGTCGGCCTGCCGGCGACGACGACGGCAAAAGCGATGGACGTCCCCGCCGCGAAGGCGAGCAAGACGTGAGCCGCAACCTGTTCGCCGAACTCAAGCGGCGCAACGTGATCCGCACGGCCGGACTTTACTTCGTCGGCGCGTGGTTGATCGTGCAGGTGACCGGCACGGTCCTGCCGATGTTCGGTGCACCGGAGTGGTTGCCGCGCAGCGTTGTCGTGCTGCTGGCCGTCGGCCTGCTGCCAGTGCTGGTGTTCTCCTGGGTCTACGAGCTGACACCGGAAGGCCTGAAGCGCGAGCGCGACGTCGAGCGTGTCGAGTCGATCACGCAGGAGACGGGACAGCGCATGAATCGCGCGATCTTCGTTTTGCTGCTGCTGGCGATCGGATGCTTCGTACTCGACCGCTTCGTGCTGACGCCGCGCCGCGAGAATGCGGCCACGCAGACCGGGCCCGCCGAGTCGAAACAGGGAAGCGCCGTCCCGGACAATTCCATCGCCGTCCTTCCGCTCGCGAACGCCAGCGGCGACAAGGACCAACAGTATTTTTCCGATGGCCTCTCCGAAGGCTTGATCGTCACGCTGTCGCGCCTGCAGGGATTGAAGGTGATCGGTCGCAACTCGGCGTTCCAGTTTCGCGACAGCAAGGAAGACAGCAAGACGATCGGCGCGAAGCTCGGCGTCGCGCACCTTCTAGAAGGCAGCGTGCAGCATGCCGGCGACGTCGTGCGCATCAGCGCCGAACTGATCAACGCCGCGGACGGCAGCGCGTTGTGGTCCGAGCGCTACGACCGTCCATACCAGGACCTTTTCGCGCTGCAGGACGAGATAACGAATGCCGTGGCGAGTGCATTGAAGGCGAGGCTTTTGTCGCAGCCGAATGCACCGATGCAGTCAGACCGGCCGCCGAGTGGAAACCTCGAGGCCTACGCGGTGTATCTGCAAGCCAAGTTCTTTTCCGCTCGCAGCAGCGAAGCGGATTTCCGCAAGGCGATCGAACTGTATGCACAGGCGACACAAGCCGATCCCGGCTTCGCGCTTGCCTGGGCCGAACAGTCGCGCGCTGCAGTATCACTGGCCGCGGCTTTCCTCGACGGCGCTGCGGCGCAGGAAATGTATGCACGCGGGCGCAGTGCAGTCGACACGGCGCTGAAACTCGATCCCGACCTGGCGGCTGGGTATGCGGCTCGATCGTTCCTGCTGCTGTCCGCCGATCTGGACTGGACCGGCGCCGAGCGCGCTGCGCGCCGCGCCGTGCAACTGGCACCGAACGACGGTCAGGCAAAAGCCGACCTGAGCCGCGACCTCGCCGCGCTCGGGCAAATCGAACCTGCGATCGAGCTGATGCAACAGTCTCTCGCGACCGATCCGCTCGACGCGCGTTCGCACAATTGGCTGGCTCAGTATCTGCGAGCGCTCGGCCGGCTCGACGAAGCGGCGGCGGCTGCGCGCAAGGCGATCGAGTTGCAGCCGACCGCGGGCAGCATGCACTACCAGCTGGTGATCATCGAAATCATGCGCGGTGACGGCAAAGCGGCGCTCGAGGCGGCGCAACACGAACCTCCCGGTTGGCAAGTCGATGCGATTGCGCTCGCGCGGCAGGCCATCGGCGACCGCGCCGAAGCCGATGCGGCGCTGGCGGCTCAGGTCGAGCAGGATGCCGCGGCCGGCGCATTCCAGATCGCACAGACTTATGCGCTGCGCAACGACGCCGACAAGACGTTCGAATGGCTCGAGCGTGCCTTGAGCAATCGCGACCCCGGGGTCAGCTACCTGCTGTTCGACCCGTTCATCCTGCGCTTCCGCGACGACCCGCGTTTCGTGGCGTTCTGCAAGAAGGTCGGCCTGCCCACGACGACCACGGCGAAAGCGATGGCCCTCCCTGCCACGAAGGCGAACAAGACGTGAGTCGCAATCTGTTCGCCGAACTCCGGCGCCGCAATGTCTTTCGCATGGGCGGGCTCTACCTGGTCGCCGCGTGGTTAGCCATCCAGGTGTCCGGTACCGTGTTGCCGATGCTTGACGCGCCGGCCTGGCTGCCGCGCACGATCCTCTTTCTGCTCGCACTCGGTTTCATTCCCGCGCTGATCTTCAGTTGGGTGTACGAGCTGACACCCGAAGGACTTCGGCGCGAAGGCGACGTGCCGGCCGAGCATTCGATCATGCCGCAGACCGGCCAGCGCATGAATCACATGATCATCGCCGTGCTGGTTCTCGCGCTCGGCTACTTCGGTTTCGACAAGTTCGTGCTCACGCCGCGGCGCGAAGCGGCGCTGATGTCGACCGCACATGACGAGGGAGCGAAAGAGGCCGCGACCACGGCGGCGACCGCTGCAGTGAACGAGAAGTCCGTTGCGGTACTGCCGCTGGCCAACGCGAGCGGGGACAAGGACCAGCAATATTTTTCCGATGGACTGTCGGAAGGCCTGATCATCGCTCTGTCGCGCCTCGATGGCCTCAAGGTGATCGGCCGCAACTCGTCGTTCCAGTTCCGCGACTCGAAGGAAGACAGCCAGGCGATCGCCGCCAAGCTCGGCGTCGCGACACTGCTCGAAGGCAGCGTGCAGCGTGCCGGCGACGTCGTGCGCATCAGCGCGAGCCTCATCCGCGCCGCCGATCGCAGCACGCTATGGGTCGAGCAATACGACCGCCCGTACAAGGACCTGTTCGCGCTGCAGGACGAGATCACCAAGGCCGTGGCCGGCGCATTGCGCGCCAAACTCCTCGGCGGTGCAACGGCGACGGAACAAACCGACCGCCCGCCCAGCGGCAACCTCGCGGCCTACGAGGCGGTGCTGCAGGGCAACTTCGCGTTGCAGCGCCAAAACGAAGCGGAAACGCGCAAGGCGATCGCGCTCTTCGAACAAGCCACGAAGGTCGAGCCGGACTATGCCTACGCATGGGCCAGGCTCGCGGTGGCGTACATCACAGTGCCTACATACTTGTCGCTTCCGACTACGGAACTCGAAGCGGTCTGGGCCCGCGGACGCGAGGCAAGCGTGACAGCACTCAGGCTCAATCCGGGCTTGGCCGAGGCGCACGCAGCCCATGGGCGCATCCTGCAGACAGTCGACCGTGATGTAGTTGGCGCCGAAGCAGCGTTGCGCCACGCGCTCGAACTGGCACCGCAAAGTGTCCTGGCAACACGCTGGCTCGGCGTCATGCTGGCCCAGCAAGGACATCTCGAAGATGCAGTGGCCGTGATGCAGCGCGCCATTGTTCTCGATCCGTTGTCAGCCCCGCTTCGCTACAACCTCGGGATATATCTCATATCGCGGGCCCGCTATGAGGAAGCGGAAACCTCGATTCGCCGCGCGCTCGAGTTGCAGCCGCAGGCTGCACAGTTTCACACCTATCTTGCAGTCGCGCAGGCGCTTCGCGGTCATACAGCGGAGGCGATCGAAACGGCGAAGCAGGAACCGGACGAGTTCTGGCGCAACTATGCAGTGGCACTGGCTAGCTTCGCCCACGGCGATCGCGGCGCATCCGACGCTGCCCTCGCCTGGCTCATCAAGAATGACAGCGACGACGGAGCCGTGCAGATCGCCGCGGTTTACGCGCAGCGCAAGCAGGCGGATGAGACGTTCCACTGGCTCGAGCACGCGCTGGAGACGCGCGACGCCGGTGTGACCGAGATCTACTCGACTCCGTTCGTCATCGCATTTCGCGACGATCCGCGTTTTGCGGCCTTGGCGAAAAAGGTCGGCTTGCCGCCGCTGTCGGCTGACGCCCTGAGGCCTGCAGCGCCGGCGACGGCACCTGTCGTGACACCCGCCAAACCGTGATCGAATCTCATTCGGTGCCGGCAGAACTCCAGCGGCATTGGGGAAACAAGGAGCCCGTCCGGTGAGCGAACGCTCGTTCTTTGCCGAGCTCGCGCGCCGCAATGTGTTGCGCGCCGGTGCACTTTACGCGGGAGCGATCTGGGCGCTGGCACAAGGCATCGCGCAGCTGGGTCCGTCATTCGGCATGCCGGAATGGGGTACGCGCTGGTTCGTGATCGGCGGCGTGATCGGGTTTCCGTTCTGGCTCGCGTTTGCGTGGTACTACGAGTTCACGCCGGAGGGATTGAAGCGCGAGAGCGAAATCGATCCAGGGGATTCGATCACCGCGCACACCGGCAAGAAGCTCGATCGCTGGATCATCGCGATCATGGCAGTAGCGATCGTGCTGCTGCTGACCAACACGTTTGTCTGGCACAAGGGCGCCGGCCTGAGCGCTGATGCTGACAACGTGCCGATCGCCGAGCACTCGATCGCGGTGCTGCCGTTTGTGAACATGAGCAGCGACAAGGAGCAGGAGTATTTCTCCGACGGGATCTCGGAGGAACTGCTGAATCTGCTGGCGAAGATTCCGCAGTTGCAGGTAACGGCACGCACGTCTTCGTTCTCGTTCAAGGGAAAGGAAGTTGCGATCCCGGAGATCGCGCATACGTTGCACGTGGCGAACGTTCTTGAAGGTTCGGTGCGCAAGTCCGGCAACTCGGTGCGGATCACGGCGCAGCTGATCAAGGCCGGAACCGACACCCATCTTTGGTCGCAGACCTATGACCGCAAGCTCGACGACATCTTCGCGATCCAGGATGAGATCGCGGCCGACGTGGTCAAGCAGCTCAAGGTCACGCTGCTCGGCGAGGCGCCGAAGGCGCGCGCGACCGATCCTGAGGCGTACGCGCTGTACCTGCAGGCGCTGCAGCTCGCGCGGCAGAACACTGCCGAGGCGTACAAACAATCGGACTCGATGTACCGCAAGATGCTGGCGATCGATCCGCGCTATGCCCCTGCGTGGTCCGCCCTGGCCGAGAACCTCTACCACGAAGCAAGCCAGAGCATGCTCCCGCCCAAGGAAGGGTTCGACCAAGCACGCGAAGCGGCCACGAAGGCGCTGGCGATCGATCCGGATTACGCGCCGGCCCACGCCAGTCTCGGCGTCATCGCAATGTACGGCGACAACGACCTTGCCGAGGCCGCGAAACACCTTCAGCGCGCGCTAGCGCTCGATTCGTCGGATGTGAAAGTACTGGGCAACTGCGCCTTGCTGCTTGGGTCTCTCGACCGACTGGACGAGGCGCTGGCGCTCGATGAGGCGGTCGTGCGCCGCGATCCCGTGAACGTGATAGCGCTCTCCAACCTGGCCCTCCATCAGCGCCTCGCTGGCAGGTTGGATGCTGCGACCGAGTCGTACCGCACCGTGCTGAGCCTTGCTCCGGGCCGGGGCGGCACGCACGCGGATCTCGGCAACGCGCTGCTGCTGAAGGGCGATGCGCCGGGCGCGCTGACGGAGATGGAGCGCGAAACGAGCGAGAGCTGGAAGATGATCGGCCTGCCGATGGCCTACTACGCGCTCGGGCGCAAGGCCGACTCGGACGCGGCGCTGGCATCGCTGATCGCGAATTACGAGAAGAGCGCTCCTTCTAACATCGCCTCGGTCTACGCCTACCGGGGCGAGGCTGACAAGGCCTTCGAGTGGCTAGCCAAGGCGGTCGAGTACGATGACTCCGGCATTGTCGAGGTCGTGACGGAAAACCTGTTCGACAAGATCCACGCCGACCCGCGCTTGCTGCCGTTCCTGCGCAAGGTCGGCAAGGCGCCGGAGCAACTGGCGAGGATCGAGTTCAATGTGACGATGCCGCAATGACTGCGCCGATGGTTGTTGCCGACCAGGCGCGGCAACTGACAGCGATGGTCCCCGGTTCAACCCGTTGGTTGGGGCGCTTCGGCGCGTGTGTCACAATCGGGCAAGACACGAGGGGGAATTCCGGTGCAGGAGTCTGAGGCCTTGGTCTTGGCAGCGGCGGCGATCAGCCCGCCGCACGTACACGTCGCATGAGCGCAGCGCCGTCCTTCTTCGCCGAACTCAAGCGCCGCAACGTGCTGCGCGTGGCGGCGTTCTATGCGGCTGCCGGCTGGCTGCTGGTCCAGATCACGACGCAGGTATTTCCGTTCTTCAATGTCCCGAACGAAATCGTGCGCGGCGTCGTCGTCGTCGTTGCGCTCGGTTTTCCGTTCGCGCTGGCATTCTCCTGGTTCTACGAGCTGACGCCGCAGGGCCTCAGGCGCGAAAGCGAAGTTCCGCGCGATGAGTCGATCACGCATCACACCGGGCGCAGTCTCGATCGCTGGATCATCGCGGTTCTCGTGCTGCTCGTGATATTTCTGCTGCTCGGACGGTTCCTGCCGGGGAAGCCCGCGCCGACGGCAGCCGTGGCTCCAGGCGCCGCCAACCCCTCCGCGCCGGCCGCCAGCGCTGAAGGCGCGGGGGCGACCGTTCCAGTCGCGGCACCAGCGAAATCGATCGCCGTGCTGCCGTTCGAGAACTTGAGCGAGGACAAGGCCAACGCCTATTTCGCGACCGGCATGCAGGATGAGATCCTCACGCGCCTGGCCAGCATCCGCGACCTCAAGGTCATTTCGCGTACGTCGACAGTCAAGTACCAAAGCCATCCGGAGGACCTGCGGACCGTCGGCGCCCAGCTCGGCGTCGCCACCGTGCTCGAAGGCAGCGTGCAGCGCGCCGGCGAGCAGGTGCACATCAACCTGCAGCTGATCGATGCACGCGATGACAGCCATCTGTGGGCGCAGAGTTACGATCGCGAGATCAAGGACATCTTCGCCGTCGAGCGCGATGTCGCGCAGAGCGTCGCCGACGCGCTGAAGGCGCAACTGATGCCGGCCGAAGCAGCGCGCGTCGCGGCGACGCCGACGCAGAACCCGGCCGCCTACGATCTGTACCTGCGCGGCATGGCGCATTTCAACAAAGCCTACGATCAGGATGTGCTCACCGCCGCGGAGATGCCGCAGGCCATCGCGCTGTTCGAACAGGCGCTTGCCGCCGATCCGAAGTTCGCGCTGGCCGACGCGCAACTTGCCTATGCGCATGTCTACGTGCACTTCGCAGGCCTTGATCGCAGCGAAACGCGCCTGGTCGCGGCCAAGGCCGCTATCGATCGCGCACTGGCTCTCCAGCCGGACCTCGGCGAAGCGCACTTCGCCCTTGGCATCTACCACTACTGGGGACGGCGCGACTATGCGCCGGCACTCGAGCAGCTCCGCATTGCGCGCGAGGCGCTGCCGAACAGTGCCGACGTGGTGGGTATCATTGCCTCGGTGGCGCGCCGCCAGAACCGATGGGACGAGGCAATCGCGGGCTTTCGGCAGGGCGCACTGCTCGACCCGCGCAGTACGATCTCGCTCGATCAGCTCGCGCTGGCCTACGCCAACCTGCGCCGCTATGCCGAGGCCGATCGCGCGTTCGGGCAAGCCGTGGCGCTGGCCCCCGATCCTGCTGACGAGCGCGTGACGCATGCGATAAACAGCGTGCTGTGGCATGGTGACCTGGCGCCGTTGCGCGCAGCCGTGGCCGAACTCACTCCGGGGAGCGATGCGTATGTTGGCAACGCTGCCAGCATGTGGAGAGTTCAGTGGCTGGCACGCGATTATGCCGCGGCGATTGCTGTCGCCACGGCGAACGGCAGCGAGGGGTGGACAGATCAAAACAATATCCTGTTGCCGCGAAGACTGTATCTGGCATGGGCATATCATGCGGCCGGAAATACGACGGCGGCCCTGGCGGAGTCGAAAGCCGGAGTCGACAGTGCGCGGGCCACACTCATTCAGCGCCCCGACGATGCCGAACTGCACCTGACACTGGGCTTTTGCGAGGCCGAACTTGGGCGCAAGGATGATGCGCTGCGCGAAGGCCGGAAGGCCGCGGCGTTGATGCCGCCAAGCCGCGACGCGTTGACGGGGTCGGCAATGCTGGTCCAACTGGCCATACTCGAAGTGCGCGTCGGCGAGACCGATGCGGCATTCGATCATCTGCGGCAGACACTCGCACTGTCGAGCGGCATGGCCATATCGCCCGCCTTGCTCAAGCTCGACCCGGTCTGGGACCCGATCCGCAACGATCCGCGTTTCGCGCAACTGCTTGCGCTGGGCGAGGGTCCGGTCGAGGTCGAGACGAAACACTGACCTTGGCACGCGAGTGCCCAGACATCGACCAGTGATGGCTGTCTTGCAACGATGACGATCGACCTGCATTTCTCCGAAGAAGTCGCCGACGCGATCGTGCAGGGCGCAGCGCTGCTGGCGCTGGAGTCGACCATCGTCGCGCACGGTCTGCCGTGGCCGGACAACCTCGATGTCGGCCGCGCGCTGGAGCAGGCGGCGCGCGACGCGGGCGCAATCCCTGCGACGATCGCAGTGTTCGACGGCATCGCACGGATCGGCTTGTCGGATGCGCAGCTCGAGCGACTGGCGCGCGAGGCGAGCGCGTTCGTCAAAGCCGGCGCGGCGGACCTCGCCGTGATCCTCGCTCACGGCGGCAGCGCGGCCACGACGGTTTCCGCAACGGCCGCGCTGGCTGCGCGAGCGGGTATCCGCGTGTTCGCGACCGGCGGCATCGGCGGCGTGCATCGCGGCGATGCCATGGATGTGTCGAGCGACCTCGCCACGCTCGCGCGAACGCAAATCGCGATTGTCTCGGCCGGCGCAAAGTCCATTCTCGACTTGCCGCGCACACTCGAGGTGCTCGAGACGCTAGGTGTGCTCGTGCTCGGTTACGGCACCGATGAGTTTCCGGCGTTCTACACGCGGCGTTCCGGCCTGCGCCTCGAACATCGCTGCGACACGGTCGAGGATGTCGCGCGTATCGCCGCAGCTCACTGGGAACTTGGTCAAGGCGGCATCCTCGTCGCCAATCCGATTCCGGATGCCGCTGAACTACCGGCGGCGCAGATCAACGGCGCCATCGAACAGGCTGTGGCAGCCGCTGCGCAGGACGGCATCAGCGGCAAGGCGCTGACGCCTTACCTGCTGTCCGAGCTGGCGCGCGCGACGGGCGGTGCCTCGATTCGCGCGAATCGCGCGCTGGCGCTCAGCAACGTTCGTCTTGGCGCCGCGATCGCCCAGGCCCTCGCCCGGCAGACAATGGCGTAAGTGCGGCCGCGCGGATCCGGTTCCACGGTCCGGACACGAGCGTCGCGTGTGCGCCGGCGGCCGCGGGACGCAAGGCGCAGCTGATTTCCCTGCGCCGGATTCGGTTACCATGAGGCATCGCGCGCATCGCGTGCGATAGCGGAGAAAGGGCCGGATGTCACAGGGGCACGGGTTCCTCTACGAGCTGCGGCGGCGTCATGTCGTGCGCGTGGCGATCGCGTATGCCGTCGCTGCCTGGGTTCTGCTGCAACTTGCGTCGATCGTCTTCCCCGCCTTCGGCGCGCCCGAGTGGGTGCTCAAGGTCATCATCGCGCTGATCGCGCTGGGCTTTCCGATCGCGCTGATTCTGGCGTGGGCGTTCGAGGTGACTCCCGACGGCATCCGCCGCACGGAACCTGCACATTCGCCGGATGCACGCGCGCCCGAACAGGACCATCGCGTCGGGCGTAGCCTCAACACGGTGGTGATCGCGGCACTGGCGCTTGCGGTCGGCGTGCTGCTGTGGCGGCAGTTCGGCCCGCGCATGGCGACCGAAGGATCGAATGTGGCGTCGCAGGGAAACGCTTCGCCCGGCAAGTCGATCGCCGTGCTGCCGTTCGAGAGCTTGAGCGAGGACAAGGCCAACGCGTATTTCACCACGGGCATGCAGGATGAAATCCTGACGCGGCTGGCCGGCATCCGCGATCTGAAGGTGATCTCGCGCACGTCGACGGCCCAGTACGCAAGCCATCCGACCGATCTGAAAACCGTCGGCCTGCAACTCGGCGTCGCAGCGGTGATCGAAGGCACGGTGCAGAAGGCCGGCGATGCGGTGCACATCAATCTGCAGCTGATCGACACGCAAACCGATGGCCACCTGTGGGCGGAAAGTTACGATCGCGAACTCAAGGACATCTTCGCCGTCGAGCGCGACGTCGCCGAGAAAGTCGCCGGCGCGCTCAAGGCTACGCTGATGCCGGAAGAAGCAGCGCGCGTTGCCAGCGTGCCGACGCAGAATGCGGAAGCCTACGATCTCTATCTGCGCGCGCTGGCGTTTTCCAATCACGCCAACGATCAATACGGGTTGACTCCGGTTCTCATGCCGCAGGCGATCGACTTGCTGCAGCAGGCGATTGCCAAGGATCCGGCGTTCGCGCAGGCCTCTGCGCTGCTCGGCAGGGCGAACATGTACATGTACTTTTTCGGGCCGGATCGCACCGCGGCGCGGCTTGCAGCGGCGAAGGATGCCGCCGATCGGGCCTTGTCACTGCAGCCGGAACTCGGCGAGGGACATTTCGCGCTGGCCTTCTACTGGTATTGGGGCTTCCGCGAATATGCGCGCGCACAGGCCGAACTCGATCTCGCGCGCAAGACGATGCCGCAGAGCTTCGATGTGGAGGAAATCAGCGCCGCAATCGCGCGCAGGCAAGGCAAGTGGGAGCAGACGCTGGCAGGGCTGCGTCGCGCGCAGGAATTCGATCCGCGCAACTCGAGTCCGTCGTTCGAGTTCGGCCAGACCTACGCGCAGGTGCGGCGTTACGCCGAGGCCGACCATGCGTATGCGCGCGCTGCGGAGTTGTCCGCCGACCCGGCACTTTCCCAGATCCGGCGCGCGCAGAATACCGTTGGCTGGAAGGGCGATCTCGCGCCATTGCGCGCCACACTCACTGCACTGTCGCCGTCGAGCGATGCGTTTCGATCGAGCCAGCCGGCATTTTTCGACCTTGCCTGGTATTCGCGCGACTTTCCCGGCGCCGTGCGAATTGCCGAGGCGTCGGACAAGCCGAACTGGCTCTATTCGCGCGGCAATTCCGTCCTGCCGCGCAAGCTGCGGCTCGCGTGGGCTTACACGGCGATAGGCGATGCGACAAAAGCCAGGACGCTGTATGCGGAAATCCACGAGGCATTCCAGGCCGCGGTGAAGGAACGCCCCGACGATTGGGACGCTCACATGGCGCTGGGGCTGGCTGCCGCCGGCCTCGCACTCAAGGACGAGGCGATCGCGGAAGGACGTCGCGCCACCGAGCTGTTGCCGCTCACGCGCGATGCGTTTGCCGGCCCGGAGTACATGGCGTACCTCGCGCAGCTGTATGTCACGGTCGGCGAAAACGGCCAGGCGATCGACCTACTGCAACAGTTGATGTCGATCCCGGCGGGCCTGAGCATGTCCGCGGCGATTCTCCGGCTCGATCCGACCTGGGATCCGCTGCGCGCCGATCAGCGCTTCGATGCGCTGCTCAAGCAGGGCGACAACAACGCGCCGCATGGATGAATTACTGAAACGCCTGCGCGAGCGCAAGCTCGTGCAGTGGTCGCTGGCCTATCTCGCCGCAGCGTTCGCGCTGATCCAGGTGCTCGACATCGTCGCGCAACGTTTCGGCTGGCCGGAGCAGGCGCTGCGCATCGTCATCATCGCGCTGACGATCGGTTTCTTCGTCACGCTGGTGCTTGCGTGGTACCACGGCGAGCGCGGCGCGCAGCGCGTCGGCGGCACCGAACTGATGATTCCGGCGCTGCTGCTGGCGATCGGCGGTGGATTCCTCTGGCGCTTCGCGGCTGGCGCCCGCGCGCGTTAAGCCAAGCGCTGAACGCTGAACCGCGAGCTGTGAGCAGGATGTGCGTCGTAGCTTTCCGGCTCACGGCCACCGAGACGATCACATATCGTGCTTGGCGACGTCGATGCCGGCGGCTTTGTAAGTCGTCCAGCGCTTGCGTGAACCCAGGCGCTGCGGTTCGTCTGCCGGCACCACCTCGAGCACGCGCTCGAACAGTCCCGGCGCGCATTCGTCGCGCAGGTTGATCACGAGAGCGCGATCGGCGGGTTTCGATTCCGGCGCGGCAATCAGCACCGGCGTGATGTCATCGTCGTCGTCGCCGGCGATCTGGTGCGGGATGAACGCATCCGCGTCGAACTCCCAGAGCTTCTCGTCGAGCTGTTCGGCCTGATCGAACGAGCGCGCGAGGATCAGCGTCGGCTGGCCGGTATCGAACGCCTTCTTCGCCAGCTCGCACACGAGCAGCAGCGGATCGTCGCGAAAGCGCGGCTTGGCGATCAGGTAGAAGTCGGCGCGAGGCATTTTATGGAGCAGGGCTGAGGGCCTAGGGCTGAGGGCCGGAAGTTGTACTGGCAACGAATTCGTCGGGAATCGACCCGGCGATTGTGCATTGTAAAAATGTATAAACGTGGAACAATCTGCAGCCCTCAGCCCTCAGCCCTCAGCCCTCAGCCCTCAGCCCTCAGCCCTCAGCCCGCCCGATCCAGTAACCACTGCACCAGCAACGGCACCGGCCTTCCGGTCGCCGAACCCTTGCGGCCGTCTTCCCAGGCCGTACCGGCGATGTCGAGGTGCGCCCAGCGGAAGCCTTCGGTGAAGCGCGACAGGAAGCAGCCGGCCGTGATGGCGCCGGCATACTTGCCGCCGATGTTGGCGATGTCGGCATAGCCGGTGTCGAGCTGGCTCTGGTAGTCGTCCCACAGCGGCAGGCGCCACGCGCGGTCAAGCGTCGTCTCACCGGCGGCGAGGAGTTCGGCGGCAAGGTCGTCGTCGCGTGTCATCAGCCCGGAGGCATGCTTGCCGAGCGCAACGACGCAGGCGCCGGTCAACGTTGCCGTGTCGATGATCACCTGCGGTTTGAATTTCTGCACGTAGGTCAATGCATCGCAAAGAATCAGGCGGCCTTCCGCGTCCGTATTGAGCACCTCGACAGTCTGGCCGGACATCGTCGTGACCACGTCGCTCGGCCGTTGCGCCTTGCCGCCGGGCATGTTCTCCACCGCCGGCACGACGCACACCAGGTTGAGCTTGAGCTTGAGCTCGACCGCCGAGACGAATGCGCCGAGTACGCTGGCGCCGCCGCACATGTCGAACTTCATTTCCTCCATGCCGGCACTCGGCTTGATCGAAATGCCGCCGGTATCGAACGTGATGCCCTTGCCGACCAGCGCGTACGGCTTGTCGTTCTCGCCGGCGCCGCGCCACTGCAGCACGATCAGCTTCGGCTCGTTGGCCGAACCCTGCGCGACGCCGAGCAGCGCGCCCATGCCGAGCTTGCCCATGTCTTCTTCTTCGAGGACTTCGCAGCTGACGCCCGGATGTTCGTGGGCGAACTTCTCCGCCTGCTCGGCGATGTACGCAGGCGTGCAGATATTCGGCGGCAGGTTGCCGAGCTCGCGCGCATAGCGCACGCCGGCGGCGATCGCGTTGGCCGTGGGCAACGCCGACGCTGCGCCGGCCGGCGCGGCGAACGCCAGTGCGGAAAACTCCGGGGTTTTCGCCTTGTCGCGCGGCTTGAACGTCGCCGTATATTTGTACGCCTGCGCATCGGTAGCCAGCGCCGCGGTGCGAACGGACCAGGCGGCGTCTTTTCCCGGTACCTCGAGTTCGGTCAGATACGACACGGCGCTGTCGAGAGGCAGGCTCTTGAGCGCGCGCGCCGCTTCACCGCAGGCGCGCTGGAAGCGCGCGGCATCGAATTTCTTCTGCTCGCCGAGGCCGACCACCAGCACGCGCGGCGCGGCGATGCCGGGCAGCGCGAACAGCAGCTGGCTGCTGCACAGCTTGCCGTTGACGTCGCCGGCTTCGCTCAGGCGCTTGATCGCGCCGCCGGATTTTTCATCGACGCGGGCGGCCGCGACCGTGAGCATGCGCTCTTCGAAGACGCCGACGACGATGCAGGCCGTGGTTGCCGTTTCCGGCGCTTGGTCAGTGAGGCTGAACTGGATGGTCATGGTGATCCCAAACGAAAAAAGCCGACCGGAACGACACGCGGGCGGATAAACTTAAGGTGTCTTGAACACGGCGCGACCTTCAATAGCGCCGATCGTGGATAGCGCGCTCAGGCGCGCGGTGGCCTAGTTTACTTCAACCTCAAGCTTCCATGCTGCGTATTGTCGACCGCTATCTCGTGCGCGAACTGCTGGTGAGCTTCCTGGCCGCCGTCACGATCCTGCTGCTGGTCACCCTCGGTGCAACCGTTGCCGACCTGCTGGCCAAGATCGCACGCGGGCGTGTCGCCGCCGATCTGCTTTTGGCGCTGATCGGGTTGCGCACCGTCGATTCGCTGACCCTGCTCGTGCCGCTGGCCGTGTTCCTTGGAGTGCAGCTGGCGTACGGTCGCCTGTACCGCGAGAGCGAGATGGCGGTGTTCGCGGCTTCGGGCCTGTCCGTGGTCGGGCTCGTGCGCCCGCTGTTGCTGCTCGCGGTGCCGCTGACGCTGGTCATGGCGCTGATTTCGTTCTGGCTCGCGCCGGCGTCCGTGCGCCAGGCGCAGATGCTGCAGGAAGAAGCCAGCCGCTCGCTGATCCTGGCCGGACTCGAACCTGGCCGCTTCGTCGAACTGCCGAACAACGACGGCGTGATGTACGTCGACACGATGAACGGCGACGGCACGAAGTTCAAGAAGATGTTCATTGCCAGCGAGCGCCCCAACGCCGGCAACACCGCAACCAACATCAACGTGATTACTGCCGCCGACGGCGAGCTGTATCACGACGCCAACGGCGTCGAGCGCTACCTCGGCCTCAACGATGGCTTTCGCGTCGAAGGCGCGCTCGGCCAGGACAACTACCGGCTGATGCGCTACCAGCGCAACGACATCAAGTTGCAGGACAGCGACAGCGATGCGAACGCCGATTCGGTCAAGCGCAGCGCGCCGACGTCGGTGCTGCTGGCGAGCACGGACGTCGTGCAGCGTGCCGAGTTGCAGTGGCGCCTCGCGGCGCCGCTGTCGGTGCTGGTGCTGGTGATGCTGGCGCTGCCGCTGGCGAAGTCGTCGCCGCGAGAACCGCGCTATGCGCGCCTGCTGATCGCACTGCTGGCCTGGTTCATCTACTACAACCTGCTCGCCATCGGCCGCGCCCGGATCAGCCAGGGCATTTGGGATCCGCGCCTGGGCTTCTGGTGGGTGGAAATTCCGACCGCGCTGATTGCGTTGTACATGCTGTGGGATAGCCAGCGGCTGCCAGGGCCGCGCAGGCGGCCGGCGGCGAAGCGCGTGCCGGCCATGGCGAAGCCGCAATGATGCGCGGCGTCGTCTTCAAGAAAGTCGACAAGCTGGTGGCGCTGTCGGTGCTCGGCGCGGTGCTGCTGGCGTGGGGATTCCTGATCGGCCTGGATGCGTTCAAGACACTGATCGCCGAGATCAACGACGTCGGCACCGGCGATTACACGCTGACCAAGGCAATCGTCTACACGCTGCTGACCGTGCCGCGGCGCGCCTACCAGTGGTTCGGCTATGCCGCCCTGATCGGCGGCCTGCTCGGCATGGGCATGCTCGCGACCAGCGGCGAACTCACCGCGCTGCGCGCGGCCGGCTTGTCGAAACTGCGCATCTGCATCTCGGTGATTTTCTCGCTGACCGTGCTCACCGCGCTGGTCATGCTCATGGGCGAAACAATCGGTCCGCGCGGCGAGCAAAAAGCCGAAGCACTGGCGCTGACCGCAAAAGCGAAGGACGTGACGATCGGCAAAGGCGGCAGCCTGTGGGCACGCGACGGCGAGACGGTGATCAATGCCAAGCACGGGCGCTCACACAGCTCGCGCCAAGGTCCGGTGGTCGAATTGACCGACGTGCGCGTGTTCGAGTTCACGGACGTCGGACAATTGCTGGCGTTGTCGCTGGCGCGCACGGCAACATACTTAGGCGGCGAGTGGACGCTGCACGACGTGCGCCGCACCGAGTTCAACGGTACCTCGGCTACGACCACGACGCAGGCGCAGACGCAGTGGAAATCGGCGCTCGATCCTGACGTGCTGTCGAAATCGATGATCCATCCGGAATACCTCTCCGTGCGCGATCTGTCGCGCAATATCGACTACATGCGCCGCAATCGCCAGGACGCGTCCGGCTACGAACGCGCATACTGGGGCCGCATCTTCTATCCGCTGAATGTCCTCGTGCTGGCGTTCTGCGCGGTGCCCTTCGCGTTCGGTGCGTTGCGCACCGGCGGTCTGGGCAAGCGCCTTTTCGTCGGCATGGCGCTCGCCATCAGCTACTACTTCTTCCAGAGCGCCGTGGTCAGCATGGGCGCGGTATACAATTTCAATCTGGCCCTCGCCAACGCGTTGCCCTCCATTTTGCTGGGGTTGGCGGCGATCTTCTATTTCAGGCGGCATGCTTGAAGAAGCAGGGCTGAGGGCTGAGGGCCGAAGAGCGAAAAGTGAAGCGGTCGCATGCTCTTGATCTGCAGCCCTCAGCTCTCAGCCCTCAGCCCTCGC
>CAVTVN010000019.1:0-90884 GCA_963738115.1 uncultured Gammaproteobacteria bacterium | reverse complement strand
CCCTCGTCACTCCGGTTCGAAGCCGTTGACGAATATCTGATCCGGAAAGTAGACCATGACGTACAAATCGTTGGCGAGGATGTCCGTTCCCTCAAAACCGTTTCCGAAAGAAAAACTATATTCAAAATCGAACGCCGGGCCATTCGCGAAGCAAGGGGCGCGACTATTGGATGCGCCCTCGCACGACCAGTACAGGTACGGCTGAATGTCGTTGAATGGGCCAACCGTAGTATCGGGCGTCGCCGTGACGGACGTTCCCGCGCTCAGACCCAGTTGGTCGTAAAACAATTCACCCATCGGACTTGCGTCGCAGCCGTAATTGGGATTGCACGCAACATCCGCGTCGAGCGTCGGCGGCAGCTGCCAGGTGGTCTGGCCCAGCCATCCCGTGCCGCTGTTGTCGGCATTCATCCCGGCGATCCACGCCTCGGCGGTGGGTTGTGACATCGATCCATCGGAGTCGATGCATGGCTTGCCGTCGTTGCCGGTGCACTGCGCCCCGAATGATTTACTCGCCGCCAGATTGGCATTCGCCAACCACGTGACATTGGAAGTCGGGTCGTAAACCAGCTTTCCGTCATTGCTCACCTGCAAGGTGCCGACTCCCGCGGCGTGATACGTGCCGGCCGCCTGGCCCGGGATCATCGGCAATGCGTACATGTAATGCGGATTGAGATTGCCGCCTTGCCAACCGCTATTGAACGAAAAGGTGTAGTAGCCGTTCGCGTCTCTTCCGTTGGCAGTACCAGACCAATACAGGTACGGCTGAAAATTGATGAAAGGTCCGACGGTATTGGCAGGTATCGGGACGGCTGTATCGGGAAATTGAAACCCCAGCGCGCTGTACAGCGAGCCCAGCGCGCTGTTCGTACATCCGACGCCGAAGCTGCCATTGGGCCCGATCAGATTGCACGTCGCATCATTCAAGGGCGTTGTGGGCAGCGTCCAATTGTTATGTCCCAAATAGCCCGCGCCCCCGTTGTAGGCGTTCATCGCCGCGACCCAGGCGACGGCCGTCGAATAATTCATCGAGCCGCTCGCGTTGATGCCGGCGACGTTGAACGTTTCTTTTGCCGCGAAGTTCGCGTCCGCGAGCCACGTCACGTGCATGACTGTGTCGTAGACCGTCATGCCGTCGGAGCTGGGGACAAGCGCAGCGTCCGCACCTGGCGGCATCGCCAGGCCGAGGCTCATGATGAGCAACGTCTTGAAGCTGATCGTCGCGAGTCTCATGGCTCTTCCATGGAAGCCAATGGCAGGATCACAGGATCGCGGGGATTGAAAAAAATCTCATCCCGCGATCGGACGTATCAAGGACGATGAATCTGTAACACCACACGCTTGTGGCGTTCGACTTCGGAACTACTCTCGGTTGAGAAACGCGTCCCGCAGCTTTCCGTTGACAGAAAAAGGGCCTGCCAGACTCTGACTCCTGATTTTCCTTTCTTCCTCAAGGCGGAGTGTCAGCATTTTGCAAGGATTGGCTGCTGCCCACTGCGCTGCAAATGCTCCGCTGTTCCGACCCACGCGGCGCCGATGCATCGTCACGATCCGTCGAAGCCGTTGTGGTACAGATGATCGTAACGGCAGAATTGCGTCGCCGCTTCGTCGACGACAACCTGAAACTCCGCACCCTGCGGCATGCTGCCAAGATCGAGGTTGACGATCGTCCACCGGTTCTGCGCGTATTTCACGCCGATCGGATGGGGGTTGAGATTGCCGTTGGTCACGTAGACGCGGCCGCACGGCTCGTCATTCAGCAGCAGGTGATCGATCGCCGTGCTCGTGCCGGCCGCAGGCGCCGTCCAGACAAACGCGTTGAGGCTTGGATCCTGCGCATAGATGTCGAAGCCGAGTCCGCTCGCAAAATCGACACCGCTTTGCCCATCGAGTTGGGCGATGAACCAGTAGCCGAAGCCGAACACGATGCCAAGCGGATGGTTGAACAACGTTCCCGCAGTCGCGCGGTGCGTTGCGAGCACGATGCGGCCGCCCTGGCCGTTGAGGTAGGGGTTATCCACTAGCGTTGTGAAGCCGTATACGTTGGTGGCGGCACTACTCGTGTGCAGGAACGTCCCGGTTCCGCTCGCCGGCGCGAACACGTTATACGCGGAGTTGAAGGTCGGCCCGGTGCCGTCCTCGTCGGTGACTGCGAAATTGCTGCCGGAGTAGATCAGCGCCGTCATGCCGGGATCGTAGGCTGGCGCGACATACGTATCCGGATTCAAATCCTGGACGAGCTGCGGCAGTGCCGCGCTGTTGCCGTTGAGCAGCGCGTTGTCGATGACGCCCTCGTTGCCGTCAGTAGCGAGCTCGATAAGGCGTCCGTCGCCAAATTCGAACGCACCGATGTCGGCGAGACTCGTCGCCCCCTTGAAGCGGCGCGAACCGTCGGCGTCGATCTGTCCGATCGACTCGTTGGCCAGCAGCGTGGTCAGTGCGGTGCTGTCGGCCGCGTCGATTGCCGGTGATCCCATGGTCAGCCGCATATCTTCGATACCGCGCGCGAATTTCGGATCGGCGATCATCGAGCCGGTGCCGAGCACCGGGGCCAGACCGCCGTTGGAGAAGAACAGCGAATGGTCTTCGGTCAGCGCGGAACTTTGCTGGTGAATCGCGCTCGTCGCGTTATAGGCAAACAGATTGCCGCTCAATCGGCCGGAGATGCCGGCTCCGTTGCCGAGAACGCCCTGGCCGAAACCGGCGATCGTGTTGTTGAAGATCTCGGCGTCGAGCGTGATGCCGGCACCCGACGTGAGCGTGAGCGGAATGCCGAAGCTGTTCGTCGTCGTCGAGCGCAGCATGTTGCCGACCACCGTCACTTTCGACGGTCCGTTGACCCACACGTAGACGCCGTAGGCAAGGTTGCCGCTGACCTGGTTGGCATAGACGCGCACGTCCGGCGCTAACGCCTGCGTACCGACGATCACGATGCCTTCGTCGGAAATGGCCGGCGGCGAGGTCGACTCGATCCGGTTGTCATGGATGCTGCCGTCGAACGTGCCTGCGTTATTGGACGACACGATGATCGCATCCATTCCGGCCGCGTCATTCAGGCGGACCCGGTTGTCCTGGATCGTGTAGGTCAGGTGGCCGGTACCGAAATTGTTGATGCCGAGCGCGCCGCCGACATAGGAATCGACAACGGCATTCACGTCCATGCGGCTGTACGTGATGTTCGCATCGCCGCTGTAGCAGCGCACGCCGATGCCGCCTTGCATGAAGGTCAAGCCGTCAAACGTCATGCTCCACGCGATGCCGGCGCCCGGGCCGTAGAATGCGGTGATGCCGAACCCGACGTCGAACGCCGGCCGAAACCCGGCGGCGGCGATGAGGCTGAGCGGCTTGTTGACGTTCAGGTCTTCCTCGATCGGTCCGTTGCTCTGGATCTGGACCGTGTCGTCGTTCGCCGACCCGTCGATGCACGCTTGCAACGTGGTGTCGCAAGGCGATGCGCCGGGCCACAAGCGCACTGTCGCGCGCCCGTCGCACGCGGCTGCCGCCAGCGCTACAGCTACAATGCCGTGGATCAGAATCGTCCTGCCATAAGTCAGTCGGCGCATGGATGTCGCTGCCCGTTTCATGAGGAATCAGGTATGACGCATCGAAGAACGCCGTTTCGCGCGGAACCGCGTCATTTACCACAAGCCACTAGCCAAGGTTACGCTTTATCGAACAGCGTTGGACGCCGCCGTTCCAGGTCACTGCGCGCAACGATCGGGCAAAGGGGAGTGCCATAAAAAAGGGGGCAGGTTCATTTTCTCAGCGCCGAAAAATGAACCTGACCCCATTTCCCAGAGCATACTGGAACCATCGACAGTCCATCCCGGGATCTCGATGAGTCACCGACACAGTGCCCTGATCCGCGCGATCTTTCAGGATCCGGTCAGCGCCAACATTCACTGGCGCGAGATCGAATCGCTGCTGCATCATTTCGGCGTGCAGATTGAAACCCTGAGCGGCAATCGCATCCGGCTGCGGTTGAACCACGCGGAGGGCGTCCTTCACAGGCCGCATCATGGCGGCACCCTGGACAAGAACGGAGTGCGGGGTCTGCGCGGCTATCTGGCCAGCGCCGGCCTGACGCCGTCGCAGATCGAAGCGCGTGAAAAAGAGGAGAAGCGGTGACTGGTTCGCTTGCGCTTGTTGGTTGTTGTGCTTGCCACGTGAATCGACTTTCAAGCCACCCAAAGTAACGGGATCACCATGTCCTTCTTGATCCTGGCAGTGAAATGGTGACCCCGTTCTCTTCGTTCGTTCTCTCTACCGAGCGCCAATCTCGAACGGAAGAAGGGACGGAGATGATTAGGATGGACCTAATTGCCCCCGCCCCTTTTTCTGAAGCGCCGAACTGGCGCCACGTCCGACGTTGGAACTATTGCGCGACCGGTGTGGCGTAGATGAAGTCGTCCATTACGACGACATCGACGGGATCATCGCCGCGCGGGTTCGGAATCAGGCCGAGCACGGGATCCAGCTCGACGTTGCCGCTGGTGATGCGCACCATGGAGACCTTTTCGCCTCCGGTGAACAACGTTCCAGCGAAGCTCAGGCCGCCGCGCTTGCTGGCCGGAACGATCTGCGTGTACAGCGACTGGCCACTCGCGTCGAGGTAATCGATCGTGGTCACGCCTTCCTTCGTGACATTCGTGAAGACCGAGCCGAACGCATTGGACGTCGCCAAGGTGTTGCTGGCCGGGACGACGAACTGCGTCAGGGTTACCGCACTGTCGAGCGCCGTGAACAGACGTTCCTTGCTGAACACCTGGAACTGGTTCCGCAGGCCCCCGGTGAGGTCGCCGAATTCGACCGGCGTTGCGGTCGGATTGCCGGCCTTGGCGCTGATCTCGAAACCGGAGCCCGGCGTGAAGAACAGGGCGCCGCGCGCTTTGAACTGATCAAACGGCATCTTGTTCGGCGCCGCTTTGGTGTCAGGAACGCCGTCCCAGTTGATCTCGAAGTGTGGGGTACCGAGGGCGGCGCGAAACGCGTCGACAGCGGCCTGGATATCGGCAGGTTCCGCGCCGGCAGCGGTGAACTCGGTCGCCGCGGCCGAGGCAAATTGCGCGGCGCCCAGGGCCAGGGCGACGCCGATGGTGACAAAAGACTTGCGCATGATTTGGATCCTTGCTTGCAGGTTGAGTGTGTCGATCGATGCCGTTGACCAACAGTCAACCGCCGATCACCCGGTCGCCGACGGCGATCCGCCACCGCGAAACCGGAGTAGCTTCGAGGCCGCGCAAACAATATTGATGACGCGAGTCGAGCGGCACTGCCATACGAAAGAGCCGAGGGCCTGCCTAACGACGCCTGCCTTCACGCACGCGTTTTGCGTGAACCTTCTTGCTGATCAAGGGATCGTCGTCAGCGCCGCCGGGCGCGCTATCGTGCAGCTGATCCGATGCCACGCATCCGGACCGTCGAACAACGCGGCAAGGCCTGGGTGCAGGATGATCGGCGACTTGATCTCGAGCAGGTTCCCGCCGCGCAGCGCGGAGATCGCGCTCCAGCCTGGTCGCAGGGCGACGCGGTCGGACAGAACTTGTCGGCGCACGGCGAACGCCTTCGGCCGGATCGGCGATCGTGCAATCACGTCAGACTTTCTGCGCGCTTGCGATCCGCACCAGCCCGCGACTCAGCGGATGCCCGAGATCTTTGGCTTGCCCCGACAGTAGTCGCTGGCCCATCGCGAAGGTATCGTCAGCCCGATTTTGCTGCGTGTGATTCAACCGCATCGGTTTGGGCCAGTTCCAGATTGCGCCGCGGCAGGGCGCGCAGCCGCGAGAGCAACGCCGCCGCTCGCGAGCGCCGCACATCACGGGCGGCGCAGATACGGTTGCATCGACCGCAGTAGGTTGTCACGGCGGATGTAGTGATGCCAGAGCGCGGCGGCGACGTGACCGAGCGCCAGCGCGAGCAGCAGCCAGGCGGCATCGACGTGCCAATCCTGCAACTCATTGCCGACATCGCGATCGCGCGCCATCAGCGTCGGCAGCGGCAGCAGGCCGAAAAGGCGCAGCGTCTGTCCGTACGCATTTGCCGTCAGCCAGCCGAGAACAGGCAGCGCCAGCGTGGTTGCATATATCGCGTAATGCCCAAGTGCAGCAGCGATGCGCGTACGCGGCGACATCTTTGCGTGCAACCGGCCGACGCTTGCGTATGCGCGCCAGGCCAGACGCAGCGCGATCAGGGCCAGCACCGTCAGTCCGGACCACTCATGAATCGCAAGCAGCAGCCGGCGCGTCGCTGGGCCTTCGATGAACTCGCGTGCGCAGACGCTGACGGCGGCGACGATCAGCAAGGCGAACGTCGTCCAGTGCAGGATGCGTGTGAATGGATGATGCTGGCGCGCCGAGACGGGTTTGCGGCTCGCACGCGACGGCTCTATATGCGTAACGATGCGATGCTCACCCGAAGATCGGTGTGAACTGTCGCGCAGGTCTCCACGTGGCGGCAGGCACGCCGGGTGCACCACGACATTGGTGCGCTTCGTGGTGATCTGCGCTGCGGTGAGATTGGAACTCATAGGGATGTTGTGTTCGCGCATGGTTGGATTGGCGCCGGCCGCGTGCTGCGCCGCGTCCCGGCACCCGCCACCGCTTCGTTGCGGTGGCGGGCGTGGGACAGTGGTCGTGTAGAACGTTGTTGCCGGCGTTGCCTTTACTGGTTCGTGTAGAAGAAGTAATCGGCCGTGTATTCCGAAAATGCCGAATGACCAAGGTCTGCTGTCGTGTCACAGCCATGTCCCGGCCCCTTCGGTGCGACTCCTCCAACGGTGTGCACGCGCTGGACCTGAGTGGTCTTCGACAGGATGTTGCCCCCGGTCAGTCCGTCCAGGACTCCAACCTTGTCGAGCAGGAGCCAGGCAACGGCGCTGTCGTCTGGGGTAAAGGTGGCGCTGACTCCATCTTTATCGGTGTGCACCTTGGCCCAGACCGAGCTTCCGTCCTTCGACTGCCACGTGGCGCGAATCGCGCCAGCGCCATCGGCGACTACCACCCCTGCATTCTTGTTGGGGTCATTGAGGTCGTCCTGGTTAGGACTGAAGAAGTGGGTGATGAGTTGATCACCGTCGTCGTTGACCAGCGTGGCCTCCGGCGTGAACAGTACGTAGGCGACGCCAGTGGCTGAAGGTGCGCAGATGTAGTTCTGCGTGCCGAAGGCGTGACCCACGAGGAACGGATGGCTTCCTTCATCCGCCTTCAGGTTGGGCGGCGCGTCGGAGGGCGGAAAAACTCTGCCGGCAGCATGGGCGTGCAGCGAGACTGCGCAAGCCATGGCGAGCGCAGCGGCGATGATGCGGCGAGTGGGCTGATTCGAAAGTGCATTGCAATTCATGGAAGTCCTTCGTGCTAGTGCGAGGTTGTGGATTGGCGCTCAAAATCGAGGTTGCCGGTTCATCGGCCGACTCTCGCGCCTGCGCGCCAAGCCAAACACTAGCGGCTCGCTCGATCAGGCGGCACTGTCATTGGACAAGGGCAGCGACCCGTCGAACGACCGGTGAGCTTCGTCACCTGACTACCCGTTTCATTGGCAACGCGCACGCAGCGCTAAGAAGCCTCTGAATTAGCAGTCATCCCAGCGAAGGCTGGGATCCAGTTCTCCTGCAATCTGCTGAAAAGGCTGGATCCCAGCCTTCGCTGGGATGACGAGCAAGGACCTGACATTCCCTAAGGGTTGAAGCCATCGCCGAAGATATCGTCCGACTCGAACGCGCCGATGTCGGCGCTCTTCCCGACGATGCGGTCGAAACCGCGCTGGTCGGAGGCAAACCCTCCAGCATTGTTTCCGCGATTGATGGCGGGACTGCCGGGCAGCGCGGCGAGCGTCTGGGTCGGCCCGCCGTTGTCCTGAAGCGGTCCAAGCTTCGGATCCAGGGCAATCGTGTCGCCGGGAACTTGCGTGCGGGCCGAGTGGGCCATGATCAGATTGTTGGCCCCGACGACGGTTGCCGCGTAATAGGAACCGACATCGGATTCGGCGGCGCCAACGGTATTGTTGGCAATGATCGAGCTCTGCATGTGCAGGTACGTCGACACGACATAGAGCCCGACGGCGGCGGAAGGCGCCGTGCCGGTATTCCTGGCGATCGTGCTGCTGCGGACCAAGGCGCTTGCCGCGTAGACGCCACCGACAGTTTTGCCGTTGTTGCCGGAAACCGTGCTGCCCAGAATTGCGACTTCCGGGCCCCACAGGCCAGCGCCGATATCGGCGCCGTTGCTGGAGATTGTCGAGTAGATGGACGTGAGACCATGTGTGGCGAAGGCGCCGCCACCCAGCGTGTAACTCGGCGCCGACGCGGTGTTGCCGCTCACGGTACTGTGCATGGTGAGGACCGTGTATCCCCAGACGCCGGCACCTTCGCTGTTGCTCACGGAGGACTCGAGGCTGCTGCCCGTTACCGTGCTGTAGGTCAGCGAAACCTCGTGCTTCGCGTAGATCGCTCCGCCTTTTGCGATGTTGTGCGTCGCCGATGCCGAGCAGTGGGAAACGGTGCTGCGAGTCAGTTCCACGTCCCAGGAAGAATAGATGCAGCCGCCGCCACTGCCGAACCCGGGACTGTAAGTATTTGCGTAGACGCCGTTCGCAAGGGTCAGGTCCTTGACCCTCAAGCGACCACTGCTGGTGCCGGAGTGGACCAGAACGCGAAACTTGCCTGCGCCATCGATCGTGAGCTTGTCTTTCCCCGGCCCGTACAGCGAGATGTGTGCAGGGGCGCCGGTCAGCGGGGCACTCAGGGTGATCTTGCTGCACTGGAGCGCCGACAGATCGACTACATCGTTGTCCTGCGCGCAGGAGTATGCCTTGCGCAGCGTGCCGTCTTCGATGCCGTTGCACACCGGCAGTACGGGCGCGTCGGCGCAGGTCGTCACGGGATGGACTGTTGCTGCGTGGACATCGAATGCCAACGCGAGACACGCGGCCAGCGGACACAAACGCAGGCCGCGAATCCTCGGCAGCCTCGGGACATGGGATGAAGTCAAAGTCGCCTCCGCACTCGAAATTGCAGGCCTCGAGTGGAAAGACGACTTTCAGGAACGCTTTACGACAGTAACATGACGAAGGTTAGTGACCATGCCGAGAAGCCAAATTGATTTTTGGACTTTCCCAGGACTTCTGGTCGGGAGACTGAGTCGCTCAGGGCGGGTTGCCTTCGCCCAGCAGTTCGGCGGTACCCGGCACGCAGTGGTCTTTGAAAAATACGCGACTCGATGCGCTGAATGGATCGACACACTGGCGACGTAGATCGGCGTACTTTTGCCAGCAGGCATCGGGACAGCAGGGCTTGCTTTCCTCCCACGGCCTTGACGAACTGCATCGCGGCGCCGAATTGAAACAAGCGTCGAAGGAATTGCGTTTGTCGTTGTCCTTATGAAAGCAGCCGTCGAGCATCGCTGCGCACTCGGACTGGACCGACAGTGCATCGCGCTTGTCGTGTGATATGGCGATGACCTGGACCGCCGAGCCGGGGACGAGGATCGGCTGTCCTTCCTCGTCCTTTGGATAGGCGCTGTAGTCCGGCTCGGGTGGCGGTTGCACGTCGACCTTCCAGGGTGGCGGAACCCATGTGCTGCAATCCTTGGGCTCCGCGGGCTGTGCCGCCTTTGTGCCCGGGTCTACATCGGGTGTGGATAGGGCAGACGGCGGCGTGTTGTCGAAATGGGTAGTCTTGCCCACGGCCACTTCACTTTGCGCGGCAGCCGCGTCGCACGGCTTGTCGCGAAAAGCGATCGAGCCGTCGGACCCGGTGCACTTGTAGATTGCACCGGCCTTCACTGCGTCCGTGCTCAGCGCGATGACCACCAGTGCGGCAAAGGCACCGAACAAGGCCGTGCCCCCGGGTTTACGTGAATTGCGACAGCGCATGGGCAACTCCTGAAGCTACCGACAGACACTACAACGCCGGCGACGGATCACGACGAACACAAAAGAGGGCAAAGAGCGAATTTCTGCGCGCAGATTGACTTGTACTGGCGGTCACTCTTGAATCAAGTTTGCGGACACTGCGTGCCGCCGATCTTGGTCAGTCTGACAATCGGCAGACTGCCGCTGCCATAGCCGGGCACGATTGAATTCCAGCTGGCGACGCCGTTGTTGCAGTCGGTAAACGTGAAAGTCAACGTACCCCAAGGGTTGGTCGTAACTTCGTTGTCGGGTCTGGAATTCGGCAGAAATTTCCCGCCGCTCGACAGGAAAGCCGGCAAGGTAGTCGTCGCTTTCGTCGGGTCGTACGTACCCTGTGCGTAGATCCAATTCTGGCCACTGCCGTCAGGCGTGTAGGCAAACCAAATCGCCAGCATGACGGGAAGGCCGGATGCAGCATCTATGCTGTCGGTCGCCTCGATCTGGAATCCGCTGCCGCCCTGATCGACATTGAACCAATTTCCACTGACGTAGCCGGCGATATCAAGTCCATGCTGGACCGCGTTTGGAGCAAGCACGATGTCGTCCAAAACGATGTCTGCATTCGGGTGTGCGGTGATCTCTACAAGTGCGCTTCTTGTGCCAGGCGGCAACGCAATGTCGGAGCGCGATCTTTCTTCCCAGGAACTGCCGCAGCACGCGATACCTGGAACCGGTTTGATGTCGGAAGGCGCGAAAGAACCATTGGACGCGCCCGAGCAGTCCTGACTGGGGTAGGTCTTCAACGTGAAATCGACGGGCCCTGGAAAACCATTGTCCGCCGATCGCAAAGAGAAATCGACGCTGGTCGTATTCATGGCGATACATTGGGCCGCTGTCTCGGCTGATGGTGCATTTACACAGTTGATTGCAAGAGCTCCAGTTGCGGGAGACCCCACCACATCGTCCCATCCCGGAGTGCCACAACCGCCAGCGAAATTCCAGCCAGCAATGCCCACGTTGAAATCCGGATTGCTTACCAGGTTTGTGGCGTTTGATTCACAGCTCACGGCAAGGACGAGGAAGAAAACAAGTCTGCGCATCGGTAACTCCTTCCTTGTAGTCAGTGGTCGAAAAAAAAGAGGACGGACGCAACCAAGGCGCCGAGCCTGGTCGCGTCCGTCCTTTGCCTGTCGTAGCGCTCAACAGTTGCGGGCAATTCGGCTGCTAGCGATCATCCCCATCGCGCGGGACGGAGGCAGGTGCGGCGGGGTTCACCGGCACCAGAGATCCCGTCAGCAGCCAGGCGCGCTGACTCGGTGCAAAACGTGGCGCGAGGTAGCCGTCGTTGATCTCACGAGTCACCGCGAAGCGCAGGAACTGCGTCGCCGGCAGGAACAGACGGCTGTTGTCTTCAAATCCGTCACTGCCTTCGTCGACGTCGCCTTCCGCAGCCGAGATGACGCCGTCACCATTTGCGTCTATGCGCTTGACTTCTGCGGCATACGCGTCGAACAGGCGCTGCGGGAATGATGTCACCGTGGGCTCGAAGGAGGCGAGCCGTTGATAGACGTCGAGGAAGATCTCATTCGCCAGTCCGCTGGGAATGAAGCGTTGCCGGAATTCGCGCTGCGCATCATCGTCCGCGTCGAACTTGTCGGGATCACGTGGCCCGGAAGCTTGTCCCACACCGACGGTATTTGGATTGTCGCCGTAGTGAATTGCGTCGTTGATGACGCCTGCCGGTCCGGAGCCCGGAATCAGCGACGACAACGCACCGACTTGTCCAGCCTCGAACGTGTTGGGAATGCCTCCGGTGTACGGCAATTCGTACAGAGGATGGATCCAGTTGGTCTGGTAGTTGAATTCCCAGTAAGCATGGCAATCGCTCTGCTGCAGACAGTTGTAGGCGCCCATGCTCAACTGGATCGGGACGACATTGGTCTGGACATCCGGAAAATGGTCGCTGTTGCTCGGCAGACGTACAGCGTTGCCATCCATGGTGAAGGTGGCGCCAGCCACATTGTGGTGGCCGCCTATCGCCTGCAACGCCGTGGCGTCATCGCCGGTGAGCTTGCCGAACTGGGCATTGCCATCGGCGCGCGGCGGCGCTACGTCCGGCACCGACAAATCATGAATCATCCAACCTTCGTACCAGCCGCTCTCGTTGTTGATGACGAACAGGCCGGAGATATCGGTGAAAACATCGATGAAGGCTCTGACATCGTTCGGATCGGTCGGCAAGTCCGGTTTCGGTTCCAGCACCACGCGGACGGTACCGATAGTCGGAAGGCCGCAATCCGGACCGGTCGCCGTAAGCATCGCTTGATCGTTTACGCCGGGGAACGTCGTGGTGAAAACGTTGGGCTCGAAGCCATCCGTGCTGAGCAGGTAGTACTGGAACAGCTGGCTCGGAAGATCGGCTTCGGCAAAGGCCTGGTCGGCAATGCGCTGTGCGGTCTGCTGGCCATCCGCGTCAATGCGCTTACCAGCGGGTTGGGAAGTTGACGAACGTCGCCGCGTTCACGCACGGTTGCGACATCCGCGGCCGCAGTCTTGTGCGCGTGGCAGGGGGGCGGCGGCTGTTCGGCGTGGGCCGGCGCGCCAATCATCGATGCCACTCCGAGGGCGGTAAGGGTAAAGGTATACTTGAGCGTGGTGTTTGTCTTTCTTCCTGCATGCGAACGTGATTCACTGAGTTTCATGGCAACTTTTTCCTCAAATGTTCAACGTTGCCGCGACACGTGTCCGTGCTGCAGCATTCCTGGAAAAGGCGGCCATGGCCCGCCCGAGACGGTGGTCGAATGAGACTGCGGGATGCAGTCGTCATTTCGTTGCAACGCATCTCTGAGTTCCGGCACGTTGCCAGATGGTTCGACATGCAGCGGCACTTCGCATCGCACGGAAGGCAGATGCGTAATTTTTGCGCCAAGTCGTACGCTCGGCGCGGATTCGGTGCGCGACTACGGAGTCGCTATGACGGAGTCAGGGTGCCGTATCTGGACGAACCGGGCCCCGCGCTCGATCAGCGCGGTGTGGCGCGGCCGCAGGGCGCACATTGCGCTATTGGACCTGTTGAAGCTCAGCCTTGAACGTGAGCGGCAATGTCAGGTTTAGGCAAAAAGGGGTCAGGTTCGTTTTCGCCTGCGTGATTGCCGCGACTACTTCGCTTCTGATCTCTGTGCGAGCCCATCCAGCAGCGGCTTGATCAGATCCAGCGGCAGAGGGAATACGATCGTGGACGACTTGCCGCTGCTCGACATGTCGGCCAGCGTCTGCAGATAGCGCAGCTGCAGGGCCTGCGGTTGTTGCGACAGCATCGCCGCGGCATCGCGCAATTTTTCGGCGGCCTGCAGTTCGCCTTCGGCGTGGATCACCTTGGCGCGGCGTTCGCGCTCGGCCTCGGCCTGGCGGGCGATGGCGCGGACCATCGTCTCGTTCAGATCGACATCCTTGATCTCGACGTTGGTGATCTTGATACCCCACGGATCGGTCGCTTCGTCGAGAATCTGTTGCAGGCTCTGGTTGAGCGAATCGCGCTTGGACAGAATCTCGTCGAGCTCATGCTGGCCCAGCACCGAGCGCAGCCGCGTCTGCGCCAGCTGGCTCGTGGCCTGGTAGAAATCCGCGACCTGCAGCACCGACTTGTCGGGTCCGACGACGCGGAAGTAGACGACCGCATTGACGTGCACCGAGACGTTGTCGCGTGAGATAACGTCCTGCGGCGGAACGTCCATCACCTTTACGCGCAGATCCACCTTCGTCATGCGTTGCACGACGGGAAACAGCAACACGAGGCCCGGTCCCTTGGTGCCGGTGTAGCGGCCCAGGGTCAGTACGACGCCGCGCTGGTATTCGTTCAATACCTTGACCGCCGAGAACAGCAAGGCGGCGCCGAAGAACACCAAGATCCCAAGGAATCCAAACATGTGATTCTCCCATTGCGAGTTTTCTATTCGGGTACTACCCAGAGCAGCAGGCCCTCGCGGCGCACGACGCGCACGCGTGCACCGGCAGGCAGCGGCACGGAACAGTTCACGCGCCAGCGCTCGCCGCGCACCCGCGCCCACGTCTCGCCGCCGCCGGTCACCGCTTCGAGCAGTTCGCCGCTGGCTCCAAGCATGTAGTCGTCGCCACTGACCACCGGTGCACGTCGCGAACGCATGACCAGCCAGAGCATCAGTGCGAGCAGCGCGGCAGCACACGTCGCGATGCCGGCGATCACGCCGAGGTTGATTTCGTAACCCGGAACGCCGGTGTTGAACAGCAGGATCGAACCGAAGACGAAGGCGACGATACCGCCGACGCCGAGCGCACCTACGCTCGGCACGAAGAATTCGGCGACCAGCATGCCGATGCCGAGCGCCATCAACGCCAGCCCGGCGTAGTTGACCGGCAGCAATTGCAGCGCATAAAGGCCGATCAGGAGACAGATGCTGCCGACGATGCCCGGCAGCCAGGTGCCGGGATGAAATGCTTCGAGTGCAATACCGTAGATGCCGGCGAGCAGCAGCAGATAGGCAATGATCGGGTTGGTGACGATCATCAGGAAACGTGCGCGCCCGTTGGGCGTGTACTCGCTCACCTGAAGACCCTTGACCTGTAACGTCACGGTGCGCTCGCCGATGTGCACTTCACGGCCATCGGCCTGAGCCAACAGGCCGGGCACGTCGCCGGCGACGAAATCGATCACGTGCTTTTGCAGCGCTTCGTCGGCGGTCAATGTCGCCGCGCCGCGCACGGCCGTTTCCGCCCACTCGACATTGTGTCCACGCAACTGTGCCAGCGAGCGGATGTAGGCAATCGCGTCGTTGAGTACCTTGCGCGACTCCGCGTCGCTTTCCGGTGGCTCCGCGGGCGCAGCCTTGTTGTCCTTGGCGGATTTATCAGCCTTGTCGGTTTTGTCGGAAGTCCTGGGCTGATCGGATTTGTCGCCCAACGGCGACGAGGGCATCGAAGTGGGGCCGCCCAGCGATACCGGTGTCGCTGCACCCAGGTGCGTGGCGGGCGCCATCGCCGCAAGGTGACAGGCATACAGGATGTAGGTACCCGCCGACGCGGCCCGCGCTCCGCCGGGCGCGACGTAACCGAGCACCGGCACCTTCGAGGCGAGAATCGTGGTGATGATCTGGCGCATCGAATCGGCCAGGCCGCCCGGCGTATCGAGGCGCAGCACGATGGCGACCGCGCCATCGGTCGCCGCGCGGCTCGACGCCTGGTCGAAATACTCCGCCGCGGCCGGGCCGATCGGGCCGTCGAGTTCGATCTGCGCAATCACGCCGGCAGGTTGCGCAGAGGCTGCGGGCTCCGTCGCTCCCACGGCAGGCACGACGCAAACGAGGACGGCCAGCATTGCCCATATCCATCGCGTCATTTCGCGAACCTCGCTCGAGGCACCACCGCTGGCGCGCACGCCGCGGGGATGCTGGCCTACATATACGCCTTAGCTTGGCCCGGCGCCAACTTTGCTGGAGTATCTTGCGCCGGACGGATTCAAGGAAAGCCGTCATTCCCGCGAAAGCGGGAATCCATTTTGATCCAACACTTCCCCATTCTTCGAACAGAGCAACATGGATCCCCGCTTTCGCGGGGATGACGGCAGTTGGGTATGTCTTGGAAGGTGCTTTTCTTCAGCCGCTTTGGGCGGCTACACAATTAAACCCCCGGGCTTTGTCGGAAAATATTTACCTCGAAGTGGGGCGGTAAGCCGCGTTGATCCCGTCCGCGTGACTTACTGCGGCATCGCCGCCTTGAACTTCAGATCGATCTCCACCTTCGCGCCGAACATGTCGGTGTCCGGCTTGGTGTAGACCTCGCCCGAAATGACGCCGTTCACCACGGTAACGTCCTTCAGCTGCAGTATCCCCGACGCGTTGCCGCCGGCCTTGTCCGATCCGGTGTGATGGAACGCGCTGTCGTCGACTTCGTAGACACCGTCCGAGTTCTTGGACACATTCATCGTGATCGCGCTGCCGTATATGTGCGAGAACGCGATGTCGGAGTCCAGCTTCTTGGCGTCCGACGCATCCTTCTCGGTGAACGCGAACGCGATGATCGGTTCGTCCGACCAGGACTTGCCCTTTGCGGTGCGCACGAAACTCAACTTCGCGTCCTTGCCTTCGGCGCGGTAGTAGCCGGTGACGGAAGCATCGGCGGCGAGCGCCGTGCTCGCGGCGAAGGTCAGAGCGAATGCAAGCGATAATGTGGTCTTCATTGCGGACTCTCCTGTTGGACGTGAAAGACGATCGATAACGAAGCCGGTCGCCTGTGCCGAATAGGGAACGCAGGGAATGGCGAGTGTGCGATGGCCGGCAAGCCTGTGGCAGCGTCCGCTTCAGCTGTTGCTTGCCGTCTCGGGCGAATTCGTAGCGAGCGCGTGATTGATTTCGTCGACGATGCCGTTGAGGCTGTTTTCGCCATAGCCCTTGTGGATGTCGAGAATCCGCCCGTCCTTGCCGATGATCACCATCTGCGGAATGGCTTTGACCGCATACGCATGTTGGCTCCGGTCGTCGCGGTCGTTGGCCAACATCAAGTGCAGTTCGCCAAGCACCTTCGCCGCCTTCTGGAACACCTCGCGGCTCTCGATATTCACGGCAACGACCTGGATGCTGCCTTTGCCTGTCACCTGCAAACCCTCGAGGATCGGCAACTCTTTGCGGCACGGGCCGCACCAGGATGCCCAGAACGAAATGACGACCACCTTGCCGGCGTAGTCCGATGCCTTCGCCGGCTTGCCGGACAGCGTCGTGCCGAGAACGATGTCGGGCGCTGTTTCGCCGACTTGAGCGGCTGCGAAACAGGTATTGCTGGCAATGATGAGTATCCAGGCATACGAAGCAATGGCTCGCAACATCACGACCTCCTTGATCTGAACGAGCAAAGCGGCCGCTGCCGCGGCTGCTCGATGTTACCGCAACGCGCAGCGGAATAGAGACTGGCGGAAACGGAGAAGGGAGAAACCCGCGTTGGCGCCAACTGGATCACAAGACGCTAACAATTGAATGCCGTTTCTGGGACGCCACACGCAAAACCCTGCGCAAGAACTGATTAACGTGGCGGCCTCGTGCGAGCAGCGGACGCTCGCCAGATCACCTGTAGAAAGATCTCCTCGCGACAACGGCAAACCTTCAGCAATGGAGGGACGCAAAGCCACAGATCTCGCTGACTGCGAGATGGTTGGGCTACCGAATGAGGGGAGCGGTTCTGATCCGGCACACTTTGGCCGGGGGATCTTTCGAAGCTGTGTTCGGAGGATCCCTGTACGTGAAATCTCGTCTGCCCGTTCGGTCATCGCGCCGACATGCTCTTTTTTTCCCGCTTGCCGCTGCGCTGCTCGTCGCGCCGCTCGCGAGTCATGCCGCCCCAGCGACGCGCGCCCAGACGGTGCAATTGAGCGGCGTCGTCACGGTCGTCCACCTCGACGACTTCGCGCATCACGCATCGTCCATGGAATATCTTCTCGACGACGCGCGAACGGGTCGCCGCACCACGCTGCATTTCGACGGCACGCCTCCGCAAGCGTTGCGCAGCGGTAGCCTCTTGAGCGTGACCGGAACGGCCAGCGACGACGGCTCGGTGCAGGTTTCCGCCGCTGCCGCCGATGCCCAGGCTGCGCAGGCGATGCAGACCGCAACCGCGATGACATCCGCGGCAGCGACCGTGGTGTCCGGCGTGCAAAACACGATCGCGATCATCGCCAATTTCACCGACGCTACGGTAACGCCCACGGCGAGCCAGATTCAGGACATCCTGTTCTCCGATCCGAACGGCTATTCCATCGACGCGCTTTTTCGCGAGACGTCGTTCGGCAACGTCGGGTTCAGCGGCCAGGTGGCCGGTCCGTTCGTCATCAACTTCTCCACCGCGTCCACGTGCAACCTGGCGAGCTGGGCGGATGCGGCGGATGCCGCTGCCACGGCCGCGGGCGTGAATCTGTCGTCGTACCCGCGCCACCTCTACATCATGCCGAGCGCCGAGATGGGCGTGTGCGGTGCCGACGGTGCCGGGCAGGTCGGCGGCAGCCCGAGCCGGGCGTGGGTATTCAACAACACCGTGAACGATGTCTATGCGCACGAGCTCGGTCACAACTTGAACATGGCGCACGCCGCGACACTCGCCAACCAGTATGGCGATGCGTCCGACGACATGAGCGCAGACGGCTATCCTCTGCGTCACTTCAATGCGCCGCACATGGAGCAGATGGGCTGGATGCCATCGGGCAACATCGTCACGGTCACGCAATCCGGGACGTACACCGTCGCCGCGCTGGAATTGAACCCGACGCAGGCGCCGGCGCCGCAGGTCCTCAAGGTCGCCAAACCTGATACCGGCGACTACTACTATTTTTCCTATCGCGAACCGCTGGGCCTGGATAGCGGGCTTCGCACCGCGTACTGGAATCGTATCAATGTCCACAAATACATCGGAAACTACGCGGCCTCCAATACGTACCTGCTGGCGCTACTCGACGACACCGGCGTGTTCAGTGATGCGACGAACGGGATCACGGTCACCCAGGTCTCGCACGCGAGCGACCGTGCAACAGTGCAAATACAACTTGCCGCAGGCGGCACACCCACTTGCCAGCGGGCGACGCCAGCACTCGCGCTGAGTCCGTCGAGTCAGAGCGCGAACGCCGGCAGCACGCTGGCATTCACCGTTTCGCTCACGAACAAGGACAATGCCTACTGCACGGCGAGCGCGTTCTCGCTTGCTGACGTCGTTCCTTCGGGCTGGGCGGGTACCGTGTCGCCGGCAACGCTGAACCTGGCGCCGGGTGCGGCGGGCTCGGCGACGCTTTCTGTGAGCTCGGCCGCGACCGCCGTTGCGGCAAGCTACTCGTTGCAGATCAACGTGTCCGATCCGGCGAGTGCAGTGCATGCGGCCTCGGGCAGCGTGACTTACGTCGTGTCGCCGCCGCCGTGCGCGCGATCCGCGCCAGCCATCGCATTCTCGCCGGCCAACCAGAGCGGACCTGCAGGCGCCAGCCTGAGCTACACGGTGTCGGTCACGAACAAGGACAGCAGCGGTTGTGCGGCGAGCACTCTTTCGCTCGGCAAACTCGTTCCCTCCGGCTGGGCCGCCACGATCTCGCCGGCGACGATGAACCTTTCGCCGGGCGCGACGAGCAGCGCGACATTCCTCGTGACCTCGGCCGCGAGTGCTGCAGCTTCGACCTACTCGATCCAGGTGAGCACCACGGATGCGGCCAGCACGTCCCACAATGCTTCGGGCAGCGGCAGCGATATGGTGCAGGCGGACACGCAGGCGCCTTCAGTTCCGCCCGGACTTGCCGTGTCGGTTTCGAAACGAACGAACGTATCGCTGACATGGCAGGCGGCGACCGACAACGTCGGCGTGGCTGGCTATGAGGTATGGCGCAACGACGTGCGCGTGACAACGACGGTTGCGAGGAGCTACGCGGAGACGCTGGCCGGCGGCACGTATAGCTACTTCGTCGTCGCATACGATGCCGCAGGCAACCGATCAGGTCCGAGCAGCCCGGTGAGCCTGACGATCAAGAGCCGATAGCACCACCAGCAGAACCCGCCCCGGCTTGCGCCGAGGCGGGGTGGTTGTCAGACGCCCTGTGTAGGTGGCAAGGACGCCTGAGAGTGGGCCACAGGGGGAGGCCCACAGACCCACGAACGCTACAAGCACGCGTTCGGATTGTTGTTGTTGTACAAATCCAGCTCCGTCGCCAGGTTGTTGGCGAGCGTCGCGTCGGGCTTGCTCAACTTCGGCGAGTAGGTGTTGCCGTTGAAGTTGTACTTGATCAGCAATGCATTGGCCTGTGCAATAGCGATGGCGGCCTTGCCGCAGATACCGGCTCCAGCAGCGACATTCAACTCGGCCGCCACCAGTTGCGCGACCATGTTGAAGATCGGATCACTCGCCATCTTCTTGCCACCCGTCATCGTCGACTTGTTGAGCAGGTTCACCGCATAGCTGCACTGGCCCGTCGTCAGGTAGAACGAACCCAGCTGAATTCCCGGAGGAGTCGCCGCAGCCAGTGTCTGGTCGAGCACCGGCGCCTGCTTGCCCTTGCTATTCGCACACGAGGCCCAGTTCTTCCAGAAGCCAATCGTCAAGGCACGACCACCCGGTGGCGGCGTGTTGTCGATCCTGAAGGACCTCGTCTCACCCGGATCCGGTACGAAGTCAACGCAGAGGATGCTGTTGTCCACGTTCGGGTTTGCTGGCACACCGTCCGGCGGCATGAAGGCGTTCGGCACCAGCGTGCCGATGTTCGACGTCCAGCCCGGCATGACAATTTCGCAGAACTGATAGTGTTGTCCCGGTACCAATTCAGTGGTGAACAATGCCTCGAACAGATTGCCCAGATTGGCAATCTCGCTCTCGAGAATCGTTCCAACCTGCGTTGCCGAAGCACCCTCACGCAACTGGAATGTGAACGCATCGGTGGCGCTCGCGTCCGGCAAGCCAGACTTGGTCTTGAACAGTTGTGCATGGGCGCGCTTGGTGTTGTGGAACGTGCACGAGAACGTCTTGCCGTCGTCGATGATTACGTCGTCGACAGTGAACGTACACACCTTCGTGTTCACGCCGTCATTGGGCACCGCACTGTCCTCGATCCAGCCGATCTTGGCCGTCTCGGTTACCGTATAGGTACCCTCCGACAGCAAGCAGTCACCACCGAGCGAATCCTGGAAGAGCAGGTACCCGGCACCCGCTCCGGCAATCACCGCCTCGCAGGTGTCGACGTTCGGACCGTTCAGCGTGAACGTCCAGAAGTAGTCCGGATCGTCGCTCGGCAACTCCGGCGCGGTGATCTTGCGAACCTCCACGCGGATGCCCTCTGCAAGCAGCGTGTTCTCGAAAGCGGCCGTACCCGAGCAACGACCCGCCATGCTTCCGTTCTGCGGCAGTCAGATCGACCACCAGCGGGTTCGACACGGGCTGCAACAACGTCTGCGTCGTGCAGACATCTGCTGCGTTGCAGAATTCAGAGCCGGTCTCCGTGACCGTGAACAAGTCAGGCGACAGCCCCGTCAGATCATGCGAAAGAGTGAGCAGACCTCCATTCGAAAACGTCAGCGAGAAATCGTCGGAGTAACCCAGCGCGCCGTCGACATGGAAGTCTACCCGGAGCGTGTCGCCCGCCTCATGGAGATAGTCATCGGGAATCGTCTTGCTCACGGTGAGCGTCACCGTCGCCGACGAGGTGATCGAGATACTCGCGGGCGCCGTCAGGTACTGATCAGCGCTCGTCAGGTGTGCCGTATCCGACAGTGTGCCCGACGTGATCAGTTGTCCACTCAGGTAGATCGTCTTGTCGAACGTGATCGTGCCGCTGCCCGTCTGCGTTCCCGAATCCCAATCCACCGGGCCGGTAGTTGCACTGCCGTCATATCCGTTCAGGAAGCTGCCGATCGATGGTGGCGTCGGCACCGAGAACGTCAACCCGTTGCCGGTGATCGATTCGGAATCATCGATGACAGCAGAGCTGTTGAGGACGCTGCCTTGACCAATCTTTGCCTGGGCAATAGCGGTCGTCTCGCCGGGGATCGGAAAACCCGTCACCGTATCGGTATAAGTGGCCGTGGCGACATCGTTGAGGAAATCGTCGACATTGCCGGCAGAAGCTGGCAGCGTCACGCTGTGGGTGAGCACCAGTAATGTCGTGTTGGCCGGCACGTCGATCGGTCCTGCCGAGTCGGTGTCGAGTGCTGTCGTCTGCGTCGTACCCTTGTAGATGACATCGGTGACGTCGACAGTAATCGTGCGTGACGCCGGATTCGTCGCATAGACGTGAGTGACAACCGTTACGCCGTCCGGCGTCGAGGCGGACTTGGTCCATGTGACCGTGATCGATGCCGATTGCGGTGTCGGCGTGTCCGCGGCACACACATCGCCGAATGACACGTTGACAGGCGTACCGGTCTTCGTCAGTTCCCACGTCACGCTCGCGTCCGCGACGGCCGACATGTCCTTGCTCAGCGATTGCGCCACGATGTCGTTCACCGGCAGCGGCACGGTCTTGTCGCCACTTGGGTTCACCAGGTAGGAGTGCAGTGACGAACCGTTGTACAGGTGCGACCCGAGCGCAAGGCGCTCGTAGAAGTCATAGACGCACGTTGTACTTTTCAGCTGTGTAACCGTCACGTCCCTGAAGATCGACACATCTTCGCCGCCAATGCCCGGCGCCATTACACTCAGCGAACTGACGGTCTGCGGTGCAGTGCAACTCGCGTCCGACAACGCTGTATTGAGCACGGGAACGGACATGAAGTCGTATCCCTGCACACCCTCGGTCGACCCGTCTGCGCAGATGGAAGGCGATCCCAGGCTGGAATTGCAGTTATCCGCCGCGAACGAGAACAGGTAAGTCTGCGTTGCCGGGGCGGAATTGCCCGCAGTAAGGGTCGCGCGGTGCGGCACAAGATCGAGTTCGTTCCAACCCTTGCCGAGGTTGCCGGTCGTGTAGTCGGTGTCGTCGCAGACGAACTCACCGCTGCCGTTCGGCAACAGAATCGAGCCGTCGTTGCGACAGCCCTCGAGCTTGTAGGTCACTGCTACCGAATCCGCGGCGCCCGCGAATCCCGGCAAAAGCAAGACAAGTGCCAACAAAAATGAACGCCACCTGTTGCCGATCCTGAACAAACCAAAGTGCGTGCTCATACGTTTCTCCCGGCGCATAATGACGCAGCCTAAGGCGCGGCGAATGCTTCGCGTATCCGCCGAATGGAGGATCAAGGACGCCAGGATCAACGCCTATACTGTCTGTGGGTTCACGCTGCATTGCGCCTGGGGGCGCCGCTTGCGTCATCGCACCGATCTTGCTCGTAAGCTCTGCACGGTCTTCCGAGGCTGTGGAGTTGAAGCCGCAAGTCAGTCGCGATAAATACCGGCTTTTGCAGCGCAGACCCGACGCGTTCGATCTCTGGAGATTTCATGCGCAGCGCGCGTTCGATGCGCGTCGCGTGCAAAGGCGGCGATGCCGCCAGCCTCGAGGACATCGACAGGGGTCCGCAAGGCGCAGGAGCAAAAGGAAAAGGGGGAACCGATGGCCATTTCGCTATTGGCTGCGATGTCGAATACGACATTGCTCGGAATTCTTCGCGATCAGGTCGCGCAGCAGCAGGAAGTGGAATTGGTGGGCGCCCCGAAAGGAATGCGGCAGACGCTGCGCGCAGTGCGACGTGTTCGCCCGGATGTTCTGCTGCTCGACGCAACATCTTGCAATCGCATGGACAAGTGGTGTCGGCCGGCACTGCTGGCCGAGGTCCGTCGCAGCAGTCCCGACACCAGGATAATTCTCCTGCTCGACACGTTGACGGAGCACTCGATTGCCAGGGCATTGGAGCAGGGAGTCCGCGGCTACATCAGCACGGCCGCTTTTTCCGATTGTTGCCTGCGCGCGATACGCGCGGTGAGCCGCGGCGAGGTTTGGGTCGGGCGCAAGGAGCTGACAGGCATCCTCGACGATCTTCTGGGCCGCCTCGAGCAGGCTGAAAGCGTCGCGGAGGAATCGGCCGCCTTGTTGAGCCAGCGCGAACTGGAGATCGCAGATGCGGTGAGGCTTGGCCTGACCAACAAGGAGATTGCGCGCAAGATGTGCATCAGCCCGACCACGGTCAAGACGCATCTGGAGCACATATTCCACAAATTGCACTTGTCGCATCGGGTGCAGCTGGCCATCCTGACCCCGCACCGTATGCCGGATCGCCCAGCGGCGCCTTTGAAGGCCCGGCGCGCTATCCTTACCTCGCACCTCTGGCTTACTTACATGTATACGTTTGTCGTGGACGCAGCGTCCACGGTGTCATGAAAAGCGCGACAGCGGCGCGTGCAACCGTCATCGCTATCCGGGAAACATCCGGCGAAGGACACCCGTCCTTCCACATGAAATGATGCGCCAGGCCCGAGGCCGCATGGAAACCGGCTAAGCCGAACAGGACGTTCGCAATCAGGGCATGGAGTCTTCCGCCCGTCCCCGCAGCGCCTTGTTACCGGATCGAAGGCGGGAACGGTGAACAGGTTGAAGAGGTTGTCGCCGCGCGCCCACGCGTTGGCCACGCCGAGTGCGACTGTGCCGAGCAACGTGACGTAGAGCGCGAAATGGACCACCGCCGCCAACGCCTGGACCGTTCCGGGCCCGGCGGGCGATAGCCGCTGACCGCCGCCGACGCGCCACCAGAGTCGGTAGCAGAGTATCAATCCGAGCAACACGCCGACGCAGATGTGAACGCTGCGCGCGGCGATTCGAATGCTTCCTTTCGGAAACCCTTTTCGGCCGAATTCTAGCGGGCGGTATCGCCCGGAATTGCGGTCGATGGCAACGGCGCCACGTGGACGTTTCGCGACCGCAGGACACTTTCCCGGGGCCGGCGTGGACGTGTTTGCAAATGTGCGAAGACTTTCGTATATTGAAAGTGCGAAGCCTTTCGTATGATGCCAGGGTTCGCTTCCGAATCAGTCGAAGGAGAAGTCGTCGTGATGTTGCGAGCAGTGTCGAATGCGGGTCTTGCGTTGCTGGCGTGGTGTGTCCTTGCGCTCGTTCCGCGAGATGTTTTAGCCGTCGATGGTTTCTTCCTCTCGCCGGGATCCCAGGATACGCCGGAGGCCGATGCCCGGCCGGGTGAATACTATTTCATGCTCGGCGCACGAGCGTTTCAGAAGAAGGATTACGAATTCGCAATCCAGATGTATCAGGTCGCGGCGTCCTGGGCCTACAAACCGGCCGAATACAATCTGGGCGTCATGTACGCGCGTGGCCAGGGAGTATCCGCGGATCTGCCGCGCGCCATGGCGTGGATGGCGCTGGCAGCCGAACGTAACGACAAGCACTATGTCGATGCACGCGAAGCGGTGTATGCGGAAATGACGAATGAACAGTTCGATCAGGCGAATGTGATCTGGCGCGAACTCAAGAAAACCTACGGCGACGACGTTGCCTTGAACCGGGCGAAGTCGAGATGGGCAGAGGTGCGTTCGCAGGTGACAGGTTCGCATGCCGGCTCGGTCGGCAATCTCGAGGTCAGTTCCCCGGGAGACGGCCTGAGCAACGCGAGCAGTCCTGGTCGGCCTGCGTACCTGGTGCCGAGCGCTGAAAGGAAAACTGCGGTCTCACGCGTCGTCGGAGTCACGATGAACAATTCAGGCCCGCTCACGCCGGGTGAAGTAAACGGAGGGCAGGGCGTCGACGGCTCGATCGCTTATCGCCACCTTCAGCAGAGCGACAATCCCTACGATCCGAAATTCAAGGACTCCGCGATTGGAATAGCCACGGTCGGACAACCGACGCCCGTCAACGCAGGCTCCCCGAACGAGGCGACGCGGGACAAGGCGGACGAAAAGCAGCGCGACCAATAGGAAAGCAGCTTTATTCGTGGCGCCGCAGTCGCATGACCGCCGCCGGAGGAAATCCGGCGGCACGACAACAGTAATTTTTCCTGCGCTGCTCGCGGGCCGATGTCGCGATTGAACGCTTCACATTACGTGGCAAGGGACTGTGGGTCGCCCGCGAGCGGTTTTTCGCCGTCGCAGGCGCCTTGCGACGCCCACGAAGGCGGTCAGCGGGGCCGGGTTTGTTTTTCCGCAACCAGGTGCCGTGATTGCGCGGCCGCTGCGTTACGAAAAAAAGACCTGACCCCAAATTCGTCGAGCGCAACAGGCCCTACTTCGCGGGCTTGTACTTGAATTTTTGACCGCTCACGGAAGCCTCTGCCATCAGTCCGCCCTTGGCAATCGTGAACACCGCGAGGCCCTTGTGGTAGCTGCCTGCTGTATCCGCGTCATTCTTGCCGCCGCTCGCACCCGCACCGGATCCGGTCGTTCCCGTGTTCGCTGAGGCCGCTGCAGTTATGGCGACGGCGTTGACGCCCGCGCCGAATTCGTAGTTGCCGGATGTGAACTCATCGAGGGCGCGCTTGTCATGGAAGAAGATGATCTCGCTGTAGGCTTCACCACCGGCCTGCAGGCCGAAGCTGAGCTGGGTCATGGACGTATCGCCTATGTACTTGCCCTTCGCGTAGACACGGCCATCGCCATGCGCGCCACCGACCACGAGCCCACCCTTGCCGATGGTTGGAAAGACGGCATAACCGTAACTGCTGCCGAAATACTTGCTGCTCTCTCCCGCATTCTTGAACAGCTGGATCGTTTGACCGTCTTCGCTGGCCCATGCCACGCCACTCACGAACGCCAATAGCAAAGCCACCACCGCAGCTCTCAAGAAATTCGTCATGATATGCCTCCTGGTTTTTGATGCTTGGGTTTCACATGCCCTTCAGTGAGGGGCATGCAGCGACTGCCGTAGCTGACCACGCAAGAACACCAGCGATAGAACTGTCAGCGACCCCGGCCTCGAGCATTCCGGTTGGCTAACCCATCGGCCGACCGAAGCGCTCTAAGGAAGTATACGCCCGCCGACCCGGTCACCGTGAAGGGCCGGAGAAGAAAATGAAAGGGACAGGCGGATTTCCCGTTGCTAGGGCGCCGATTCCAGCCCGTCTGCGAAAAGGCGGTCGCCCTGATCTTCGAATGCGCCGATGTCGACCTGCCTTTGAAGTAGCGCAAATGGTGTGGCCGGACGGACACGTGTGTCGCCGCAGGGGAAAATGAATCCTGCCTAATTCGATGGCAAAATGCCTGACCCGGCGAGCGAGTGACTCGCATCGCGTGCTGCAGGAGATACGTATGAAAGGCAAGATCGTCGTGGTTACCGGCGCGGCCGGCGCGCTCGGTGCGGTGCTCGCCTCGCGTCTCGCCGCGCGCGGCGCGCGCGTGATCGGACTCGATATGGCGCCGTTCAAGAGCGATGCGGGATTCGAACTGGCAATCGGCGGCGTCGATCTCGGCGCGCCGGAGTCGATCAGGCGCGCATTCGCCGCAATCGCGGGTCGATTCGAGTCACTCGACGGCCTTGCCAACATCGCGGGCGGCTTCGCTTGGGAAACCGTGGCCGACGGATCGGTGGACACGTGGGACCGCATGTTCCGGACCAACGTGCGTTCATGCCTGCTCGCATCGCAGGCGAGCATACCGTTGCTGCGCAAACGCGGTGGCGCGATCGTGAATGTCAGCGCGTTCGCATCGCAACGCGCGGAAAAGGGCAATGGCGCCTACGCAGCCTCCAAGGCTGCCGTCTCGCGCCTGACCGAGAGTCTCGCCGCTGAATTGAAAGACGCCGGCGTGCGCGTGAACGCGGTGATGCCGAGCATCATCGACACGCCGGCCAACCGGGCCAGCATGCCCGACGCGGACTTTTCCCGCTGGGTTGCGCCGGAAGCACTTGCCGACGCAATCGCGTTTCTGCTGTCGGACGAAGCCAGGGCCATCACCGGTTCGCTGCTGCCGGTGCTGGGTCGCGTGTGAGGGTTGCGCGAACGCGCTTTCGCGAGAAGGAAACGGATGCGTTTTCGCCGAGAAGGAACGAGGGGAAAGCCGATAGCAAGACCGGAGCAATCACGGCACAGCCTGATCGCAGCCGCGCACACGTTCCTACCGCATCGTTCTGAAGATAGAACATCCAGTTCCTGCCGCCTATCTTTATCCGCGGCGATGTAGCGCGCAGATTGGTGGGGTCGGGGCATTCCCACCCTTCGCTCGACCATTGAACAGGAGCTGCGCCATGCAAACCTTCAATTCGCTACTCGGCCGAATCGGCCTTTCTGCCATCTTCATCATTTCCGGACTCGGCAAACTCGCTGCCTACGCCGGTACGCAACAGTACATGGCGAATGCCGGAGTACCGGGCTTTCTGCTGCCGCTGGTCATCCTCATCGAAGTCGGCGGCGGACTCTTCATCCTTGCCGGTGCGTTCACGCGCGCCACCGCGATTGTCCTGGCGCTGTTTACGCTGGCAGCCGGCTTCCTGTTTCACGCCAATCTCGCCGACCAGAATCAATTCATCCATCTGCTCAAGAACGTCGCAATAGCCGGTGGCTTCCTGACGCTGGCCGCAAACGGTCCCGGGCCGATCAGCATCGATGCACTGCGCAGGAAGCGTTCGCTCGGGACACCGGTCACGGCTTGACCACGAGGGAATTGCGCGCCGTGCTGCTTGCGCACGGCGTTGCAGCATTCTGCGGCTTGTCTGGCCTAGAGCATCCAGTCGATCGGGAAGATCGACATCATGCTGGCCTTGGCGCGTGTCCACCAGCCCGTTTGCGGCTCGTGGTCGTAGCGCACCTCCTTGCCGTCGGCATGGTCGATCCATTCCATCTTGCCCTCTGGCGTAAGGCGCACTTCCCACGCCGCCGTCGGCAGCGTCGCGTCGAGTGCCTCGCCCAGTTGGCCGGCGATTGCGGCACTGTCGACCACGAGCCCCTGTTCGGTGTTGAGATTGGCTGAGCGCTGATCGAAATTGTACGAACCGATGAAGATCTTCTGCCGGTCGACGGCATACATCTTGGCATGCAATGCCGATGACGAGGACCAGACGTCGCGTTTCTTGTAGCCGCGAAGCTGCTGCGCAGCCGACGGCTTGAGTTCCCACATGTGCACGCCAGCCTTCAACAGCACCTCGCGGTGCTTGGCGTACCCCGAGTGCGCCGCCGCCTCATCGTTCGACGCCAGCGAGTTGGAGAGGATGCGCACATCGACACCGCTGTGCACCAAGCCGATCAGCATGTCTTCGCCGCGCTTCGACGGTACGAAGTAGGGCGAGAGGATATCGAGCGTTTTCTGTGGCGTGCCCAACGATTTGATCAGGTCGGGGTAGAGCAGAAGGTCCGTCCGTCCGCTCTCGTCGAGCGTCTTGGCCGGATCGTCGGCGACGAGCTTGACGTTCGTCCATTCAAACGCGAGCTTACGGTTCTCCAGTTGCTCCAGCAACGGTGTGGTGCGCAATACTTCGAGGTATTCGACTGCGTCGGGATCGGTCTTCGCCGCCTCGAAACCCTTGAGCACCTGCTCGCGCGCTTGCGCCGTCGGCGCGTCGATCATCCGCGCCACCGGGTATGCCGAGGAGCTATTCCAGTAGAGGTCGAAGGTATCGGAGATTTCGTGCACGATCGGTCCGACGGCGAGCACGTCGGCGTCGGCGAATACCAGGCCATGGCCAAGCTGGAAGTACTCGTTGCCGATGTTGCGGCCACCGACGACACTGGCCTGGTTGTCGGCCGTCAACGACTTGTTGTGCATGCGCCGGTTGACGCGCGAGAAGTCGGTGATGAAACTCATGTTCTTCGAGCCGCGCGAAGGGAACGGGTTATACAGGCGTACTTCGATGTTCGGGTCCGCGTCGAGCACGGCGAGCGCCGTATCCAGATCGCGCGTGCCGAGGTCGTCGACCAGCAGGCGCACGCGCACTCCGCGCTGCGCGGCTTGCCACAGCGCGCCGAACAACAGTTGCCCGGTCTGATCTCCGGCCCAGATGTAGTACTGGGTATCGATCGAACGTTCCGCGGCTTTGCAGAGTAGTCCGCGTGCGGCGAATGCATCGTGTGGATCGTTGAGACCGTAGACGCCGCTCTTCCCCGGATTGGCGGCGACCGCATCGGCGAGCGCGCGGCCGAGGGTTGTTGCGGAGGTATCGGTCAGCGCCTGTGTGGCTTGCCTGTCGGTCTGCGGCGGCAAGGTCGCGCAGCCGGCAAGCGTCAGTGCCGCGGCGAAGGCCGCAATCTTCGTGAAGCTCATGACGTGCACTCCCGACACCGGCCGCTCCTGTCATGGAGCCTATGCCGTTTGCGTGTGTGCCGCAACCCAAGCAACTCAAAGCGGTGCCACGCCATGCACCGCGGCCCGTTCATGGTCATCCATCGACACGCCGCCTTCGATCTCGCCCTCCGCGGTCAGCGCCTCGAACTTGCGCCGGCCCGGACCGCAGGACTACAGTCGCATCAGAACCATGCTGAATCTGGGGGATCATCGAGGCGGCAGGAACTGTTCCTGTGCCTCTCAACGGAAGGAGCGAAAAAAATGGCCAAGAAGAGCACCGAGTCCGGCGTCTACCGCGTCACCGAAATCATCGGCACCAGTACGGTTTCCTGGGAGGCCGCCGCGAAGAATGCGGTCGATGTTGCGGCGAAGTCATTGCGTGATCTGCGCGTCGCCGAGATCAGCAAGCTCGACATGAAGATCGAGGGCGGCAAGGTTGTTGCCTATCGCGCGCGGGTGCTGCTGTCGTTCAAATACGACGCCTGAGCTACACCCGGAGCCGATTTTTTCGCTCGAGAGGTCGCGCGCTCACGAGCGGCATTGTCTGTCATAGGGTCAGGTTCATTTCCTGAAACGGAGAAATGAGCCTGAGCATTTTTGGACTTTCAGACCGGTGTCGGACTGCCGATGCGTGCCGGCCGCACGCCGATGTTGGCCGGACCATAAGCGTCGGCGTTGACATCCTTGAAGGCGAGGATCGCAGCGAGGCGAACATCGGCGCCGCGTTCGAACCCGCATTCGCCCATGTACTTGGGCGGATTCTTGAACGTGCCGAAGAGCATATCCCACAGCGGCAGGTCGGCGAAGTTGTAGTAGTGCGAGCCCTTGCGATGGTGCACGCAGTGCGATTCGGGGCGTTGCATGATGTAGCCGAGCCATTGCGGCGTGTGCACGTTCCAGTGCTGGAAAAACGAGTAGAACGTAAATATGTAGCCGGCGATCGCCGCCGCGAGCGGATCGAGGCCGAGCACGATGACATTGAGTGCCAGCGGCATGACGGTATAGAACACGATCTCCGTGGGGTGAAACAGCAACGCGCCCGGAATGTCGACGCGCAATGGACTGTGATGCAGCTGATGGAACGCGCGCCAAAGCGGACTGAACGTGTGGTTCATTCGATGCCAGGCGTAGACGACCGCCTCGAGCACGACGAATCCAATAATTGCGCCACCGATGACACCAAGTTTCGTGCCGTCGAACCAGCGATGCGCGGCCATCCAGTCGAGCGGCAGGTACAGCGGCAGCACGGTTCCGATCGTGATCGTCAGGACGAGAAACGCGGCACCGATCCATTGCCAGCCGGCGCGCGGCGGAAAACTGCGTGCCGGCCAGATTTGCTCGATGGCCAGCATCGCAAGATACGTGACCGGCGTGAGCAGCAGAAAAAACAGACTGACGGCATCCATGACTTCCTCCCCGGAGAAAACACGAATGATGCGGGGCTCGCCAGACGGCTTGGCGCAATCCGCCGCGAATGCGGCGCGACTATATCACCGGGGCCGCGACTGGGGAGGAGATCCTTGCTAGAACACGCTGATTCCTTCGCGCTCCGTCAGTTGCGGGTCTTGCAGCATCTAGTTGTAGTACGCCCTCTTGCCCCTGATGCCGATGTACCGGTTTCGCAGGCGCGATCGAATCGGTCAGCTGCTCTTCATCAAGTCCTGAGTATCGCCGTCTCCGCGCCGATTGCCGCCTTGATCGTCGGCTCGCGGACCGGCGCCCACAGCGGCGAGTGCACGCCGGGAAGCGGCACGCCGGTCTTGAGCGATTCTTCGAGTTTCGCCGCATCGACGGCACCGATGTGCAGCAGCACGGCGTGCACTCCGGCAAGTCCGAACTGAGAGAAATCTTCCGAACCCATCAGCGCGGGCATCTCGACGACCTTGTCGGCGCCGAGTGCCGCACGCGCGGCGGCGACGGCGCGTTGCGTCGTGTCGGGGTCGTTGTAGACCGATTCGGTGCTGGACTTCGTCTCGATCAGCGGCTGCTTCGGCGCATTCGTGGCCTGGGCCTCGCCGTTCGCTTCGCGCTCGATCGCGCTCAACAGACGCTGCTGCACATTCGGATCGAGAGAGCGCACGGTGATCTGCAGCTTGACCTGATCCGGAATGATGTTCGAAACGGTGCCGCCGTGAATGCTGCCGACCGTGATGACCGCCGGATCGGCCGGATTGTTCTCGCGTGACACGATCGTCTGCAGGCCGAGCACGATGCGTGACGCGATCACGATTGGGTCGATCGTACTCTGCGGGTAGGCGCCATGGCCGCCCTTGCCGTACACGGTGATGTCGAGATTGGTCGAGGCGGCGCGGAAGTTGCCGGGATGGAATCCGATGACGCCGGCCGGAAGCGATGCGTCGTCGTGCAGGCCGAGCGCGTAGTCCGGTTTCGGGAAGCGCGTGAACAGTCCGTCGCGGATCATCGCGCTCGCACCGGCAACGATTTCCTCGGCGGGCTGCCCGACGAGCATCAAGGTGCCGTGCCAATTCGCGCGGTCCTTCGCCATCAGTTCGGCCGTGGCCACCCACGCCGACATGTGCAAATCGTGTCCGCACATGTGCGCTACCGGCACCGTTTCGCCGGCTTCGTTTTTGGTCTTCATCGTGCTGGCGAACGGCAGGCCGGTTTTTTCCTCTATCGGCAACGCGTCGAGCTCGGTGCGCAGCATGACGACCGGGCCCGGCCCGTTTTTCAGGATTGCGACGATGCCCGTGCCGCCGACTCCAGTCGTGACCTCGTACCCCAGCGACTTGACGCGTGCGGCAAGTGTCGCGGCCGTGCGCTGCTCGTGAAACGCGAGTTCCGGATTGCGATGCAGGTCGATATAAAGCTTTTCGATGTCCGGGTAGATGGCGTCGATCTGCGCCGCGCCGACTCCGGCCGCACCTCCGCCTTGTGCGGACGCGTTGGCGGCGACGAGGAGTGCGGCAAACAACGCAACAAACGTCGCGTGCTTCATGAGTTTCCCTCGCGAGCAAAGTGTCGTTGAGTATGCACCAACCTTCGCAGGATCGTGCTGGCGCTTTGTGCCCGTTGGGTTCCAGCGTGGCCGCACTCGAGCAGGTCTACAGCAGCTTCGTCATGAAGACGCTGTAGGGGTCGTCGACATAGTCGCCGAACGGAGAGCAATAGAAGAAGCCGAAGCTTTCGTAGAGCTTCTGCGCCGGTTCGAACGCTTTCATCGAGCCTGTTTCGAGACTCAGGCGGTCGTACGAACGACGGCGAGCTTCCGCGATGATGTGCGTGAGCATGGTACGCGCGGCGCCTCGGCCCCGATGCGCAGGCGCGGTGCGCATGGACTTGACTTCTCCATGCTTGGGCGTGAGCTCGCGCAGCGCCCCGCAGCCGAGCAGCTCGTCGCCGGACCATACCGTCCAGAACGTGACGTCCGGTTGACGAAGTTTGGCGATATCCATCGCGTGCACGCTTTCCGGGCGGAGAAAGCTCATGCATGTTCCGAAGGTGGTCTTGCAGCAGGGTCCGAATCTGCGGTCCGGACAGGTCGTCGAGTCTGATATCCATACGGCGGACAATCGTATCCGCATTGCATGAGGCGCGAAATCACGACGCACAGTGGTCGCGCCGGCCGGCCTGCCGCTCTGGCCCAGTGCAGAGACTCTCGTCGCGGCGTTCCGCACACGGAAAAGTAGGCTACATTGACGCAATCGATTTGCTGTAACGCCATGAAAACTATCGCCTTCAAATCGTCCCGCGCTTTCCGCTCGTGGCTCGGCAAGAATCATGGCCGATCGGACGGCATCCTGTTGCGCATCTACAAGAAGGACTCCGGCACGCCCACCGTGACCTATGCGGAGGCGCTCGACCAGGCGCTCTGCTTCGGTTGGATCGATGGACAGAAACTGCCGTGCGACACGCACTCATGGCTGCAGAAATTCACGCCAAGGCGGCGCGGCAGCGGGTGGTCGAAGAAGAATACCGACCATGCGCGGAGACTCATCGAATCCGGCGAGATGACCGCGGCGGGGCTCAGGGAAGTGAAAGCCGCACAGGGCGATGGACGCTGGACGGCAGCTTACGATGCGTTCGGCAGCGCGGCCGTTCCCGCCGATTTTATGGCTGAACTCGCGCGCAACAAGAAGGCGCATGCGTTCTTCAAGACGCTCAACAGGACGAACCTGTACTCGATCGTCTACCGCCTGCAGACGGCCAAAAAGCCCGAAACGCGCGAGAAGAGAAAGCAGGCGATCATCGCGATGCTGGCGCGCGGCGAGAAATTTCACTGATGCGCGCGACGGAGTCGACCAGCGAGGCGGGCGAGTCGTTGCCAAGAATCGTCTCCGGCTGAAGGCGCCAGGTCTTGACCAGCAGTGCGCATGCACGAGCGGTTATCATGCCTCGCCGCCGTAGCCACCGGCCGATACGGTAGGATCATCTCGATGGCAACCGAAACCCCCACTGCCTCTGGCCCCGCCGCGGATGTATTCGACGATGGCTGGCTCGACGTCGGCCAGGGTCACCGCATCTATTACGTGCAGGCTGGCAATCGAGACGGCTTGCCGGTCGTCCTGCTTCACGGTGGCCCCGCTTCGGGCAGCACGCCTCGGCAGCGGATCTTTTACGACCACCGACACTTTCGCATCATTCAGTTCGATCAGCGCGGTTCGGGCCGCAGCGAACCGATGGGCGAGATCGCACACAACCACACGGCAGCGCTGGTCGGCGATATCGAACGCCTGCGCGAGCATCTGTCGATCGAGCGCTGGCTCGTCAGCGGCGGCTCGTGGGGAGCGACGCTGGCGCTGGCGTATGCGTCGCAGCATCGCGAACATGTCAGCGGCGTCGTATTGCGCGCAGTTTTCCTTGCCGGCCGGACCGACCTCGACTGGTATTTCCAGGGTGCCGGCGCGATCGTGCCGGAAGCGCACGAACAGTTCATGGCGCACATTCCGCGGCGCTGGCAACGGCGCGTACTGACCTACCTCGATCGCAGCCTGAGCGGTGCGGATGCGGACAAGTGCGTGCGCCTCGCCACGGCCTGGCAGCGCTACGAGGCGACCATCAACGGTCCCGATCCGTCGACGCCGCACGCGGTGCCCGCGCCACCCGGCGGGGATGCTGCATTATGCGCAAAGTATAAAATTCAGGCCTATTTCCTCGCCCGGCGCTGTTTCCTCGGCCACGCGGCGGTGCTGCGCGCGGCAGCATCGCTGCGCGGCATTCCGGTGGCGCTGATCCACGGCACGCGCGATCTCGTCTGCCTGCCGCGCGGTGCCTGGCGCGTGCATCGTGCCTGCGCGGGCAGCCGCCTGGCGTGGGCGCCCGGTGCGGGCCACGATCCGTACCATCCGGCAGCCGATGCGCTATTTCGCGAGGCCTTGGCGTGCTTCGCCGCCGACGGGGATTTCTCGCGCTGGCCTGGCGCCGGCACGCGGTGATCGCATGAGCTCTGCGCCTGCAGATCAATCTGCTGATCGCGGCATTGATCTCGATCTTCGTGGCCGTGGTGTTCGCTTTCGACGTGCTCAGCACGCGCAGCAGTGTGCGTGAGGAGATTCAGGCGAGCAATGTCGTCGCCGCCCAACTGATGGCGAACTTCGTCCTGGGTGAGGGTCAGCAGGATCGCCTGGCGCTGGTGAACTACCTGTCGCGCCTCGGCCGCGTCCGTGCGACCGACATCTCGCTGCAGGATGCGTCCGGCGGCGTGGTCTATCGTTCGCCGCCGTCCACGTACAAGGCCGGCCGCGACGCGCCGGCGTGGTATGCGGCGCTGGTCGCGCCTGCGCCGATCCACCAGGAGTTCCATCTGCCATTCGGTGATCTCGTCATCGAAGCCAATGCCACGCGCGCGGTACTTGACGGCTGGGACGATGCGGTGCGCCTGTTCGAGTTCGGCATCGTCATCGTCCTGCTCGGCAACCTGATCGTGTTCTGGCTGATCGGGCGAACCACGCGCCCGTTTCGCCTGATCGCCGGCGGACTGCAGAAGATGCAGGCGGGCGCCTACGACACGCGGCTTCCAGATTTCGTCACCGCGGAGGCTTCCGCGATCGCGCGTGCATTCAACCGGATGGCGCAATCGATCCAGGACAACGTCGGCGCGCGCCGCGAAGCGCTCGAGGCGAACATCCGTCTCGAGCAGAGCCGCGAACTGGCATTGACGATCCAGAATCGGGTCGAGGAGGAGCGCCGGCAGATTGCACGCGAACTGCACGACGAGACCGGCCAGAGCGTGACCGCAATTCGCAGTCTTGCTTTGTCGCTGGTGCAGCGTCTTGGCGACGCCGACCCGCAGGCGCGCGACAGCGCGCAACTGATCGCCGATACGGCGGCGCAACTGTATGCGGCGATGCACGACCTGATTCCCCGGCTGCGGCCGCTCGCGCTCGACAATCTTGGCCTCGCCGAAGCGCTCGAAGAGCAGGTCGGCGAATGGCGCCGGCAGCAACGCCGATATCGAATTCGCACTGACGCTGGGGGTTCTGCCCGAGAATCTCGGCGAGAGCTATGCGCTGGCGGCGTTCCGCATCGTGCAGGAGGCGGCGACAAACGCGCTGCGGCATGCGCGGCCGACGCATATCGAGATCGACGCGCGCGCAGATGCGAGCACGCTCACGCTGGAAATCCGCGATGATGGCACCGGCTTGCCGGCGGAATGGCAGAAGCCGGGACACTTCGGCATCCGCGGCATGCGCGAACGCGCGCGCATGCTCGGCGGCGAGGTGCGCGTGGAGAATCTTCCCGGACGCGGCATGCGCGTGGCTGCTACGCTGCCGTTGAATTGATCGCAGGGTTGCGCAGGGCGCAGGGGTGACGGATGGATGATACGAGCGGCGAACGACGTGAGCGGCGAGTGATGAGAAGCGGCGAACCATGATGAACAAGATCCGCGTCATGCTGGTCGACGATCATGCCGTCGTGCGCGTCGGCTTCCGCATGCTGATCAACGCGAGCAAGGACATGGAGGTCGTCGACGAAGCCGAGAGCGGCGAGGTGGCCTACCAGCGCTACGCCGACGTGAAGCCCGACGTCGTCGTGATGGATCTGGCCATGCCCGGCATGGGTGGCATCGAAACGGTGCGGCGCCTGCTGTCGCGTGACGCCGATGCGCGGGTGCTGGTGTTGTCCGCGCACGAGGACACGGCGCATCTCAAACGTGTGCTCAAGGTCGGCGCGCTCGGCTATCTGTCCAAGCGCAGCGCGCCGGAAGACCTCATCGGGGCAGTGCGCACCGTTGCCGCGGGGCGCGTGTATCTCGACGCCGATGTTGCGCGCAAGCTGGCAATGCAGGATCTCAACGGCGCACCGACGCCGGTCGAAGCGCTGTCGGAACGCGAGTTCACCGTTTTCATCCAGCTCGCGCGCGGACAATCGGTGAACCAGATCGCCGAGACGCTGCGCCTCTCGCCGAACACGATTGGCACGCATCTATACAACATCAAGCAGAAGCTCGGCGCGAACAATCAGGCCGAACTCGCACTGATCGCGGTTCGCAACGGCCTGATCGAAGCCTGAAACAAAGCCCTCCCCTTCAAAGGGAGGGTTGGGTAGGGATGGTGTGGCTCGCGTTGTCGCCGCTTGAGGGGGCACAAGCAAGCCCATCCGCCTCCCAGCCTCCCCACTGGCGCGTCTCAAAGATCGGAAGGATCAACCTCGGCTGGAGCGTACTCGCTCTGCGCGCGCAGCAGGCGGCTGCGCGCCGCCCACTCGGCCGCTTCGTCCATCAGTTCGAGTGCGCTGAACTGACCGCCGACCAGCGTGGCGATCGGCGCGCCATCGCGATAGAGCACGCGCGCGCCGGCCTGGTTCGGTACCTTGCTGCCAACGACTACGAAGCCGACGAGATTGAGAGGATCGGCACCGCAGACGCTGACCAGCGCTCCGTCGTGTGGCTTCTGGCGCACGCCACGCAGCAGACCGATCGCTTCCGGCAAGGCGAACTGCTCGCCGGTGAGGCCGACGATGAAACGTCCGCCGCGGATTTCGCCGCGTGCCTCGAGCCGATGGCAGGCGCGCAATAGTTCGCGCCATGGCGGCAGCCACTGCGGTTCGCGCGCGAGCAGCCGCCAGCAGACCACACCGTAACGTTTCAGCAAAGTGCGTACGACGAACTCGATCAGTTCAGGATCCGTGGTGCGCTTGTCGCGATGCGCCAATCGAGGGCTGAGGGCCGAGGGCTGAGGGTTGGCGCGGCGAAGCAGCGACCAGCGGCCGGCGTCGGCGATGCCGAAGAGTGCGGTTCGCCGTCCGCGGCGACGCGTAGTCGACGGCCGCCGTGACGGCGGCAGCAGCAGGGCGCGCAGGCCGGCGTAGCTGTCGGAGGTAACCATGCCGGTCGCAACGAGTTCGGACAGTGCGTCTTCGAGTTCGGGTTGCAGCAGATGTGTCGCGTTGGCGAGTTCATCGAAGAAAGACGCGCCGTGATTCTTCAATTCGTCGGCGACGGCTTGTGCTCGCGACGACAGTGCAGGCGGTGCCGGGCTCGCCCCGGCGAGCGTCGTCCAGGTCGGCATGTTGCGCCGTTGCAGGAGCACGATCGGCGTCGCCCGCACCGGGCCGCTGGCGGCACGCGCGCCGCTACCGTCCTCGGCATCGCGCGCTGTTGGAATGCGCAGGCGCGACCACGCGATGCGGCCGGCCAGGCAGAGGTCATCGAGCCATGATATTTCGTAGCCCGCAACGCGCGCCGGCAGGACATCGGATTCCCACGCCGCAGCGGCAACTTCGCAGCCTTCGAGTTGGGCGAGCACGGCTGCGAGGGCATCGGGACCGCTGACCTGCGCGCCGGGCGCAACGTGCTGCCATTCGAACAGGAAGCGCATGAAATCGCGCGCCGAGACCGGTTCGATTTCGCGGCGCAGGCGCTTGACCGTGTAGCGGTGTATGCGCGCGAGCAAGTGTCGCTCACACCATTCCATACCTGAAGCATCGGGATCGGGCATCCTGCCGCGACCCGCCGCAAAACGGTCGCGGCCAAGCCACGCCACGTTTTTCGCATCGGCCGGAGAAGCCGCCGATGCGTCGGCACATCCCTGTGCCGAAGTTTCGGCAAGCATCGAACTGCCCGCAGGCGCGCCGGGTGTGAACCGACCGCGCATCGCGTAGCCTTCGGTTTCCAGCGCGATCAGAGCGGCATCGATATCCACTTGTGGAAGATGCAGTGTCGCGGCGATGTCGGCGGCGCGCACGGGGCCAAGTCCGGTGAGGCGGCCGCGGACGATTTCGACCAGCGCTTCCTCGCGTGTCCAGGTGGCGGCGGCATATTCGGCAGGTGCGACGACGGGCGGTTCACTCGCGCCGACGGCATTCGGAAAGATAGCAGCGAATTCCGGAAGGCGTTCCGCCGCGACGCAGACTTTCCCCCTCTCCCCCGACATGGTCGGGGGAGAGGGCCGGGGTGAGGGGGAGGCCTCGGATAATTCCAGGGCGCTTGAAAAGGGTTCGGGCATTCCCCCCTCACCCCAGCCCTCTTCCCCCGCGCTGGCGATGGGGGAGAGCGAGTTTGCTTGCAGGCGCGTCGCGCGTCGCTGCGCGACCAACTGATCGAAGAGAACGGGCCAATCGGCATTTCCAGCGAGTTCGCCAGCCGTGATAAATCCAAGCCCCATCAGCGCCTCGTGCAATTCGTCGGCGTTGCGTGCCTCCGGCCACGCCTCTTCGCGCACGGCGGCGATCGCTTCGGAATCGAGCTGGCCGAAGTCGTCGGTGCTGTCGATGTCGCCCCAACGCCGGCTCATCACCGCCTGGGTGCGTCGCTCCTCGAGCGGTGCGTCGTCGAGGAAGGCATACGGGCGGGCGTTGAGGATCTCCGCGGCCAGCGGCGACGGAGCGGTCAAGTCGCGGCAGACAAAGTGGATTTGTCCACTTTCCAGCCTGCGCAGCAGCGCTTCGAGGCCTTCGATGTCCATGGCCTGGTGCAGGCAGTCGTAGAGCGTCTGCGCGACCAGCGGATGATCGGGAATCTGGCGTTCGCCGACGATGTTCTCGAGGCAGGCGACCTGATCTGGAAATACCGTCGCAAGCAGATCCTCGGATTTCATGCGCTGCAGTTGGGGCGGCACCTTGTTGCCGCCGACAAAGCGCGGCAGCGCCAGCGAAGTCGTCGCATTCCAGCGCCAGCGCAGGCCGAACATTGGCGCGTCGAGCAACGCCTGCACCAGCACCTCGCGCGCCGTGTTCGAGTGCAGGTAACGCGTGACCTCGTCGAGCGGAAAACTGTGGCTGGTCGAAAGCGACAGGATGATTGCGTCTTCGGTTGCCGCCGCCTGCAACTCGAAATTGAACGAACGGCAGAAGCGCTTGCGCAAGGCCAGGCCCCAGGCGCGATTCAGGCGGCTGCCGAACGGCGAATGGATGATCAGCTGCATGCCGCCGGATTCGTCGAAGAAGCGCTCCATCGCCAGCGTCTGTTGCGTCGGCAACATGCCGAACGCGGCCTTGGCGCCGCCGAGGTAGTCGACGATCTGGCGCGCGGCGGATTCGTTCACGCCGACTTCGTTCGTGAGCCATTCAAAAGCAGACAGCGAAAGAGAGGGCTGAGAGGCAAGGGCAGAGGGCTGGGCACCCGGCATTTTTTCGCCGATGTCTGAAGCCCTTTCTTCAAGAACCGGACTCAGCAGAGATGGCGTTAATCCTCCCTCTCCCCCATCGCTTGCGATGGGGGAGAGGGCTGGGGTGAGGGGGAGGCGCATGGAGCTTCCATACGCATCGGAATTGCCTATGCGCTGCCCCCTCACCCAACCCTCTCCCCCGACATTGTCGGGGGAGAGGGATTTGAAGGCATCGCTTCCACCAGCCATGCGCTTGGAGACCTCGTCGCGCAAGCGCGACACCGCCGAAGACAACTCATCGCTGCGGCCCGGCGCCTCGCCGAGCCAGAACGGCAGTGTCGGCGGCAATCCCTGTGCGTCCTCGACGCGCACCGTGCCGCGCTCGACGCGCAGCACGCGGTACGACATGTTGCCGAGCTGAAAGATGTCGCCGGCCATGCTCTCGACGGCGAAGTCCTCGTGCACCGTGCCGATCTTCTGCGCCTGCGGTTCGAGCACGACTTCGTAGTCGGCCGTGTCGGGAATCGCGCCGCCCGAGGTGAGCGCGGTCAGGCGTGCGCCACGGCGCGAACGCAAAACACCATTGACCGCGTCGCGATGCAGATAGGCTGCGCGGGGGCCGCGCCGCGTGGCGTAGCCTTCGGCCAGCATGCGCACGATGTGCGTGAATTTCTCGCGCGACAGATCGGCGAACGGATAGGCGCGCGTGGCCAGGGCGAACAATTCGTCCTCGTTCCATTCCTGGCAAGCGACTTCAGCGACGATCTGCTGGGCGAGCACGTCGAGCGGATCGCGTTCGACATGCAGCGTGTCGAGTTCCCTGCGGCGCACCGCATCGAGCAGGGCGGTGCACTCGATCAGATCGTCGCGCGACAACGGGAACAGGCGGCCCTTCGGAGTGCCGCCGACCGAATGGCCGGAGCGGCCGACACGTTGCAGGAACGTCGAGATCGAACGCGGCGATGCGATCTGGCAGACGAGGTTGACGTCGCCGATGTCGATGCCCAGTTCGAGCGACGCCGTGGCAACGAGCGCACGCAGTTCACCGCGCTTCAGGCGCTGCTCGGCCGCGAGGCGCTGCTCGCGCGCGAGGCTGCCGTGATGCGACGTGACCGCATCCTTGCCGAGTTTTTCGCTGAGGTGCCGGGCGAGGCGTTCGGCCATGCGCCGCGTGTTGACGAATACGAGTGTCGTGCGGTGCTGTTCGATCAATTCGGCGAGACGCGTGTAGACCTCGCCCCAGACATCTCCCGACATGACCGCCTGCAGAGGTGTCTGCGGCAGCTCGATCGCCAGATCGCGACGGCGCGAGTAGCCGACGTCGACGATCTCGCAGTCCATTGACGAAGGCAGGGCTGAGGGCTGAGGGCTGAGGGCTGCCACGAGTTGCTTTGGCTCATCACTTCGCCTTAGCTCGTCATTACTCGCTGCATCCGCAGCTCGCCCGAAGGGCGCGCGACCGGATAGGCGCGCGTAATCCAGCTCTTGCTCTTCACCGGTAGACTCAAGAGCTGGATCCCGGCTTTCGCCGGGATGACGATCACTTTTCTGTGCACTGGCTTCTTGTGCGCCGACCAGGAACCTCGCGACTTCCTCGATTGGTTTCTGCGTCGCCGACAAGCCGATGCGCGTCAGGCGCCGACCGCACAGCGCTTCGAGGCGTTCGAGCGACAGCGCCAGATGGGCACCACGCTTGTTCGGCGCCAGCGCGTGGATTTCGTCGACGATCACGGTACGCGTGCTCGCCAGCATCGCGCGGCCGGATTCGGAACCGAGCAGGATGTACAGCGATTCCGGCGTCGTGACGACGATATGCGGCGGCTGCCGGCGCATGCGGTCGCGCTCGGCTTGCGGCGTGTCGCCGGTGCGCACGACCGTGCGGATTTCGACGTCGGGCAGACCGAGCACCATCAATTCGTCGCGGATGCCGTTCAACGGCGCTTCGAGATTGATGCGAATGTCGTTCGACAGCGCCTTGAGTGGCGACACATAGACGACGAAGGTTTCGTCGGGCAGCGGCGCTTCGATGCCGCGGCGCACGAGATCGTCGATTGCGGCGAGGAAGGCGGCGAGCGTCTTGCCCGATCCGGTCGGCGCGGCAATCAATGCGTGGCGGCCGGACTGGATTGCCGGCCAGGCACGCAATTGCGCGGGCGTCGGCGATTCGAACGCGCGGCGGAACCAGGCCGCGACGGCAGGGTGGAAATTGTCGAGGGCCATGGCTTGAATTGTGCTCCTGCGCGGCAGCGAACGCGACACCTACTGTGCGTACCTTCTATCTCAGGACAAGAGACAGCGTGGTGTCAGCAGTGTTCAGTCGGAAGCGGCGCAGAGGCGCGTCTTCAGAACGCGGACAACACGACGCCACCCTCCGCCCGCACCGCCGCGCCGTTGATCGCGGATGCGTCGGGACTGGCGACGAACGCCACGACGCGAGCGACCTCGTCGGGCTCGATGAAGCGCTTGAGCAGCGAGGTCGGGCGCGCGGTCGCAAAGAAATCGCGCTCGAACTGCTCGACGCTGACGTTCTGCTTCTGCGCGAAATCGGCGACGAATGTCGCGACGCCCTCCGAGCGCGTCGGTCCCGGCAGCACCGAGTTGACCGTGACGGCAGTGCCTGCCGTCAACTGGGCGAGTCCGCGCGCGATTGCGATCTGCGCCGCTTTGGTCATGCCGTAATGGACCATTTCGACCGGAATCTGGATCCCCGATTCGCTCGAGATGAAAATGACGCGGCCGCGATTGCGCTTCAGCATGCCGGCCAGGTAGTGGCGCGACAGGCGCACGCCGGACAGCACGTTGACCTCGTAGAAACGCTGCCAGTCCTCGTCGCGCGATTCGAGAAATGGCTGCACGGCAAAGATGCCGGCATTGTTGACGAGGATATCGACGTCGGCAAAGTGCTCGATCAACGCCTGCGTTCCGGCGGCGGTGCCGACGTCGGCCGCGACGCCATGCAGTTTCGCATCCGCGCCGAGTTTGTCGTGCAACGAGCGCAATGCTGCATCGACGCGTGATTGGGTGCGGCCGTTGATGATGACTTCCGCGCCGGCGCGGGCCAGCTGTTCGGCTATCGCATAGCCGATGCCGGCGGTCGAGCCGGTGACGAGGGCGCGTTGGTCTTGCAATGACGATGACATGAATTCTCCTCCGTGCCCTGTCGTGCTCAGTGCCAGCCCGCCAGCGCGAGTTTGCCGATCGATGTGCCCGCCTCGAGGCGCCGGTGCGCCTCACGCAGATTGGCCGCGTTGATCGGCCGCAGCGTTTCGGCGACCGTGGTGCGCAGCTTGCCCTGGTCGACCAGTGCGGCGACGCGGTCGAGAATCTCGTGCTGCCGCACCATGTCGGCCGTGCCGAACATCGCGCGCGTGAACATGAATTCCCAGTGCACGCTGGCGCTCTTGTTCTTCAGGAGTTCCAGGTCCAGTGCGTTGCGCAGACCGACGACGAGGCCGATGCGACCCTGCGCGGCGACGAGGTCGGCAAGTTGCGTCCAATACGGCTCCGCTGAGGTAAAGCAGGCAATCGCGTCGACGTTTGACAGACCGATGCGCTCGAGCTGCGGCCGCAGCGGTTGGCGGTGATCGATTACATGATTAGCACCCATGCGCTTGCACCATTCGACGGTCTCGGCGCGTGATGCAGTGGCGATCACTTGAAGCCCGGCCAGGCGGCCGAGCTGGATCGCTATCGAACCCAGGCCGCCCGCGCCAGCGACCACGAGCAGCGTTTTGCCAGCATCGCCACCGTTTTCGTCGAAGCCGAAGCGATCGAACAGCAGTTCCCACGCCGTCAGGCTGGTCAGCGGCAGCGCGGCGGCCGCGGCGAAGTCGAGCGAGTCCGGTTTTCGGCCGACGATGCGTTCGTCGACCAGCTGCAATATCGCGTTGCTGCCGGAACGCGTGATGTCGCCGGCGTAGTAGACCGCGTCGCCGGGTTTGAACAGCGTCACTGCATCGCCGATCGCTTCGACGATGCCGGCGGCGTCGTAGCCGAGCACCTTGGGCTTCGCCTCGACCTGCGCTTTCGGCGCGCGGACCTTGGTGTCGACCGGATTGACCGAAACTGCCTCGACGCGCACGAGCAGGTCATGACCCGCGGCCCGTGGTTCAGGCAGTTCTACATCGAGCAGCGATTCAGGATCGTCGATCGGCAGGTAGCGGGTCAGGGCAACGGCTTTCATTCGACTCTCCGTCGGCAGCGGCGTCAAGCCGAATTGGGGGCGAAGTGGCAATGACGCAAGATCACGCGATGCGCATCGTCATGCCATGAAAAGCACCAAGACGCGGACTTAGCGGATCGATGCGGATCTGCTCGGATCGCGAATGCTCTTTATCCGCGTTGATCCGCGTGAATCCGCGTTAAAAAAACACTCGGATGGCGGCGAGATCTGCTTCGGCTGTCATGCCGCCTTGCGGCTCATCCCTTCGATCCAGCGATAGAGTGTGACCATCACGATGACGAAGGCAATGCCGCCGATCCAGAGCGAGGCATTGCCGGCGAACTCGTCGCCGACCAGCGCGAGCGGGAAGTCCTTGCCCGAGAAAGCCACGACCGCCGCGATCGCAACGCCGATGAGGCCTTCGCCGACGATCATGCCCGAGGCGAGCAGCACGCCGAGCTGTTTGGTCGATTCCGGTTTCGGCGTGCGCGCGGCGCGCTTGTCGTAGTACCAGCCGGCGACCGCGCCGACTACCACCATCAGCGTGCTCTGCGTCGGCAGGTAGATGCCCAGGCCGACGGCCAGCGGCGACAGATGCGCCGACTTGGTCGTGCGCCGCAGCACTTCGTCGACGACGATCAGGCCGACGCCGATGAGCGCGCCGACCTGGATCAGGCTCCAGTCGATGTTGTTCTGGATCACGCCCTGGGCCAGTGCCGAGATCAGGCCTGCCTGCGGCGCCGGCAACGGATGTTCGTGCGTGCTGCCGGCCGTGCCGGCGAAGCCGTACGCGTTGTTGAGCAGATCGAGAATCGGCGGAATGATCGCGGCGCCGGCAATGCAGCCGATGACCAGCGCCCACTGCTGCTTCGCCGGTGTTGCATCGACGAGCTGGCCGGTTTTCAGGTCCTGAAGGTTGTTGTTGGCGATCGTTGCAACGGCGAACACAATGGCCGTCACGAACAGCGCGAAGGCAACGAGCCCTTTCTGCGCATCGGCTTCGAGCAGCGGCTTGATGGCGACGACCAGCAGCAGCGACGCGCCGATCACGACGAGGATGCCGATGCCGGAGAGCGGGCTGTTCGACGAGCCGATCAGTCCGGCCATGTAGCCGCAGACGGCGGAAACCAGGAAGCTCATGACCACGACATAGATCAGTCCGCCGGTTGCCAACGCAACCCAGTGCTCGCCCAGACCGCTCTCGACCGCGAAGTGGCCCAGCAGCCAGGTGATCGGCACGAAGCAGACCAGCATGATCAGGCCGACGGTGCCGATGGGAATGTCCTGCTCGGTGCGCGGCAGCGATGCAGCCTGTCCGGCCTTGCGCACTTTCGATGCGGCCATCGCCGAGGCGAGGCCGCTGACGACCGGCTTGACCAGCTTGGCCAGCGTCCAGATTGCCGCGACACCGATCGTGCCGGCGCCGACGAAGCGGATCTTGTGATTCCAGATCGAGCCGGCGAATTCCGCTGTGCCCTTCGCCGCTTCGGCCACGTCGGCCAGCGCCGAATAATGCGGCACGCCCCAGCCCCAGCCGATCAGCGCGCCGACCAGCATGGCCACGCCGACCCACAGGCCGACGAGGTGGCCGACCGCGAACAGGGCCATCGACAGGTTGAAGTCAAAGCCGGTGACCGGACCGCGCTCGCCGCCGAAGCGGAAGTACTGCACGACATCGGAGGCGAAGATGCGCGTGGCGACGATGACGGCGAAGACGGCCGCGCTGATCGCACCCCAGGTCACGGCCATCAGGCCCGCGCGGTTTTCATCGTCCGCCGCCTGCGTGCGTTCGCCGCCGCCGCCGACCTTCAGCACTTCGGCGCAGGCCACGCCTTCCGGATACGGCAGATCGGAATTCGTCACCAGCGCGCGGCGCAGCGGAATCGAATACATGACGCCGAGGATGCCGCCGAGCGCACAGATCGCGAACGACGACCAGTACGGGAAACCGGTCCACCAGCCGATCATGACCAGGCCCGGCAGCACGAAGATGATCGAAGAGAGCGTGCCGGCCGCGGAGGCGACCGTTTGCACGATGTTGTTTTCCTGGATCGTAGAGTCCTTGAACCCGCGCAGCAGCGCCATCGAGATGACTGCGGCAGGAATCGACGTTGCGAACGTCAGGCCGGCCTTGAGGCCGAAAAACACGTTCGCTGCGGTGAAGACCACGGTGATGACGATGCCGAGGATCAGCCCGCGCAGCGTCAATTCAGTGCGCGGATCGGCGGTGCCTGTTGGACTTTCGATCACGAGGATTTCCCCTTGCCGGAAGCGCGAAGTATCTCAGACAAAGCGGGAGAGAACGATAGTGCAATCCAGTACAATGCGCCCCCTTTTGTCCCGTTCGGAAATCCCATGAGCCACCACGACATCCGTTCGGCCGTCCGGCCGGATCCCGACCAGCCGATGGTCGACATCGCCAACTACGTTGCCGACTACAAGATCGAGTCGCAGGAGGCGTACGACACGGCGCGCTACATGCTGCTCGACTCGCTCGCTTGCGCGATGCTGGCGATGAAGTTCCCGGGCTGCGTCAATCACCTGGGCCCCGTCGTCCCTGGCGCCAATCTGCCGGGCGGCGCACGCGTCCCGGGGACCAGCCATGAACTCGATCCGGTGCAGGCGGCATTCAACATCGGCACGCAGGTGCGCTGGCTCGACTTCAACGACACCTGGCTCGCGGCCGAATGGGGGCACCCTTCGGACAACCTCGGCACGATCCTCGCGCTGGGCGACTACCTGTCGCGCAAGGCCGTGCGGGAAGGCGGCAAGCCGCTGACCGTGCGCGATGCGCTGACGTGGGCGATCAAGGCGCACGAGATCCAGGGATGCTACGCATTGAAGAATTCGTTCAATCGCGTCGGCCTCGATCACGTGATCCTCGTGCGACTGGCCTCGACTGCCGTGGCGACGGCGATGCTCGGCGGCGGCAAGGAAGAAATCATCACCGCCGTGTCGCACAGCTGGATCGACAATGGCGTGCTGCGCACCTATCGGCACGCGCCGAATACCGGACCACGCAAGAGCTGGGCGGCGGGCGATGCTTGCCGGCGCGCGGTCATTCATGCGCTGAACGCGGTCGAGAAGCGCGTCGTCGGCTATCCGTCCGCGCTCAGCGCGAAAACCTGGGGCTTCTACGACGTCGCCTTCAAGGGCAAGGCGTTCGAGTTCGAGCGGCCGTTCGGCAGTTATGTCATGGAAAACGTTCTTTTCAAGATCAGTTTCCCGGCCGAGTTCCACGCGCAGACGGCAGTGGAGTGCGCGATGAAGCTGCATGCGCAGGTCGCTGGCAAGCTCGACCAGATCGAACGCATCGAAATAGAGACCCAGGAAGCCGGCGTGCGCATCATCGACAAGACCGGACCGCTCGCCAATTACGCCGATCGCGACCACTGCATCCAGTACATGGTTGCCGTGCCGCTGATCTTCGGCCGCCTCACCGCCGACGACTACAATGACGACGTCGCCGCCGATCCACGCATCGACGCGCTGCGCGAGAAGATGACCGTCCGGGAAAATCCGCAATTCACGAAGGACTATTTCGATCCGGACAAGCGCTATATCGGCAATTCGATCCAGGTGCTCTTCAAGGACGGCAGTCGCAGCGAGAAAATTTCGATCGACTATCCGATCGGTCACCGCAAACGCCGAGCCGAAGGAATCCCGGTGTTGTTGCGCAAGTTCGAGGCGGCATTGCGCGGTTATCTGCCCGAGGCGCAAGCCGGCCGAATCGGGCAGGCATGCCGGGATGCGCGGGCATTGGAGTCGATGCCACTCCAGGATTTCATGGGACTTTTTGCTATTTGACGTCGGGAGCGCGGTCAAATGCGTTCAAAAATGCCAAAAAATATTGTATTATCAGTAACTTGATCCGTTTGATGACTGCTATCTGAATGGCTATGGGTCTAACAGGAACTTAAGCAATGTTTGGGGTAGAGGTAAAAATTTGGTTTTGCTAGAATAACTGCGCTCGCGTTGTCGCTTTGCATAACATAATTTTAACGCGGCGGCGTCGTAATGAGTGTGATGGATTATGCGTACCGCAAGGTGTGGAGCGGTGCACAAGAAAAACCAAGCAGAGGAGACTCCGATGAAACGTAACACCTTGTATGCACTAGTCGCTCTTGCGCTAGGCGGCGTGAGCGTTGCGCAGGCCCAGGACTTCGGCAGCTGGTATGTGGCACCGCGTCTGGGCTATGTGATTCCTGACAGCCAGCGTGACACCAAAGATTCGGCTTTCTTCGGTATCGGAGTGGGCGTGTGGGTGAACCCAAACCTCGCCGTGGATTTTGAATACGGCATCAACAATGCCGACTATGACACCAGTTCGCCGCGTGACGGCCACCAGTGGGAAACGGTGCAGCTGGATGTGGCGGGCCGCTGGTTCTTCGGCGACATCGGCCAGGGCTGGCGCCCGTACATCATGGGCGGCCTGGGCGCGGTGCGCCACAAGGCCTACTCGGGTCAGACCTTGAGTTCGTACAGCTTCAGTTCGTCCGGTGGCTGGGATCCGGCGGCACTGCTGGGCATCGGCGTGCAGTACGCGATGTCCGATCGCCTGGCGTTCCGCGGAGAAATCGCGGGCCGTTACGATCACGACAACAACTCGCACAATTCCATCGTCTCCGACTCGTTCGGCATACCGCGCCATCAGGGCTTCGTGGATGCACTGCTGACGGTCGGCCTGACGTACAGCTTCGGCGGTGCGCCGCCGCCGCCGCCACCGCCGGCCGCTCCACCGCCGCCGCCGCCGGCACCGCCGCCGCCGATGCGTGAAGGCGCAGCCCCGACGAAGGTGACGATCGACCTGCGTGGCGTGGAGTTCAAGTTCGACCACCCGCGCGTGGGCGAGAAGCTGGAGCCGTCACTGAAGGCGCCGACCGCCGAATCGATCGCGATCCTGGATCAGGCGATCGACACGCTCAAGCGCAATCCGGAAATTCGCGTCGAGGTCGATGGCCACACCGACTCCAAGGGCACCGATGCGTACAACCAGAAGCTGTCGGAGCGTCGCGCCAAGGGCGTGTACGACTACCTGACGGCGCACGGCATCGACGCCGGCCGTCTGGACGGTCCGAAGGGCTTTGGCGAGAGCCAGCCGATCGACACGAACGACACCGCCGAAGGGCGTCAGCGTAACCGTCGCACCGAGCTGAAAGTCGAGTAATCCGCTCGCGCTATACCTCAAGTAACGACAAAGCCCGGCGCAAGCCGGGCTTTTTTTATGCGTTGTCGCGAGGTATTTCGCTCGAAGGCATGCGGGCATTCCCGCGTAACGATCGCAAGGGATCGAATCCGCCGCCTGCGGTTACCTGAGCCGCCTTGCGAACCTGTGGGCCGCGATTCCTGCGTCCATGAGGTGTGTCAGCGGCCTTTCATTCCGGCCTTCCACGCGAACACGGCAGCCTGCGTGCGATCGCTGACGCCCAACTTGGCCAGCACGTTGCTCACGTGCGTCTTTACGGTCTTCTCGCCGATGCCGAGCTGTTCGGCGATCTGCAGATTGCTCAAGCCCTCTGCCATGAGTCCGAGCACTTCGCGCTCGCGCTGACTCAATGATTCGAGTGCCTGCGCACTGGGCATCGCGCCGCGGCGCAGTGCCTCCATCAGGTGGCCGGCGACGCGCGCATGCAGCACCGCTTCGCCGCGAGCGGCCTTGCGCACGGCGTCGGCCAGACTGTCGGCGTCGACGTCCTTCAACAGGCACGACAGTGCGCCGGCCTGTATCGCGGCAAGTATCTGCTGTGCGTCGTCGAACGAGGTCAACAGGACGACTTGCGTATTCGGGCTCACCGCACGGATCTCGTGCGTGGCCGTAATGCCGCCGCCCGGCATGACCAGGTCGACCAGCGCCACGTGCGGCTTCTGCTCGGCGCACACGGCGGTTGCCGTCGCGGCGTCTTCGGCCTCGCCGACGATCGACAGGTCGGTATGGGTCTCGAGGAACGCGCGGATGCCCTGACGTACCAGCACATGGTCGTCGACGATGACAAGGCGGATCGGGTCACGGCTCATGCTCGAGTACTCATCATTGATTGGGTGCCGCGCATTCAACAAACCTGAGTGTGCACCGGTTTCTACGCGGCAATCGAGAAACTGATGCGGACAAGTGTACCCGTGACCGGGCCGCTGTCGATGGAAAAGCGGCCACGCGGCAGCGACGCCGCACGCTCGCGCATGTTCGCGATGCCCATGCCGGGGGTGGCATCGGCAATCGTGCCGGTGCCATTGTCGGCGATGCTGAGCGTCAGCATGTCGCCCTCGCGCTGTAGGATCATGCTGACGTGCGTTGCGCCGCTGTGGCGCAGGATGTTGGCCAGCGCTTCGTCGGCGATGCGCAGCAGCGTCTCCTGATCGGCCGGCGCCAGCGTCGGCGTGTCGGCCAGTTGGGTTTCCAGCGCGATGCCGCTGATCTGCGCCCAGCCCAAGGCGCGCATGCGCAGCCTCTCGACGAACGGCAGTGCACTGTCCGACGCGCGCAGCTCATCGAGGATCTGCGCCAGTTCCTGTTGTATCCGACCGCTGAGCAACTCGGCCTGGGCAGCGCGCTCCGCGCTGGGGCCGGGCGCGAGCTGGCGGCGCAGTGTCGCCAGCTGCAGGTTCAGCGCAAAGGCCTGTTGCTTCACGGTATCGTGCAGGTCGCGCGCGAGGCGTTGGCGCTCGGCCAAGGTCGCCAGTTGCGCGCGTGATTGCATCAGCGCCTTGAGTTCCAGCGCCATGCGGTCGAGCAGGTTCGAAAGGTGGCCGAGTTCGTCGTGCGAGCGGTCGTCGATGCGGTTGCTGAAATCGCCGCGGCTCCACGCAGTTGCTGCGCCCGCGACGCGATTGAGCCGGCGCGTCACCCAGGTTGCCAGGAAGATCGACGAGGCGATGCCGAAGACGAACAGGTAGCCGAGCACGATCGGCCATTCCAGGCTCAGGTCGAGCAGGAAGCGGTGCCACGGCACCGGCAAGCGCAATTCAACGAACAGGAACCCGCGCAGATTGCCGTCGCCCGAGTACACCGGCGCCAGCACGCGGCGGATCTTGTACGGCGCATCGGCGCCCGGGAGTTGCGTGGCGGCCTGGGTCGCGCCGGCGCGACGAAATTCTTCACCGCCGGTCGATGGCAATTCGGGCTGCCAGTCCGCCTGGGCCGGCGCTTGCGCCAGGAGTTGGCCGTCGCGGTCGAGGACAGCTGCGGCCAGCGGCACGGTCGCCAATTCGAGCAGCAGGTACGACTCGCCTTCGACCAGTCCGCCGCGCGGGCGCTGCAAGCGCAGGATCCAGGCCTGCGCCCAGTAACTCAATGCGCTGGGTTCGTCTGCGCGCACGCTGGGCCATGCGGTTTCGAGTTCCGCCACGGCACGCTCCGTTGCGCGCAGCAGCGAACCGTTCTCCATGCTCGCACTGAACGTCTCGTATTCGAAAATCATGATCGCCGATTCGACCAGGAACAGGCTCGGCAGCGAGAGCAGCACGTAGAACAGTGTGAGTTTGGAGATCAGGCCGCGAAGTTGGAGGCGCAGCGGTTTCATGCGGTGCGGAGCGGCCGGGAACGGACACTCAGAATAGCGGCAATCGACCCGCCCGGTGCATCGCCGCGCGGCAAATGCAGCGTGATGGTGACGCGCACATCGCTTCTCGGGCGCCAGGTCGGACCGACGCGGACCCGGCGCTCGGCCGGGTCCGCGTCATGAGAGTGTTGCTCAGAACTCGTAGGAGAACCCGCCGTAGTACGTGCGCCGCAGTCCGGGCTCGATGCCGTTCGAGAACACGCGGTTGTAGTACTTCTTGTCGGCCAGGTTCGACACGCCGCCGAGCAGGCGCAGTTGCGGAAAGAGATAGTAGTCGCCGGAGAAATCGACGACGGTATATTGCGGAATCTTCGCCGGAATGAACGAGTCGGTGCCCGCCACGCCAAAAGGCTTGTTCGAATCCTGGCCATACTGGCTCGCCACCGAAACCACGGACAGCGAAAGCTTCATCTTCCGGTCTTCGCGATACAGCAGTCCGGCGCGCACCAGATAGTCGGGCGAGAATGCCGGCGTATTCCCCATATTGGTCAACGAACTGGTGAATTCGGCGTCGAGCAGGCTGGCGCTGGCGAAGATCGAGAAGTGCTGCGCCGTGTGCGGGTCGCGCGCGGCGAGGAAGTCGTAGTCGATCTGGCCTTCGAAACCGCGATGACGTGTGTTGCCGGTGTTGACGTTGATCGTGTTGCCGGGCGGCTGGTCGGGTGCCTGCTGCGATTCGATGCGGTCCTTGACGTAGACGAGGAACACGCTGGCGTCGTAGAACAAGCCGTTCACGGGCGTGCCGTGAACGCCGGCCTCGTACGAGAGCACATGCGTCGGTGTCGGATCGTTCTGCTCGGTCGGCACGAGGTTGCCGAACGGCGAGCCGACGTCGAAATAGCGCACCGGGCGCCAGCCCTGCGAAACATTGAAGTAGGTTTCGTTGCCGTGGCCGAAGTCGTTGCCGAAACCCAAGCCGAACAACGGGACGGTATGGTCGACCGATCGATCGACCAGCGGCAAAGGCTGCGCCGGCGGCGCCGGTGGGTTGCGTACGTGCACGCTTTCGTCGATATCGACGTTTTCGTGCTCGATGCGCACCGACGGCACGAGGTGCCACTCGCCCCAGCGGAACACGTTCTCGGCGAAGATTGCGCCGTAGTCGGTGCCGCGGTCCTGGTTCAGCTTGATGCAGTTTGGCGAAGTCGTCTTCGCGCAAACCGGATCGAAGCGATCGTAACGGTCGGCATAGATGTTCGAGTCGTTCCATTGCCGCAGCGGTGAGTCGGACGTGTAGTAGACGAAGCCGGCAGTCAGTGCATTGCCGCGGCCCCAGTGGTCGACGATGCGCGAGTCGATGCCGGTGAAGCGGAAGTCTGTGTCCTGCAGCGTCGTCAGCGATGGGTACACAGGATTCGGTACATCCGGCAGCGCCGCCGCGGCGCGCGTCGTCTGGTCCTGGTAACCGCGCCAGATTTTCGTCGTCCACTCGGCGTCGCTGCCGATCTTCTGCTGGTTGCTCAACGTGAGTACGTAGCGATTGACCCAGTCCTTGTTATATGGAGTCGGCGTGAAGTCCGAATCGCGCACGAAGATTGGATAGCCGTATTTGCCCGGATCGCCCGCGGCCAGCTCGTAACCGTGGAAGTCGAGCGCCCAATAGCCGACATCGTCCGGGCGGTAGCCGACGTGGAAATCAGCGCCTTTCAGGATCGCGCCGGCGTTGTCACGCTGGCCATCATTGGTGCGGTAGTGCGCGTCGAGCAGGTAGTCCCAGTTTTCGACTGTGCCGGAGATCCGGTTGAAGGTGCCGAACAGACCGTCGCTGCCGAACACGTTTTCGCTATAGCCACCGAACTCGCGGTTCGGGTCCGGCTTGCGGCTCACGAAGTTGACGACCGGTCCGGGTTCGGGTCCGTACAGCAGCGAACTGCCGCCGCGGATCAACTGCACTTCGGAAATCGACTGCGGTAGCGGCAGCACGTAGAGCGTCGGAAAGCCGACCCAGTCGCCTTCGAGCGGAATGCCATCCTGCATGACCGAAACGAATTCGGATTCCTGCGGATTGCCGATGCCCCGGTAGCTGAAATTGAACTGGCTCGCGGTCTGCTGCTCGGAAACGAACAGCCCCGGCGTCTGCGCGAACAGGTTGCGCAGGTTGTTGTCGACGACGGTCGGCACGTTGTCGAGCTTGGTGATGGAGGTCTTCTTGGTGACCGTGATCAGCGGTCCGTCGACCTCCTTCATGATGTGCTGGAGTTTCGGACGTGTATCGTCCTGAGGGCGCTTCTCGTTGACCTTGACCGGTTCGAGCGTCTGCGCGTTCTGCTGTGACGCATCCTGGGCATATGACGATGCCGCAAGAAAAACGATGCCGATCGCCAGTGCGACTGGCGTTTTTTTGGTGCTTTTCATTATTGTTGATTCCGGGGCTTGGCGGGCGCTTCATACGCCCGCTCGGGACGCTTTATGACAGCGCGTGCCAAAACTGCCTAGGGCCGGAAGGATTAAGGCGCTGGACGGTTATCAGTTCCGCCTGAAGGCGGAGTTCGCTGGCGGCTCACTACTCGTGGGCGGCGTCAACAGCGCGGCAAGCACACGTTCGCCGAGATGAATCTGGCTGTCGGCCGGTGACTTCGTGGTGAAAATTGCTGCGCGATCGTCTTCAAAAATCCATACCCATCTTGTCGGCGTGGGTATTCAAATCGGCCGGTAATCAGGCCGGGCGCACGTCGACCACGGTCTTCACCGAATTGGCGATGAAGCAAGCCGCATGTGCGCGCTCGTGCAGCTTCGCGTATTCATCCGCTGTCGGCCGCTTGTCGCCGGAAAATGTGACTCGCGGTGCGAGTGTGGCCTGCACGACCGCCGTCTTGCCATCCGCGTTCTTGCCGAGCACGGCGACCGCATCGTCGTCATAGGTGTCAATGACATAGCCGCGATTCGCGGCGACGGCGAGGAACGTGAGCATGTGGCACGACGACAGCGCCGACAGCAGCATTTGTTCCGGATCGACCGACGCCGGATCGCCGCCCAGATCCGGCGACGGCCCGACTTGCGCGGTCTGTCCGCCGGAGTAGTGGATCTCGTGTTTCGACACATAGTTGCCGCGCGCGAACGGTCCGCCATTGCGTGACCATTGCAGGTTGATGCGATGTTCCGACACGGCAGCGCTCCTAAGTTCTTTGACGGCGCGCCCGCACTGCGGCAAGGTGCGCGCATGGCGGCCAAGCGTAACCCATCGACGCGATTGCGTCATCGTGACAGTCGCGGCGCTACTGCCACCGGGCAGGATGCGGCACCCCGGCACGGATTGGCGCGTGTGTTGTCCAAGCTCGGCGTGTGCTCGCGCACGCAGGCGCAGGCCTTGATCGGCGCCGGCCGAGTGCGCGTCGATGGCCGCATCGTGCGCGACCCCGAAGCGCCCACCGATGCGCGGCGGGCGCGCATCACCGTCGACGCCGCCGCGGTCGCTGCTGCCGAAAAAGTATACTTGATGTTGAACAAGCCACGCGGTCATGTCACCACGGCCAGCGACGAGCACGGCCGCGACACGGTGTATGGGCTGTTGCGGGATGCCGACCTGCCGTGGCTCGCGCCGGTCGGTCGCCTCGACAAGGCCAGCGAAGGCCTGCTGCTGTTCACGAACGACAGTGCGTGGGCCGCGCGTATGACCGATCCGGCCTCGCATGTCGACAAGACCTATCACGTGCAGGTCGATGCGTTACCCGACAGCGCTTTGCTGCAACGCCTGCGAGCAGGCGTCGATGACGGCGGCGAATGCCTTTCGGCGAAATCCGTGCGCGAACTGCGCCGTGGCGAAAAGAACGCCTGGCTCGAGATCGTGCTCGACGAAGGGCGCAACCGGCAGATCCGGCGCTTGCTTGCCGCGTTCGATATCGAGGTACTGCGCTTGGTGCGAGTCGCGATCGGGCCGCTTGCACTCGGCGACCTGGCGAAAGGCAAGTGGCGAATGTTGAGCGCCGCCGAGGTTGGCATCGACGCGAGTGATTCCGGCACAAGCCGGAATCGCGATTGAAGGTGCGGTCCAGGCCATGACGAAAAAGCATCACGTTCAAGCCTCTGACCTGCGCGGCGCCAGCCGCCTGGCGATCGATGCAACGATCGGCTTGACCAGCCTCGTCGAAACGATGCATCACAATATCCTGCGCACGCCCGGGATCCTGGGCGAATCGACGCAGCAGCCGGCGCGGGGAATCACGGGATTCGTATACAAGTCCATTCGTGGCGTGACACGGCTGGTCGGCGGCGGTATCGATGCCGTGCTCGCGCGGCTTGTGCCGCTGTTCGGAGGCGGCGTTTCCTCGGCAGAACGTGAAGCCGTACTGGCGGCGCTGAACGGTGTCCTCGGCGATCACCTGCACGACAGCGCGAATCCGCTGGCGATCGCCATGCACCTGCGTCGCGATGGCAAGCCGCTGCAACTGACGCGCAAGGCGCTGGCGTCGGCGATTCCCGGCGCATCCGGCAAGGTGCTGTTGCTCGCACACGGCCTGTGCATGAACGATCTGCTGTGGCGGCGTAACGAGCACGATCACGGGGCGGCGCTGGCTGTCGACGCCGGATTTACGCCGGTGTACCTGCATTACAACAGTGGCTTGCATATCTCGACCAACGGCCGCGCGCTGGCCAGCCTGATCGAGTCGCTGATGCACGCATGGCCCGTTCCGGTCGAGGAATTCGTGATCCTCGCCCACAGCATGGGTGGTCTCGTCGCGCGCAGCGCCTGCCACTACGGCGAACGCGTGCGCCACGACTGGCTGCGTCACCTGCGCAAGATGATCTTTCTCGGCACGCCGCATCACGGCGCTCCACTCGAACGTGGCGGTCACTGGATCGATGCAGCGCTCGATGCCAGCCCCTACACGACGGCGTTCGCACGCCTCGGCAAGATCCGCAGCGCCGGCATCACCGATCTGCGCTACGGCAGCATGCTCGACGCGGATTGGGAACATCACGATCGTTTCGCGCACGCAGCGCGCAAGACACTGCCGCTGCCTCTGCCGGCGGACGTCGCCTGCTACGCGATCGCGGCGTCGATCACCAGGAAGGGCGGCGAGCTTGCGCAACAACTCCTCGGCGACGGGCTCGTGCCGCTCGCCAGTGCGCTGGGGCAGCACAAGGATGCGCAGCGCAATCTGGCATTCGGCAAGTCGCGGCAGTGGATTGGCTACGGCATGCACCACCTCGATCTGCTCGATCGCAAGGAAGTCTACGCGCGCATCCGGAGCTGGCTCTGACGTTGCCGAGCTTGCGAAGAGTGCAGGTAGGGGAGACAGCGCGTCACCCGGGACATGCGGTTTTTGGTAAGGCGTGCCTTGACAGGTGACTAAAAAGTCACTTATTGTCTGTGCCAGATGGACGCCGTTTTCAAGGCGCTGGCCGATCCGTTCCGGCGCAAACTGCTCGACCGCCTGAACCGGCGCGACGGGCAGACGCTCGGCGAATTGTGTGAGCGCGCCGACATGACACGCTTCGGCGTGATGAAGCATCTGCGTCTGCTCGAGCAGGCCGGACTGATCGTCACCGAGCGCGTCGGCCGGGAGAAAAAGCATTACCTCAATCGCGTACCGATCCGGCGCATCCATGATCGCTGGGTCAGCCGCTACACCGAACCGATGGCCGCCGCTTTGTCGCGTCTCAAGACAGCACTGGAGCAAACGATGTCCGAGAGCAAGCTGGTCTACGAAATCTACATCCGCACGACGCCGGAAAAGCTCTGGCGCGCGTTGACCGAACCGGAATTCACGCGCCAGTATTTCCACGGCACCGAGATTCGCTCGCCGCTGAAGAAGGGCGGCGCGTTCCTGTCGACAACTGCCGACGGCACCAAAATGGTCGATGGCGAGGTGCTCGAGTGCGATCCGCCGCGCACGCTCAAGCACACCTGGCGCGTGCACTGGGATCCGGCGCTGAGTCACGAGCTGTCGACGGTGACCTACACGATCGAGGCGAAAGGCGAGAACTGCAGGCTGACCGTCGTGCATGAGGTCGAAGAAGCGCCGCTGACGGCGGCCCAGGTCAAGGGCGGCTGGGTGGCGATCCTGTCGAGCCTGAAAACGCTGCTCGAAACCGGCAAGCCACTGGCGATGGCGGGGTAGCGCACGCGCCCACGTATGGCGTCTTCGCATCGAGCCCGTTCGCGGCAAAGTGCCGCGCCGAAATGCCATCCAATCGCATGCTTGCCGCGGGCGGCGAGCGGCTTTACACCAACCTGTGAGTGATGGAGAAAACCATGCTGCGCAAGATCGTTTCCATCGTTTATTTGCTGACCGGTCTCTTGATCGGCCTCGGCGCGTTCGGGCATGACTCGAATGCGCGCCATCTCGCAGCGGAATTCGCCAAGTTCCCGGCGTTCGATGCGCAGGCTCTGCGCGTCATCTACGCCGTCTGGCACTTCGTCAGCGGCTGCATGATCGTGTTCGGCCTGACGGTCGTCTGGACCTGGCTTCGCGCGCGCCGGGGCGATCGCAGCGTCTTTTTGCCGAGCGATGCGATCGGCGCTTTCTACGTACTCGTCGGTATCGCCAGCGTGCTCTATACCGGTATGCCGTTCTTCGCGGTGTTCTGCGTACTTGGCGGGCTGTTGCTCGTATGCGCGCAGGTGTTGCGACGCACAGCGTGACGCCGGGCGCGGCGTAGGTGCGCCCGTTCGAGCAACGTTTCTAATCGCCGCGGGCCGGTGCCAGCGCGACGCTCGACGGAGCATTCAAGGTGCCGCGTGTCGCGACGCTCATGCTTGTCGTCAGACGATGACTTCTCGGAACAGCCGGGCGAAATTGCCGCCGAGGATCCTTTCGATGCGTGCATCGGGGTGGCCGCGCTGCGACAACAACTCGGCGAGACGCTCGAAGCGGCGCGGCGTGTTGAGGTCGGGGGCGAAGGTGTAGGAATCGGCGCGCTCGCCCGGTGCGGAGATGCCGCGCTTCTGCCGTTCGGCGACCTGCTCGGCGAACATCTTCTTGAATGCCGGGGTCACGTCGACGGCCGAGATCGTGCCGTCGGTACCAATGCCGACATGCTCCTCGCCGCAGGCGTTGATTGCGTATTCGATGTGCTTGATCACGTCGTCAGCCATGACCTGGCCCTGCGCGCGCAGATACGGCATGACGTAGATGCCGACCACGCCGCCGCGCTCGGCGAGCAGCTTGAGTTCCTCGTCGCGCTTGTTGCGCGGCATCTCGACCACCGCGCTGCAGCCGGAGTGGGTGATCGCGACGGGTTTCTTCGACGCTTCGATGCCCTCGTGCGTCGTGCGCTGTCCACAGTGGCTGAGGTCCACGAGCGTGCCACGCTCGTTCATCTTCGCGACCATCTCGCGGCCGAGCTTGCTCAGGCCCGCGTTGCCGGGTTCGAGGCAGCCGTCGCCCATCAGATTGCGCCGGTTGTAGGTCAGCTGGACGATGCGCACGCCGAAGTCGTGGAACTCGTCGAAACGATCGAGAGTCTCGCCATACATCGTCGTGTCCTGGAAGCCGTAGATCACGCCGAGGCGGCCGCTGCGCTTGGCCTCGTCGATCTGCGCGGCGCGCGTGACCTTGAGCAACAGGTCAGGGTGCGCGGAGATTTCACGATCCCAATAGGCGATCTGGCGGACCGAGTCTTCGTAATCCTTCGCGTATCGGCCGACCGTGCCGACGGTGAAATTCAATGCCGTCACGCCGGAGTCGCGAATGTCCTTGAGCTCGGCCGCGTCCAGCGGCACGTTTTCCTCGCCGAGGCTGGCACGGCCCGGAGCACCGCACGAGTCGATCACGACGGCGCTGTCGTAGGGCGCCCAGGTTTTTGCGGCACCGGCCGTCGCCGCGCGTACCGCAGCCGGCAGCAGCGCAAGGCTTGCCAGCGCCCCGCCCGCGGACAGAAATTCGCGTCGGGTGTGATTGGGAGACGACATCAGGTTCTCCGGATAAAAGGAACGTCAGCGCCGCGATTTTTCAAGATCAGAATCGGATGGACGTGCAGCTGAGCGAGCCATCCATCTTGCGGAATTCGGACATGTCCAGCGCCATGACAGGATAGCCGAGTTCGCGCACTGCCGATTCGAAACGCGGGAAACCCTGCGAAATGATGACGTAATCGTTGATGCGCAGGCAGTTCGCGGCGTAGTTTTCCCGCGGGTGCAGACGCACGATTTCGAAGTCGCGAAACGCATCGAGGTCGGCCATCGTGTCGATCGCCGTGATGCGATTGTCGCCGAGCCAGGAGATACCGGTCTTCAGATGCAGGATGCCTGGCACGTGGCGGACGTCGATCACTTCGGTGGAGTAGCCATAGGGCGTGAGCAACGCCGCGAGCTGGCGTGCACCTTCCGTGTTCGTGCGTTCGGATATGCCGATGAAGAAGTGATTGCCTGCCTGGCACACGTCGCCGCCGTCCATCGTGCCGGGCGGTTCGATGCTGTGCAAGCGCTCGAACCGGGAGCGCAAAATCGGCTCGTTGAGCGCGACTTCGCCCTTGCGGCTCGATGCACCGGGGCAGGTGAGGATCGCACAGTGCTCGGTCACGATCGCGGTGTCTTCGACGAAGGTCGAATCGGGAAAGTCGTCCAGTGGCGCAAGCCGGATCAACGCAAGCCCGCAGCGCTCGAGCGCGCTGCAGTAGGCGGCGTGCTGCGCCAGCGCCTTGGGCAGATCGGGTGCGCCGAGATGAGCGCTTGTCAGGCCGCGGGCAAAACTGCGGGACGGTGGGCGGACAATGGCGTGCTTGAACATCGTTATATGGTTGCAAAGCATGTGCCACATACCTGAATGATGCGCCGCCGCCGATTTTGCCGCAGAATCCAACGCGGGCGTGTTCATCTGGGGAAGTGAAATGATTCTGGGGATGTCGACATTCACGTTTATCCACGTGGCCTTGAGCCTGGTCGGAATCGTGAGCGGACTCGTTGTCGTGGCTGGCATGTTGAAGTCGAATCTACTGGCCGGCTGGACGCTCCTGTTTCTTGCCACGACGGTAGCGACGAGCGTGACCGGTTTCGGTTTTCATCGCGAGCAACTGCTGCCGTCGCACATCGTCGGCATCATCTCGCTGATTCTTCTGGCTGTGGCGATCCTGGCGCTGTACGTGTTCGCGCTGCGCGGTGCGTGGCGCCGGATCTACGTCGTCACCGCCGTCGCGTCTTTATTCCTGAATGTGTTCGTGCTGATCGTGCAGGGGTTTCTCAAGGTTCCCGCATTACACGCCCTGGCGCCGACACAGAACGAACCACCGTTTGCGATCGCCCAAGGCATTGCCTTGATCGCGTTCATTGCAATCGGCATCTCGGCCGCAAGGAAGTTTCATCCGCGCTAGGGGCACACGCGGCGCGAAACAGGCGCCGCCGGTGAGCAACTCAGGCGGCGCCTGCGTTACGCGGAAAATCACGGCTGGATGTCCGACGCCAGCGCGTTGTCCGTTGCAATCAGCGGATCGGCCGGTGCGAGCAGGGTGACGATGCTCAATCCCGCCCCACAGACGCTGCGCGCGCGCTCGAGCATTTGCCAATACGTGGCCTGCGACGCTTGCATATGACTGACGTTGACCGCGAATTCGATGTCGGCCATGCGCAGCGAACGATCCGGACAGGCGAGGACGATCTTGCCGCCTGTGCGGCTTTCCTGCGCTTCCGCGCCCGCGGCTGCGGCGATGCCGGCAACCAGGAGAAAAGCGAGTCGATGGGTCTTCATGGCATGGCTCCTCGTTTGCAGTGACTTCGGTCAGGACGCCGGTGGAAACGCGCCCTTCACTGCATACTTCGCCTTTCGCGGATCGCGATTACGGCGCTGACTCCGGGTCCGGCCCGCGACGTCGCGGCGGCGACGTTCCGACCCCTTGCGGCCGTACGTGGTCCTGGCCCGCCATCAATCAGGTTGAGGACAGCGTGCCGTCCCTGCACCGTGGCATCTGCTGCCCTTTACTTCAGCACGCCCAGTTTCCTGCCGACCTTGACGAAGGCCGCCACCGCGCGGTCGATCTGCTCATGAGTATGCGCCGCACTCATCTGCGTGCGGATGCGGGCCTGTCCCTGCGGCACGACCGGGAAGAAAAAGCCGATGACATAGATGCCTTCGTCGAGCAGCTCCGTCGCGAATTGCTGGGACAGCTTGGCGTCGTAGAGCATCACCGGTGCGATCGGGTGCGTGCCGGGCCGGATGTCGAATCCGGCTTCGGTCATGCGCTTGCGGAAGTACAGCGCATTGTCGTTGACCTTGTCGCGCAGCGCCGTGCTCGCGCTGAGCATCTCGAAAACCTTGATCGAGGCCGCAACGAGCGGCGGCGGCAGCGTGTTCGAGAAAAGATACGGACGCGAGCGCTGACGCAGCAGGTCGATTATCTCCTTGCGTCCGGTCGTGAAGCCGCCGGAGCCGCCGCCGAGCGCCTTGCCGAGAGTCGAGGTGAAAACATCCACCTTGTCCAAGACGCCGTGCAGTTCGGCCGAGCCGCGTCCGGTCGAGCCGACGAAGCCGGTTGCGTGCGAATCATCGACCATCAGCATCGCGCCGTACTTTTCCTTCAGCTTCACGATCTCGTCGAGCTTGGCGATGTAGCCGTCCATCGAGAACACGCCGTCGGTCGCTATCAGGCGCGTGCGCCGTCCTTGCGTTTCCTGCAGATGCTTTTCCAACTCGGCCATGTCGCTGTTGGCATAGCGGCGTCGTTCGGCCTTGCACAGGCGGATGCCGTCGATGATCGAGGCGTGGTTCAGCGCGTCCGAAATGACCGCATCGTTTTCGTTGAGGATCGTCTCGAACAGTCCACCGTTGGCGTCGAAGCAGCTCGTATACAGGATGGTGTCGTCGGTGCCGAAGAATTTCGAGATCACCGCTTCGAGTTGTTTGTGCAGGTCCTGCGTCCCGCAGATGAAGCGCACGCTCGCCAGACCGAAGCCGTGCGTATCGAGTGCATCCTTCGCCGCCTTGATGACGCTCGCATCGTCGGCGAGACCGAGGTAGTTGTTGGCGCAGAAGTTCAGCACGTCGCGCCCGTCGGTCGTGCGAATGTGCGAGGACTGCGGCGTCGCGATGATGCGCTCGGTCTTGTACAGGCCCTGTTCGCGGATCGAGTCGAGTTCGGCGGTCAGGCGGTCGCGCGCGGCGTATTCCATGGCGTAGTCCTCGAAAAACAGGCGCGCATTCTAACGCAACGCCGGCGCTCGCCGCGGGCCGCAACGCGGCGTCAGTTCGCTTCGGTGACGCCGCCGCGCGCCGCTGGTACAGATCCCCAGGCCACCGGGGCGAAATCGTTTTGCGCATAAGCCGGCGCGCCGTAGCTCGGTGCGCGCACACGCAGGTTCCAGCCGCGGTCGGTCAGTTGCCGCTGCGCGGCGATCGACGCTTCGCCGCCGATCAATACGGTCTTGTCCGCGACCGCGAAGGTGGCCTGATCGAAAAAATCAGCGAGCTCACCACTCCAGGTCAGATAATCCACCGGCAGCGGCAGCATCAGCTTGCCCTGCGGCGTGCGCCATGCCAGGGCTGCGCCGGCTACGACCAGGTCTCCGCCCGCGGACTCCGGTGCGTTGCGGCGAATCACCATCAGAGCATTGGTCAGGTAGCGCGCTTCGACTTCCCCGCGCGTCGTCGCCGCCAATTCGATCAAGTCGTTGCAGCCACTGCGCGGTTGCAGTTTTTCCAGCGACTCGGCCAGTTCCGTGCGCAGCGTGTCGTTGAATCCGCCGCGGCGCAGAAACGAACGGATCGAATCTTCGTCGCTGCAGAACTTTGCCAGCTTGCGGCGATTTTCCTCGCGCAGCTGCTCCGGCGGTTTCTCGAGCACGTATTGATTGAGCTTGCCGCTGTACGAGATCACATCGGCCGCTGTGCCGGCGACTTCACCGAGCGCCGTGCCGGCGGAGAAATTGCCGCCGACGGCGGCCCAGGCGAGCGAATCGAGCTTCTCGTTCAAGATCGGATTCGAGGTATTCGGGTCGACACCGAGCCACTTGGCCATCGCGCGGCGTTGCTCGTTGTATTTCAGGTAGCGGCGGGATTCGCGTTCGGTCTCGCTGCCGGCGCGCGCATACCAGCTGCGCTCCTTTTTGTCGGCGGATCGGGGGCCATCGTCCTTCGCCACGTCGCGCCCTGCGGTCATCGGCCCGGCCGGTGCGCGGAACGGATCGCCGTCGTTCTCGAACTTGCGCGCCGAGCGATCGGCGAGCGATTGCGCGCGTCCGCTCCACGTGTCGAGCTGCGTGCGCAGATAGCGTACGACGCCGGCGGGCAGCCCGGTGACGGTGTCGACCGGATGCGCTGCTACGTTTGCGACGGCCGCCGCCGTCTTGCGCCCGCGTTCGGCGAGCGCATGCGCAAAGGCGCCGGTCCGGCTGGCGCGATCGAGCGCTTCGATTGCCGGAATCTCAGTGATGCGGACATCGAGCAGTTCGACGCTGTCGGCGCGCAACGGACCGTACGGCGTGTCGATCAGGAAGTTCGCCATATAGCCGCGCACCTGGACTTCGGGAACGACCTTGAAGTTCGGACCGCTGAGCAACGCAGGTTGCACGAGCACGGACGCATTGAGGTACGGTTCGTTCTCGGGCGCACAATTCTCTGCGCACGAACCGGACGCGCGCGCGAACGCGGCGCATGCGCAGGCGAGAACGGCAAAACCAAGTGGAGGAAACAGGGATCGGTTGTGCATCAGATCGGTCTATGTGCCAGATCGGATTGGAATCGGGGATGAACGGCCGGATTCGAGGGTGCGCCCTTCAACTCGTCGTTCCGGCGTAAGGCGGAATCCAGCACTTGTTCATGCGGGTTGTTCCGACATAGGAACCGGGTCCGATGTCGGGCCCCCAACTCGTCATTCCGGCGCAGGCCGGAATCCAGTTCTGTAGGACCTGGACCCCTTAGGAGCTGGATCCTGTCGTCGTACATCCCTGTACCGCACGGGATGACGGCAGGGATGGCGCCATTTTCTTGATTGGAGCTGGATCCCGTGTCGTCGTACGTCCCTGTACTGCACGGGATGACGCCATTTATTGATGAGCGCTGGATCCCGGATCGACGCACATCCCTGTGCTGTCCGGGATGAGTACATTTTTTTCATGGGAGCTGGATCCCGTGTCGTCGTACATCCATGTACTGCACGGGATGAACACATCCTGTGTTCAATTCCAGGAGCAGACGACTTTGCCGCAGTTGCCCGAGTCCATGAGGTCGAAGCCGCGCTGGAAATCGTCGATGTGGATCTGGTGCGTCAGCACCTTGCCGAGCGGAAAGCCGGTGAGCAGCATCTGCGTCATCTTGTACCAGGTCTCGTACATGCGCCGGCCGTAGATGCCGTGCAGCACGAGGCCCTTGAAGATGACCTTGTCCCAGTCGATGCCGGCGCCATTCGGCAGCAGGCCGAGCAGCGCGATCTTGCCGCCGTGGTACATGCAGTCGAGCATGTCGTTGAACGCGCGCTGGTTGCCCGACATCTCCAGGCCAATGTCGAAGCCTTCCATGTGCAGGTCCTTCACGACATCGCGCACCGATTGCTTCGACACGTTGACGACGCGCGTCGCTCCCATGTCCGCGGCGAGCTTCAGGCGATAGTCGTTGACGTCGGTGACGACGACGTTGCGCGCGCCGACATGCTTCGCGATGCCCGCAGCGATGATGCCGATCGGGCCCGCGCCGGTGATCAGCACGTCTTCGCCGATCAGGTCGAACTCGAGGGCGCAGTGCGCGGCGTTGCCGTATGGATCGAAGAATGCGGCGAGCTCAGATGGAATCTGGTCCGGGATCGGCCAAAGGTTCGAGGCCGGCATCGCGATGTACTCGGCGAACGCGCCGGCACGGTTGACGCCGATGCCGACCGTGTTCGGGCACAGGTGCTGCTTGCCGGCGCGGCAGTTGCGGCACACGCCGCAGACGATATGGCCTTCGGCCGAGACGCGCTGTCCCAATGCGTACCCGCGCACACCCGGACCCATGTCGACGATGCGGCCGACGAACTCGTGGCCGATGACCAGACCCGGCTTGATCACGCGCTGCGACCATTCGTCCCACTTGTAGATGTGCAGGTCGGTGCCGCAGATCGCGGTCTTCTCGAGCTTGACCAGCACCTCGTTCGGGCCGATCTCGGGAACCGGCACCTGTTCCATCCAGATGCCTTTCGTGGCCTCGCGCTTCACCAGCGCCTTCATCGTCGATTGCATGGGATATCTCCGGTCAGTCGCGGATTATAGAGGCGGGCGCCGCGGCGGTCATTTCGCGCTGTCGGGCGGAATGGGTAGAGTATCCTTGAGCGTGGTTGCTCGGCTTGCAGGTGACATCATGAAATTCCGGTTTTCGGCAATGATCGCGGCCGCAGCACTCTTGTGCGGGTGCGTCGCCGGCGTACCGGTCAGCGTGGTCAACCATTCCCAGGCGCAGTTGACCGGCGTGGTCGTGTCCGGCTCCGGCTTCAACGAGACGATCGCCTCGATTGCCGCCGGCGACACGGCGACCGTCCACGTGCGGGTGCGCGACGAAACGCCGATCAAGGTTTCGTTCGAGATCGACGGACAGCGCTACTCGGCGATCAGCAGCGAAAAGCTCGTAAACGGCGCATCCGCCGTCGAGGCGACAGTCGACGCCGACTTCACGATTTCGATCGATACGAACGCACGCTGATCCCGGTTGCGATATCGACGCGGCGATGCGCGCGCGATCCTGCGCTCGCCGTCATGCCGTCATGAGGATCGCCACCTGAACGGTCCCGGTACGGGCAACACTTTTCCCAATGTGGAAAAGTACGAGTACAGACCATGTTCATTCAGGTAACTGTAGCCTCCGCTGCGCGATCAGAGGCTGCATGCGAACGCCGATTCCCGCAATGAGTGAGATCGCGGATCGGACTTTGTGGACTCTTCTGTCTCGCCGCGGCAACCGTCGCGATGCTTTGCGCTTTCGCTGATTCGGGAAGTGCCCTGCTTCATAAAATCGAGATCAAGGAGAAGAGCAATGCTTGAGACTATTGCCGTTGTCCTCGTGCTGCTGTGGCTGCTGGGCCTGGTTACGTCCTACACGATGGGTGGACTGATCCATATCCTGCTGGTCATCGCAGTCGTCGTGGTCCTGATTCGCTTGATCCAGGGCCGGCGCGTCTTGTAGGGGGCAAGATGCAGCGCCCGGCATGCAATGCCGGCGCGCGTGATTCCCGCGCGGCACGGACTGCACATCGGTCTGGTTCGCCGCGCGGCCAATGGGGTCTACTTGAGGAGGCAGAAATGAATGCGATACGCATTTTGGCGCTGGCCCTGATCATCGGCGGCGCCCTGGGGCTAGCCTATGGTGGTTTCAGCTACACCAAGGAAAATCACGAGGCCAAGATCGGCCCGATCGACATCAACGTGAAAGAGAAAGAGCATGTCAACATTCCGATGTGGGCCGGCATCGGCGCCATTGTGATAGGCGGGGTGTTGCTGCTACGCAGGGAATGATGTTCCAGGCGCCGCCTGCGGAGGCGGCGCCTGTTTCGACGGCTTGTATGTCGATGCGCGACATGACGCCGGAGAGGTCGGCGGCGCGGTAATTTTTCGCCGCGCTCCTCTACACTGCGTTCCATGCCGATCGACCAGCGCCCGCTCGCCATATTCCTGATGGGCCCGACTGCCTCGGGCAAGACCGACCTGGCATGCGCGCTGGCGAAGCGATTTTCCGTCGGCCTGATCAGTGTCGATTCTGCGCTCGTCTATCGCGGATTCGATATCGGTTCGGCCAAGCCCGACGCGGCGACGCTTGCGCGCTTTCCACATCGGCTGATCGATATTCGCGATCCGACACAGCCGTATTCCGCCGCCGAGTTCCGCATCGACGCGTTGCAGGCCATGCGCGAGATCAGCGCGACCGGCTCGACGCCGCTGCTGGTCGGCGGAACGGGCTTGTACTTCCGCGCGCTGCAAAGCGGATTGTCCGAACTGCCGGCCGCGGACGCGGTCGTGCGGGCGCGGATCGCGCAAGAGGCACGCCAATGCGGATGGCCGGCACTGCACGCGCGCCTGCACGAGCTCGACTCCGCTGCGGCCGAACGCATCGGACCGACCGACGCCCAGCGCATCCAGCGCGCGCTCGAGGTCATCGAACTCAGCGGCAGGCCGCTGTCTGCGCAACATGGCGGCGTGCGCGGGCGTTTCGCCTGGCGCGTGCTCAAGCTTGCTCTGGTGCCGGACGACCGCGCCGCTCTGCACGCACGCATTGCCGCGCGCGTCGATGCCATGCTCGCGGCCGGATTCCTCGACGAGGTGCGGTCGCTGCGGACCCGTGGCGACCTGTATGACGACCTGCCCGCCCTGCGCGCGGTGGGCTATCGGCAGGCATGGCAGCACCTCGACGGGCGCTTCGACGCCGCGGAATTCCGCGATCGCGCGATCTTCGCCACGCGCCAGCTGGCCAAGCGCCAGATGACTTGGCTGCGCTCGGAGCTCGACGGGCAGCTGATCGATCCGCTGACACAAGCGGCGGCAACTGCGCAGCGGGCGGTCGGCGCTTTCGTGGCCGGATAACGCTGCAAAACCACGCACCAGACCGCGACTCTTCACGTCCGCTGAACGCTCTACACGCTTTGATAACGTTCGGGATCCCGCATGCTGAACGCGTGCCGGTCCCGTCGGCATGTCCGCCTCCTGCGGCTGCCACTTTAGGGCAAGGGGGAAAAGGTGTACAATTTCAACCCCTTGAACCGGAGCGCCGAGGCCATATGTGTTGGCCGACTGCGCCGTCTTTTTTCCGGTTCGCGCATGGCTTGTCAATAAGAAGATGGAGAACAACAAGATGTCAAAAGGCCAGTCACTCCAAGATCCCTTCCTGAATGCATTGCGCCGCGAGCGCGTACCGGTGTCGATATATCTTGTCAACGGTATCAAGCTTCAGGGCACCGTCGAATCGTTCGATCAGTTCGTCGTGCTGTTGCGCAATACGGTCAGCCAGATGGTCTACAAGCATGCCATCTCGACGATCGTGCCGGGCCGCAACGTGCGCATCGGCGATCCCAACGTCCATGAGGCCTCGGCTCCGTTACATGCCGAGACGGCAGAGAGCTGATCACCCTGTTCGAACGTTCCCGCAAAGGTGAGCGTGCGCTGCTGTTGCAGCCGCACTGGGTGGGCGAGGTCGACGACGACGCGCTGGGCGAGTTCGCCGAACTCGCCCGCTCTGCTGGCGCAACCGTCGTCGGGAGCATCAACGCCCGGGTCGAACGGCCGAATCCGAAGTATTTCATCGGCACCGGCAAGGCCGACGAACTCAAGGCGAGCCGGCAGTCGCTCGAGGCCGACCTGATTCTCGTCAATCATGCGTTGAGTCCCGTGCAGGAGCGCAACCTCGAGAAGCACACCGAGTGCCGTGTCGTCGATCGCACCGGTCTGATCCTCGATATCTTCGCCCAGCGCGCGCGTTCGCACGAAGGCAAGTTGCAGGTCGAACTGGCCCAGTGCCGGCACATGGCCACGCGGCTGGTTCGCGGCTGGACCCATCTGGAGCGCCAACGCGGCGGTGCCATTGGCCTGCGTGGTCCCGGCGAGACACAGCTCGAACTCGATCGCCGCCTTCTGGCGGGCCGCGTCAAGCAACTGACGCAGCGCCTCGAAAAAGTCGAAACCCAGCGTGGTACCGCGCGCCGTGCGCGCCAGCGCAACGCGCTGCCGCTGGTGTCGCTGGTCGGCTACACCAACGCGGGCAAGTCGACGCTGTTCAATGCGATCACCGGTGCCGGCGTGTACACGGCCGATCAGTTGTTCGCGACTCTCGATCCGACCCTGCGCCGCATCGAGGGCCTGGCCTGCGGCCCGTTCGTGCTCGCCGACACGGTCGGCTTCATCCGCGATCTGCCGCATGACCTCGTCGCCGCATTCAAGTCGACGTTGGCGGAAACGCGCGACGCCGACCTGCTCCTGCACGTCGTCGATGCTGCCGATCCCGACTGCGAACAACGCATCGAGGACGTGCAGCGCGTGCTCGACGAGATCGGCGCGCAGGACGTGCCGCAGGTTTTGGTCTACAACAAACTCGACAGGCTCAGCGCAGAGCGTCCGCTGGGCGACGACTCGGCCAGCCATGGCAGCGCTTGGCGCAGCGAGCGTGAACCGCGCCTCGACACCGTGGACGGCGGGCGTACGCAGCGCGTCTGGGTCTCCGCTGTGACCGGCGCCGGCCTCGACCTGCTGCGCGAGGCGATCACCAATGCATTGCAACGCGATCGCGTCCACTGCTGGTTGCAAGTGCCGGATTCCGCCGGACGCCTGCGCGCACGCCTGTTTGCGTCCGGGTTCGTCGCCAGCGAACGCCAGGCCGAGCGGGGCTGGGAACTCGAGATCGATGCGCCACGCAATCTGCTCGAACCGCTCTTCGGCCTTCCGGGCGGCGACGGCGACTGGTTGCGCCGGCAGCTTGCCCCTCCGCTCGCACCTACCTACAATTCCGCAGCAACCCCGCAGTGAAAACGGCCCGGTTGCGATGCGCAAGCGGTGCTGTTCTGCGCGTGTCCGGGTGCGAATCGCGCTTAGCGCGAGGTAAGTCTCGCGGCGGCGAGATTGAGAATATGCAAGTGACAGGCTCGATGCGTTCGGATGCGACTGCTCTCAAGCCCCCTTGAGTCAAGGGGGCGAACCTCGCGGCAGCGAGGTTCAGGGTTGTGGAAGCAATACGGACTCGATGCGGCGCGAGCGCGCCAACGCTCCATCCTTTAGAGAAGAGAAAAGCATGGCTTGGAACGAACCGGGGAAGCGCGATCCGTGGAAGGGTCGTCAGGAACCGCCGAACGTCGATGACCTGCTGCGCCGATTGCGCGACGGTATGCGCCGCATCTTCGGCGGAGGCGGCGGAGGCGGCGGCAGCGGTGGCGCGTCGCACACCGGAGGTTTCATGATCGTGGTGCTGGCGCTGATCGCTCTGGCGGTCGCGTGGAGCAGCTTCAAGATCATCGATGCGCGCCAGATCGGCGTCGTGCTGCGATTCGGCCAGTTCAACCGCATCATGAACAACGGCCTGAACCTGAAGTGGCCGTCGCCGATCGAGGAGGTAATGACCGTCGATGCGACCACCTCCCAGCCGATCTCCGACGAGGTGCGCATGCTGACCAAGGACGAGAACATCGTCCTGATCGATTTCAACGTGCAGTACACGCGCCCCGATGCGCGCAAATATCTGTTCTCGGCAACCCAGCCAGACGACACGCTCAAGCAGGCCGCCGAAAGCGCGGTGCGCCAGGTGGTCGGCACGAGCACGATGGATACGATTCTTTCCGGACAAGGCGGCGCGATTGCCGGCGAGACGGAGAAGTTGCTGCAGCAGACAATCGACGCCTACGGCCTGGGCCTGCTCGTGCAGAAAGTGAACTTCCAGAAGATCCAGCCGCCGCCCGAGGTCAAGGACGCGTTCGACGACGCGAACAATGCCGGCAACAACCAGCAGCAGTTCGTCAACGAGGCGCGCGCATACCTGGCCAAGGAAGTACCGCTGGCCCGCGGTGAAGCTGCACGCATCCGCGCATCGGCGGAAGGCTACAAGCAAGCACGCCTGGCCGAAGCGACCGGCGAGACGCAGCGTTTCAGTCTGCTCGAAGCGCAATACCGCGCGGCACCCGAGGTTACGCGCAAGCGCCTGTACCTGGAGACGATGCAAAGCATCCTGGCGGTGACGCAGAAAGTCATCGACCAGAGCAGCGGCAAGAACCTGCTCTACCTGCCGCTCGACAAGGGCAAGGCCGATGCCGCCGCCGCTGCCGCGGCGACAGAGGAACGCCCTGCGCCGAGAGGCACCAATTCGCGCGGAGGTGGCCAATGAAGATGCTGCCGCCGATCATCGCGTTGATCCTGGTCGTGTTGATCGCGAATTCCGCCTTCATCGTGCGTGAAGGCCAGAGCGCGTTGTTGTTGCAGTTCGGCCGTATCGAAGGCACCGAGACGACGACCGGCTCGGACTACAAGCCGGGCCTGCACTTCAAGTTGCCGCTGGCGCAGCAGGTCGTGCGCTACGACCGGCGCATATTGAACCTCGACTCCAAGCCGGAGTCGCTGTTCACGTCGGAAAAGAAAGCGGTCAATGTCGATTTCTACGTCAAGTGGAAGATCGAGAATGGCGCGGTGTACTACCGCTCGTTCGGCGCCGATGAGTTCCAGTCCCTGGCCGGACAGCGTCTTGGTTCGATCATCCGCAACGCGCTGCGCGACGAATTCAATGCGCGACCGCTCAACGATCTGATCGCCAGCGCGCGTTCGGACATCACTGAACACGTGCTCGAGCAGGCGAACAAGTCCACGCTCGAGCCGCTCGGCATCCGCGTCGTCGATGCACGCATCAAGCGCATCGAATTTCCCGACGAAGTCGCAGGTTCGGTCTACGACCGCATGCGCGCCGAGCGCACGCGCCTGGCCAACGAGCAGCGCTCGAACGGCCGCGAAGAAGCGGCCAAGATCAGCGCGGATGCGGACCGCCAGGTCATCGTGATCAAGGCCGAAGCCGAGCGCGATGCGCAATTGGCACGAGGCGAAGGCGACGCCAAGGCAGCGGAAATCTATTCTGCGGCGTATTCGAAGAATCCCGACTTCTATGCGTTCTACCGCAGCCTCAACGCCTATCGCGAGTCGTTCAAGGGCGGCGACGTCATGGTGCTCGATCCGAAGTCCGAGTTCCTGCGCTACTTCAACGAAGCTGAGACAAAGGGAAAGTGAGCGCGCCCGTTGCGCGCTTGTCGTCGACTGGCGCGCCTCGGTGAGTGTAGCGTGTGAGCCCTCCACCTTATGTGGTGGGGATGGTGTTTGCCGTTGCGGTGACCTGAGTGCATGACTTGCTCGCGGCTCTGTGCCTGGTCTTCGTGATCGAAGGCCTGTTCCTGTTCGCCGCGCCGCACGCTTGGCAGCGAGTGGTAGAGCAGATGCGCCAGCTCGAACCACGCCAGCTGCGCATCATCGGCGGTGTGATGGTGGGGGTCGGTGTGCTGGTGCTCCAGTTCGTGAATTGAATCGGTGCGGCTGCGCATCGGCGCAGGAAGGTGTGGCAGAAGCCGCCTGTGAGCTGGCATCGCACGTGCCCGCGCGCGCAAACGGATACAATCAAGATGGATCCCCGCTTTCGCGGGGATGACGTCGCCTGTGGTCTGGTGACGGGTAGCGCAAGCGCGGTGCGAGGCGGCATGCATCAGCGCGAAACGTCACAGCGAAGCGAGAACGAAATGGGCAAGTCAGTTGTAATACTCGGAGCCCAGTGGGGCGACGAAGGCAAGGGCAAGATCGTCGACCTGCTGACCGAGCGCGTCAGCGCGGTCGCGCGCTTCCAGGGCGGACACAACGCCGGGCATACGCTGGTCATCGGCGGCAAGAAGACGGTGCTGCACCTGATTCCGTCGGGCATCCTGCGCGAAGGCGTGTTGTGCCTCATAGGCAACGGGGTTGTGTTGTCGCCGGCCGCGCTACAGCACGAAATCGGCGAGCTCGAAGCAACGGGCGTCGAAGTGCGTTCACGCCTGCGGATCAGCCCAGCCACGCCACTGATCATGCCGTACCACATTGCGCTGGATCAGGCCCGCGAGAAGGCATCCGGTGAAAAGGCAATCGGCACGACCGGCCGCGGCATCGGGCCGGCCTACGAGGACAAGGTCGCGCGCCGCGGCATTCGCGTCGCCGACCTGATGTATCCGAACGAGTTGCCGGGCAAGCTGCGCCACGTTGTCGACTATCACAATTTCGTGCTGAAGAACTGGCTCAAGGCGGCGGAAGTCGACTACCAGCAGGTGCTCGACGAGGCGCTGGCCTTCGGCGACTACGTCAAGCCGATGATCGACGACGTGGCGATGACGCTGCATCAGATACGGCGCAGCGGCGGCCACATCATGTTCGAAGGTGCGCAGGGTTCGCTGCTCGACATCGACCACGGCACCTATCCGTACGTCACTTCGTCGAACACGACCGTCGGCGGCGCCTGCGCCGGCACCGGTGTCGGCGCCTGCGACATCGACTACGTGCTCGGTATCTGCAAGGCCTACGCGACACGCGTCGGCGGCGGCCCTTTCCCCACCGAACTCGACGACGCGACAGGCGAAGCGCTGCGCAAGCGCGGCAACGAGTTTGGTGCGACGACCGGGCGTCCGCGTCGCTGCGGCTGGATCGATCTGGTCGCGCTGAAGCGGGCAGTGCTGATCAACGGCATCAACGGCCTGGCGATCACCAAACTCGACGTGCTCGATGGCCTGCCGACGATCCGTGTCTGCATCGCCTACGAATATCGCGGCAAGCGCCGCGAACTGGCGCCGCTCGATGCCGCCGGCTGGGACGAGTGCAAGCCGGTCTATCTCGACTTTCCCGGCTGGGAAGAACCGACCTGCGGCATCCGCGAGTTCAACAAGCTGCCGCCGGCAGCACGGGCCTACCTGCGTTCGGTCGAGGAACTGGCGGAAACGCACATCGCGCTCGTCGCCACCGGCGCCGACCGCGACGACACGATCGTCCTGAAGGATCCGTTCGCCTGATCCGCAGGGGTTGAACGGATAGCAGCCATTCTCCCGCGCGATTCGCGAGGCAACGGCTCGCGCCGATAGTTGCATCTGCAACTATTGGCCGCAAAGGCGTCAAGACGTCTAGCCATCCGAACGGGCGTTTGACGCCTGACTGCGCCGATTTCGCGACATTCCCCAAAAAAACAGTTGACATACCCCCACCGCGTTCGTTAGGGTCGGGTTATGTCGCACCGCAGCACCGCCAGCATTACGACCCTGAACGACCAGTTTGCACTGGTTTTGCGGGTTGCCGATGCGCGTGCGATTGCGCTTCTCGTCCTTGTACTCGTACTTCTCATTACCAACGGAGGTGCGGGTTAGGGCGCGTCTAGCAACATCAGGCGAAGATTCCAAAAACCCCGCACCCGGAAACGGATGCGGGGTTTTTTTATGGTCATGGATGGCCGGTATGCCGGCCTCTCTCGGCCATCCTTGGCCTCCGAGGCACTTGGGCTCCTGCCCGGCGAAATGCAGGAGCAATTTCCGGCAGATGCGCAAAGCCCGCGACAAAAAACTATGACCCAAACCAGCGAACCCCACGTAACGACCAAGCTGCCCGAGCGCATACGCGTATTCGACACGACGCTGCGCGACGGCGAGCAGGCACCCGGATTCTCGATGACGCGGGCGCAGAAACTGCGCATGGCGCACGCGCTCGCCGATCTCGGCGTCGACGTGATCGAGGCCGGATTCCCGCAGGCGTCCGACGGCGACTTCGAATCGGTGCGCGCGGTGGCCAGCGAAGTGCGCGGCCCGACCATCTGCGGCCTGGCGCGCGCGCAGTTCGGCGATATCGAAGCCGTCGCCCGCGCGACCGAGAAGGCGGGGCGCGCACGCATCCATATCTTCCTCGCGACCAGCCCGATCCATCGCCGGCACAAGCTCAACATGAGCCGTGAACAGGTGCTCGATGTCGGCGCCAAGGCCGTGCGCCGCGCGCGCGAACTGTGTGAAGAGGTCGAGTTCTCCGCAGAGGACGCCATCCGTACCGAGCCTGAATACCTGATCGAAGCGCTATCGGTCATGATCGAAGCAGGGGCGACGGTAGTGAACGTCCCCGACACCGTCGGCTACACGACACCGGACGAAATCGGCGCGCTGTTTGCGCGACTGAAGCGCGAGGTGCGAGGCATCGACAAGGTGCTGCTGAGCGCCCATTGCCACAATGATCTCGGCCTGGGCGTGGCGAACAGCCTCGCCGCGCTCCACGCGGGTGCGCGCCAGGTCGAATGCACGATCAACGGCATCGGTGAACGCGCCGGCAACGCCGCGCTCGAGGAAGTCGTCATGGCGCTGCGCACGCGCAGCGACCTCTACAAGTTCGAAACCGGCATCCGCACGCCACTGCTGTACCCGACGGCGCGCCTGCTTGCCGACGTGGTCGGCGCGACGATTCCGCGCAACAAGGCCGTGGTCGGCGACAACGCCTTTGCCCATGAATCGGGCATCCACCAGCACGGCATGCTCAAGCATCGCGAGACCTACGAGATCATGCGTCCCGAGGACGTCGGTTTCTCGCGCACGCAACTCGTGCTCGGCAAGCATTCGGGCCGTCACGCATTGCGCGAACGCCTGGCCAATCTCGGTCACGAACTCACCGAACCGCAACTCGACGAAATATTCACGCGCTTCAAGACGCTGGCCGACAAGAAGAAGGAAGTATTCGACAGCGATCTTGATGCGCTGGCACTCGGCCTCGATCCCGAGGCGGTCGGCCCGTGGCGCCTGCAGCATCTGCATGCGACGACGCACCTGGGCAATGGCGCGTCGGCTTCGGTCAAGCTCAAGCACGCGGACGGTCGCGTCGCCGCCGAAGCGGCGCTCGGTGACGGTCCGGTGCACGCCGTGTTGCGTGCGATCACGCGCGCCGCCGGCATGCCGCTCGACATCGACGACTTCCAGATCCACTCGCTCAGCAACGGCGCCGACGCGCAGGGGCGGGCGACACTGGTCGTGAATCACGGCGGCCGAGAGCTGTGCGGCCGCGGCGTGTCCACCGACATCGTCGAAGCCGCGGCGCAAGCCGCGCTCGAGGTCGTCAACCGAATCGAACGCCTGAATCTCGGTCAGCCGCTACCTATTGCGGCGAACCAAGCCTAAGAGCAGAGCTATTTTTAAGCTCCTCTGAAGAACCCAGCAAGGAAAATCAGATGAAGAACGCCGAATTGATCTGGCACAACGGACGACTCAAGCCCTGGCAGGATGCCACCTGCCACGTCAGCGCGCACGCGCTGCATTACGGTTCTTCGGTGTTCGAAGGTGAGCGCGTTTATGCGACGAACCAGGGACCTGCCTATTTCCGTCTTGCCGACCACACGCGGCGCCTGTTCGAGTCGGCGAAGATCTACGAGATCGACATCGGCTACAGCGAGGATCAGATCAACGCGGCGTGCCTGGAGCTGATCCGCGCGAACCGCATGGCTTCCGCCTACGTCCGGCCGATCGTGTTTCGCGGCGCCGGCGGCCTCGGCGTGCTGGCCAAGGCCGGCTCTCCGGTCGATGTCGCGATCATGGCGCTCGACTGGGGCGCCTATCTCGGCGACGCGCTGGAACATGGCGCCGACGTGTGCGTATCGTCGTGGAACCGGCCGGCGCCGAACACATTCCCGAGCTGGGCCAAGGCCGGCGGCAACTATCTCAACAGCCAGCTGGTGGGACTCGAAGCGCAGCGCGGCGGCTACGCCGAAGGCATCGCGCTCGGCTGCAATGGCTTGCTGACGGAAGGCGCCGGCGAGAACCTGTTCCTGGTCCGGCGCGGCAAGCTGCTGACGCCGCCGACCAGCGCGGGTGTGCTCGCCGGCATCACGCGCGACACGGTGATCACGCTGGCCGCCGATCTGGGCATGGCGGTCGAGGAACGCGACTTGCCGCGCGAGGCGCTGTATTGCAGCGACGAAATCTTCCTGACCGGCACGGCGGCTGAAATCACGCCGGTGCGTTCGGTCGACCGCAAGAACGTGGGTGACGGCAAACCCGGACCGGTTACGCGCGCTTTGCAGAAGGCGTTCTTTGGCCTGTTCGACGGCAGCACTGCCGATCGCTGGGGCTGGCTGACACCGGTCGAAGTGGCCGCCGAGGTCGCTGCATCGGAAGAAAAGGTGGCGGCATGAGCGGAAAGACACTGCTCGACAAGATCTGGGACGCGCACCTCGTGCGCGCCGAGACGGTGGCGACGCCGGCGATCCTTTACGTCGATCTGCACCTGGTCCACGAAGTCACCTCGCCGCAAGCCTTTTCCGAGCTCCGCGAGCGCGGATTGCGCGTGCGCCGCCCGGGCAAGACGCTGGCGACGTTCGATCACTCGACGCCGACGCTGCCGCCGGACGCATCGGGCAAGCGCGCCTACGTGACGGCCGAGGCCGAGTCGCAGGTCGCGCAGCTCGAAGCGAACACGCGCGAGTTCGACATCCAGTTGTTCGGATGGGGCAGCGCGAACCGCGGCATCGTCCATGTCATTGGCCCTGAAGTCGGCGCGACGCAGCCGGGCATGACGATCGTCTGTGGCGACAGCCATACCTCGACGCACGGTGCGTTCGGGGCGCTGGCCTTCGGCATCGGCACGACCGAAGTCGGCCACGTGCTCGCGACGCAGTGCCTGCTGCAGCGAAAGCCGAAGGCGTTCGCGATCAACGTGAGCGGCAGGTTGCGCCCCGGCGTGACGGCGAAAGACCTGATCCTGCACATCATCGGCACGATCGGCGTCAACGGCGGCACCGGGCATGTGCTCGAGTATCGCGGCGGAGTGATCGAGGCGTTGTCGATGGAAGAACGCATGACCGTCTGCAACATGTCGATCGAAGCCGGTGCGCGCGCCGGATTGATCGCTCCGGATGCAACCACGTTCGCCTATCTCAAGGGACGTCCACACGCGCCGCAGGGCGCCGCGTTCGATACCGCCGTCGCGCGCTGGTCGGCGCTGAATTCCGACGCCGATGCGCACTTCGATCGCGAGGTGCAGATCGACGCCAGCCGGATCCGGCCGAGCGTCACCTACGGCACGCATCCGGGCATGGTCACCACGCTCGATGCGCCGATTCCCGCCGCGGCCAACGCGCAGGAAAAGCGCGCGCTCGGCTACATGCGCCTCGAAGCCGGCAAGCCGCTGGCCGGCACGCCGGTCGATATCGTCTTCCTCGGCAGCTGCACGAATTCGCGCCTGTCCGACCTGCGCGCGGCCGCCGGCGTGTTGCGTGGGCGCAAGGTCGCAGCGACGGTGCGCATGCTCGTCGTTCCCGGATCCGAGCAGATCAAGCGCGATGCGGAAGGCGAGGGTCTCGACGAAGTCTTTCGCGCGGCCGGCGCCGAGTGGCGCGAGGCCGGGTGTTCGATGTGCCTGGGCATGAACGGCGACATCGGCAAGCCGGGCCAGCTCGTCGTCAGCACGAGCAACCGCAATTTCGAGGGCCGCCAGGGTCCCGGCGTGCGCACGGTGCTGGCCAGCCCACTGGTAGCGGCCGCGTCGGCGATCGCCGGACACATCGCCGATCCATCGGCGTTCGTGCAGGAGGCTGCGGCATGAATTGCCGGCAATCGAGAATCGAGAATCGGGAATCTGGAGAGCGGATCGCACTCCGCAGCCGGCAGCTCCGTGCTCGAACCGATTCCCGATTCCCGATTCCCAATTTCCGACAGAACCCATGAAACCCATCACGCACATTCATTCCCGCACGGTCGTGTTGCCGCACGAGAACATCGACACCGATCGCATCATTCCGGCGCGATTCCTGACGACGACGCAGCGCACGGGTCTGGGCAAGGCGCTGTTCAACGACTGGCGCTATCGCGCCGACGGCAGTCCGGATCTGGACTTCGCCCTGAACAAACCGCCGGCGCAAGGCTGCGAGATTCTCGTTGCCGGGCGCAACTTCGGCTGTGGCTCATCGCGCGAGCATGCGCCCTGGGCGCTGCTCGACTACGGCATCCGCGCCGTGCTGTCGAGCGAGATTGCCGACATTTTCCGCGGCAACGCGCTGAAAAACGGGCTGCTCGCGGTCGTGCTGAGCGAAGGCGAGCATCGCTACCTGCTTGACCATCCCGCTCTCGAACTCACGATCGACGTGGCGCAGGGTTTCATCGAACTGCCCGACGGCGGCCGTTTCACGTTCGAACTGGAACCCTTCGCGCGACACTGCCTGTTGAGTGGCGTGGATCAGCTGGGCTTTCTGCTGAAGCACGAAAACGACATTGCTGCATTCGAAGCGCGGGAGGCGGCATGAAAGCCCAGATCGTCGTATTGCCTGGCGACGGTATCGGACCGGAAGTCACTACCGCCGGGGTTGCCGTGCTCAAAGCCGTCGCCGAACGCGGCGGTCACGAGTTCACGTTCGCCGAGCATGCAATCGGCGGCATCGCGATCGATGAGCATGGCGAACCGCTGCCGCCGGCCACGCTGGCCGCATGCAAGACCGCCGACGCGGTCCTGCTCGGCGCCGTCGGCGGCCCGAAGTGGTCCGATCCGAACGCGAAAATACGGCCCGAGCAGGGCCTGCTCGGATTGCGTGCCGCACTCGGTGTCTACGCGAACCTGCGCCCGGTGCGCGTGCATCCGAAATTGACCGCGCTGTCGCCCCTGAAGGACGAGAAATTGCGCAACGTCGACCTGCTGTTCGTGCGCGAACTGACCGGCGGCGCGTATTTCGGCGCGAAGACACGCACGGCGGATACCGCCACCGACGAATGCCGCTACACCGTCGCCGAGATCGAGCGCGCGACGCGCCGCGCGTTTGAATTCGCCCGCGCGCGCCGCCGTCATGTCACGCATGTCGACAAGGCCAACGTGCTCGAAACCTCGCGCCTTTGGCGCAGCACGGTTACCCGCGTCGCGCAGGAATTCCCCGACGTCACGCTCGAACACCAGCTGGTCGACTCGATGGCGATGCTGCTGCTGACGAAGCCGAGCGCCTACGACGTCATCGTCACCGAGAACCTGTTCGGCGACATCCTCACCGACGAGGCCGCCGCGCTGGCCGGTTCGCTCGGCCTGCTGCCTTCGGCGTCGCTCGGCGACGGCAAGGCCGGACTTTACGAGCCGATTCACGGCTCGGCCCCCGACATCGCCGGCAAGGGCTTGGCCAATCCACTCGGCACGATACTGAGCGCAGCGCTGTTGTTGCGCCATTCGCTGGGACTGGAAGGCGAAGCGCAAGCGATCGAAGCGGCGGTCGACGCCGTGATCGAGCGCGGCGTGCTGACGCGCGATCTCGGTGGCAGCGCGAGTACGAAGGAAGTCACGGCGGCGGTTCTGGATGCGGTTGGTGCTTCGGCGCGCGCGAAGGAGGCGGCGTGATTGTGAGATTTTTGGCTGCTCCTACGCCAATGATACGTGCGACTGCACTGCCCTCTCTCCCCCAAGCCACGCTTGGGGGAGAGAGCTGGGGTGAGGGGGCGACGCGTCGCATTAACTCAACGTTGTGGAATTGCGGGGCACAGCCCCCTCACCCAACCCTCTCCCCCATCGATGCAGCCGATGGGGGAGAGGGCTTGCAGGCGCAGCTTCATTGCGACGGCGTTCGCCAAAAGGAGTTCGCGCATGCGCAGTGATGCCATCAAGGGCGGTCCCGATCACGCGCCGGCGCGTGCGATGCTGCGCGCGACCGGGCTCGACGATGCGGCCATCGCAAAACCGCTGGTCGGCATCGTGCACAGCTGGTCGAACGTGTCGCCTTGTAACCTCAATCTCCGCGACCTTGCTGCTGCCGCCGCCGATGGCGTGCGCGCAGCCGGCGGCACGCCGTTCGAGTTCAATACTATTGCCGTGACCGACGGCATAGCGATGGGTTCGCCGGGCATGCGCGCCTCGCTGGTCAGCCGCGAAATCATCACCGACTCGATCGAACTTGCGGTCGAAGGCCATTGCCTCGACGCGGTGCTGGTGCTGTGCGGCTGCGACAAGACGATCCCGGCCGCGGCAATGGCGCTCGCACGCATGAATCTGCCGGGCCTGGCGTTGTACGGCGGCACGATCGCGCACGGCACGCTCGACGGCAAATCGATCACGATACAGGACGTTTTCGAAGCCGTCGGTGCGCACGGCGCCGGCAAACTCTCGGACGAAAGGCTCGACGAGGTGGAGCGGCGCGCCTGCCCCGGCGCCGGCGCCTGTGGCGGCCAGTTCACCGCCAACACGATGGCGATGATCCTGACTGCGCTCGGCCTTTCACCGCTCGGCGCGAACGACGTGCCGGCAACACACGCCGACAAACGTGCGGTTGCGCGCCAGTGCGGCGAACTCGTCATGCAGTGCCTGCGGAAGAACCTGCGGCCACGCGATGTACTGACGCCGGCGGCATTCAACAACGCCGCGCGCATGGCGGCGGCGACGGCGGGATCGACCAACGCGGTGCTGCATCTGCTCGCCATCGCGCACGAGGCCGAACAACCGCTCGACCTGGAAATCTTCGAGCACATGTCGCGCACGACGCCGGTCATCGCCGATCTCAAACCGGCCGGGCGCTTCACCGCGGTCGAACTGGCGGCGGCGGGCGGCACCGCGACGGTCGCGCGCGAATTGAACAAGGGCGGCCTGCTGGAGGATTCGCCGACGGTGACTGGCCGCAGCCTGTTCGCGGAACTCCGGGCAGCGCCGCTGGCACCGGCTGGACAACAGGTCGTTCGCCCGCTCTCGGCGCCGGTGAAGCCGCGCGGCGGCTATTCGATCCTGTACGGCAATCTGGCGCCGGAGGGCTGCGTGCTGAAACTGGCGGCGCAGGGCGTGCTGCGCTTTGAAGGCCCCGCGCGCGTGTTCGACAGCGAGGAAGAATGCTTCGCCGCCGTGCAGGCGGGCGAGATCGTGGCGGGAGACATCGTCGTGATCCGCAACGAAGGTCCCTCGGGAGGTCCCGGCATGCGCGAGATGCTCGCCGTCACCGCGGCGCTGGTCGGGCGGGGCTTAGGCGGCTCGATCGCGCTGATCACAGACGGCCGCTTCAGCGGCGCGACGCACGGTTTCATGGTCGGCCACATCGCGCCCGAAGCGGCGCGCGGCGGACCAATCGGACTGCTGCACGAGGGCGACCGCATCGTCATCGATGCCGAGCGGCGCGTGATCGAAACCGATGCGGATCTCGATACGCGCCGTGCGTCGTGGACCGCGCTGCCGCCGCGCGTGACGCGCGGTGTGTTGGCCAAGTACGCAAAAACCGTAGGCTCCGCTGCGCGCGGCGCCGTCATTGAAATCTAGAGCTAGAACTATTTTGGACGCGGATTTACGCGGATGAACGCGATAGAGAAAGCAAATGATCAGTTCGAACTTGGCTTTATCCGCGTAAATCCGCGTTGATACGCCTCAAAGGTTTTTCTTCAGATCCAGGAGATCGAAATGAGTACAGAAACGAAAGTGACGGCCAAGGCGCTCGAAGGCAAACGCATCGCGGTGCTCGGTTACGGCAGCCAGGGCCGCGCGCACGCGCTGAACCTGCGCGATTCCGGCCTCGACGTAGTCGTAGGCCTTCGCCGCGGCGGCCCGACGCAGGTTACCGCCGAGGCGGATGGGTTGCGCGTCGTCGAGCCTGCCGAAGCCGTCAAGGGCGCCGATCTCGTCGCCGTGCTGACGCCGGACATGGTGCAGCCGAGGCTGTACGCGGAAGTCATAGCGCCGAACATCAAGGCTGGCGCCGCGCTGTTGTTCGCGCATGGCTTCAACGTCCACTTCAAGACGATTGCGCCGCGCACCGACATCGACGTGATCCTGGTCGCGCCGAAGGGCCCGGGCGCGCTGGTGCGCAAGGAATACGAGATCGGCCGCGGCGTGCCGTGCCTGTATGCCGTGCATCAGGATGCCAGCGGCCAGGGCCGCGCCAAGGCGCTTGCCTACGCTGCCGGTATCGGCGGTGCACGCGCGATGCTGATCGAAACCGATTTCAAGGAAGAAACCGAGACCGATCTGTTCGGCGAGCAGGCCGTGCTGTGCGGCGGTGTCAGCGAACTCGTGCGGCACGGCTTCGAGACGCTGGTCGAGGCCGGCTACAAGCCCGAAATCGCCTACTACGAGGTCATGCACGAACTCAAGCTCATCGTCGATCTGTTCTACGAGGGCGGCCTGACCAAGATGCTCACGTTCGTTTCCGAGACCGCGCAATACGGCGACTACACGCGTGGACCACGTGTCGTCGACGCGGCGACCAAGGACAAGATGCGCCAGGTCCTGAAGGAAATCCAGGACGGCACGTTCGCGAAGGAATGGACGGCCGAGTACGCCGCCGGATTGCCGAACTACAAGGCCTACAAGCAGGCCGATCTTGATCACCAGATCGAAAAAGTCGGCGCGGCATTGCGTGCGCGCATGCCGTGGCTCAATCCCGCGCCGGCGGCTGTTGCTCAACCGACGCCTGCGTTGAAGAAGGTGGGCTGATGCTCTTCCTTCTCCCATTGGGAGAAGGTGGCGCGCAGCGCCGGATGAGGGTTCAGTCTCGTATCGAAGGCAATGCAACACAGGATCCTCATCCCTACCCCTCTCCGGGGCTCAAGCGAAGGAATTTGGAACATGAACGCGCTATTGCAACCCACTGAAGCTTCGACCCATCCACTGGCCGGCACCCGGCTCAGCGGTGCCGACATCGTCGTACAGGTCGTGGCCGATGAGGGCGTCAGCGTCGTGTTCGGCTATTCGGGCGGCGCGATCCTGCCGGTGTACGACGCCGTGTTTCGCTACAACCGCGATCACCTGCGGGCGGACAGCAGCGAGCCATTGCCGCTGATCGTGCCGGCGAACGAGCAGGGCGCCGGATTCATGGCGCAGGGATATGCGCGTGCATCCGGCAAGGTCGGCGTCGCGCTGGTCACCTCCGGTCCCGGCGCGACCAATACGGTCACGCCGGTGCGCGATGCGATGGCCGACTCCATTCCGATCGTGGTGATCTGCGGCCAGGTGCCGACCGCGGCCATCGGCACCGACGCATTCCAGGAGGCGCCGATCAGCAGCATCATGGCATCGTGCGCCAAGCATGTATTCCTCGTTACCGACGCGGCAAAGCTCGAAGCGACGATGCGCACGGCGTTCGAGATCGCGCGCAGTGGCCGGCCCGGCCCTGTCGTCGTCGACATCCCGAAGGACATTCAGAACGTGCAGTTGGTCTTCGACGGCGCCTGCACGCTGCCGGTGTCCGGCTATCGCACGCGCATGGCGACGGTGCGCGAAGCGGCTCTCGGCAAGATTCACTGCGAGGAGTTTCTCACGCACCTGCGCGAAGCCAGGCGGCCACTGATCTATGCCGGCGGCGGCGTCGTCTCGGCCGGTGCCGCGCATGAGCTGCGCGAGTTCGCGCAGGCGTTCGGGATTCCGGTGACGACGACGTTGATGGGACTCGGCGCCTGCGACACGACGACGCCGCTTTCGCTGCACATGCTCGGCATGCATGGCACCGCGTACGCGAACTATGCCGTCGACGACTGCGACTTCCTGATTGCGGTCGGCGCGCGCTTCGACGATCGCGTTGCCGGCGTGCCGAAACAGTTCGCGCCGCGCGCGAAGTATGTCGCCCAATTCGATGTCGACCCGGCCGAGATCAACAAGGTCAAGCGCGCCGACTGGCACCATCTCGGCGACCTGGCGCCGGCTCTCGACGCACTGCGTACGTACGCGTTCGAGCGCGGCTTCCATCCGCTCGAGCAGGGCACCTACGGCGAGTGGCACGAGCATGTCGCGCGCCTCAAGCGCGATCATGCGATGAACTACGATCGCGCCGCCGCCCTGATCCAGCCGTATGCGGTGATCGAAGAGATCAACCGGCACACGCAGGGTCGCGCGATCATCAGCACCGGCGTCGGCCAGCACCAGATGTGGGCCGCGCAGTACTTCGATTTTCGCGAGCCGCGCCAATGGCTCAGCTCGGGTTCGATGGGCACGATGGGCTTCGGTCTGCCGGCGGCAATCGGCGCGCAGTTCGCGCGGAGGGACATGATGGTGATCGACATCGACGGCGACGCCAGCATCCGCATGAATCTCGGCGAGCTCGAAACCGTGACGACCTACGACCTGCCGGTCAAGATCGTCGTGATGAACAACCATGGTGACGGCATGGTGCGGCAGTGGCAGAAACTGTTCTTCAAGGGTCGCTTCTCGGCCAGCGACAAGAGTCTGCACAAGAAGGATTTCGTCAAGGCGGCCGAAGCCGACGGCTTCCCATGGGCGCGCCGGCTCGACAAACCCGAAGACATCGCACAGGTCGTGGCCGACTTCATCGCGTTCAAGGGTCCGGCTTTCCTCGAGGTCGTGATCGATCCCGACGCGGGCGTCTATCCGATGGTGGGGCCCGGCATGAGCTACGCGCAGATGATCACCGGCGACTGGATTCCGTCGCGCGCGCAGATCGAGGCACGGCAGCAGGCGTCGCCGTCGGGGATGTTTTGAGGAGAGCGAGGGCTGAGGGCCAAGGGCTGAGCGCTGAAGAGTAGACCGCAGCAACAGCTCACGAGATCCGGACCAAGATCGAGAGCAAACCATGAAACCAGATGCCACCGCCATCCCTCAGCCCTCAGCCCTCAGCCCTCAGCCCTGTCGTTGAGCCATGCGCCGCATCATTTCCATCCTCCTGCAAAACGAAGCCGGCGCGCTGGCGCGCGTTGCCGGCATGTTTTCGGCTCGTGGATACAATATCGATTCCCTGACCGTAGCGACGACGCATGATCCTGCCGTGTCGCGCCTGACCCTGGTCACTTTCGGCGACGAAGCGGTGATCGATCAGATCGTCAACCAGTCGCGCAAGCTCGTCGACGTGCTCGAGATTGCGGATTTGACCGCGCGCGATCACCTCGAGGCCGAGTTGCTGATGGTAAAAGTTGCCGTTGCGCCGAAGCGTGCGACCGAACTGCATGAATGCGTCGGCCGCCATGCGGGCGCCTTGTTGTCGGATACCGACGACGCCACGTACATGATTCGTTTCGCCGGCAGCAGCGGCGAGGTGAATGTCTTCCTCGCCGAACTCGAGTCGGTCGCGCGTGTGCTCGAACTTGCGCGCAGCGGCACCGCTGCACTCGAACGCGGCCGCGCCGTGCTGATGCCGGCTGCCTGACGCCTAGCGAATAGCCATCCCCTCCGTCTCGGGTGCAGAGGGGACGAGCGGACTATTTGTTTGCTGCTGGAGTCAGGCGGTCGAAATTGAGAATCGCGTTGAAGACCAGCGCGTAGCTGCCGATGGTTTCACCACGCCAGATCGGGTTGATCGCGAACAGGACCGTGTGGCCCTTGCCGACGCGTGCGTCGACGACCGCCGCATGCTCGGCCAGTGCACCGCCACCTTGCAGCAGGCCCGAAACCAGCAACTCGTCGCTGGCGGCGAAGCGTACGATCGTGTGCGGACGAAGATTCTCCGGTATGACGACCCGCGGCCCGAACACCGAGTAGCGCAACTGCTCGTCGTTCAGCGGCACCGCCTCCCACGGCTTCACATCAGGCAGCTCCGGCGCTTCGGCGCCGACGCGGCCCTCGGGCATGTCGGCATCGTGCGGACCGCCACGGCCGGTCGGGCGCTTGTAGTCCTTCGCGGTCGGCAGACGATCGCCGCGCGCGATCAGGTTGCTGATCTTGAATGACATGCCTTCCGCACTGTACGCGGCGAAATCCTTGCCGTAGCCATACGTGACCGGACTGTCGGCGTCGACGACGACCGTCTTGAGCACGCTGCCGACCACGCGCAGGTCCTTGTCGGGAGCGACCGACACGCCCGGAGCAAGGCCCATCTCGATGGCGAATTTCGCTGCGTCCTCGGAGGCGATCAGCACGCCGCCGGCTTCGACGAAGCGCTGCAGGTGCGCCAGGCCGGCACCGCCGAGGCCCGGCCGGATGTCGTCGGTCTGATCGATGCCCATGTTCGGCGTCAGCGCCGTGACCTTCCACGGAATCGGGTCGCCCCACAACGGCGTGCCGTTGAGGATCGCCGCGGAACTGCCGATGCCGACCGGTCCGAACAGGATCACGTCGTACTTCGACTTCAGATCCGCTTCGCGCGCCGCCGTCTGCGTACTGATGTAGCTGTACGGCACGCCGAGCTTCTCCAGCGCCATGCGCCACCAGCCTTCGGTCTGCGTGAATATCCACGTGTGCATCAAGGCGATGCGCGGCGTGCCGATCCGGTGGCTCGGCACATCGGGTGCGGAGGCGAGCGCGTACGCATCCAGCCCGAGTTCCGCCAGCTTTCGCGAAAATGCGGCATTGTCCACTTTGCGTACAAGCAGTGCGCCGGCGTTGTAGTGGCGCGCATCGGCGTCGAACGCCTTTTCGGCGATGGCGATTTCGGCATCCTTGAGCGCGTAGCGCAGCGTGATCAACGCGGTATCCGCATTGTTGTCGATGACGTAGACGCCGCCGGAGCCGTGCACGCCACCGGCGACGCGAACCGCTTCGTGCACCGGCTCCATCGCGGCCTGTAGCACCGCCTTGTCGGTCACGCGTACGACTTCGCTGCCGAACAGGTCGCCCATCGACCAGGCGGTGTCGTCGTACGGATGCTTTTGCGGATCGTCCGGTGCCCAGAACTGCCGATCGAGCAACGCGTCGGCGATGCGCGAATACGGCTGGTCCATGCGCACGATGTAGCTGCCGGCAGCGAAGGTGCGCGCTGCGGTCTTCGCCCGGGTCTTGTCCTTGTTCTCATCAGACTTGGCGTCCTTCTCGCGTGGCGCCGGCACCTGCACCGTCAGCGGCGCGCTCGCGCGGCTGATCTCGGCATGCTGTGCCTGCAGTACGCGCAACAGCTGCGCCTGCGCGCCGCGGTGCGCATCGTCGGCCGGCAGGACGTACGCAGCCGGTCCGTTCGTGTTCGGCTTGTCGATCGAGCGCTTGCTCTTCAGATAGAAGTTGCGCAGGAACTGCGTGCCGTTGTCGGCAAAGTAGCTGAGCGCCGTCAGCAGCCCGGTCTGTTCGTAGTTGTTGTTGTCGCGCTGCGACCAGCGCACCTTCGGCAGCGGCGGGTTCGGCTTGTACCACGTGCGCGCGTATTCGTCCGGATCGAGAATGCGTTCCTGCGTGTCGGCGCCGGCGTTGCCGAACGTTTCGTACAGGCGGCTGATGCCGTTGTGCATCGCGGCCATGAACATGAGGTAGCCGGGACTCCACGTGTCGAAGTCGCCGTGCGTGAACACACCGGGCATGCCGAACTTGGTCATCTCCTGCACGTTGTCCCAGCCGAGCTGTTGCCACTCGCCGGTCAGGATCGGATCAACCCAGGCGTTGTACGGCCCGTCGCCGACGGTGTTGTCGTAAAGGAACGGCACCGACTCGTGCAGGTCGTGCAGTACCTGCGCGTGCCAGGCGAGGTAGGTATCGAGCACGTTGCGCGACAGGTTCAGAGTCAGGCCCATCGCATCGCGGTTGTTGTCGTGGGCGACGTAGTGTCCCCAGTACAGCAGCGGCGGCGGCGTCTTGCCGGGATTGGCGCGATGCCAGTTGTACAGGTCGACCATGCGGTCGCGGCCGTCGACTTCGACGACCGGCGTGATCAGCGTTATCACTTTCGAACGGATCTTGCGGATATACGGCGCATCGTCGACGGCGAGGCGGTAGGCCAGCTCCATCAAGGCGGTCGGTGCGCCGGTTTCCGGCGAGTGGATCGTGCCGGTGATGTAGTAGACCGGCGTCGCCTGTGCGATCAGCGGTTCGGCTTTCGCGTCGTCCATGCCAAGCGTGCGCGGATCGGCCAGTTGCGCCAGGCGCGCGTCGTTGTCCTTCAGGCCGGCCAGCAGCGACTCGTCGGCGACGGCGACGGCAATCATGTCGCGGCCTTCCTCGGTCTTGCCGATTCGGTATACTTTTACCCTCGGGCTCGCCGCGGCGAGCATGTCGAAGTAGCGGTAGACGTCCTTCGAGTACGGCAGCATGTTCGGCGCGCCGGCCACGTCGCCGAGTACCTTGGCTGGCGTCGGCACGGTGGCCGAGGCCGGCAGGTAGTTGGTCAGCGGCGAATTGAAGGAGGGCCCCTCTCGGCCATCCACGGCCTCCGTGGCACTCGGGCTCCTGCCCAGGGGGTCGGTCGTGTACTCGGCGATCTTGCTCGTGTAAGACTGATCGATGGCCTGCTGTGGATCGCGTGCATAGCCCGCCTCGGTGACGGGCCCCGCCGCCGCGCCCAACGCGCAGCCGGCCAGGATGAGACTCATTGCGTAGCGAACCATGCAGCGTCCTTGGATCTGGGGAGCGGCGAGGATAGTGGCAGCGCGGCGTACTGTCACTGGCTGGAAGTCACTGCGCGACGGGCGAACAGGGCGGCGCTTGCGGCCAGTTTTCCGGCGGCCGGATCGTTCGACTTCTCTTCGTCAGCCAAAGTTTAGCCAGCCATATTTAAGCTTTGGCCAATGCGGGAGCCTTATAATGAGGGTTCCGGATGAGGAGGCAGTCGTGGAGCAAAGAATCACCGATAGTGTTTGGAATCCCGGGCTGCGCGGCCTGGCGCCGCTGCTCGTGCTGGCTTGCTGCATGGTTCCCGCGTACGTGCAGGCCGCAGTGTCGTTTGCCACGCAGCAGGCATTCGCCACGGGAACGGCGCCGCACGGCGTCGCGGCCGGAGACCTCAATGCCGATGGCAATATTGACCTGGTCGCCACGAACCAGAACAGCGCCACCATTTCGGTCCTGATCAATACGACGGCGGCCGGCGCAACGACGCCGACCTTCGCCGCGCAGCAGAGCTTCGCCGTCGGAGTGAACCCGACATCGGTCGCGATCGCCGATCTCGACGGCGACGGCAAGCCCGACCTCATCGTCACGAATGCCTCGAGCAGCACGATTTCCATATTGCGCAACACGACGCCGCCAGGCGCCGCGGTGCCGACCTTCGCCACGCAGCAGACGTTTGCAACGGGATCGTATCCGTACTCCGTCGCCGCGGCCGATTTCGACGGCGACGGCAAGCTCGACCTCGTCGTTGCCAATGTCGGCAACAGCGATGTCGCGGTGTATCGCAATACCACCGCAGCCGGCGCGACCACGTTCACCTTCGCCGACCCGCAGCGATTCAGCGCCGGATTGGAAGCAGCATGGCTCGCGGTCGCAGACGTCAACGGCGACGGCAAGCCCGACCTCATCGTGGCGGCCTATATCGGCGATCTCGCCTCGGTATTGCTCAACACGACGGGGGCAGGGGCTGCTTCGATCAGCTTCGCCGACCAGCAGGTGCTCGTCACCGGACCGGGTCCGGTTTCCGTCGTCGCCGCCGATTTCAACGGCGATGGCAAGCCCGACACCGCGGTTGCCAATTCCTTCGCCATCTACACCTCGGTGTTTCTCAACACGACCGCAACAGGCGCGGCCATACCCACCTTCACCGACCAGCAGACCTTCGTCAATGGATTCGGCCCGGCGTCCATCGCGGCGGCGGATCTCGACGGCGACGGCAGGCCCGACCTCGTCATCACCAACCAGACCGACGCTACGGTGTCCGTGCTGATCAATACCACGACGCCCGGCTCAGGCCTCGCGACCTTCAACGCGCAGCAGACCTTCGCCACGGGCGCCGATCCGGTCGGCGTGACGACCGCCGACGTCAACGGCGACGGCAAGCCCGACATCGTCGTCGCCGACAATCAGGGCGACACCGTGTCGGTGTTGCTCAACACGACGGTATTCGGCGGCATCAATGCGGATCAGCATGGCATTACCGGATCGTGGTTCAACGCGGCGACGGGTGGCCAGGGCCTGGAAATCGAGGTGTTTCCCGATATCGGCGGCGTCGGCCAGGGTTTCCTGTTCGGCGGCTGGTTCACCTATGACATCGGCGCCACCGGCGGGCAACGCTGGTATGCCCTCGAGGGCGGCGTGACCAATACCAGTTCAACCGCCTTGCTCGGCATCTACGCAGGCTA